>NZ_JAMCCX010000017.1 GCF_024706985.1 Alicyclobacillus sp. SP_1 | reverse complement strand
TTCCGATAGAATGCCCAACAACCGAATCCCGCCTCCAATCGTATCATGTTTTTCGGGCTACGTCCAGCGGAAATTTACTGCGTTGTAGTGTTAAGTCTTCAAGAAAATAGATATCCCGCAAGTTGGTCCGCACTTTCATCACTTTGTCAAACCCGCCGGCGACTGTCTAAATTTCTGTCTCAATTGTCCCCAGTCCTCCGCCGACGCAATCGTAACTCGATCGTCGTCAGACAAAATTTTCACCTCAAATTTTGGTTGACGGATGATGTCGATGCCCGATAGATGGCACTCAGCACAACCCGCTCCGGAACAGTGTGGGCAGGGTTTGTTGTCAAACTGTTGAAAGACAATAGCGATTAAAACATCTGCCGCCAAACTGCGCGGAAAACCCAAATCTTCAAGGCGAGCCAAAGCCCCGACCAAGTCCCGCGCATGGGTCGTTGTGATGACCAATCTCCCGCTTAACGTGGCACGCATGGCAACCTTAGCTGTGCTCTCGTCTCGCACTTCACCAATCATGAGTACATCTGCATCTTGTCGAAGTAGGGACCGCAAAGTGGAGTCGAACGTCAAGCCAATCCGCTCGCGGACTTCTACCTGGCGACACTCTTGAAGGCGTTGCTCGACTGGATTTTCTACGCTGACGACGTCTCGTCCCATGCTTGAGAGAAATCTCATCATAGAATAGAGAGTGGTCGTCTTGCCAGCATTCGTTGGACCAGCCACCAAGCATAGCCCGACTGAGCGAATTAACGCTCCTTTCAGCCTGTGCTCGTCTTCCTCGCTCATCCCCAAGTCTTTTAAAGACTCTTCTTCGGATAAGTGGTCCATCAACCGAAGTACCATTGACTCTCCCTGAATAGTCGGAATGGTCGCTACTCTGATTTGACAGGAACGAAAGCCGTCATCCCAAACAAATGACCCGTCTTGAGGCAATCGTGCATCGCTAATGTCCATTTTTGCTAGAGCGCGAATCCGGCGTGATATCGATTTTCCTTGCGTGAGTAAAGTCAAGTGCGGCTTTATTTGACCACCCATGCGAAATAGGACGCGCAGCCGTTCCTCCTCTAAATGAAAATGCACATCAGTAACTCGTTTCGACAAAGCTGCATCAAGTATCTCTTGGATGAAAATCACCGATTGGATGTCTTCCATCGATATCTCCCCTATCCCCGTCTGCAAATCGAACCTTTGAAATTTAAGGCCCTTTAGCATTCGCGAAACAGAGAACGCATACCTGTTTTCTCCATTTAATATTTCTATAATTTTTAGACAAGGCACGTCATCGTTGATGGGTGGGTCCATGACACAACAGACGGCGCTCTATCCATCAGGTCATAATAATTGGGATTTATAGAAAGATATCACGTGAGAAGTAGTCACTAAGTCGAAGCTAACCAGTAAGTGGTCATTGCTCCACCAGGCCAGACTGCCGTCAAGGGCCGACATGCCCAGCCTCCCGTTTGGATGGGAATGTACCGTGGAGAGTATGACTTCCCCGTTCTCTGCAAGTCGGGTGCCCAATTTCAGAACATGATCTGGCGTTAACTGAAATGCAACCCGCGTAGCCAGAACCGGTAACTTGTAGAAGAAAATGTAGTCTGAGCGGGCCATGACAAGACCCGCCGCTTCATTAGGCAACGCCTGCTGCAAATGAGCGAGCACTTCGCCAGACATCGACGTCCACCACGGCGGTAAGTGGGCACACTTACTCCACGAAATCAAACTCCATCTCCCCAATTCGAATGGTGTCCCCATCCACAGCACCACTCTTACGCAACGACTCGTCGACTCCTCGCTGTTTCAGGATTCGTTGAAAGCGAACTACCGCATCACCCTGCGAGAAATTCGTCATTTTTATCAATTTCTCTAAATCTTTACTTTCAACGACATAAACTAATCCATCTTTGCAAATCTTGAATGGAGTTCTCTCTTCGAAATGATAAGTTTTCCTCTCCTCCACAAACTGGCTATCATCGTTACCTGATTCCCTAGCTTCTAGAGGAAGTTCTTGCACTTTCTTCTCGATTTCATCGATAAGAGCACGTACGCCCAATCCCGTGGCACCAGAGATACAAAAAATCTGTATGTCCGGATATGTCCGTTTAAATTCTTGTAAGTTGTCTTCCGCTTGAGGGAGATCCATCTTATTGGCCACAACAACGCGAGGCCGTTTGCCAAGCGACTCCGCATACAACATAAGTTCTCTTTCAATCGCCTCATAATCCTGTATTGGATTTCGTCCATCAACAGCTGCCATATCGATCACGTGAACAAGTACACGCGTTCGTTCGATATGGCGTAAAAATTCAAAACCTAAACCGTGGCCCTCATGAGCGCCTTCGATGAGTCCAGGAAGGTCCGCCATGACGAAAGACTCTCCCTCACGCACCTGCACAACTCCTAGCTCTGGAGTCAAGGTTGTGAAAGGATAAGCTGCGACTTTTGACTTTGCGGCCGACACCACGGACAACAGAGTGGACTTACCAACACTCGGAAATCCTATCAAACCGACATCGGCTAGCACTTTTAACTCCAAATCGAGCCATCGTTCTTGACCCGGTTCTCCCCTCTCCGCCATATCTGGTGCCTTGTTGGCCTCTGATGCAAATCGAGTATTGCCCCGTCCGCCCCGTCCACCCAATGCAACGGTCAATCTCTGCCCGTGAACCACCAAGTCCCCTAAGAATTCGCCAGTGTCCGCATCGCGCACGACTGTACCTGGCGGAACTTTGACCATCATGTCTTCGGCATTCGCACCGTGCTGATTCTTCGTCTTCCCGCGTTCCCCTGGTTTCGCTTTCATGTGGCGCTGATATTTGAAGTCAATGAGGGTTCTCAATCCCTCATCCACAACCAAGACCACGCTTCCACCGCGCCCACCGTCCCCACCCGCTGGTCCTCCTAAGGGTACGTACTTTTCACGACGATAGGAAACAATTCCATTCCCACCATCTCCGCCTTTGACATAGATACGTGCTTTGTCAATAAACAACCGTCATCCTCCTGTCTGTGCATTGCTCTCAATTCGCATTAAAAATGTGACATTTCGTGTCGAGTGCGCCACACAAAGATCTCTTAAACGCTCTATGTGAAGAATACTTCCACTGGAGCCATCCAGATATATCTGCCATGGTTCTCCCACACTTCGATGGACTATCGCGAGATGTACAGAGGTCCATTCAATGACGGACAGCAACTGTGTCAGTCCACTCAAAAAAGCGGCCAATACGCGACTGTCTTCAGCGCTCATAGAATCTACTGTGTCGACATTCGACAAATGAATACGCCTATCTGTCATGACGAGCAGCAAGCAATGCTTGCTATGCTTTATCCATTCCCGATTCCATAAAGACAGCGAGTGAATCCATTCAGCCAATCGGTCGACTTGTGCCAACTGCGATTCTGTTTTACCAAGTTGACCATATGCCCGAATGAGTTGCAGTGCGTTTAACACTTCATGCCGGTGCAAATCAAGCGATTTCCAAATATCCTCGGAATCATTCACCTTCTACATGACCCCCAAAAAGGTCTGACGCAAGCGCCAGACCCGTGACATCCATTTCATTTCCACATCGGGAACTCCGTCCAGTCGATACCCGTCCGGTCGCCTCTTTGTTGGTTGGTTACCACGACACGCCTTGACTCACTCGCAAAGACCCAGGTTCCTCATGTGAGAAAAGACACTTCATAATGTGAGAAAAGACACTTCATAGCCTACAAACCCCGAACGTAACCACCGACTGGCACGCATACTTTTGAAATGCGTCATTCTCTCCGCGGATTGCGCTCGACGAAACAAAGCATACGCATCAAAACTCTCATCAGACCGTGACAGTCTCTTCAGCCAAAGGATACACACTAACTCGCTTCTTGCCTTGACCATAGCGCTCAAACTTGACTCGCCCTTCGACCTTAGCGAAAAGCGTGTCATCCTTGCCAATACCCACATTGGTGCCAGGGTGAATCTTTGTTCCTCTTTGACGCACCAAGATGCTCCCAGCAGTCACCGCCTGGCCGTCTCCACGTTTTACTCCTAGACGCTTCGACTCACTATCGCGGCCATTGCGCGTACTGGAAACACCTTTCTTATGAGCAAATCTCTGCAAATTAAGCATTAACATAGAAATTCACGCTCCCACCCTGTAGAAATAGCATGTATTGACTCGAATGTCTAGCGAAAACGGACACTTACGTGGTCCGGGTATTGATCCGCTATTTGCTCAACGCCATAAACCATCGACGACAGCAACACGTCAATCGTCTGCGAGTGATGCTTAGGCACCAGACAGCGCATCGTCTTTCCGTCATCTACGACCTTCAGGACGACATTCCCGAAGCGCTCGCAGGAGTTAATCGCATTGTAGACTAAGATGGACACAGCCGCACAGACAATGTCACTACCCGCTTGCGCAAACTGCGCATGCCCACGTACTGTAAACTCGGCTATGGCACCTTGGTCTTGACGAACTTCCAGAACAATCACGACTTAAACCGTAATGGACTCAATTTTAAGCTTTGTAAACGGCTGGCGATGACCCTGCTTTTTGTGGTAATTCTTTTTCGATTTGTACTTAAAAACGATGATTTTCTTTGCTTTTCCATGACTCTCAACTCGCGCCTTCACAAGTGCGCCAGCTAAATATGGTTGTCCAATTTTAACAGTGCCATCCATTTCAACCATGAACACCTTGTCAAGTTCCACTTCCGAACCTACTTCGTGGTTCAGCTTCTCTACAGTAATGACGTCACCTTCGGAAACCTTGAACTGCTTGCCACCAGACTCTACAATAGCGTACATCCACAAAAACTCCTCTTCGTATACTCGCTGCGCGGGTTGTCGACGGTGCGACATTAGACCTTTAGCATGCGGAACAGCATAACACGACAGCCTCCAAGATATCACGAACTGTGCACAATTACAAGTAGATGTGTTGAGCCGCTACGTCAATTGACGAAGAAGGTCTCCCACACGCAGCAACCAATCCCCACGAAACGCAGCCTGTAAAACCTCACTCTCGTCGATAATGCCCATGACTCGACCATCCGTATCGAGCACATAGAGCAAAATATAACGGTCTGGACTGCAGCGGATTGCGACGTCGCGTAGAAGAGAGTCTTTACTCACTGCAAGTGAGAGCACCGGGTGATTTCTTGCCTGGGTCAAGGCCGTTCTTTGCGTGAGAAACTGCATAGTTTCCACGCGAACTCGTCGTCTACCGCCGAGTGCACTGAGCAGGAGAAATACTCCAAGCATCAAAGCTCCCAAATGTGGACGACCTGTCGCCAGAGACGCTAGACCGAGCAAGAGTGCCGCGCCAGAAGCCCAGAATGCCATCCTAAATGCCTCCCGCGTCGCCAATTCATAGCCGATTTCTCGAGACCGGATCGCCCGAAGGATTCGCCCCCCATCCAGCGGAAGTGCTGGCAGTAAATTAAACAGAAGAATCCAGAGGTTGAGATCAAACAATTCCCGAGCAAATTCAATCATATGGATATTCCCGGAAAGTAACACAGAGATTCCAATCAGAAGCAGATTGACCGCCGGTCCTGCCACTGCAATAGACGCTTCTACTCGCGGTCGAAAACCCATGGCTCCATACTCTAACTCAGCAACACCGCCGAATGGCAACAGAGTCACTTTCTTCACTTTGCATCCATGCAGTTCTGCCGCTACTGCATGACCCATCTCATGCAAGAATACGACTACGAACAGTAGCAGCGCCTGCGGTAAGAGTCCCACGATAGCGGCGGCAATCATCAGTAAAACAAATAGAGGATGCGCACTGTATCGCCATTGCGTCATGCGTTTTCGAAGTAAGACAAGCGAAGTCATGCGGTCTGTCCATCTCATCATGAGTTTTCGGGAAATCGGATGTAGTCATTCGGGTTTTCGAATTTTCCGTCATGCAGGAGAGAAAATTGTAATACGGGCGGCTGCATCTCTTTCGGCAAGCGGCCTATCACTTGTCCAGCGTAGACGTATTGATCCTTCTGGATGCTCACGCTACCTAGTCCGACGTAGACGCATCGCCCAAATGGTGAACTTTGAATCTCCACAAGATACACATGACCAACCCTCGAAACCGCCAATACATTGCCTGACCCGGCAGACTGAACGGTTTGATACGACTGACCTTGAATGTCCACTTGCGGATGTTGCGCAGAGAAGTCGTGTAACATTGTCCCAGACATGGGGTCGTGCAACGCCATCACGGCCTGTGCTCCGAACGTAGGAAGTGTCCAGTGAAGTTTGGAAGCAATGGAGCGCAAATACGGTGTGACTTTTCCGGTGTCGTCCGTGGTCATTGTCCACTCATAGCCAGTCCAGACTTTTCGTTGAATGGTCCCCACATGCGTTTGATGAAGATAAAATCCAGCTGCGAGGACCAGACCGGCTATCATGATCTTCCACACAAATCCGTTTCCTGTTGAGGATGCTTGCAGACCGACCGAGCGGTTTTTTACAGTTGCGCTCTTCGGCACAAAACGCCCCGACTTTTTACCGAATGCCCTGCGCCAGTTCTGCGAGTCCAGTTGCTGTAGACCGCCGTTGTCATCCACATATCCGTATGGAGAAAAGGATTCATCAACCCACCTCTTCGGTGGAGCGAGAGCCAAAGCTGAATTGGCTGGAGGTGGTAACACCTCAGCGCGCTCGCGACCATCCTCTGCTACCGACGTCGGAATGACACGGGGTGATCCCGTTGAATCTTCGGGGAAGGGCTCAGATGGACCATTCTCTCTTGGTCGTGGATTCCATCCAAGCCATATTTGAAGGCGTTGACGTAGGCTTCGTTTCGACGGCATGTATGGACATCTCCTTTTGTGCAGTTCAATACAAAAGGTATGTCCACACAGAAACACTTATTCACCAGTCGCCCTCAAATCACCAACTTCACAGGAGAGGTGACACTGGCTACTTCGCACCAAACACTTTTTTCATCTTCCCCCAAAACCCAGGTGCCTCCTCAAAAGAAAGCAACGGCACGGATTCTCCGAGTATACGTCTGGCAATATTGCGATAGGCCAACGAAGCCTTAGAATCTGGCTTCATGACAGTCGGCTCTCCTTTGTTGGCATTTTTGATAATCGTCTCATCGTCAGGAACAATGCCCAGCAAATCGATAGCGAGCACCTGTACAATCTCATCGATATCAAGCATTTCTCCACGTTTCACCATCTGAGGCCGAATGCGATTGACGACCAAATGGGGATTGCGAATGCCTTCTTTCTCCAAGAGTCCGATAACTCGGTCAGCATCGCGAACTGCTGGAGTCTCCGGTGTTGTGACGACAATCGCTCGATCCGCTCCTGAAACCGCCATTTGAAACCCTAGCTCGATACCTGCTGGACAGTCGATGATGACAAAATCATGAAGTTCTTTCAGTGCCCCCACCAATTCTTTGACCGTCTCCGGAGATAGAATCGACTTGTCTTTGGTTTGCGCTGCTGGCAACAAGGTCAGATGTTCAAAGCGCTTATCTCGAATCAAGGCCTGCTCTAGTTTGCAATCCTTCGAAATGACGTCAATGATGTCGTATATAATTCGATTCTCTAATCCCAGCACTACATCTAGATTCCGCAGGCCAATATCTGCATCCAAAAGACAGACACTCTTTCCTAATAGAGCAAGCGCTGTTCCGATATTTGCGGTTGAGGTGGTTTTTCCAACCCCACCTTTGCCCGACGTGACAACAATTGCGGTGCCCAAACAAACCCCTCCATTGGTCACTCTCAAGTTACGAGGATTGACGAGCCATGGCCGTCCATGCATGGAGTGAGTCAAGCTTGTCCACTGCCATACTGTCCTCTTTAAGGTACGCGAATTCCATAAAAGTCCGAAGTGGTTTACCATCTCGTTCAGGGGCCCGACTGACAATATCCGCAATCCTTAATTGCATCGGCGCAAACTCTGCAGCAGCAATGATGGCCGACCAATCACCCAAAAAACCGGCATGTGCAATGCCACGCAGTCGACCGAGAACGTATATGTCACCACTTGCGACAATTTCAGCGCCCGGATTAACGTCGCCAATGACGACCACATCCCCTTCAAAAACTGGCCGTTGTCCAGCTCGGACTGTGCCTTTGAGGAGAGTTTGCGGACCAAATTTCCTGGAAGAGTTGAACAAAGAAAGCTTCGCAGCGGTAGATGGGCCCCATTCTCGTAAAATCAAATTCTCTCGCTTCGCGAGGCAATCGAGAATTTCTCGAATCTCAGAAGCCGCGAAAACCCGCTCACCATAGTCGACCGAAATTTTTAAGTCCGGGCCCTCAAACAAGGATTTTTTTTCGCCATGAATGAGTGTGGATAAATCCTCCAACAGACTTTCAAAGCTGACCACCTCATTGAGGAGCAAAAGGAGTCCCTCTTTTGTGCCCTTGAGAAGGATATTCGGCTTTGAATCGGTCGCCAACCGCTCTGAATCAAGCATCAAATGAATTCCTCCGGAAATTACTCTAGACATGGCGAACATAATTCGCTATTAAAAGTCTTTCTCCTGCAAAACTTCGTGGTACGGCATCGAAAGGCATTCTGTCATTTCGCTGTAACTTCCGAATCGGTTTCCCCATACTTTCCAGTCGAACGATCCTTCAGCCAACGAACCGCTAATGGATAGAGCAACAGTAGCAATATTCCATTGATAAACATTTGTTCGAGGGATGTAGCCAATACGGCGCGACCCGAATATGCCGTGACACCAAACATCCGAGTTAATCCAAATGTCAACCACTCGTGAAGAAATGTGCACACGACCGTGACGACAAAGGTGATGGCCAAGTTTTTGTGAAGAAACTGAGCGAAGATGGCCGCAGCAAAATATCCGATGACCGCGTAAGAGAATGCGTTCAATCCTATGAACGAACCAAAAACAATATCTTGAATCAAGCCGACAAGCAGTGCCAAAACCAAAACACTGCGCGTACTGCGTGTCAACGCCACCAATACGAGACCTACAAGCACAAAGTCAGGATGGATTGCATTCAAGGGCGGTATCTGAAAAAGGGTGGACTGGAAAATCAACCCTATCCATAGCGCGAAAAAGGCGAGGACGGATTTCATTTCGCCGTCACTCCCGGCTTGCTTTCTACAACGAACACATTTTGCAAGTAATTCAAATTGGCAGCCGGTGTGACGATAGCAGACGTCACGGACCCTTGCGGACCGTCCTGAACAGCCTGGATGCTTCCAATGACAATGCCCTTTGGATAAATATCACTCAAACCGGAAGTCACGACTTCTTGACCTACTTGAACTTGAATTAGTGGAGCCCAAAAACTCATCTGCAATTTACCAGCAAGTCGGACGGACCCAACGACAATTCCAAACGGCTCGTGAGTAGACCCATTTTGCACCAACGCTGAGACACCGTCGCCTAGGCGAGTGTCCGTAATCAAGACCACTTTAGCACTGTTCGAAGCCACTACAGCGACGCGCCCCACCAAGCTGCCGTCCGGTGCGACGACAGCCATATTCGGCCGGACCCCTGCGCTGGTTCCCTCACCAATGGTCAACTCGGAATTCCAAGTGGATGGCGCCCGCCCGGTCACTGCAGCTGGCAACAGCTTTAAATCAGAAGGAGCGGAGTTCTTGTAGCCAAGCATGTTTTGAAGTTGCGCTATCTGAACCTCTTTGTCACTAAGTTGAGCGCGCAACGACTCGTAGTTCTGCAACTCTTGTTTCAACAAAGCATTTTGCCTATAAACTTGGCGAAGGGTGCGGATTCCCGCAAAAAAGGACGCCATCTTGCTGACGGGTTGATATATCCATCCAGAGACGGTGCTTTCTGTGTTCATGACAATTTGTTCCGGCCAATTCGCGATGCGGCCCGCATTGCCCAAAGTCACTCCGGCAAGCAAGATAAGCAAAACCACACTCACCAGCAGTGCAAATAGACGCCGACCTGAAAACATACGGGACACCCGAATCCCACATCCTATCGTTAAATTAAGCGCGATTTTGCGATTTCCGAACCATAGAGTTGCGACGCCGATAAATGTCGTAGTTGTCGAGAGCCCGCCCCGTTCCAATGGCGACGCAGTCAAGCGGCGAATCAGCGACGACAACGGGCATTCCCGTTTCTTCCGAAAGATGTCGGTCTAAGTGCCTGAGAAGCGCCCCGCCGCCCGTTAGGACAATGCCTCTATCCATAATGTCTGCCGCCAACTCCGGAGGCGATTTTTCAAGAGTGGCCTTGACCGCCTCAACAATGGAGGTAATCGTGTCAGAGATGGCTTCGCCAATTTCCGCAGAACTCACTGTAAACGTCTTCGGCAGCCCGCTGACGAGGTCCCGTCCACGAATTTCCATGGTTCCCGCATCTAGTCCAGGAAGTGCCGTTCCGATGGTCACCTTCAAGTTCTCGGCCGTCCGATCTCCAATCATCAAGTTATATGCCTTCTTGATATATTGAATGATGCTTTCATCCAATTCATCCCCGGCGACACGAATGGAACGGCTGGTCACGATACCCCCGAGGGAGATGATGGCCACCTCTGTCGTTCCCCCACCAATATCTACAACCATCGATCCGGTTGGGTCTCCGACTGGCAAGCCAGCGCCAATCGCTGCTGCCATGGGCTCCTCAATAGTTTGTGCATCTTTGGCTCCGGCTTCAATCGCAGCGTCTTCTACTGCGCGTTTTTCCACTGCCGTAATTCCGGACGGCACGCTGACCATCACACGGGGCTTACTCGACCAGTTGGACTTTGTCTTCATCGCTTGCCGAATAAAGTGGCGTAACATGGTCGATGTCGTCTGAAAGTCGGCAATGACACCATCCTTGAGTGGCCGAACCGCAACAATGTTCCCTGGAGTACGACCAATCATTTCCTTGGCTTCTGTTCCAACCGCTTCAATACCTCCGGTGTCCGTGCGCAGGGCTACGACGGACGGTTCGCGAAGTACAATCCCCTTCCCCTTAATGTACACCAAAGTATTGGCAGTGCCCAAGTCGACACCCATGTCACGAACAGAAAACATTCGACAAAACTCCCCTCGATATTCACTTGAACCCTTGTCGCCATCAAAGATAGTGCATCCGGCGACTACATGAAATTTAGAGCCTTCAAGCTCCGAAACTGTCCGTCCCCAATGACCAAGTGGTCGAGGACATCAATTCCCAATATACGTCCAGCCTCACATAATCTTCTTGTGACTGAAACATCTTCCGGACTGGGTGTAGGGTCTCCACTTGGATGGTTATGAATGCATAAAATTGCAGCCGCACTTCTGCGGACCGCAGGCATAAAAATTTCCCGAGGATGGACGATGGATGAGTCCAAACTCCCGACAGACGAAGTTTCTTCGCCGAGAATGCGGTGTTTGGTGTCCAAGTAGAATGTGACAAAGTGCTCTTTCTTCAAATACCTCATTCTATCCATCACCAGCGCAGCGGCGTCGTCTGCGGAATGAATGACGGGCCGCGTGCCGACTGGGCCACTCGCAATGCGCCTCCCAAGTTCGACGGCTGCGCTTAATTGCAAGGCCCGTCCCCGCCCAATGCCTGGGATGCGCATCAGTTCTTCGACGCGGGCATCGAGCAGACCGTAGATTCCTCCGACCGCATCCACAACGCGAACGGCCAGCTCAAACACCGTCAAATTTCGCGAGCCCGTCTGCAAAATGATAGCCAAGAGCTCGTCTCCGCGGAGTGCAGACGGTCCTTTTGACAAAAGACGCTCTCTCGGCGCATCTTCGGCCTGACGAATGACTTGTGACAGATGTTGTAACGCATGTTCCTCCATGATACCGCCTCCCTGATAACTACTAGGTTTCAGGGTAAGCGGCCTAATATAGAGGGACAAGCGCGATGAGATATGCAACGATTTTGCAGGAGAATTTGAGAAAAAATATCTCGCATACCTGCAAGACTCGGCCCATGGACACCGAGTGCACGGACGCTGAAATTTATTTTTTCTTCATCAGCAGATATACCGCAACCAGTACCCCAATGAATGTCATCCAATTTACATAGACCTGAAGGTTCATCGACCAGGCAAGGAACAACAAGTCCACTCTGGGCTGCCATGTCAATAAGACTCTGCTGCGAAAGAAGGTGACGTTGTTCGACAAAAGTTGCCCAGCAACAGTTCCCAATAAAGCACCAACAAGTATGTATAGGAGGCCGCGTCCAAAACTCTTCTTCACGCGCATCCGTCCCCTTCACCAACATACTCCGGTTATGACGTTTCGACATCGACGCCATCAATCCTCCTTCTTGGCGTAAACAAATTAATGTCAACGCGTGCAGCGTGGACGAAAAGCATCGAGCTATTCTCCAAAAAAACTGTATCAACTCACACCCGTCATTGTTTCGAGGCGCAAAAAGCCATCTGCTACCTCCGCGCGAGCGCTCACTAAACGATGCGTGCGGAGATCCGTCTGTGCAGTCAGGAGCGTCGCCTGCAGCGCAACCAACGGCGATTGCAACCCCGTTTGACCGATAACGTGAATCGCATGGGAGTATAAGGATTGTTCGTTTCGGAAATCGAGATTGGCATTGGCTGGATTCGCGCCATCACAAGCGACCGCTGCGAAAGCCAGCAGTACACTCTGTTCGGCGTCGAACAACTTTTGCAAGTCCTGCACATTACTTGCTGTTGCTTGTGGTAACAGGAGCAAGCGGCGCTCCCCTACTGTTAGTTCGCCCCTATGTACGGTCAGATGATGCTGTTTCGCAATCGCTAAACCTTGATTCAAGTCGGTCGGAAACAACGCTAGGTCATCCACAACCATCCACTTTTTATCAAATTGCAAGTAAGCTGGTACGTTTTCTTTTCTCAAAGCATACATTTTCGCGAGAGCGGTAGCGGACTTTACATATTCTCCGACTTCAACGCCCCAAATCTCTGTTTTGGGAATGAATAACCCGAGGCGATGCGTGTCTTGATACGTCAATGAAGGCATGGTAGGGACATTCGCCGTGACCGTGGCCGAGCTTACAGTGGGCTTCTCGGCGAAGGGGCTGAAGGGTGATACTTGTTCGAACAACACCAGCACCAAACAACCGATGATGAGTCCGACCGTCACGCCCCATTGGAGATAGTCGGATGCAAATTGCGCATGACTCCGAATGGAGGTCACGAAGTGATGGACAACCGATTCCCACACTTTCTCCATCCGGTTCGGCCATGACTGATGCAGCGATGAAGCCATCGCCATACGTTGATGTGCGGACGCTTGTCCGGTGTTGGAACGCACATCAGAATCTGCTTTCTTGGTATCTTTGTCGATAGGTTCGAAATCGACTTTTGACACATTCGATCCGCTTCTATCCGACGTACTGGACATTTTATCTGAAGGCACGGCGGTCGGTCCGTTGCTCACGCCCACCATCCACTCTTCTCCACCCACGCGAATGAGAGTTCCGTAGGGCCTAGCGTCAATCGTTTCTTTGACGTTGTTCGCCACGTCATGCCACACCCTTTCGTGCTACCGTGCGACCAGCAGATGATTTTCTGTAAGACGAACCTTCTCAAAATTGCCTATCGAAAAGAAGAATTCTTGCTGTTAATCTATGAGCGGACTCGATAGATTAGAATCTTGTACTGCACGATACCGTGGATCATCAGGACTGGCATCATGCCTTCTCAATAACAAACGAACAGGCCGTCGTCTTGTGGACGTGGCCTGTTCGTTTGCTCCACCACCTATTTCGAGTGGGTGTTATTTTAATCATAGCGGCGATAATACTGACCGGAATCCGGCATTCGCCAATCATCGCCCAAATATTTGATAGATGGCTCGCTCTGGCCTCACTCTTCTCGAGAAATTGCGTCGTCAACCATAACTTGAAGGTCCATACGACACGGTCTTTCATCACAAAGAATCCATCGCCGCTGTCTCGCTGGTCGCATCAAACGCATCAGCGCAAAATGTACGCGGTGATCGTTCTTGCTCCCCACTCTTCCGCCAACTGATACGACGACATGCAGATATCGATATGGTACCCGATGATATCCGCACCACTATCTTCCGCTCGAACAACGCCAACGTCTGGAATAAATAGCTTTGTCCCATACGGAATCACCTGTGGGTCGACGGCGATAATACCAGGCTTGGCAACCCATCCTGTTGACGTGATGCCACCTTCAACATAGGCGGTTGCCAACACGGTAATCTGCCCCGCAAACAAGCCGGGCGAATAACTACGACTCGAGACCTCAAACGTTCTCGGAGCCGTGCCTTCCAAGACTATCTCATTTCTCACTTTGCGCAACAGTTTGCGCTGTATTGTTTGCTTTACTTTCGAGCCATTCACAAAATAGCTTGTCGTCTTCTCTTGAAGTAACCCTTTCACACCGTACGACAGCACTTGTCTCTGACCGCTGAATAAATTCTGGCTGAGCCGTTGTATGGTCTGAAATGGTATCACCTGCGTCTTTGTGATGACCCGGCGATACGATTCCACAATGTCTATTGTCTCGTCGTTCACAATGGGCGAATTCATCGGCTCCGAGACATGGTCCTCCTTGTTCAGACGAACCCCCGACAGTTGAAGAACTTCAGACACAGTATGCGCGAATGTCCATTCCTGACGCATGTGCCCTTCTACCTCGAGTGTAATCCAATCCGGTGACACAATCGACACTTGCATTCCATTGCTCACGGGTGTGTTCAGCGAAGGATAAACATAGGCTCGTTTGGGCACCGCAACACTGTGTTCTTTCAGGAAGTCTCCAAGTGTACCGAATGTGTATCCCTGAAGCACTTTGCGTTTACCATTGTCTTGCACTGTCACCGTTTTGAATGCCGCCTGAGCCGTGGTCCATCCACCCACGAATAAGACCATCAAGAGCGATAACAAAACGTACAGTGTTTTTGACTTTGGGATACGCACTCCATCACCTCTTCTCGCGACTATCAAGAAAAGGGAGGCAATACTGAGCCATATCGAGGGCTAGTATATCGAGACATTCGTGCGTTTGCAAGGAAATTGATGGATGTTCGTCTCGCTCCCAACGACTCGCCGCAAAATGAATGTATCCTGCCAGTCGAGTATAGAGCGGGCAAAGTGCAAAATCGCACGAAACGTGTCGACCACGTCTACAAGATATCAGAATTTTCCGGCCACCGGATGACGGATGACAACGCAGACTCCGGAAGCCTCTCTGCCTTTACCAATTGACGTACGTGCGCGTCCATTGTTTGCATGCCATAGGTACCACCCGTTTGCATAACCGACCGAATTTGGTGGGTCTTGTCTGTCCGTATAAGATTTGCGACGGCTGGCGTATTGACGAGGACTTCCACGACCGCGACCCGTTCACTGCGCTCTCGGTTTAGCCAGAGTCGCTGCGAAACAACGCCCTGCAGAACTGAAGCAAGTTGGACGCGAATCTGTCCCTGTTGGTCTGCAGGGAACACATCAACCATGCGATTGATGGTTTGGATGGCGTCTCCGGTATGCAGGGTGGACAGGACCAAGTGCCCGGTCTCGGCGGCGGTCAGTGCCGTATGAATGGTTTCTAAGTCTCTCAATTCACCAATTAGAATGATGTCTGGGTTTTGACGCAAGGCTGCTCGCAGACCGGATGAAAAGTCTTTTGTGTCGGCACGAATTTCTCGTTGTTGAATGACGGACCGCCCATGTTCATGAAGATATTCAATAGGGTCTTCAAGCGTGATAATGTGGCGCGAAAACTGTTGATTGATGTGCTCTATCATCGCTGCCAGCGTGGTCGATTTCCCGCTACCCGTTGGTCCCGTGACGAGAACCAGTCCGCTCTGCTGATTTGCGAGCCAGCGAACCACGGCCGGCAGTTGTAGCGCTTCCAAACTTGGAACATCTTTAGGAATGATGCGTGCAGCTATGCTAAAACATCCCCGCTGCAAAAAGATATTGACACGATACCTAGAGACACCGGGGATACTCATCGAAAAGTCGATGTCACCAGTTTCTGAGAGCAAAGACCACTGCGCTTCGGTCGTCAGTTCCTTGACCATTGCGAGCGTACCCTCAGGAGTCAACTTCTCCCCCTCTTGAAAAGACAGTCCGCCAAAAACACGAAAAGCGGGTGTCATATTCACACAGAGATGAATGTCAGACGCACCTACTTCGTACGCTTTCCGAAATATTTCATGGACCCGCATTGTTCCGCCTCCAAATTCGAATCTGTTGAGAACGATGCTCGCCAACTCACCCTACTTAGACTTGCACAAGACCGCCATACCACGAGACCAAATCCCCCCCATATAATTGCCAAGCAAGACAGGCCGCCGACAATAGGGGTACAAACGGAATCGGCATGGAATCATCACGACCGCTGCGAGAGAAAAAGCTCGGTGAGAAGAGAAGAACTCCGAAGGTAGAGGCGAGCACCAGTACTCCTACATCGCCCGCAGGTCCTAGCATAGCTCCTATAGACAAAAATAACTTGGCGTCTCCAAGTCCAATCTTTCCGCGAGTGCTGAAGTAAATGACGAGAATGAGCGCGGCACCGATGAGCATACCAGACACGATGAACTCTGCAGAGTTTACACCCGTTGCCAAGTCCCATTCTGCCACACACAGTGCCCCCGGTATCGTCACTTCATCCAATACCGTCCATTCCTGAACATCCGTATTCAAGCACGTGAGCAGAACCGCCCAAAGCAACGCTTGTCCAACAAACTGGCATGCCGTGTGACTGAGTGTGTAGAGAACTGCGTCAACGCATCCGCCGACCAAAGCAAGGGCGCTCAGGTATCCCATCGACGTTCTATCACGGCAGGCGTAAGGTGCCATCAATGAGAGTCGTCGATTGCTCCTAAGAACACCTCCGGCGGTTGCCAAAATTCCTATCATAGAGACGAAGAGAAGGGTCCACAGTCGTACACTCCCATTTCCAAACATCCAATATATCTCCCTTAGTAATTCTATAAATGGTGTTCCGATGAAAGATACTCTTCTGCGTCGATGTTCACAATTCCTTCATCCATGTCCAAAGAGATAGGACATCGTGATCGCCGTGCGTACGAAGGTGTGATACACTGGAATCAAATGAGTTATGAGGAGATGAAGACATGAATGTCTTCTACTATCTAGTTTGGATTGCAATCGCTATCGTGGCTTTGGTTGTCCTGTCCGTCTTTCTGACGTTTGCTATTAAACTCGCGATTCTCTTGGCACTTCTGGCATTTGCATTTTACTGGCTCAAACGAGCTCTCGGATGGAAGTCGAGGACGGCCCACAGAAAATGGAGATAGTCTTTGTCGATGGACAAGCCTGCCGCATCGGCAAGACGGGCGTGAATCTCTAGGGCTGGCGTGAGCGTGCCGGATTCAGAAGCCCCTGTACGAGTGGAGAGATTCCACCCATACAGGGGCTTTCGACCATTGCTATTGGACGAACAAATTGAACGAACAAAGCGCAAGAAACAAGTACACCAGGCATAGAAGCGGCCCTAAACGTCAGACCAGAGCTCGCATGGGTTCTCCACGCAGAGCGTCGCCCAGCCGATATGCCACTTTCCAAATGTCACCTGCACCCATGGTGAGCACTAAGTCTCCTTCATGCACCGTCTCTAAAAGATATTCCAAAACTTCTTCCTTGGTCCGAATAAATTGAGTCCGGGGATTACTATCTTCGCGAATTCTCTCAACCAGCCGTTCTGCAGACACACCCTCAATCTGCTTTTCTCCCGCTGGCGAAAAAATGTCCACGATGATGACCTCATCCGCACCATGAAACGCCTTGGCAAAGGCGTCAAAGAGAAAGTAGGTTCGCGTGTAACGCTGCGGTTGAAAAACGGCCACTATCCGCCGTTCTGCTGCTCTTGCCGCCGCAATGGTCGCCCGAATTTCTGTTGGATGATGCGCATAATCATCAATCACCAAGACACCAGCCGCATCGGCTATCACTTGAAATCTACGTTTCGCCCCGTGAAACTCAGACAGAGCGAGTGCAATGGAATCAAAATCCACACCGGCGTGCCGAGCGACTGCAATGGCTGCCAAAGCATTCATGATATTATGAACTCCGGGAAGAGAAAGCTGCAACGAACCGAGGCGAACGCCGTGTTCATAAACGTCGCAGATACTGCCGCGATCGACCAATTGAATCCCCGTAGCCGTATAGTCTGCGGACACGCCAGGCACCGTTGCAAAGGTAACCACGGGACATTGTGCCTCCTCCAAAAGGCTCCCTACATTGCCATCCTCGGCAGAAGTCACGAGTAAACCGTCGGATGGAATTTGCTTGATAAACGTACGATAGGCCGTCAATAAATTGGAAAACTTGCCGTCATAATGTTCTAAGTGATCCGCTTCGACGTTTGTAACCACCGCGATTTTGGGTCGATAGTGCAAGAACGAGGCGTCGCTTTCATCGGCTTCCGCGACGACATACTGCCCATTTCCGGCTTTCGCATTGTCGCCCAAGTTGCTGACGACGCCACCAATGACAAACGTTGGGTCAAGCCCAGACCGCTCCATGACATAAGCTATCATCGACGAAGTGGTGGTTTTTCCATGGGCTCCCGTAATGGCAACGCCCTGCCGATTATCCATGAGTTGCGCAAGCATCTCCGACCGGTGGAGAACGGGAATCCCGCGCGCACGCGCTTCCACGAGTTCCACATTGTCCTGTGCAATCATCGTGTTGTAGACGACTGCGTCTGCCCCTTCCACCTGAGTGCGAACGTGCCCCAGAAACACATTCGCGCCTCGCGTCGCAAGTTTCTCTGTCAATTCTTGTTGGCTGACATCAGAACCAGAGACCGTATACCCTAAATCTAACAAGACTCGAGCAATAGCACTCATTCCATAGCCACCAATACCGACAAAATGCACGTGGTTATAGCGCTGCACGCGCATCACCATCCTCATCCCCAATTAGTTTCCAACTATCCATGTGCTGTTCCATAGCCTTCCTCGCTTCATCTACAGTATACAGTGAGCCGCAAACCACGACGAGATTCGACATGGTCCGCGCACGTTCCAATCCTTGTGCGACCGAAGCAGCGCTATCCACCTGCCAGCGACCATGGTCGAGCATTGAAAGCATCGCTTCGACGGGCAGAGCTCGGTGAACATCTGGCGCAACAACGACGATGCGGTTGGAAATTGCCGCTAAATGAACCAGCATGTCGTCTATGGGCTTTCCTGCCAAAACGCCGAGCACGATGACTGGTCGTGCGTTTGGCGGCAAAAAGCGACGAGCAAACGACCGATAGCTCATGGCCAGTGCAGCGACTCCTTCCGGATTGTGCGCACCATCCAGAATGACCGTCTGTGAACCGCAACGGAGCACTTCAAAGCGCAACGGCCATACCACTTGTGCCAGACTTAGCCGAAGAAGTGCCGGGGCGGGAAGGTAATCCGCCGCTTCCAACATACCGAGTGCAACAGCCAAGTTGTCCGCTTGATGACGACCGTGGAGTGGCAAAAACAATCCCCCAACATCCTGTCGCCGTCCACGATACCAGAATCTTTGACCATGCCGCTCCATCGCTTCCATCGAGACCGCAACATCTCGCCTGACGGTCCACAGTGGCGCTCGTTGCTCCCTTGCAACACGTTCTATCACACCGTACGCAATACCTTCCGCTCCTGTTACTATCGGCACCGACTCTTTGATAATCCCGGCCTTTTGTTCGGCAACGTCTCTCTGCGTGGGTCCGAGCACCTCGAGATGGTCATGGCCCACGTTCGTGATGCCGGTGACCAAAGGACGCACCAGGTTGGTGGAATCATATTTGCCCCCAAGCCCGGTTTCCCACACGACCTGTTGAACCCCTTGCTCGACAAAATGCAGTAAAGCCATCAGCGTCAGAGCTTCAAATTCGGTCAGCGGATCGGACCTATCGAGCGTTTCCGACGCCACCCGCACCACGCCAGCGAGGCGCTCGAACGTCGGTGCGTCGACCGCTCTACCTTGAACGGTGAATCGCCCACGATAGCCATCAAAGGCAGGAGAGACAAACGTGCCAACGCGGTAGTGCAGGCGAAGGACGGCTGTCAACACCGCCGCGACAGACCCTTTGCCGTTGGTGCCGGCAATGTGCCAAAAAGAAAGCCTTCGTTCCGGGTGTCCGAGAACTGTGAGCATCGCCTCCATGCGATGCAAGCCGAGGCGCACGCCAAACGTTTGCCTGTCGCGAATCCACCGTTGACCGCTCAGCACATCAACGCCCCTCCTTTTGCGTACGCGACCTCACATCTTGGCCAATTGACCAATGCGTTCTTGAACTGCTTGACGGCGCTCCTCGTAGTCCGCTAATTTCCTCCGTTCGCCATCCACCACCTGAGCTGGAGCGCGGGACACAAATTGGACGTTGCCAAGTTTTGTCTGCAGTCGCGTGATTTCTTCGACCAACCGCTTCTCCTCCTCAGCTAGGCGCTGACGTTCAGCGGCAAAGTCAATCACACCTTGAAGGGGAACGTACACGTCCGCGCCCTCCGTCACGATGGTCGCTGCTCCATCCGGAATCTCCATCTGCGACGCAATGTGCAACTCACTGCCGTTACACAGACGCCGCATCATGCCCTCTCCTTCTTGAAACGACGGCAACAGGTGCTCTTGGCGCACCCGGACAAAAATAGGCATCTGTTTCGATGGAGGAATGTTTTGAGCGGACCGAAAGTTGCGAATGGCCCGGATGACGTCTTGGAGCAGGCGCGTCGACGCCGTCGCCTCCTCGTCTCGCCACTCGGTCGAACCTGTGGGCCAAGCGGATGCTGCAATCCAGCCTGACGTTCCCGGAATAAAGCTCCAGATTTCCTCCGTAACGAACGGAATGAAGGGATGCAAGAGCTGCACCAAGTGAGTCAGAACGGTCGTCAACACAGACTGAACCGTCTCTTTTCGCGAACTGTTGGTTCCGTACAAATCTATCTTGGCGATCTCGATATACCAATCACAAAAGTCATCCCACGCAAAATCGTAGAGGGTTCTCGCCGCTTCCCCAAATTCGTAGCTGTCGAGCAGGCGCGTGACAGACAGGATGGTTTCCTGGAGGCGGTCAAGTATCCAGCGGTCGGTCATCGCAAGTCGGTCGACAGCGAGTGCCTCTTTCTCTGCACGCTGCGTGACATTCATCAAGACGAAGCGAGACGCATTCCACAGCTTATTCACGAAGTTGCGGCTGCCCTCTAACTTTTCGATGCTATAGCGCTGGTCGTTCCCTGGCGCCGTACCGGTGGCTAACGTGAACCGAAGGGCGTCTGCACCAACTTCTTCGATGACATCCACTGGATTGATTCCATTGCCAAGACTCTTTGACATCTTTCGACCCTCAGAGTCTCGTATCAATCCATGCAACACGACATCCGAAAAGGGAAGCGTCCCGGTGAACTCCAAGCCCATAAAGACCATTCGAGCAACCCAGAAGAACAGAATGTCGTACCCCGTGACCATGACCGAAGTCGGATAATAACGAGCAAAATCCTCATTCGCCGTGTCTGGCCAGCCCATGGTCGAAAACGGCCACAGAGCGGAAGAGAACCATGTATCGAGCACGTCTTCGTCCTGACTCAAGCAGAGCCCACCGCAATGCTCACAAGCTGTCGGGGACTCGATAGACACAGTGACATGCTCGCAGTCAGAACAAAACCAGGCAGGTATTCGGTGACCCCACCAGAGCTGGCGAGAAATACACCAATCCCGAACATCCTCAAGCCAATGCGAAAAAATTTTAGAAAAACGATCAGGAATGAACTTGAGTTCTCTGTCTTCAGCTGCCTTCAATGCGGGGCGAGCCAACTCCTCCATGCGAACGAACCATTGCAGGGACAAGAGCGGATTCACCACCGTCGAACAGCGGCTGCAGTGCCCTACTGAATGTGTAATTTTCTCCACTCGGCGGAGAAATCCTTGTTTTTCGAGAGATTCGACCGTCTTGGTCCGCGCCGTGACAGCATCGAGGCCTTGCAAATCACCGGCCAACTCCGTCATCCTGCCATCCGCATTCATACATTGCAGTTGCAACAAGTCGTGGCGTTCGCCCACTTCAAAGTCGTTCGGGTCGTGCGCCGGAGTAATTTTGACACAGCCTGTGCCGTAAGCGGGATCGACATATTCGTCCGCAATCACTGGAATCTCGCGATGGGCGAGGGGCAGTCGCAGAGACTTGCCGATAAGCCCCGCGTAACGCGCATCGTCTGGATGAACGGCGACCGCGACATCGCCAAACATGGTTTCCGGACGCGTCGTCGCGATGGTCACCGTCTCTTGGCCGTCCACCGTCGGGTAATCAACGTAATACAGATGTCCTTCCGTCTCCACGTGTTCCACTTCAATGTCGGAGAGGGCGGTACCGCACCGCGCGCACCAGTTGATGATGCGGTTACCGCGATAGATGAGTCCTTTTTCATACAAGCGAACGAAAACCGTCCGAACGGCTTTCGACAAGCCCTCATCCATCGTGAATCGCTCGCGCGACCAGTCCACGGAGCCGCCAAGACGCCGAATTTGCGAAGTAATCGTGTCACCATACTTTGCCTTCCAATCCCACACCTTGGCAACGAATGCCTCGCGGCCAATGTCATGGCGTCGCAAACCTTCTTCTTCCAACAGCGTTCGTTCAACACGGGTTTGAGTAGCGATTCCAGCGTGATCCGTTCCGGGTAACCACAAAACATCGTCTCCACGCAGTCGGTGATAGCGGGCTAAAATATCCTGCAAGGTCTGGTCCCAGGCGTGGCCGAGGTGCAAGACGCCGGTGACATTCGGCGGCGGAATCACCAAAGCGTATGGCCGCCGCGGAGATTTTGGCTGGGCTCGAAAAACCCCGGCGGACTCCCAGTTCGTGTAGATGCGCTGCTCGACGGAAGCAGCGTCGTACAATGGACTCATTCCACGGTCGTTGCCTGCAGACACTTGAGGCCTTTCGGACATTTCAATTCCTCCTCGGTTAGTGGACAGATGCGCTGGCGCGATGCGTTTACCATAGGCGTCCGACGACAAAAAAGAGGTTCTCGCCCCTCAGGACGAAAGAACCTCTTCCGCGGTACCACCTGAATTTGCCGCCAGATGATAACGGACGACACACTTCTCATGGATAACGGCATGACCCGGTGCTGCTCCAAGACGACTTTCGAGGCTACCTTGAAACAGCTTCCACCACTGCGCTGTTCTCTCTGTGCAAGGGAATACCTGTACTCCTTCTTATCATCGCGCGACTCCGAATTCAATTATTGCAAGCATAGCTTGCTTGCAGGCGCACTGTCAACTGGCGTTTGGTCAGTGACCACTTCGACGCTGCGGATGCTTCTTCTTTTTGACGCGATGAACGCGACCTCCAGGAGTCACTTGAACGCGCGAAACCGTCTGCTGTTGTTTGGCTCGTTCCTTTTCTTTTCTCTTGTTTTCCAGTTGAACTTTTTTGCGGTCGCTCCAAATGGTGACTCGCAAATAGAGATAACTGAGAGCTAGCGCAATGACGAGAATCAGCGCATTCTGCCCCAACATCTCCAAAATGCCAGTGCTCTTGGTAGTAGCGGCACCAACCGTCAATTGGAGAAGGACGCCGATGACAAAAGCACCACACACCCCAGCGATGGTGTTCGCCAGACGTCGTTCCTGCACTCTCGGTATGACCAACCACATGACGACAATCATGGCAAACTCGCTGCTGTACATCAAAGGATAGTGAATGGTGTAAAACGCCACAGTCTGTAGCGCGCCCAGCATCAATACGAGGAGTGTCAAATAGCGGATGTACCATCCGTTCCAACTGCCTCCACTAATTAGCGGATTTGCCATGAGCATCCCTCACTCTTTCCCATTCTCCCACTCATTTTAACAAATGTTTGTCCCATTTTCTCGGTGAACAGGGCTTGCCAGAAGAATGTCTGCATATAATCAGGTGGACACTCAGAGGAGGTGAGGGCCATGGGCTTATTCATTGCCCTCGCGCGATTTGTCAAGCTCCTGCTGGCAATCGCCATCATGTTGCTGTTCCTTCGCGCGTTAATTTGGCCCAACACGCTCGACTTACTCATTCTCATGATTCTCTTCGTAGTATTTGCTGCGACTTTCTTCGGGGCACCGTAGCAAAAAGGGTGGGATGGAACCATCCCCCCTCTCTGTTTGCTACCATTCACACCTCAGTCCTTCTAACGCTTGTGCCGCCTTTCATCGAGTAGCCAATTGAGCGACCGTCGAACTCGGCACCTGCAGCGTCTGCCCAGGCAACACAACTTCCTCGTGAAGATGATTGTATGTCATCAATTCCCGTTTGGAAACCCCTACTCTGTCTGCAATCGATTCTAACGTGTCTTCTTCCATGACGACCACAAAGCGCAGCGTGTACCTCGTGTCGGGCACATTAAAATCAACGAACGACCATAAGCTTGCATTCGTCTTCATAGACTGAACTTCTTGGTCCTCGTCGACCACGGACAAACTGTCCGTCGTCATACCCCGAACACCATCCTGTTCTATTGACGCCGATGGTGCGGACGAACCTTCAATGGATGTTGGGGACGCATGCGAAAAAGCACGAGCAATCGAAAAGTCGGACTCGTCACGCGCCCTGCGCGGCGCGAGGTGAGGCGGATCGAACGGATCGCTCACCTGATTTTCGAACGAATATTGCGCCACTTCTTCGGTTTTCATGGCGTCTGCCATTTCTTTGGCTGGTTTCACGTCAGAACTGGTTTCAATCGTTTCTTGCTGGCGAAAATCGTGACTGACATCATGACTGACATCGGGGACAAATCGGTCGAGCTCGCTCAGTTCGCGCGCAATCTCCACGCCACCACTGTCCTGCCCCTGCCCCTGCCCCTGCCCCTGCCCATGGCCAGAGCGCGCTTCACTAAGAAGCTCCGTTTGGTAAGCCGTGACGTCGGCTCGTTCGGAGGAGTCGTGGTCCGGCACTTCTTTTAGACCGCGCGTTTCCTCATCCCCCTCGTCCGTCAGCTCTCCACGGAACTCCATGGCGAACATCGACTCGTCCGCTTCGGTCGCCTGGTCTTGTTGCGAATCCAGCGTGGATTGCGTCTCATGAGCTGAATTTGCAGGTGCGCTTAAGATGTCGGTCTGGTCAACAGTGGCGTCGGACGCAGCATCAGCCTGAAGCGGCGACTCGACATGCTCAACTGTAGGCTCCTGCCTAGCACTCGGTTGCGATGAGAAGTCGTCCGGCGGCAACATGAAAAAGATGTCGCCCATTTCTTGTGAGCCACATTGAAAGTGGTAACCTTTAGAACCACTCAGGCCGGCAATTTCCAATTCCCCGGATACTTTGAGCCACGACGCGCCAGAGACCGTCAAACGCCAGCCGGATAGTCGACTTTTGACATTAATCACCCCGCGTGGCTGAGCTTCGACTGGCACGCGCATGACAAACGGCAGACGGTGGTGAACATGAACTACCGGATCTTCATCGAGCAAGATGGCGACAGCCTTCTCCTCCGTTTGTCCTTTTTCTTCATCCGGCCGCGTCAAAAATCCAGAGAAGACAATCGCCCCCTCTAAAACGTAGGCGTCTCCAGCGCGATCGAACGAAATCACTTCGGTAGCAACCGTGGCATCTGCTACCTGGTCATGCTCACGAACACTATCCATAAAAATTTCCTGTTCAATGCTGACGCGAATCATCGGACTATGCTCTGCATTCGGCATTTGGAAACCCTCCTTCAAACTGCCGCATGTCTGCACCGACAGTGTATGAGGAGGTTTGCGCGAATATGTTCTTAGAAAGGACGGCCAGTGGCGATGTCTCTGCAGAGCGTGCTGACCGTCTTCTAAGTAGGATCATCACGTGGCACAAGCCGTTACCGGAGACTTTCGAATGCGCCGCGGATAGCTTCCACTGTCTCCTCCAGTTCCCTCGGACCGTGCTCGGACGACAGGAAAAAGGACTCCAAGGGGGATGGTGGCAACAGCACTCCCCGTTGCAACATACCAGCAAAAAACTCTGAATAGCGCTCGCGATGGCTGCTGGCGGCTTGCTGGTAATTCGACACGGGACCCTCGTGGAAGAAAAATCCGAACATCCCTCCGACCGCTGTACCGGAGACTTCGATACCTCGCCGCTGACCACTTTCGACGAACGCTTGAACGAGACTTTGGCCGTACTGCTCAAGCCGCTCATAGAGCCCTAGGGAAGCCTCTTGTTGAATCCGCGTCAGGGCCGCATAACCGGCGGCCATCGCGAGAGGATTTCCAGACAGCGTCCCTGCCTGGTAAACTGCTCCCGAAGGCGCAACCATCTGCATAATGTCGGCCCTTCCACCATAAGCGCCGACGGGTAACCCGCCGCCAATGACTTTCCCTAATGTCGTTAAGTCAGGTCGCACTTGAAAGCGCTCCTGACCGCCTCCTTTAGCCACGCGAAATCCGGTCATAACTTCATCAAAAATCAATAGAGCCCCAGATTGTAAGGTACAGTCCCGCAGACCTTGGAGAAAACCAGCAACGGGCGGTATGCACCCCATGTTTCCGGCAACCGGTTCGACAATGACGGCAGCTATCTGCTCGCCATATTCGGCAAACAAGCGGCGACACGCATCCAAGTCGTTATACGGTACCGTCAGCGTGGCTTTGGCCGTATCTTCGTTGACCCCTGGACTGTCCGGCAAGCCGAGCGTAGCAACGCCCGATCCCGCTTTGACAAGCAACGCATCTGCGTGCCCATGGTAGCCGCCTTCAAATTTGACGATGTAGCGGCGCGACGTGAATGCGCGAGCCAAACGCAACGCGCTCATGGTCGCTTCCGTCCCACTATTGACCATGCGCACGACTTCCATGGACGGCACCAACTGTTGCACGAGTTCAGCCATCTCTGATTCCCGCTCGGTCGGTAGTCCGAAAGATGTGCCAGAAACGAGAGCCTCTTGAACCGCTGCTTGCACCTCTTTGCTGGCGTGTCCAAACAACAACGGACCCCAGGAAAGAAGATAGTCAATGTACTCGTTACCGTCGATGTCCGTGAGATACGCGCCGCGCCCGGACTTGGCGAAGACGGGATGCTGTCCTACAGAACGAAACGCACGAACTGGCGAATTGACTCCCCCCGGCATCAGGCGAACCGCTTTGTCGAAAGCACTTTGGGATTTTTCTCTAGTTCTGATGTTTTTCGTCATGCTGTTATCGCCCTCCCCCTTCAGCCCGTAGCCAACGCGTGGCGTCGAGGGCATGATACGTCAAAACAAAGTCGGCACCAGCGCGCTTGAACGACGTCAGAATTTCCATCACCATGGCTCTTTCATCAATCCAGCCGCGCATGGCTGCCGCTTTGACCATACTGTACTCAGCCGAGACATTGTACGTCGCAACCGGCAGCGTCGTTTGATTGCGGACGGCCCTGGTCACGTCAAGATAGCTGAGAGCCGGCTTAACCATCAACATGTCGGCCCCTTCTTGCTCATCATCCGCCGCCTCACGCAAGGCTTCGCGAACATTGGCGGGATCCATCTGATACGTTTTGCGGTCACCAAACTGCGGTGTAGAATGCGCCGCTTCACGAAATGGCCCGTAAAATGCAGACGCATATTTGACCGCGTACGACAAAATCGCCGTGTTCGCAAACCCCGCCTCATCCAGCGTCTCGCGAATAGCCGATACGCGACCGTCCATCATGTCCGATGGCGCTACCACATCTGCGCCTGCAACCGCATGCGAGAGGGCTGTTGCGGCAATCAGCTTCAAACTTTCATCATTGACGATCTCGCTCCCCCGAACCAACCCACAATGACCTGCGGGGTTGTACTGGCACAGACACACGTCCGTCATCACCACCAAGTCCGGAGCTTCCGCCTTGGCGACGCGGATAGCCTCCTGCACAATACCACGCTCAGCGTAGGCTCCAGAGCTCTGCTCGTCTTTTTCGCTCGGCAATCCGAACAGCAAAATGCCCGGGATGCCGAGTTCTGCAATGTCTACGACCGTGCGGCGAAACTCGTCTAATCCGTAATGATATTGCCCGGGCATGGCTGCGATTTCTTCTTTTCCGTGGAGATTTTCTTGAACAAACATTGGATAAATAAAATCCTCAACGTGAACCACAGACTCTCTCGTCAACTGCCGAAGCTTCTCAGTGCGCCGCAACCGGCGATTTCTTCGAAATGTATTCATGTAGATTCCTCCCATAGCTTCCGTTTTATTAATCTATTGAGATGAGGCACTAAGCCATTCTGGCCATGCGGACCGAATCGCTGCGACGACCGCATCCGTCGTTGGCTTCTCAGCTTTTGCGACGACTGTCCAGTCGTCTTGCCGACATGCTTCACTCGTGGTATTTCCAATAGCAACAACGCCTGCCACTTCTTGTACGCGACGTCTTAGCCCCGGAATACTCTGCAATTGCTCCCGGCACGCACGCACCGCCGAAGGACTGTAAAACAGGACCAACGCCGGATGAACCAAGAAAGATTGCCAATCATCTATGGACAGTGGTAGGCGACGCATGGAATAAACCTTCCAGGAAGTGACCTCATGGCCCCGCTGCCGAAGATAGTTTGGGACTACGTCGAGCGTCTCCGCTCCGCATGGATACAGCCACGGCCCTTTCGCGATGGACGGCTCAGCATCAATCCAGCGAGCCAAACTGTGACCATCATGCACCGACGGCGGATGGAAGGCAGGCCATCCGAGTGACTCAGCCACCCGCTGGGTGCCCTCGCCTACACAGTAGCAACGTGGTTGGACATCTTGTGCCTCGTCTCCACACGCACGATGGAGGCCAAACAGACCATTCGCCGACGTAGCCAAAATGCCGACATATGCATGAAGCGCATAGTCCAATATCTGTGGGTCTGCTTCGTAATGGGGGGCCAAGAGTGGCGACGTCAGTACGTCCATGCCGTGCGCCGCGAGCTCTTCGGCCAACGCTTCTGCGCCAGGCTGCGACCTTGTCACCACCACGCGCGGTACACTCGATTTTGCCGCAGTGCGCGTATCAAGTCGAAACATGTCAGACATAAGCCGCCAAAATGTCACTGGCCCCTTGTTCTTGTAACTGCCGCGCAACGGCTTGACCGAGCTCTGCCGACGCCCCGCCAACGGAGGTCGCCTTACAGACGGTCTTTCCGTCCGTCGTCGCAACCAATCCCGTCAGGCGAATACACGCATCCACCTGCTCTGCGTGTCCCGCAATCGGCACTTGGCAGCTCCCGCCAAGCAACTTCAACAGCGTTCTCTCCGCTTGAACGCACTGAAGGGTAGGCTCGTGAGTTAATTCGCGGAGCATCGCGCGAACCTCGCCTTCCTCGTCGACGCACTCGATAGCAAGTGCCCCTTGGCCAATCGCGGGGAGAATATCGTGTGGGTCGATCCGCTCCGATATCAGATGGCTCCAGCCCATCCGCGATAACCCGGCGGATGCTAACACGATGGCGTCAAAGTCGCCCTGCTGCAACCGTTTGACGCGCGTGTCAATATTGCCGCGCAGAGGCTGAATGACCAAATCAGGCCGCAAGTGATGAATTTGGGCGGCCCGGCGCAACGAGGACGTGCCGACGACTCCTCCCATTGGCAAATCACGAAGCTGCTCGCCATGTCGGGTCAACAGAGCATCGCGAGGGTCTTCCCGCACGGGCACACAGCCAATCGTCAAACCCTCAGCGAGCTCTGCTGGGACATCTTTCATGCTGTGGACAGCAAGATCTGCATGACCCTTCAACAAAAGCTGCTCAATTTCAGAGACAAAGAGTCCTTTGCCGCCGACCTCAGAAAGGGGTACATGGACAATTTCATCACCTCGAGTTACCACGGGCACAATTTCAAACAGAAAGTCGGGTCGAATCTTTTGCATGGCTGCAATCATGCTCTTTGTCTGAGTCATCGCCAACTCGCTTTTCCGCGAAGCTACTCGGACCGTTGTCATCTTGCCACCGCTCCCCTCCACCCATCAACCCAAAATACCTGTGGATGTCCATGGATGATATGTACTGAAATCGCTACCGACAAAAAAATTGACCAACAAAAATACGAAGCACGCGACGTTCCACTTCATGAGGTTTGAACGCGACCAGGACGATGAGTGATACAGCCACAAGTACACGCCATAGCATACCCAGTTCAAAAAGGTGAGGATGGGCTTGACGTCAAGCCAAATCCAATGATGATAAACCAGTCGACCCCAAACAAAACCGAGCACCATCGACACCATCAACAGCGGAAAGCCAATCAGCGTACTGCGGTGGCTAAACCGCTCCAAGTCGGCCAGACTCGGTAACCCAAGGTACCAACGGTTCCACCTCTTCTGCAACAGTAGCATATTCTGCAGAAGGTACATACCTGCAAACGCGAAAGCTAACGTGAAGCAAACATATCCCAGAACAGCGAAACCCACGTGCAAGAGCAGTAAATCCGCCTGTTCATGTACCGTCTCGCCCACCTCGAGCGGGGCAAAGCTGTCGAACACAACGAATCCAAACGCGATGACGTTGGCGAAGAAGACAAGCAGGCCGACACGAAAAAACGCGTCGACCACCAACGTTACCAGAAGCACAAGCCAAGAGACGAGCAGCAACGTGTCAAATCGCGTGTAGAGTGGAGCCGCGTGGAACGCAAACAGCCGCTTCAGGAGGAACGCGGTCTCACCGCTAAAGACTAGGAATAAAAGGAGTAGTGCAGCTCGGTTCATTCCGCGTTTTGGAGCTACCGTATCCCAAAAGAAGAGCGTCAAACTACTTGCGTAGATGAAAATGGTAAAGTCTAATAGAAGGCGATTACCGGTCAGCATTCGCGGCGAGTGCGAACCGACCCCATACCAGCAACCGCTACCAATTCTTCAGCGGGAGTCGATGGTGCACTCTCGCCACCACGCCACATGGACAAAAAATCTTCCAGCATAGAATGGGTCGGCAGGACATCAGAAAACGTGTCCACTGCAGACAACTCTGCCTCCACCCCGAAGAGACTCGCCATGCCCTCGGGAGAAATCGATGGTTTTTTCATGGTTCCCATTTCTTTCATTTGTTCAATCGGGTCTTTCAAGAGCTGGTTGACAATACTCATCATGTGCTTGGCTATCAACTTCTTTTCCCTATCATTCAAATCCGGCAATTTATTTTCCAAGCTGTGCATCACATCGCGCTGGATGTTAGCCCCTTTAGCTCGCACCGCCGAAATAACGGGTACCATCCTGAGCGACGTCACCCAGTTTTCAAACGAGGTGAGACTCTGTTCAATCAACTCGCTCGCCACAACGGCTTCACGTGCGCGCTCTTCAAAATTTGCCTGAATGACCCCACGCAGGTCATCGACATCAAACAAGAAGACATCTTTGACTTGCGAAACGGACATCTCGACATTGCGCGGCAAACCAATGTCGACAATAAATTGAGGCTGACCCCGGCGCTGCTTTTGCGCTCTCTGAACTTGGGCCAAGGACAACACCGGGTCTTTGGCACCCGTTGCAGTCAAGACAATGTCCACTTTCGACAAAATGGTTTCAACATCTTCCCACGGAATTGCTTTGCCTCCGACCGCCTCTGCCAACTCAACCGCTCGACCGAACGTGCGGTTCGCTATCCACAATGGACCCTCAAACTGACTGGCCAAATGTTCAGCGGCCAATTTCGCCATACTCCCCGCGCCGAGAACCAAGGCAGAACGAGCCTTGCTTGACCCGTATATTTTTTTCGCCAGTTGAACAGCGGCGTAAGCCACAGATACGGGTGTCTTGCTGATGGACGTCTCCGTATGCACACGCTTTCCAACTTCCACCACTTGCTGAAACAGCTTTTGCAACATGGAACCAACCGTACCGCATTCCTGCGCAAGTGCAAATGCTTGTTTCATTTGACCGAGAATTTGCGTCTCTCCAACCACGATGGAGTCCAGTCCAGCTGCTACTTTCATCGCGTGGCGGGCTGCAGCCTGACCTTCATGTACATAGAGATGCGTCTGCATCTCGGACACGGACAAACCCGCTCGTGACGCAAAGACATGACAAATATAATCGACCGCTGCTTTGCGGGACGTGGTCAACGTATACACTTCCGTACGATTGCACGTAGAGACCAAAATCGTCTCAAACATCGAACGGGAGTCCTTAAATTTACGCAATGCTTCCCGTGCTTCATCCTCACGGTAGCTCAGCTTCTCCCGAACATCGACGGAAGCCGTCGTATGATTTGCGCCGATGACGATGATCTGCATGGTGCAGGCACCCCCAAAAATACAATTCCAGCTTCTCCAAGTCAAAGTATAACAAAAACAAGGCTGGTCGAGCTATCTCAGTTGTGTCGGTACCGTGTCAATCGCTCGCATCCGAAGAGAAGGAGAGAATATCTGCATCCAAGACACTCCACACAGAATCTATATTTTGAGCATTGGTAGCAGAGACAGGTACGATTGTCACACCCGTTTGAAGACAAGATGCAATCCGCTGAATGGACGGTTGAATCGCGGACTTCGATATCTTGTCCTGCTTCGTGGCTATGACGAGCATCGGGCAACCGACCTCCTGCAGAAGTTGATGATACTGTACATCCTCCTTCGATGGCTCGTGCCGAATGTCCACTAAGTGAAGAACTCTCGCCAACGGCTCGCGCAGTTCAATATACCCTTTAATCCAGCGCTGAAAAGCCGCCCGCTGAAGTTTGGAGACGGTCGCATACCCATATCCCGGTAGGTCTGCAAATCGAAACGCATCATTAATTCGATAAAAATTAATTTGTTGCGTCTTACCAGGATGTTGAGAAACTCTAGCAATCGACTTTCTCTGCAATAAACGATTGAGTAGCGAGGACTTGCCTACGTTGCTACGGCCGATGAAGGCAAACTCAGGAAGCCCATCCCTGGGCCACTGGGATGGGCGCACAGCACCAAGTTCAAACGACACCTGCTTGACTATCATTGATGAGCTCCTCCACCTTGATACGAGCTATCATGCAACAGACCGGGCATGTCCGGCGAAGCAAAGAGGGTCTCATTGACGCCAAACGGTGGGCCATCTACCAACGCTAGCTCAAGAACATCATCCATATGCTTCACGGCGCGAAACTCGATGTCCTCTTTGACAACATCCGGAATGTCACGCAAATCTTTCACGTTGGCCTCCGGATGAATCAGCATGCGAATGTTCGCTCGATGAGCCGCCATCGCCTTTTCCCGCAATCCTCCGATGGCTAAAACTCGACCTCGAAGCGTGATTTCTCCGGTCATTGCGACGTCGTGTCGAACTTTGCGCCCGGTCAGCGCTGAAGCGATGGCCGTTGCCATCGTGATACCAGCGGACGGCCCATCCTTCGGTATGGCACCTTCCGGGACGTGAACATGCAAGTCCACGCGTTCATAAAAATCTGGTGGAATACCCAAATCGTGCACTCGCGAACGCACGTACGATAACGCCGTTTGCGCGCTCTCCTTCATGACTTCGCCAAGTTGTCCCGTAATTACCATTTTCCCATTGCCCGGCACCGCTGATACTTCCACATTGAGCAAGTCACCACCAGCTTCCGTCCAAGCCAGTCCGTTGACGACTCCCGCTTCATCGACGAGATCAATCTCCCCAAAATGGAAGATATGGGGACCCAGAAACTCTTTCAAGAGAGCCGCGGTGATGTTCATTTTAGTTTGTTCATCCGTGGCAATTTTGCGCGCAACTTTCCGGCATACGCTCGCCAACAGACGCTCCAACTGCCGCACTCCAGCCTCACGCGTGTAGTAGCGAATCAACTCGAGGATAACGGAGTCTGGGATTTTTAGTTGATCCCGCTTCAACGCATGTTTCTCTTTCTGCCGCGGCAACAAATGACGCTTGGCGATGTTCAACTTCTCTAGCTCTGTGTATCCGCTCAGCTGAATGACTTCCATTCGGTCGCGAAGTGGTGCTGGGATTTCATAGATGTTGTTCGCCGTCGTGATAAAGAGAACATTCGACAAGTCAAACGGAATCTCGATATAGTGGTCCGAGAACGTGGCATTCTGCTCCGGGTCGAGCACCTCGAGCAGCGCAGAACCAGGATCTCCGCGAAAGTCACTCGCCATTTTATCGATTTCGTCCAAGAGAAACACTGGATTGCGCACCCCGGCTGTCTTTAATCCTTGCAAGACGCGGCCAGGAAGAGCCCCGATGTATGTGCGACGATGGCCGCGAATCTCTGCCTCGTCTCGCACACCGCCAAGGGAAGCGCGCACAAACGGCCGTCCCAGCGAGGTGGCGATGGACCGAGCGAGCGACGTTTTGCCTACGCCTGGAGGTCCTGCGAGACAAATGATGGGTCCCGTGACCCGATTCGCCAATTTTTGCACAGCCAAAAATTCGAGAATTCTCTCCTTGACTTTCTCGAGGCCATAATGCTCATCGTTCAAAATACGCTCGGCACGGCGCAAATCAAGGCGCGTCTTCGCCTGTTCCAGCCATGGAAGCGCCAAGAGCCATTCAATGTACGTGCGGGCAACCGTGCCCTCTGCCGACGCTTGCGGGATTCTTTCCAGGCGCTCCAGTTCGCGCTCAAGACGCTCTCTCACCGACTCGGGAAGGGGTTTACCCGCCATCTCCTCGCGCAACTCTTCGACCTCGCCGCTGCGTCCTTCCCGCTCACCCAATTCCCGTTGAATAGCTTTCATTTGTTCTCGCAAATAGTACTCTTTTTGAGTGCGTTCCATCTGCTTTCGGACTCTTTGGTGAATATTTCGCTCCAACTCTAAAATTTCGCGTTCATCTGAAAGAATTTGAAGGAGCCGCTCCAAGCGTGGAACCACTTCAAACTCTTCGAGCAAATCTTGCTTCTCGCGTACCTTGAGAGGAAGATGCGCCGCTACCGCATCCGCAAATCGGTCTGGGTTATCAATATCCACCACGCTCGCATACGTCTCTTGATCGACCTTTTTGGAGAGCTTGGAATACTGCTCAAATTGTTGCAAAACTGAGCGAATAAGCGCCTGAACGTGAGGGTCGTTATGGTCACTTACCGGTTGCTCCGGCATGTCCACCTCGACCTCAAACCAATCCTCGATGCGTGTGTATTCGACAATACGCACACGCGCCACACCCTCGACCAAGACGCGAATGGTGCTGTTAGGCAACTTCATCATCTGCTTGACTTTGGCCAGTGTCCCAACCTCATACAAATCGTCCACAGAAGGGTCATCCACCTGACCGTCTTCTTGTGAGGACAGGACAATCAGATTATTTGCAACCACTGCTCGCTCTAATGCCCGTATCGACTTTTCGCGCCCCACGTCAAAATGAAGGACCATGGACGGAAAAACCAACAGGCCTCTCAAAGGCAAGAGTGGATAAGTATTTGCCTCTTTGGGTGTGTCTGTTGCCATGCTGTTCCACCCCCGAATGAACTTCTCTCCCAGATGTCTGCTTCCTTACCACTCCATTGTACAGATTCGGCATGACAAGTCCAACTTGTCCGGTCCTTCACCCCACAACCACGAACCTATTCGACCGCAGTGCTGACCCGGAGTCTCCCGTGTGCGTACAATTACACTGAGGCAGTCCAAGAGGAAGGTTCTGCTACGGGAATGGCCGCTATGTCTCCCGGAAGCTGTTCACCGCTACCGACGACACTCAGTCGCAGTACGTCCACCAGTTTTTCCACAGGCACGACTTTCACTCCTGGAATGTCGCGAAAGGTCTCTTGCCAGTTCTCCCTCGGAATCAGTACAGTCGTTGCGCCCGCGTCCCGAGCAGCCTCTATTTTTGCCGGTACTCCGCCGACCGGCCGAACGAGTCCACGGATGGAGAGTTCCCCAGTCATGGCCACCGTATTCAACACAGGCCTGCCCGTAATGGCGGAAAAGACACCAACTGCCATGGTGACTCCAGCACTCGGGCCGTCGACCGGAATTCCACCCGGAAAATTAATGTGCAAGTCATACGCAAACGGATGGATGCCGCCGAGGCGGTGCAATGCGGTTAAAACATTGTCAAGCGACCCTTTCGCCATGGACTTGCGGCGCATGCTTCGGTCCCGTCCGTTGATGGTTTCTTCCTCCACCAATCCGCCAATGGTAACTCGCCCATGCCCGGCAACCGCTCGCTCAGCCACCACTTCGACCTCTAACAAAAGACCGGAAGACGGACCGTAGACCGCCAACCCATTAACCACACCAACCTGCGGAAGGTCGGAAATTTGTCTCTCCGGTCTCGGCGAGATGTGTGTAAATCGAATGACCCATTGGATATCTTCCAAGCGAACGGTCTCTCGTCCTTCTGTTAATGCAATGCCACCTGCAATTTGTACAATGTTGACAGCATCGCGACCGTTCGTGGCATAATTGGCAACTTCCGAGATGACAGCTTTGTCCACCTCCATGTTCAATTTTGCGAACGCGCCACGCGCCACGGATTCAATTTCCTGACGACTCAAGGAACGGAAAAACACTTCCATGCAGCGAGATCGAATCGCTGGTGGAATTTCTTCCGGAGAGCGAGTTGTCGCACCCACCAGCCGAAAGTCGGCAGGTAAGCCATTTTGAAAAATGTCGTGAATGTGACCCGGAATGGCATGGTCTTCGCTGCTGTAATAAGCACTCTCCAAAAAAACTTTTCGGTCTTCTAAAACTTTCAGCAATTTGTTCATTTGAATCGGATGCAATTCGCCGATTTCATCGATAAACAAGACTCCGCCATGTGCTTTCGTGACTGCCCCCGGCTTCGGTTGAGGAATGCCCGCGACACCCATGGCACCCGCTCCTTGATAGATTGGGTCATGGACCGATCCGATGAGTGGATCGGCAATACCTCGCTCATCAAACCGTGCCGTTGTAGCGTCCAACTCGATGAACTTCGCGTCCTCCGCGAAAGGAGAGGACACGGACTTTCTCGCTTCCGCTAAAATGACTCTGGCCGCTGCGGTTTTCCCGACCCCCGGGGGTCCGTAAATCAGTACATGCTGCGGGTTTGGACCGCAGAGTGCGGCTCGAAGCGCGCGCAGACCTTCCTCCTGTCCAACAATATCAGCCATGGAACTCGGCCTTGTGCGCTCCGACAGGGGTTCGGATAGCGAAATACTCCGCAGACGATGGAGCCGCTCTAACTCCTTTTTCGACTCACGTTCAATGGCGTGTCGGTTTTGGTTCTGTGTCTTTAATAGATTCCAAAAATAGAGACCGATGATGATGGCGAAAAACACCTGAATCACGGCCAGTATACTAAGATTCATCTCTGCTCCCTCCCATATGGCACCAATGGACATTAGAAGCAGTATTGCCGACTCGGACAGGACGTAAACAAAAGCGCACCCGAGAATCTCTTCTCGAAGTGCGCTCATGACAAATCCTCAACAGGTAATGCCCAAACCATGCCCGCGGGAATTATGCAGTCTCTTCAGATTTGCGAAACACTTTCATGGATTTCCCGTCCTTGCCCATCAAAATGGGCAACTCCTCGTGGGTCGCAGCTTCTCGAGTAATGATACAACGTTGTACATCCTCCCGAGAGGGCAGTTCGTACATCACATCAAGCATGATGGATTCAATAATCGCCCGCAACCCTCTGGCGCCAGTGCCTCGCTTAATAGCCTCTTTGGCGATGACACTGAGTGCATCTTCCTGAAATTCAAGAGTGACTCCATCCAAGTCAAGTAACTTTTGGAACTGACGAACCAACGCGTTCTTTGGTTCTGTCAAAATACGCTTCAAAGCCGTTTCATCCAGTGCTTCCAATGTGGTAACCACCGGCAATCGGCCTACAAACTCGGGAATCAAGCCAAACTTCAATAGGTCCTCTGGTAAGACCCTCGTCATCAAATCTCCGTTGTCAACTGGTCCAGCAGCCGTAGCCGCTGCTCCAAAACCAATCACCTTGCGACCCAAGCGCCGCTTGATGATGGGTTCAATCCCATCAAAAGCACCGCCACACACGAACAAAATATTCGTCGTGTCAATCTGGATGAATTCCTGATGAGGATGTTTTCGCCCTCCCTGCGGTGGAACACTCGCCACGGTTCCCTCGAGTATTTTTAAAAGGGCTTGCTGAACCCCTTCTCCAGAAACATCCCTGGTGATTGATGGATTTTCCGACTTTCTGGCGATTTTATCAATCTCATCGATGTAGATAATGCCTCTCTCCGCCTTCTCTACATCGTAGTCTGCCGCTTGAATCAGCTTTAGCAAAATATTCTCGACATCTTCGCCGACATACCCAGCTTCTGTCAAAGACGTAGCATCGGCAATGGCAAAAGGCACATTCAGAATTCTCGCTAAAGTCTGCGCCAAAAGCGTCTTGCCGCTACCAGTTGGACCCAGCAACATGATGTTGGACTTAGAGAGTTCGACGTCATCCCCCTTGCCAGTTCCCATGTTGATGCGCTTGTAGTGATTATATACAGCCACCGACAGAGAGCGCTTGGCCGTCTCTTGACCAATCACATACTGGTCTAGAATGGCCTTGATTTCCGTCGGCTTTGGCACATCTTTGAGTTCAAATTCATCGTCTTCGCCAAGCTGCTCTTCAACAATTTCATTGCACAGCTCAATGCATTCATCGCAGATATACACGCCCGGCCCTGCAACCAACTTACGAACTTGCTCTTGCGTCTTCCCACAAAAAGAGCACTTTAACTGACCCTTTTCCTCGTTAAATTTAAACACGACGCATTCCCTCCCCTACAGTCGCGCCTCTGGGAATCTTCCCTGCCACAACGTCACTTGGCCCCGTATTGAATCACGTCGTCAATCAACCCATATTCCTTGGCTTCTTCCGCAGAAAGAAAGTTATCTCGGTCTGTGTCCTGTTCGACTTTTGCCAAAGGCTGGCCTGTGCGTTCGGACAAGATGGTATTTAGTTTGTCTTTCGTCTTCAAAATCCAATCAGCGTGAATTTTAATGTCGGACGCCTGTCCTTGTACGCCGCCAAGCGGCTGGTGAATCATAATTTCCGAATTCGGCAAGGCAAAGCGCTTTCCTTTTTCCCCGGCAGCAAGTAAAAATGCACCCATACTGGCCGCCATCCCAACGCACATCGTGGACACTGCCGGCTTAATGTGCTGCATGGTGTCAAAGATGGCCATGCCAGCCGTCACGGAACCACCCGGGCTGTTGATGTATAGCTGTATGTCTCGCTCTGGGTCGTCTGCAGCAAGAAACAACAACTGCGCGACAATAGAATTCGCAACATAGTCGTCAATGGGCGTGCCTAACAGAATGATACGGTCCCGCAACAGTCGCGAATATATGTCGTACGACCGTTCGCCCCGACTGGTTTGCTCGATGACAATCGGTGTCAAGCTCATGCACCGAAAACCTCCTTTGCGCGCCCACGAAGTCGGCTGTGACAAGACAAGGCACGATGCCGTGCCTTGTCTTGTGTCCATCTATCGGAGAAGCGACGCTTCATTCTCACGAGAACATTGTACCTGAAATCAAGCAATGATGCTATTTGCAACGAGGAACTCAGCCGTTTTACTATTGCGCATTTCGAGCATCATTTGGCGGAGACCGGGGTCACGCATCATCAAGAGCTGCATAGCACGGTCTGTTTCCATTTGAGCCTGATTTGCAATTCTCTCCACTTCTGCCGTTATGTCTTCTTCGGTCGGATTCAAGTTCTCCGCTTTGGCAATCGCCTCTATCACAAGTTCCGTCCGAACGCGCTCTTCCGCTCCGGCTTCAAACTGCGACCTCAACTCTTCCATCGTCGTACCCGTAAACTCCAAGTAAGCATCGAGCGGGATTTGTTGATATTGCAACTGACGCGCAAAGTTATCCACCTGTACGTCGATTTCATGCTCAATCATGACACGCGGCAAGTCAATCTCTGAATTGGCGACTGCCAAAGCGACACAAGCGTCTTCCAAGTATCGACGATGCTCCGCTTCGAGACGCTGTTCCAAAGACTTGCTGACATCCGCTTTGAATTCCTCGACGGTCTGAAAGTCACTGATTTCCTGAACAAACTCGTCATCCAACTCGCGCATCACTTTTCGTTTGATGTCGTGCAATACGACGGTAAACTCCGCTGGCTGTCCACTCAAAGACTTGACATGATATTCCTCCGGAAAAGTCACATTGACTTTCCGTGTTTCCATAGGCGCCATGCCAATCAGTTGGTCTTCAAAACCAGCGATGAACATTCCTGAGCCAATTTCCAGTTCGAAGTTTTCCGCCTCTCCACCTTCAAACGGCTCACCATTGACCATTCCTTCAAAATCAATGCTGACGGTGTCTCCCTGTTCTACGGTCCCGTCTTCCACGACCTCGATTTGAGCGTGACTCAAGCGAATGCGGTCCAGTTCCTCTTCGAGAGACTCATCCGTGACTTCGAACTTTTTGTCTTCAATCTCTAAACCTTTATACTGGCCAAGCTTCACTTCAGGTTTCACCGTGACCTGCGCCTTAAAATGAAACGCTTTTCCGCGCTCGGCTTGTAGCAAATCGACGGAAGGACGGTCGACCGGTTCAATGCCTGTCTCCCGAATGGCAGCGTCATAGGCCCGCGGCAAGAGATAGTCTACGGCTTCCTGATACAGAGACTCTACCCCGAACTTTGACTCAAAAACTTTGCGCGGAACCTTTCCCTTACGAAATCCAGGAACATTGACGCGCTTCACCACAGATTTAAATGCTTCGTCCAAAGCCGAGCCAAAATCCTCACTAGGCAGTTCCACTTCCAGGACGCCTACGTTATTGCCGGTTTTTTCCCACTTCGCTGTCATTCCATATATCCTCCCTACAGCCCAATGCAATCCGAATTGGACGAACCAATAGAACCCGTCCCGATTATTCTCAACAAGATACGGATGCCATTCTACCACGCATATTGCAAACAAGGCAACCGCAACAGGACAGATGGACGATTCGATATGTTCCAGAGCATCGAAATCCTAGAAGGACGTCAAACATACCCGTACTCCGCATGACTCATCGTTGGATAGGATATGCACACCTTGGAGAATGTGCTCGTCGTCACCAACCCCTCTTTACATGTCCGGGCGCACTATAGCACTATACCCACAGAGCCTTGTCGAAACGGCCACCCGATTGGATGGCCGTTTCGACAAGGCTGCATCATATTTTGGATTGTGGCGTCTCAGGAGGGATTCGAACCCCCGACCCACAGCTTAGAAGGCTGTTGCTCTATCCTGCTGAGCTACTGAGACATGACGGTGCGCCGATTTGGCTACATATCAGTGTAAGAAATCGACGGTTGAATTGCAAGGGGCAGAGGAAGGCTGCAAAGTTCCCTGAAAAGCTGCCGCTACTTCACTCCATGTCACCCCAATCGAGAACCGGTAACTTGGCGAGGAGAGCATCTAAAGCAGCTTTGCGATGTGAATGTGCTTGCTTTTCTGGCGGCGACAGTTCCGCAAATGTCCTTCCAAGATGAGGGAGAATAAACAGCGGATCGTACCCAAAGCCATGCGCGCCGCGAGGCTCAAGGGCAATCTCACCAGACATCGTTCCGATGGCCGAACACAGTGTCTGACCTGCTGCGGAGACGAGCGCAAGTGCACAAACAAATTCGGCGGAGCGGTCCTCCGCATGCTCTGCCAGCCTACGCAACAATTTGGCGTTGTTGGCCTCATCGTCGCCGTGTACACCAGCATAGCGCGCAGACAGCACGCCCGGTTCTCCATGGAGACTCGCGACACACAGCCCAGAATCGTCCGCCAACACTGGCATCTGCACGAGTGCCGCATAGAACCGCGCTTTTTGTAAAGCATTTTCGGCAAACGTCGTCCCATCCTCAGGAGCCTCCGGCAAACCATCCGGAAGGGACCGCACGAGCAACTGTCCGTGGAGCATCTCTTCAAACTCTCGGACTTTGTGGCGATTTTGAGACGCAATACACACTTCCATCATGAGACGTTTCAACCTCCGTCCCCAAAGTTGTCAGACCATCCTGTACTGTTCTTAAAGTGATGACACGTGCTTCTTCAGGCCGGCGCGACAACCACGTTTCGAGAGCGTGGCTCATAGACGCTGGATTTCCCGTGGTGTAAAAGTCGTGCTGAACCCCACCTACCTGCGGACAGTCTCGAAGCAGGCCAGCCGATGTCAGGAACCGATGCACGGACTCGGCCATCGCCGTCGCAGAAGACACTATCTTCATTGAATTGGGAATCTGGCTGCGGATGACGGATTCTAACATTGGATAGTGAGTGCAACCGAGAATCAGTGTATCTAAGCCGTGTGTGAGGAGCGGCTCGAGAGACCGCCGCACTTCCGCTTCGACCGACGGACCGCTCCACTCTCCCCGTTCGACCATCGGCACAAACGTGGGACAGGCTTGTCCAATTATGGTGGCATCCTTCATGCGCTCGTGAATCGCGTCTTTGTAAACGCCGCTCTCTGTGGTCAATTGGGTTGCAATCACGCCGATTTTGCGATTGTGAGTCGATTGAACCGCAGCCTCCGCTCCCGGTACCACCACTCCGAGGACGGGAACGTCATAACGTGCACGCAAATCGTCCAATGCTACGGCCGTCGCAGTATTACAGGCGACGACCATCAACTTGACGTGCAGAGACATAAAAAAATCGCAAATCTCGCGAGCATACTGACGCACTTGAGATGCGTCCTTGTCTCCGTAGGGACATCTAGCGTGGTCTCCTACATAGACCATATTCTCAAAAGGCATAAGCCGAATCATTTCTCCGACGACGGTCAGACCGCCAATTCCCGAATCAAACACTCCAATCGGCGCGTCTGAAGACACCGTATGTATCTCTCCCTATCGACCAGAAAAACTCTAGTCCGCCATTTTCGCATTAAGTAACTCTAACACTTGGGATATTCGTGACTTTTCTTCAGAAGAAACTGTCTCCAAAACAGACGCTAAATAGGCACGGCGAGCATCTAACACTCTTTCAATCAAATCCGCACCATACGTCAACAGTTGCACGCGCACCACGCGGCGGTCTCCCGTATCACGCTGTCGTGCGACAAAATGAGCGCGTTCCAACCGGTCCACTAAGTCGGTCGTCGTACTGTATGCCAAAAAAAGGCGATTACTCAAATCTCCAATCGTCAAGTCGCCATCGCGATTGAGAATGACCAGTGCATCAAACTGAGGAGGCGTAATTCCGTAATTTTCAAGAATAATTCGACCCCTACGCCGAACAATACTGGAAATTTGGCGCAGTCGTAGTTCAATGTCCACCACATTCTCAGAAAATGAAACATCCACGGATTTCGCACCCCAACTGTCCTTCGAAGAATGACGAAATTGTATCACCCGAGTCGACACGGGTCAATGAAACATTCCTCACGTGTCAAGGCTGGCTGATGACCGTCGACGACAGGCCGTTTATCCGCAGCAGCTGAGAAGCAAACTACCCCTACGCAGGCGTGTGTAGGGGTCCTGTCGTCATATCGCCAATTCTCCCAAGCGCACCAGTTCCACCACCGCTTGCGAACGACCTTTGACGTTAAGTTTTTTCATCACATTAGTCATCGGTTCAGTAGTGGCGATACTTTTCAAGAAAAATCTTTACTTGGCAACTCGTCGAGCGCTGCAAATCGATAACCGATGCCTGGTTCGGTCATCAACAAAGTCGGTCGAGTCACGTCTTCTTCAATCTTTTTGCGCAAATTTGCAATGTGTACACGAAGGTATTGCCCGTCTGTCTGAGAATAGGAACTCCCCCATACCGCTTGAATCAATTGGCGATGCGTCAATACTCGTCCAGCGTGAAGCACGAGTGTCCGCAAGAGGTCATACTCAAGTGGCGTCAAGTGAATCGGCTGCCCATTGACCTCGACTGTGCGAAGCGCAAGATTGACCATGAGGCGCCCAAATTGAAGGCATGGGTTATCCGCGTCTGGAAGTGGCTGCCGATGCCGAAGTGCTACCCGTATCCTGGCCATCAATTCACCGGAACTGAACGGCTTCGTGACGTAGTCGTCTGCTCCCAAGTCCAGAGACCGGATTTTCACCGCCTCATGCTCCTTGACGCTCAGGACGACAATCGGTGTAGCCAAAAACTCACGCAATCTCTCCAACAGTTCGAGACCATCTGTGTCAGGAAGACCGAGATCCAACAAAATCAGCTCCGGATTGGCGGATGATGCCAACATCAACCCTTCGCTCCCGGTACTCGCCTCCAACAACTCATATCCGTGCGCTGCCAGGATGACGCGCAACAAGCGACGAATGGCTAGTTCGTCGTCAATGACGAGAATGCGCCGACGCCCTTCCATCACAGACTGCATATCTGTTCTCCTTCCAGCGCCACGGTCTCCGGAATGGGCCATTCCACGCAGATAGTGAGACCGCGCGGCTGGCGATTGACCGCATAAACAGCTCCCCCGTGCGCCTCAATAATGCCTTTGCAGATGGCTAGACCTAGACCTGTGCCGGGAATATGTCGAGTCGGAAGGGCGCGATAGAACTTGGTGAAGATGTGCTGCAAGTCGCTCTCAACCACACCTGGTCCCTCATCCGATATAGACATGCGTGCAGTTTGTCCCATCCATTCAGCATCCACGGAGACCTTAGTTCCAGAGGGCGAATACTTCAACGCGTTGCTCAGCAAATTAACGCAGAGTTGCTCCATTAATACCTCATCGACGTAGACTGGTGGAAAGCCCGAGTCTACCCGCACCTCAACCTGATGTCCGTGCACCGCCTCGCGAGTGCGTGTCAAAGCGACTCCGAGAATGTCTTCCAAGACGCACCACTGCCGATTGAGCGTCAACATCCCACTCTCCAGCCGAACCATGTTCAAGAGATTCGCAACCAAACGATTCATCCGCCCTGCTCCTTCGCGAATGGCGAGCAACAAATCTTGACGATCCCGCTCGTCATACGCGCCATCCTCCTCCAACAGACCACTCACCGCAGCGGTGATGGTCGCGAGTGGCGTGCGCAACTCATGAGAAATAGAATCCAGGACGGCAGTTCGAATGCGTTCAGACTCGGCGGTCAAGTGAACCATTTTCGCTTCTTGCTGCAGTTTCATCTTTTCAACCGCGACCGCTGCCAAAGCGCACATCGCATTGACCAGCGACCGTTTCTCCTGCACGCCTTTCATAGACGCTTCATGGCCACTTTCCAAGACCATGACCCCGTACGCTTTGCCGCGACTCGTCAGTGGGAGAAACGTTTTATTCGATTCACTCAGGGTTTCAGTGCCGCGACCCACCGCTACCTGATTTTGATAGACCCACCTGGCAATGGTCAACATCGACTGCCGGTCCTCAGCTAAAGCTCCGCTCTCTGATGACGCCAACTTGTCTTGATACACGAGTTGCTCCGAGCTGTCGACCGAATAAAAAGCTACCTCCGCCCCGAGAATCGCTGACATCCGTTCAGCGAGGATGGTCAGGAGCGATGCTAGGTCATTAGCACCGACCATCCCTTGGCTGACTTCGTAGAGCTCCGCCGTAAACCGCTCTTGCCGTTTGGCCTGGTTCAATTGGCTTCGCAGACGCGCAGACAGAGTCGCCGTTAAAATAGCGATTGTCAGGAAAACCGCAAAAGAAATCAAAAATCTCAAGTCGCTTACCGCAAAACTGTCATAAGGCGGGACAAAAAAGAAGTCAAACAAACCGACGCCCATCGTCGCCGCAAACAAAGAGGGACCAAGGCCAAAGCGCACCGAGCTGAGCAGTACCGGAAGCAGATAGAGCATGGCCATATTGACCGGATCGAGCGACATCCCAGTAAAGTGCAGGACAACCGTCAGGATGGCCAACAGAACCGCCACTTTGACATAGGGAATCATGATGTCTGGCACCGCGCGCCGCGCTCATTGGACACCACGTGCAAGTCGACGAACTCTGCGTGCTGAAGCACATAGTCCACGGGGTTGCCGCGCAGCCGTTCCCACCAGGTGCGACCAGGCATGGGTTGACCAATCACCAACTGAGCTACATGCAACTCTTCCGCAACCTCAACGATGGTTCGACCGACCCCTTGTTCATGAACCTCGCGCGTCATGAAAATTGCGTCAAACTGTTCACACAGTCGTTCGATGCGCTTCAACTCCTGCCTCTCCCGCTCCGTCATCTCTCGGGAATTGACCACTACCAGGACGTATAAAATGGAGTGATGCCGATCCGCTATGCGCCAGCCTCGCCGAATCAACTTTGCGGAATGCGGCCGAGAGTTGACGCACACGAGTGTGCTCTCTACCGTTTCCGCCTCGGCCGTGCCCTTCTCCCGGGAAATCTGGTCATGCAAGCGCTGCTCGACGTCGTCTGCCACCTCGAGCAGCGCAATTTCACGCAAAGCCGACAAATTCGAGAGGCGAAAGAAATGATTCAAAGCTTGGTCAATTTTGTCAGATGAGTAAATTTGACCATCGATGAGGCGCTGCTGCAAGGTCTCCGGGCTTACGTCAACCATTTTGACCTCATTGGCGAGATCGATAAACCAGTCTGGAATACGCTCCCGGACCTGCACTCCCGTGATATGCTCGACTTTGTCATGAAGGCTCTCCAAGTGTTGAATGTTGACCGTGGTCACGACATGAATTCCATGGGAGAGCAGATATTCAATGTCTTGGTAGCGCTTTTCGCGAGCACTTCCCGGCGCATTCGTATGCGCTAGTTCGTCAATTAGAACAATGCGAGGCTGGCGCGCCATGATGGCTTCTGTATCCAATTCCTCGTAGACTCGATTCCCCGTGCGAATGACCTTCCGGGGAATGATTTCAAGGTCTTGCACTTGTTCCGCCGTACCGGTGCGGCCATGCGTTTCGAGCCAGCCAATGACGACATCGATACCTTTCATTTTCCAATCATTCGCATCTTGCAGCATCTTGTAGGTTTTCCCCACACCCGGTGCCGCGCCAACATAAATGATGAGCCGTCCCGGACGAAGTGCTTTGTAAGCCACAGACGTATAGTTCGTGGAACGTCTCGCCATCCCCGATCCCCACCTTCTCATGACATTCCTCGAGTTATTCCTTCCACCCGACAATCCGCAAGTCAACGTAACGCATACGCTGCATCAAAAAGCGCACTGGGTTATGGCGCCATATTTGCCAGCGCGCCATCCCGCGCGGCTGGCCAATCACAATCTGCGTTACGTTCAAACGCTCGGCTACTGCCAGAATGACCTCGCCTGTGTGCCTGTCTTCTCTTTTCTCCACGACTAATTCTGCCTCATACTGGTCCGCCAACTGTCGGAACTTCTGCAATCGCGTCGTCTCTTTGGGCGACGCAGAAGCTCCGTCGCTGTCCGTGATGGTCAATAGGAGCAACTCGGCATTCATTCGCCAAGCCATCCGCGCACCCTTTTCCAGTAACTTTGAAGAGCGGTCGACATAGCTTACACACACCATGATAGTCTCTTTGGCTCCAATCGGGCCAGGAATTTTAGCGCGATCGACCGAATTTTGAAGACGTTCGTCGACATCGTCTGCGACCTCTCTAAGCGCAATCTCGCGCAGCAAGGATAGATTCGTTTTCCGAAAAAAATGACTCAGCGCCCGCTCCACCTTGTCGGGCGGATAAATGCTACCGTCGCGCAGACGTTGGCGCAGCGTTTCCGGTGTGACGTCAATGACCTGTATCTCTGCCGCTTTCTTTAAAAACGATTGAGGAATCACTTCGCGGACACGAATGCCAATTTTATCTTCGACTTCCTTACGCACATGTTCGAGGTGCTGAACATTGACAGCAGTCATCACATCGATGCCAAGTGCCAGCAAATACTCGACATCTTCGTACCGTTTGGCTCGCTCAGAACCAGGCACGTTGCTGTGTGCCAGTTCGTCAATGACCACCAAGCCGGGACGTCTGTCAACGATGGCCGGGACGTTCATCTCTTCGAAGAGGCGTCCTTGGTACGCCACTTCAGCCAGCGGAATGACTTCGAGACCTTCCATCTGCGCTCTTGTATCGGAGCGGTGATGGTCATCCATATACCCAACGACGACATCCACACCACGTTCGCGCAAGGTTTTCGCCTCACGCAACATGGTGTAGCTTTTACCAACTCCAGGAGCTGCTCCAATAAAAATTTTCAATCGACCTTGCGCTCTTGCCGGACTTGCATGGAAAGCTCCCATCGACGCGTGGGAAGGATAGGATTCCTCCATCCGTCCTCCCCCCTTCCTGACGACTTCCGGCCCTGCCTCTCGCTCATTGAGACAAGCGACGTTCTAGGGCCAAATTTAATTCCATCACGTTGACCATCGGGGTACCCCACAGTCCCCAGTATAAACCCGTTTCCTTTTTGGCGACGAGCTGTTTTAAACTCTCTTCACGGATTCCGGTTGCTTTGGAGATACGGGGAATCTGCAACAAAGCATCCGTAATTGTAATATCCGGGTCAAGGCCGGATCCGGACGACTCAACCATGCTCGGTGGAATCTCGGAGACCGGAACGCTCGGAGAGACACCATCGTGCTTAAGATTGGCCGCCACCGACTTGACCAACAGCGGATTGGTCGGTCCGTAATTGGAAGCGCCCGACCCGTTGGCAGCATAGTGCACAAAAGACGGCCGCGGCCAAAACAGGCCTGGATTCGTCACTTTTTGGGCAATCAACTGAGACCCAACAATGTGTCCATGGAGCCGTACCATACTCCCCTTGGCTTGAAAGGGAAAGACCAGATTTCCAATCAACGTGACAAAGAGCGGATAAATGACACTGAGTAAAATACCCAAAATCACGGTGAAGCGAATGGACCTCCATACGTTCGCCACTTTATTCCCTCCTAAATTGTTCATCCTCTCATACAGAGGGCATTTTAAATGTGTGCCATACCGAGTGCTGTAATCAGCATGTCGATGAGCTTAATGCCGATGAACGGAACAATGACTCCGCCCACGCCGTAAAGAAGAATATTCCTAATCAACATGGTCGTCGCGGTGACTGGGCGGTACTTGACGCCGCGCATGGCGAGCGGGATGAGCGCGGGAATGATCACCGCGTTAAAAATCAGCGCTGACAAAATGGCGCTCTGCGGCGTACTCAGGTCCATAATGTTCAAGACCTTCAATTCCGGTACGAACGCGACAAAGATGGCCGGAATGATGGCGAAATATTTAGCCACGTCATTCGCGATGGAAAACGTCGTAATGGCGCCTCGGGTGATGAGAAGTTGTTTACCAATAGCCACCACTTCAATCAATTTAGTGGGGTCTGAGTCGAGGTCAACCATGTTGCCGGCTTCTTTGGCTGCTGTGGTTCCTGTATTCATGGCTAGACCGACATCCGCTTGCGCGAGCGCAGGCGCATCGTTTGTTCCATCGCCAGACATGGCCACGAGTTTGCCTTGCTGCTGCTCTTCCATGATGAGTCTCATTTTGTCTTCCGGTTTCGCTTCCGCAATATAGTCATCAACGCCCGCTTCCAACGCAATAGTGGCGGCAGTCAATGGATTGTCCCCCGTACACATGACAGTTTTGATGCCCATTTTCCGAAGTTCCGCAAACCGCTCGCGCATGCCTGGTTTGACGATATCCTTGAGGTAGAGTAGTCCGTAGATCTCATTTCCGTGAACCACCGCCAGAGGCGTACCGCCTTCTTTTGCAATGCGCTCCGTCTTCGCATCCAAGTCTGAAGGAATATGCCCGGCAAGCGACTGCACATACGTCTTGATGGCGTCCACAGCGCCTTTCCGATAGGTGGTACCGTCTGTCAGATTAAGTCCGCTCATCCGTGTATCCGCGCTGAATTCAACATTCTCCGCGTCTGAATATGCCTCGCGCTTCACGTCCAGTCCATTCTCATGCGCTAGTTGGAGAACAGATCTTCCTTCAGGAGTTTCATCAAACAACGACGATAAAACGGCTATTTTCATTAAATCTTGTTGCGAATGCTGCCCCACTGGCACGAATTCGCTGGCCATCCGATTGCCGATGGTGATTGTTCCTGTTTTGTCGAGGATGAGTGTATTGACATCCCCTGCCGCTTCGACTGCTTTTCCGGATTTCGCGACAATGTTGAAGCGAATGACCCGGTCCATGCCGGCAATGCCGATGGCGGACAGCAGTGCGCCAATCGTTGTGGGAATGAGACAGACGAGTAGCGCGATGAGAGTGGCAATGTTAATCAGTCGTCCAGCATACCCGGCCATCGGGTCTAGCGTGACCACGACAATCAAGAAAATCAGCGTCAATCCGGCTAACAACACGGATAATGCCAGCTCATTTGGCGTCTTTTGCCGACTTGCACCTTCGACGAGCGCTATCATCTTGTCCAGAAACGATTCGCCCGGATTGACTGTGACCCGAATTTGTAGTTCGTCAGAGAGCAACTTTGTGCCGCCCGTGACGGAACTAAAGTCGCCGCCCGCACCGCGGATGACTGGAGCAGACTCACCCGTAATGGCCGACTCATCCACGCTACCAAGGCCCGCAATGACTTCACCGTCCGTCGGAATTAATTCACCCGCTTGCACGCGAACCACGTCGCCTTGGCGAAGCGTACTGGCAGGCACTAGGTCCCAGGAGCCATTGCCGCCTTTCTTTGTGGCCATTAGGTCTGTTTTCGTTTTGCGCAGCGACTCTGCTTGAGCTTTGCCTCGGCCTTCAGCGATAGCCTCCGCAAAGTTGGCGAACAATAGCGTCAAAAACAGAATGATGCAAACAGCGAGGTTGAACATCTGCTGTCGAGTGTGGTAGTTCCCGCCAAAGATGTTCGGGTCCATCGACAGCAAAAGTGTGATGACAAACCCCACTTCGACGACAAACATGACAGGATTTTTGAACATCACTTTCGGATTGAGCTTGACAAACGAGTCAAGCAATGCCCGATTGACGATGTCGGAAGACAAGGTCTTGGTCGACGTTTTTCCCATGTTCAACGCTCCTCAAGAGACAATTTTGCGAAATGAGGTTCTGTATCCATGCCCTACGCGCTTCGCTAGTGCGCTAAATGTAGAGACCACATTTGAATTTGTGTTGCAATGGGCCCGAGCGAAAGTGCCGGGAAAAAGGTCAAAGCGCCTACGATAAACACGACAGCCATGAACACCCAGCCAAATGAAAACGTGTCGGTGCGGAGTGTTCCACTGCTGGCCGGAATGATAGGCTTCATCGTCAACAACCCCGCGATGGCGAGCATCGCGATGATTGACACATATCGACCAAACATCATGACAAGACCAATCGCGATGTTGTAAAACGTGGTGTCCCCGTTGAGTCCGGCAAAGGCAGAACCGTTGTTCGCCGCACCCGATGTGAATGCGTACAGAACTTCCGAAAATCCTTGAAAGCCCGGATTACCCATAGACGCGACACCAGTTTTCGTGAGTAGGGCGATGGCAGTGGGCACCAAAATGACGAACGGATGCACGAGTAGCGCAAACGTTGCCAGTTTAATTTCTTTCGCTTCAATCTTCTTCCCAAAAATCTCTGGTGTTCTCCCGACCATCAGGCCAGACAGAAAGACGGTGATGATAAGGAACAAAATAATGTTGAGAATACCGACACCTTTCCCACCAAACACCATGTTGAACATCATGAATGCGAATGGAACCATGCTGCCGAGTGGGGTCAGGCTGTCATGCATAGCATCGACCGCGCCTGTAGAATAAGCGGTTGTTGAACTGACAAACATACTCGTCAACGGCAATCCATAGGCAACTTCTTTGCCTTCCATGTTCGGTCCGCGAATGCCGAGTAGATGAGTCAAGATGGGATTTCCAGCTGCTTCGCTTCCATACACGACGAACGCTCCGATGAGCAGCAGCGACGTCAGGAATACGTAAAGTACAATCGCCATCTTGCGATTTTTCAAAAACATGCCAAACGTAGTCACCAACGCGGTCGATACTAAACCCATCAACAGAATTTCAATAACATTGCTGAGCGCATTCGGATTCTCAAACGGATGCGCCGAATTCGTGTTAAAAAATCCACCACCGTTGGTTCCAAGTTGTTTGATGGCTTCCAAGGCAGCCACGGGTCCGCGGTGAATGATTTGCGTAGCACCCTGAAGCGTGTGCGCGGTCTGTGAGCCAAGAAACGTTTCCGGCACACCAAGTGCAATCAGGACAATCGCGGACACAAAGGCGATGGGCAACATAATTCTCGTCAGCGCGAAAATGATATCCACCCAGAAATTCCCGAGATTCTTTGAGCGACTGTTCGCCAATGCGCGTAAAAAGGCGATAGCGGACACAAGACCAGTTGCCGCAGAGGTGAACTGCAGAAATACAATCGGAAACATCTGTCCAAAATACGTCATTTGCGAGCCACCTGCGTAGTTCTGCCAGTCCGTATTCGTGGTGAAACTCGCCGCCGTGTTAAAGGCTAGCGCCCACGGCATGGAGGGGACGTGGTCTGGATTGACCGGTAAATGTCCCATAATACGCAATGTCAGAAATGCAAAGAGCAACATCACGAAGTTCAACAGCAGCAGCGACTTGATATACGCTTTCCAATCCATTTCGACCGTTGGGTCGACACCAATCAACCGATAGAGAACTCGCTCCACTGGCGCTACTGCGGGCTCAAACCAGCTCCGTCGACCGGTGAAGACTCGATAGATATAAACTCCCAAAGGAATCGCCAGCGCCAACAGAATGGCCATGACGGACAGAATCTGAAAAGAACCTTGAATGGTCACAGACACTCACCCCCGTTCCATGGTCTAAAATTTTTCTGGATGAAAGATGACGTACGTCAGATAGGCGACCAGCAGTGCTGAAACGACGACCAACACCCACACACGACATACCTCCCGAAAGTGATTAGAAACACAGAGGACCTACCTAGCGCGACGTTTGTCACACCCAAACCAAAACATACGGTAAACAACGAGGCTCAAGTTTTATCGAAAACACGAACAAGCCATCCAAGAATGCCAAAGACGGCAGCGAACAAAACCACGGACAGGACATCCCCCATGCACCTTCACTCCCTTTCTGCTGCAACTCTCCGGCACTCGCCGATGTATCGCCTTCATTGTAGAGTTCGCGAACGTTGAAAATGTATGAAGAGACACCAAAAGTCCGTTTAGAAATTGCAAAGCTATCACTTAATATTGTCCGATTGTTCAAACACATCATGACTTTGTGCCGAAACTCAATCATCCTGTCTGCAAAGACCAACAAAAAAGAGACAGCCCGGCGATGAGCGCTACGCTCATCGCCGGGCTGTCCAGTTCTGCTTCCATGCTAGGGTCTTTGACTTGATGTAGACCTCAGCAAATACCGTTGATAATCTTCCGGGGTGTCTAAATCGACTGGAGGTTGCTCATCCACCCGCACATATTCCACGAGATGAACATACCGCCGCAGTACCGAGCGACCACCCTCGTCCCCGACCACAGCCGACAATGCAGGAAAGAAGTCGGCATGAAACAATACGGGATGGCCTCTACGGCCAAGAAATTGCGTTTGTACCATCTTCGCTCCCGTCTGTCGATGCGCGCTCACCACTCGCTCTATCCAATCGGATTGAACATCTGGTTCGTCGCCGACCAAGAAGACGGCCGCGCTCGCCCGCACGGACTGTAAAAACCGCACAGCTTCCTGCATGGAATAGCCCATCGATGGGTCTTCCTCGCCAGTCGGAACCGAGTGGACCGATAAATCCTGCACTGAATTCCATACTTCCAATAGGCTTGGGCGATGGACGAGAGCCACCCCGCTCACCGATGTCACACCGAGAGCCACCTGGACCACGTGACGAATCATCGGTGTTCCGTCTTCGAGAGGAAGCGTGAGCTTCGTGCGGCCCATACGTAGAGAGCGCCCTGCGGCCAAAACGACCACCCAGATGGGCACTGAGTCCTTCATGAGCGATTACCCAAAATCGGTGAACACATATTCCAAGGACCAGAGCGATGACGCAGAGGACCTCCATCGCGACGGTTCCTTCGAGCCAAAATTTCCGCACTGACACAGAGCGCAATTTCTTCCGGTGTTTCGGCCCCCACGTCCAAACCAATCGGTGCGTGAAGTTTCTCTAAATCATCGTCCAGCAGTCGCTGTCCGGAACTCACCAATTCCGAGAGCATCCGTGCCGTGCGGTGACGAGGTCCGAGTTGCCCTATATAGAGCATCTGCAGTGGTAGCAGATGGCCGAGTATCTGACGGTCCGATTCGTAGTGATGAGTCATCACGACCGCGGCTGCCGAAGCAGGCGGAGCGACGGTTCCGTAACCATCACGCCGAACCAAGATGCGCTCATCCGCGAGACAATTCGCCTCCCTGTCCAACCACGCATCTCGATGGTCCACTAAGGTCACATGCCAACCCAAGAATTTGCCGATGTGGAGCAGTGGCACGGAATCCGCTCCAGCACCATAGACGACGAGTCGCGGACGCGGAGAGAGATTCTCGACAAACAGTAGGACAGACACGCCTGCAAGTTCTGCACGCTGTAGAGAGCACGTTTCAGAGTCGTTTGGCACTATCTCTTGAGGTAGCTCCAGCAACGTCCCGAGCGGATACTTCGCCTCGTCGCTTGACTCGAGAACGGTCGCCCACCGCGATGGGACAGTCCGGGTCAGACGTTCTTCCAGTGCGTCCAAGAGCTTCTCTGCAAGTGGCTCCCCAGCGCTCGGCTGAACGCGCTGAATCCAGAGCGTGAGTGCTCCGTTACAGCCTAGGCCCAATCCCCACGGCTGCCCGTCGTCTGCGCGAAAGTCGTATTCCACCAACTTGGGCCGCCCTGACTCAAAGACACTTGCGGCGTGCTCTAACAGGTCTTGTTCGACACATCCGCCACTGACAATTCCAATCGTTCGTCCATCCGGGTAAAGAAGACAACGAGCCCCCGCACGCCGATAGACCGAGCCATCCGTGGCGACTATCGTCGCCAAAACGACCGTTTTGCGCTCGTGAACACACGACCTCAAGTGCTCCACGATATCCTGCATGAGACTCACCTCGCAATCCCCGATATTCACGACGGACGTCCCTGAGAAGGAGAGCGACCAAGAACTTCTGCCTCACGTGGGTACACCCACATGAGTCCGTTGCCGCCGAGTAGGCTTGCGAACGGGCGACGTACAAAGCTTGGTCCACAGTTGTTCGAGCGCACTCCAGCAATACGCGTTCACCATCTCATCCGAAGACTCGAGTAGCACTTTGGCCGCTTCGGCTGTCGGCGTGTAGCGCGGGTCGACCGTCAGTGGATTAAGCCAGAGTAAACGCGGCGTTAGTTTCGCCAAGCGGTGCAACGCATCTTCCAAGAGACGTACGTCACCCATCTCAAAACCGTCCGTCGCTAAAAGCAAAACGGATCCCCGCCGGAGGACACGGCGCGCATAGTCGCGGTAAAATGTGGTCAGCGTTTCCGACAATCGGGTTCCTCCGGCGAAATCTGGCGTCGACGCATACGTATGGGACAGTGCTTGGTCAGGATTGGCGACTTTAAGGAGCCCCGTCACACGTGTCAGACGCGTGCTGAACACAAACACTTCCAGAGCTACGCCAAGCCGTCTCAAGGCGTGAGCGAAACGAAGATACAGACGACTGTATGCTTCCATCGATCCGCTGACGTCGATGATCCACACCACTGGCCGTTGCCGAATTCTCGGCAGCCGCCTCGACAGTCGCAACACCTCTTGGCGCTGACACGCTTGTGCAAAGGTCTGTTGCCCGTCCAACTGACCCCGATACGCATTTCTTCGAAAGCGGCGACTGGGTTTCACGCACCAACCTGCCTTCGTGACAAAGGACGTCATCTCCTGTTGCTCTGCCTCGGTCAGTTTTGCAAAATCCGCATCACGAAGCAGCGCGCGTCGACTCGCTCCCGTGTGCACTGCAAGGTCGGCACCGCGGTTGCCGTCCGCTGAATCGGCTTTCTCATCGTACCTCTTTGCCCCCATCCACACCACTTGCGGGTGGCGATGGAGATTCTGACGAAGCTGTGCGATATTAGCTGTCAACGTATTCTCCGCCACAATGGCTGGATGCCGATGTCGGAGAAGAAGGAGGAACTGATGCCATGCGGCTTCGAAGAGCGGAATGTGTTCTTTGCGGTGCACCAATATGGAACACAACCCGGCGCAGCAGTCATCCGGATGGTCGAGTGCAAGATGCGACCACGCGCACAGTGCCAGCCATTCCTCGTCGACACTGACGGGAATACCGAGGCGGCGCAAACTTCGAGTAAAGGAAAGCAAATTGGCATCGATGGATGCGAGAAGCGGCGATGCGAGACGATGCGATTCTTCCTCTCGGCTCATCCCATCGTCACTCCAATATCGACTAACAATCGCTGGACTGAACGTCCTTCGGTGTCACTTTGACTGCGCAAATAATCCAAATCGTCTCGGTATTTGATGAGACACCCCATCGTCTCCCAGACGCGTTCCGGGCTTAATTCGGTGGTCGCCAAGACATGCAGAGCCTCAGCCCAGTGAATGGTTTCTGCCAATCCCGGCAGTTTGAATAACGGTGCCTCTCGGAGCTGTTGCACAAAGAGGCATACTTTGGCGGTCAATGTTTCGGACAAGCCTGGAACTTTTTGACGGACAATCGCGTATTCTTTTGCAAAGTCAGGGTAGTTCAACCAGTGATACATGCACCTCCGCTTCAAGGCATCGTGTACCTCGCGAGTGCGATTCGACGTCAAGAGCACGATGGGGCGCGTTCCTTTGCGCGAATCGTGCCAAGTTCCGGAATGGAAATTTGAAAATCCGACAGTACTTCGAGCAGGAAAGCTTCAAACTCCTCATCACTGCGGTCTACCTCGTCGAGTAGCAGAACGGGTGCCGGACCGTCCCCAAAGATGGCCGCGAGCAGCGGCCTTTTGAGCAGAAACTCTGGCTGAAACAGTTCCTCTTCCATGTCTCGGCGCCACTTCTCATCCCTGACCTCGTCATGGGATACACCCTGCCGCGCCGCCTCAGCGACGCGTAGATGCAGCAGTTGTCGAGGGTAATTCCATTCGTACAGGGCACTCTCGCGATTGATGCCTTCGTAACATTGAAGGCGCAAGAGCGGACGACCCAGCGCCAAAGCCAAAACCTTGGCCACTTCAGTCTTGCCCACCCCCGCCTCGCCTTCCAAAAACAGCGGGCGCTCCAATACCAGCGCCAGATGGAGGACGGTCGCCAAAGACGATTCGGCGATGTACCCGTGTTCCGCCAAAGCGATGCGTACGTCTTCACTGCTGGACCACGGTGACTTCAAGAAAGTTCCCCCTTCCTCGCCAGTACGCGAGCGCCGCCGGTCGCGTCTACCGAGTTGCCTTATCCAGGGCTCGACGGATAGCACGCCTGGTGAACACCGCGGCTACGTGGCGCCGATAGTTCTCGGACGCAAATACATCTTCCAGTACCTCAACCTCTTCCGTAGCCAAATGAGACGCTTTCTCTAAGAGCTCTTCCGTCGCTTCGCGGCCAAAAAGAGCCTGCTCTACCGAAGTCGCCCGATAGGCGCAATAGCCCACGCCGTTCAACGCGACACGAATGTCTTGAATGATGCCTCCTGCATCCGTCGCGACCCACGCCGCCACTCCGACCACCGCATATCCAGACGCTGGATGAGCGAATTTTTCGTATACTTCCGATCCCCTGTCCGGGACAGGAAAAGACACGGAACGCAACAACTGAGTTGGTCGTAGCGCAGTCGTCATCGGTCCCAAGAAGAACTCCTCGACCGGATAATCTTCCGGACCGTCCGGCCCCTCAGCATGAATCGTGGCACCGTAGAGCAGAGCGAGAGCGGGCAAGTCGGAAGCGGGATCGGCATGCGCGAGATTGCCGCCAATCGTGCCCCGATTTCGCACCTGGAGGTCACCAACACGACCAGCTGCCTCTGCCAGCGCGGGAAGTGCCTGTACGATAGTCTCGTCGTTCGCAATGTGACGATGCGTGCAGAGCGCACCAATCACGACTCGGTTGCCGTCGCGGCGAATCGACTGCAACTCCTGGATAGAACGGATGTCAATCAACATTCCCGGACTGGCGAAGCGCATCTTCATAAGTGGCAATAAACTGTGTCCACCAGCGACAAATTTGGCGTCCTCTGTAGACTGCAACAACGAGAGTGCCTCTTCCACACTGGAAGCACGGCGGTAGTCGAATGCACTGGGAATCACGCTTCCATTCCTCCCTTCTGCATGGCACCCCAAACTCGCTCTGGCGTCAGCGGCATGGGAATGTCGCGAACACCGAACGGTTGCAATGCATCCATGACCGCATTGACCACCGTAGGAGTGGACGCGATAGTTCCCGTTTCACCAATCCCCTTGACACCGAGCGGATTGTGAGGCGATGGTGTCTCCGTAAAGGCCGTTTCAAAAGTTGGGAAAAACCTCGCCTTGGGCATGGCATAGTCCATGAAAGTTCCGGTCATCAGCTGTCCATCTTCATCGTAGATAGCTCCCTCATAGAGCGCCTGGCCCACGCCTTGGACAATACCTCCGTGCACCTGTCCTTCGGCAATCAGGGGGTTGAGCACACGGCCGCAGTCATCCACTGCGATGTAGCGCTTAAGTTCTACCTCTCCCGTGTCTTTGTCCACTTCCACCAAAGCCAGGTGCGTGCCGAAAGAGTAGGTGAAATTGACCGGATCGTAAAAAGCGCGCCCTTCTAACGCGGGTTCCACGCCCGCAGGTAAGTTCCAGGCGAGGTAGGCTTGCAGTGTGACGTCTTGAAAGCTGACACTTCGCCCCGGTGCCCCTTTAGCGTGAAAGCGCCCTTCGTCGAACTCCACATCGGACTCGCCGATTTCGAGCATGTGCGCGGCTATTTTCTTCGCCTTTTCGACCACTCGCTCCGTGGCCACCGCGAGCGCACTGCCGCCGACGGGTGTAGAGCGAGAACCGTAAGTCCCCCACCCCATCGAGATGCGGTCCGTATCCCCATGGACGATTTCTACGTCCGCCATCGGTATATGCAGTCGGTCCGCAACAATTTGGGCAAAGGTGGTTTCCTCTCCTTGTCCATGCGGGGACGATCCGGTAAAGACCGTCACTTTCCCAGTCGGATGCACCCGCACTTGACTACTTTCCCACAGCCCTCCTTGAAAACCGACCGCACCTGCCACTTGAGACGGGCCGAGCCCACAAATCTCCACATAGGTGGTGCAGCCAATACCAACGAGTTTGCCTTCTTCACGTAGTCGCGACTGCTCCCGTCGGAACTCTTCATAGCCAGCCATCTCGAGTGCTTTGTCCAGTGCCAAGTGGTAGTTGCCGCTGTCATACTCGAGTCCCATCGCGTTATGATATGGAAATTGGTGCCGAGGAATGAGATTCTTCCGCCTCACCTCGACCGGGTCCATCCCAATTTCACGAGCAAAGAGATCCACCATACGTTCCAACAAATAGGTGGCTTCGGGACGACCGGCACCACGATACGCGTCGGTCGGCGTGGAGTTGGTAAAGACTCCGTAGACGTCCGCAGCCGCATAGGGAATGGTGTACGGCCCGGGCAGAATCAACGCAAAGAGAATGGTTGGTACCCCCGGTGCTGCGGTGGACAGATACGCCCCCATATTAGCGAGCACTTTGACGCGAATCCCCACCAACGTTCCATCGCGATTGCCTGCCAGTTCAATATCTTCGATGTGATCCCGCCCGTGCGTCGTCACCAAAAAGTGCTCGCGCCGGCTTTCGGTCCATTTGACGGGACGACCCAGCTCGCGAGCCGCAAAAGCGACCAAAGCCTCGTCAGGATAGCACGCAATCTTCGCACCGAAACCTCCACCCACGTCAATCGCCACAATCCGTACTTTATGTTCGGGAATGCCGAGAATGCCCGACAGCAAGAAGCGGTGAATGTGTGGATTTTGAGAAGTCGCCCAGATGGTCATGTCACCCGTACTCTCGTTGTACTGTGCGACAGCCGAACGCGGCTCCATGGGATTCGGAATCAGACGCTGCTGGCGAATGCGCTGGCGCACTGTAACCTCTGCATGAGCGAAGACATCGTCCGGCGCATGGCCAACCTGCCAGTGAAAAGCGACATTGCCAGGCGCGTCTTCATGAAGCTGGGCTGCATCCGGCTTCATGGCGATTTCTTGGTCGGCTGTGCCTGGCAACACCTCGTAGTCCACCGAAATAACGTCGAGCGCGTCCTCAGCAATGGACCGGCTGCTCGCCACGACCAAAGCGACTCCATCTCCGACATAGCGGACGCGATGGACGGCGAGGGCGGAATGCGGTACCGTCCGAATGTCCGAATCCGGTGGCAACCATGCGGTTGGAATGGTCCCTAGTTTGCCTTCCAAATCTTCGCCAGTATAGACGGCCAACACACCATCCATCTCTCTCGCAAGGGAGGCATCCACGCGGAGAATGCGGGCGTGGGCGTGCGGACTTCGTAAAATGGAAGCATAGACCAATCCAGGCAATTGGACATCGTCCGTATATTGGCCTTTGCCCGTGATGAGACGCGGGTCTTCTTTGCGCCGTAGCCTCTGTCCGAGTACCGTCGCCATCGCCCTAGCTCCTCTCCCCGACGTGCGCCACTGCTGCCTGAATCTCCGCACTTTCTGTGGCTTTGATGCGTTCCGCTGCGTTAGCGACCGCCCGAACGATATTTTGATAACCCGTGCATCGACACATAACCCCTTCGAGCCCCTCACGAATTTGCTCTTCCGTGGGCTCTCGGTACTGCGCCAACAGACCAACGGCTGCCATCATGACTCCCGGGGTGCAAAATCCGCACTGCAACCCGTGCTCTTCCCAAAACCCTTCTTGGATGGGGTGGAGGGCACCCATTTTCCCAAGACCTTCCACCGTTGTAACCGAACACCCTTCAGCCTGTACCGCGAGCATCGTACAAGATTTCACTGCCTCTCCATCGACCAACACCGTACACGCCCCACACTGGCTGGTATCGCAGCCAATGTGCGTTCCCGTCAACCCCAGTTCGTCGCGGAGTACGTGAACCAAAAGGTCGCGCGGCTCTAATTCTCGTTCGTAACAAGTTCCGTTGACGTCGAGCTTCACCATCCGTTTCAGTGCCTTTCCCGCCACTACTTACACCTCCAGCACGTGTCTGTGTGAATGCGCTTTCAGTCTACCCCTCCTATGAAAAAATCTCAATTCTCAAAATATACTTTGGAGTCAACCGAATCCACTTTTTTCTCTTGGTCCGCGTCAATCCATTCGAGCACTTGGTCAGGTGTGACAGGCATTGACGACACCATCACGCCAAACGGTTCAAGCGCATCCGAGACTGCCGCCACGACTGCTGCGGGTGCAGCAATCAGCGAACCTTCACCCATTCCTTTAAACCCGCCTTTGCTCTCCGACGGCGTTACCAGGTGGCGAATGCGAATGTTCGGAATGTCGTGCGTTGTCGGCAGCAGATAGTCGGACAGTGAGACCGTCGTCAGTTGTCCCTCAGTGTCGTATTTCAATTCTTCAAGCAACGCTTCGCCAATACCTTGGGCCACACCTCCGTGAATCTGTCCTTCGACGATGGTCGGATTGATAAGCACCCCGCAGTCATTGGCCACAACATAGTCCACGGTCTGTATCTGCCCCGTCGCCACGTCCACGTCGACAACCGCAATATGCGTTCCGTTCGAAAACGTGATAGGCCTGGTTGGCTGGTAACGAGCCATCACTTCAAGCCCTGGTTTCATACCTTCTGGCAGCCGATTGACATCCGTATACGCTGCTGTTGCCAGTTGCTGAACGGTCAAGCGCTGGGCAGGCACACCCGCCACGTGCGCGGCCCCGTCTTTCAACTCGATGTCCGCGACGTCCGCCTCCAACAGGTGTGCCGCCAATGCAAGCAACTTGTCGCGCAACTTGCGCCCTGCCGTCAACGCTGCTCCGCCACCAATGGTTCCCGAGCGACTTCCGCCCGTCCCACCCCCATAGGGAGCACTGTCCGTGTCACCATGCAACACGACAACGTCTCGCACGTCCACGCCCAATTCATCCGCAATCAACTGGGCCATCGTGGTTTCGTGGCCTTGCCCGCTCGGGCCTAGTCCGAGCGCTGCCGTCACGGTTCCGGTCGGTTCCATGCGCACGGTCGCCGCTTCATATGGAATATCACCCGCCTCAGACGCAGCCATCGCCGTCGGCTCTACGAAGACAGAAATGCCAATCCCCCGGTAGACGCCTCGTGACCGGTCTTCCCGCTGCCGCTTGCGAAAACCATCATAGTCCACTAATTCCAAAGCAGTCTCTAGGGACTCGGCGTAAGAACCCGGATCGTACACAAATCCAGAAGCCGTTCGATACGGAAAGTCTTCCGGCTGTAGCAAGTTGATGCGCCGCACAGCGACCGGGTCTTTGTGCAGGGCGCGCGCCACGCGGTCCACCACGCCCTCCTGGACAAACGATGCGGGCGGACCCCAAACGCCTCGATATGCACCAAGCGGCGCCTTGTTGGAATACGTGCAGTCAATGGTGAACGAGAGATGGGGTATTTTGTAGGGGCCTGTCAGCATCCGTGCGGCCAAACTCGTCTCTCCGATGGAGCCACAGAACGGCACGGCCGGATATGCGCCACTGTCCCCCATCAGATGGTCGCGAAGGGCGAGAATGCGCCCATCCCCGTCAAAAGCGACGTCGACATCGTGAATGCCGTCTCGCGCGTGACAATCGGCCAATAGACACTCGCTGCGGTCGGCAATCCACTTAACAGGGCGCCGCAACCGCAGCGCGGCCAAGGCCACGACGACGTACTCCGGATAAAACATCGCTTTGATGCCGAACGCCCCGCCGACTTCCGGCACAATGACCCGCACCGCATGTTCCGGAACGCCGAGAAACTTGCACAAATCCGCGCGAAATCCATGCGGAGACTGGTGGGAAACGTAGACATGAAGCCGATTTGTTGCGCCGTCCGGAGCAGCCATGCAGCCACGCGTCTCCATCGGAACCGCGGTTTGGCGATGCAGTGTGAACGTCGCCGACAGATGGTGCAAAGCGTTTCCAAACGCCTCCTCAAATCCATCCGTCTGATACTCTTGGTGATACATGACATTCGGTCTCTCTGCATGGACGCGCCGCGTCTCTGCCTGCAAAGCTTCGCGAATATGTAAAACCGGAGGCAAATCTGCATACGTCACTTCGACGGTATCCGCCGCATCCTCTGCAGCATAGCGAGAGTCGGCAAAGATGGCGACCACGGGCTCGCCAACGTAGCGCACCTCGTCCTTCGCGAGTACGGGTTGGTTCACCCCAAACTCGGGACTATCGAGTGTGACATGGATGTCCGCTGCGGTCCATACCATACGCACGCCGGGCATCCGCGAAGCCGCTTCGGCATGGACCGACACCAGCTTAGCCGCCGCGTGCGTCGACCGCACAAAAGCCACTTCGAGTGTGCCGGGAAAATCGAGATCGTCCAAATAACGGGCGCGGCCCGTCAAGAGGCGCGCATCTTCCGCGCGTTCGACTCGCGCTCCGGTGAATTGTGGTTTGGACTGTTCAAAGCGCACCGTCATCGCTCCTCCTCGCTGCATCCTCGAATGGCGTCCACAATGAATTGATAACCCGTGCAACGGCAGATATTTCCGGAAAACGCATCGCGAATGTCCGCCTCGCTGGGATTAGGATGGGTCCGCAAGAGTGCTTCTGCAGTCAGCACCATCGCGGGTGTGCAAAACCCGCACTGCAGTCCGTGATGACGTTGAAAGGACGCTTGTATCGGACTGAGGCCCTCGTCTGGGGTCACACCTTCAATCGTGGTGACGCGATGCCCATCCACTTGCACCGCAAACAGGAGACAACTGCGAACCAGCACGCCGTCGAGCAAGACCGTGCATACGCCGCAGACGCCTTGCTCACAGCCCACATGAGTGCCCGTGAGCCCGAGCTGGTGGCGCAACACATCCGACAGCAACCAACGTGGTTCCACATAGACCGTCTCGGCCACCCCGTTGACTTCCATCCGCACTGGAGTCCTTCCGCTGGCCGATATCACCGCGTCACTCATCCAATCTTCGCCTCCTCCACTTTCTGATAGGCGCGCTCGGCCAAAACGACCGCCAACTTCCGACGCATCCGTGGTTCATCCAGAACCTCTAACTTGGCGGCGAGCTGTTGCCACTCGGCTTGACGAGCGGCTGCGTCGCGCGGTAACGCGGACATCGGTCGATACTCCGGTTTATCGGACACACCAAACCAGGTGACAGCGCCCGACTCGTTGGCAGCGCGTTCGACAAATGCGCCGACGTAGGCAAAATCGCCAGGTCTGCGCGCAAATTCGGCAAATCCGTAGACACTGGACGAGGACAGTGGCACGTGGACGGAGACGAGCATCTCCCCCGTATCGAGTGCCGTCGTCATCCAGCCCACAAAGAATTCGGCGGCCGGTATCCTGCGCGTCCCGTCGACTCCAGCCACCTCCATCACCGCGCGCAGCGCGACCATGGCGGCCGGAAGTTCAGAAGCGGGATCGGCATGAACCAAGGAACCACCGAGGGTACCGCGATTGCGAATCGCCAAGTGCCCAATTTCCCCTGCGGCCTCGGCAAGCACCGGAAAGTGCTGACGGATGGACGGATGTTCGTGGATTTGTTGATGGTGCACGAGTGCGCCAAGGACTACTTTGTCTGCGCACACTTCTACATGAGCTAATGCCTCAATCCCATTAATATCAATCAGACAGGCCGGGCGACTGAGGCGAAAATTCATGGCTGGCACAAGACTTTGCCCTCCGGCCAGAATTTTCGCGTCCGGTTGTGTCGCCAAGCACTGCAGCGCACTCGCCACCGAGTTCGGTCGATAGTAAGCAAAAGAATTCGGTTTCAACCGTCCCATCCTTTCCTCACTTGCTGAAGTTAAATCGACTGGCACGTCGTTTCGGTGACTAGCTTAGAGAGATTAGGCTCGCCACGCTGAGTCCAGAGGCCATGCCAGACAAGTACGGCTGCGCCACCTGCAGCGCCCGTGTTCGCGGCTCAAAGCCGAGGCTGTCTTGCCAAGGATTGAGCCAGTAGAGGCGCGCCCTGCGGCGCACCAGTGCCACCAACGCGGTTTCCAACTCGACTTCGCTGCCCCGGTCCCAACCGTCACTGACGAGCAACACGGCGACACTGCCTCGAAGCCACACATCCCCATACTCGTCTAGCCACTGCGTGAGCACGGCGCCGAGGTTAGTCCCGCCTTCCCAAAGCGTCTTGAAACGGCGCAAGTGCTCGTACAGGTGACCACCCTGGTTGGCACGAAAGGTCGCCGTGACGTCTTTCATCTCCGTACCCACCGCGAAAATTCCCATGCGCGGGTGCGTCAACGCCAGGCGGGACCAGAGTTGCCCATAATCCTCGAGAAATGTTTTCATCGATCCCGACACATCCCAGAACACTACGAGCCTCTCCCACACTTTCGGTCGCGTCTGCGGTTCGCACTGCCATCCTAGGCGTCCTGTTCGCATCCACAACCTGACCGTACGGCGAACATCGAAGAAAGCGGCCCGGACGTCGACGATAGCTGGCCGACCGTAAACGGTACGCAAAAACGGCAAGCGCGGCGGCAAGTCGTGCCAGCGTTCGTTCGGCATCAGAAACATCCCATGGGACAGTTCGCCCCCCGCCGCTAGGCTCGCCCGCACAGCGATCGGTTGGTCGACGTGCGTGAACGGATCGACCTCTGAATTGGACGTCCTGCCGAGTTCGCTGAAAGTATTCGGCGCCCGCAGTTTGTCAGATGCGGCATCTCCTCTTTCGACGGACCTTCAGGTAGCCGTCCACAACTCTTCGAGTCGCGGCCGCACCTTGGCTAAATCGAGCGGGTCTTTCAACACGCATCCGAGCGTACCCGCAATCCAAGCAACCGTCCACTCTTGGTCGCCACACAAAAACGCCGCCACCCAGTCCAACGTCTCGGCCATTCCGGGAATTTTGACGAGGTTCAAAGAGCGCAAGAACTGCACGGCGGACACAAACTGACCGCACATAACGTCGGACAGCTCGGGGAAATGCAACTGGACGATAGCGCACTCCCGCTCTTTGCTCGGCCAATCGAAAAAATGATAGAGACACCTGCGGCGCAACGCATCACTGAGCGGCCGGGTGCGATTCGAGGTGAGGAGAACGACCGGATCGACCTTGGCAGAGAGCGTTCCGAGTTCGGGAATGGTGACGTGAAAGTCAGACAGAAATTCGAGCAAGAGTGCTTCAAACGATTCGTCCGCCCGGTCAACCTCATCCAGTAACAAGACCGCACCCTGAGGACATTCCAACGCCTGAAGCAACGGCCGTGACAGCAAATACGGGCGAGTGAACACATCTTCGTCCGAATGCCGAGTCAAGGCGGCCATTTGCCGATGGTAATTCCAGTCGTAGAGTGCCTGCGATGCCTCCAGTCCTTCATAGCACTGGAGGCGAATCATGGGTCTGTGCAGCACTGTGGCGAGCGCCGCGGCCAAAGCAGTCTTCCCAACTCCGGCTGGGCCTTCGAGCAACAGAGGACGATGTAGATGCTGGCTTACCTCCAGCATCTGAACCAATTCCGGCTCTGCCTCATAACCCGCCTTCGTCAATTGACCATACCAATCCACCGCGACACCAACGTCCGATCCGCCCGGCTTACGCACCACCAGCCTTCGCTTCCTTTTGCAGTCCGTTGAAGAATTGCCCAATGATTAATTTCGCGACGCCCGAGAGCATGCGCTGACCTACACCCGCGACGGTTCCACCGACTTTTGCTTCGCCACTGTAAGTCAATTCTGTTCCTTCACCATCACTCGCTGGTTCCAGCGAGACAAGAACGGTGGAATCCATGAAACCCATCGGCCCTTCACCGTGAAGGACCATCTTGTAACCTTCGCCTGGACGAACGTCCTGCAATTCAAGATATCCTTTGTAGCGGCCCTTAATGCCGGCGACGCCAATTTCCAACTCGGCGTTGTAATAACTCTCCGACTTCGGTTCCAGCGACTTGAGTCCGGGCATGGCGCGCATCAATACCTCCCGGTTGGTCAAGAGTGCATACGTCTTTTGTGGCGTCGTCGGAAAGTGTTTCGAACCCGATATCTGCATACGCGTCCCCCTCCATCTGCCTTCCCGAAAGTCAACCAAATCTTTCAATAATTCAGAGGACACAGACTGATGTCGCGTCGTCTTCATCAGTATAACGCTTTCCACAGAATTTGGAGAGAGTACGCCCATTTGATTGCTTTCTGGCGTCCATGGTACGGTATTGGAACAGGAGTCATAGAGGAGGATGTCCCAGATGCATCACTTTGGAGTGTATTTACAGCAACTCGCGAATCGCGAGGCGACCACGCTCGAGAAAATTGGCTGGCATATCATCTTAGCCATTCTCATCTACATCGCCGCATTATTGTTCTTAAAGATTGGCACACGGATGATTCACCACTTTTTGCGCCTGCAAGCTCGATTGGACGACCGGCGACGCCAGACGCTGCAATCGCTGTTCAGCAACATTTTAAAGTACACGCTCTACTTCATCATTCTACTCACAATCCTTCCTTTGTTTGGAGTCAACATCGCCGCACTGATTGCTGGCGCCGGAGTGGCTGGTTTGGCCATTGGCTTTGGTGCCCAGACGCTTATCAAAGACTTCTTTGCTGGTATTTTCATTCTCTTTGAGGACCAATATGGCATTGGCGATTGGGTTATGGTGGACAATATGTCGGGCGCGAACAATGTCACAGGTAAAGTCATTGCGGTGGGTCTGCGCATGACGTCTATCCAAGTCTGGACGGGAGAGATTGTTTACATTCCGAACGGAACCATCCTCCAAGTGACCAATTACTCGAAAGACACCAATTTGGCGGTCGTGCAATTTGACATCGGTTACGACACGGACGCAAAAGAAGCCCTCGGCATTGTCCAAGAGGTGCTGCAGGAAGTTCGTCAAGAGGATCCAAATGCTATCGGCGATATTCAAATTCTCGGCGTCAACCAATTGAATAGTTCGACGTATACCGTCAAAGCCACGCTGCAATGTAAGCCTTACAATCAATTTTCCGCAGAGCGACTCGCCTATCAAAAGCTACAGAAGCGATTCGCTGAAAAAAATCTCTCCGTTCCGTTTCAACGGCAAATCTGGATGCAGGAAGCCCCATCAGAATCGAAAGAATGACAGACGAGCCCCAGTCGCATATGTATTGAAGTGACTGGGGGGTGTAACCGAGATGCTAGAGCGCACATCGTGGACCGCAGAATGGACGCCGACAGAGCAGTTGCGCTTGCCGAGCGGCCAGACCATCACCTATTGGCATCGGATCGACGGAACGTCATGGCAGGAGGTCTTGTCGCAACTGTGCCATCTCATACTCGACGTCGACCGCAACGAATCGGACTGGTGACGGCCTCATGCCATTCTCCACGCCGGGTCAGCGAGCCGCCATCTACGTACGCGTGTCGACCGACAGTGACGCCCAAAAAGACTCTCCTGACAATCAAATTGCGACCTGCAAAGAATATGCACAAGAACATGACATGACCGTCTCGTCCGAGTTTATCTACAACGATGCGGGCGTCTCCGGTACGGAGATGGAGCAGCGCAGAGAGGTCCAGCGTCTTCTCCACGACGCCCGGTGCGGCCGGTTCGATGTGGTGTTATTCGTCGCAATTTCTCGATTTAGCCGCGACTTAAGTGACGCCTTACAGATGAAGAAGCGACTCGAAACCGTCTACGGCATTCGCATGGTCAGCATTGAAGAAGGATACGACTCAGCCATCGACGGCAGGAACTCGGAAATGGTCTTTACCGTTCATGCCATGCTCGCCGCGCACAAGAGCCAAGAGATGTCGAAAGCCATTCAGCGCGGGCTGCGTCAATCCGCTAAGCGTGGGCGGCACACGGGTAACATTGCCCCTTTTGGCTATGCAAAGGGATCAGACGGACGCTTGCGTCTCGACCCCATGACGGCACCGATTGTCGTAGACATTTTCCAAATGTATCAGTCGGGTCTTGGCTGCCAGGCCATTGCCCGCATTTTAAACGACCGCCACGTGCCGACGGCGAGCGTCTTGGCTGCGCGCCGCGAGACGCTCTGGCAGGCGTCTACTGTCCGCAACATGCTGCGCAATCCGGTCTACATCGGAACGATTGTCGCTCATCGTTACACGAGTCTGCCCGATGTTACGCAATCGAGACAAGCGGACAGTCGTATTACGCGCTTGCAGACCCGCGACGAAGATGAATGGATTTCCGTCGAACACGCACATCCGTCGATTGTCGACTTACCGCTGTTTTCAGCGGTCCAGTCTTTAATGGACGACAAATCCCAAAACAAGGGGCTGAAACAAACCTCGAATCTGTTGGCTGGCAAACTCTACTGCCGCGAATGCCAAAGCAAGATGGTCATTGTCAGCAGTCGTCCCCGAAAATCGCGGACCTATCGCTACATCGTTTGTTCTCGAGTACGACGTCTTGGTCCAAAAGCTTGTGAAAATCACGCGAAGTTGAGATACGAGGACGTGATTGGCGCCGTTTTGCAGCAACTGCAAGCGCAATTGCTGTCCTGTGCGAATGAAATTGCCCCGTTGGTGAGCGTTCTTTTACAGGCAACCGAGCGTGGCGCCATCTCCGGCACAAGCGGAGCAGAGGCTGCCAATCGGCGTCTTTACACCCTGGAACAAGAGTTGGCAAGGAACTTGAAGGCTCAGCGCAACAACCTAGAAGCGATGCAGCAGGGTCTGTTTTCGCCCGCTGTCATCGAAAACAGCCAAGCTGAGTTGCGGCGGGCCGAGGCATACTTGCGTGCCGAAATGAAGCGCCTGTCCACCGAGGATATCGACAAAACGGCAGCCGTTGAGGCCGAGCAAAACAAAGCCCTAGAGACAGTCGTCTCTAGGGTCATTACTCTGGCCGACCATCTCCACGAATACACTGTGGTAAGTCAGCGACGGTTCCTCGATGTATTCGTCGCGGCCCTCTGGGTCGACCATGGCGCCAACGTCGACGTTCTCTGGACATGGCGAGCGAACCATCCTGCCGTTAGGTAGTAGACGGCTGAAGTGTGCCTGTGCCAGCATTGCCCGGTCCTTTTGCTCCTCCCGCGGTCGCCGGCGGAGAACTGGGTGGCGCGCCGTTCCCACGATTCGGCGGAGTCGATGCGGGTGCGCCCGTGCTGGTCGATCCGTTACTGCCCCCGGACCCATTGGCTCCACTCGCAGGATTCGTTGCACCCGGTGCGCTCTGTGTACCACCTGCTCCGCCGCTCGTCGGATTCTGTCCCGGTCCGCCCGGAGGCTCCGTTCCCGTAGCTCCCGCTCCTGTTCCCGGACCCGTCGTCGCTGGCTGGATGTTGCTCTCACCATAAGTCACAGTGACCGCCGGCCCAATTGGGAATCCTGTATCCGGGCCAACGGCTTGGATGGTATAGACGTATGCTCCATTCTCGCTCACATCAGCGTTGAAGAACGACGTCTTCGCCGTCTTTCCTAATCGAACCGTCGCCCCAGATTGCGCCGCCGACCCATTGGAAGGCGAAGCAGCACTTGCCGATCCGCTCGAAGAAGTCGACCCGTTTCCTGCACCAGTGGCATTGGAACTTGTCGTGCTGCTCGCTCCAGTTGTGCTGCTCACTCCGCCCGTGCTAGTACTACTCGGAACGTTTTGGGCAATCGAGGTCGTCCCTGAAAATAACGTCTTCCTCGTCACCACAAAATCCACTGGAACGGTAGACTTCGACGTCCAAGACAACTCGACACCATTCGTCGCAGAACTCCATACCGCCATCGGATGGGCAATCGGCGTGGGCAAATGATAAGCCGCCAGCCGCTCTCCCTGGCTTTCCGGAAATGGCCCTTGCGCAAAGTGCTCCGGCTGCATATGCTCCGTCGACAACTTAAAGACCTCATGCAAAATCATGCCAGCATTCCAGGCTGGATCTACGTGCGTCGCGTTCCACAGCAAGTGATGCGCAGCGTCCGAATTATCGTAGCCCACATAGGCCGCACCAACCATATTCGGCAAATACCCGCAAAACCAGCCGTCACTCACCCAAGTGGAATGGCCCACGGAAGAATACTGCTGTGTCCCCGACTTACCGGCGGTGCCCCAGCCCTTTACGCCAATCACTCCGTCGATGCCATAATCCACATCGTCTTGTAACAAACTCGTCATCGTCCGAGCAGTGCTCGGGCTCATGATGGTTTTAGCCGAACGCTGAAATTGATAGATGACCTGACCACGGTCGTTGACAATGGAATCAATCAGGTGCGGTGCCATCTGCACCCCACCGTTGTCAAACGGTTCATAGGCACGCGCCATCTGCCAGGGATTCACACCGTGTTGAATTCCGCCAATGGCAATCGACAGATGATGTTGATCCGCCGTCGTCAAATGAATGCCATCGCGCATAGCAAAGTCCGCACCCGTCTTAATGCCAATAGCATTCAACAGCCAGACCGAAGCCACATTCTGGGAATCCTCCAGCCCATACTGCAAGGTGGCATAGTGAGGAGCGTTGTAATTCCAGTTTTGCGGGTCATAGTCTCCGTCAAAATTCTGCGGCTGGTCATCGAGAATGGACGTCGGTCCCCATTTACCGGTCTGAATAGCGGGGCCATAATCCATCACGGGTTTAATGGTCGATCCCGGTAGACTATAGGAATACACTCGGTCAAGCCCGAGGCGAACGAATCCTTGCTTACGCGACCCTGCTGCGCCAAGAACTCCCCCGGTCTTGGGGTCGAGCACAACAGCGCCACCTTCTGGCACAATCCCTTTCGTCGGACCCGGCCACAAGTGGTCGTAATTGGTGCTCCAAAAGACGATGTGAAACGCGTGTTGCACTGTTGGATTGATACTCGTGTAAATTTTCAACCCGCCTTGCAGCAATTCTGCTTCCGAGATACCTTGCTTCGCGGCGTAACTGAATAAGAAGTTGGTAAATAGAGGATGCTCGGTCCATGGGTCTCCCGGAAGAGAATGGTACGAGGCATGGATGGGCTGTTTGGCCGCTTTCGCAGCTACTTTGGGACTCAGGCCGCCGTACCGTACCATGTTTTCAAGTACCGTGTTGCGACGTGCCAAAGCTGCCTTTGGATGCAAGAGTGGATTGTAGCCGCTTGGGGCTTGCAGCATTCCCGCCAACAGAGCCGCATCATCCAACGTCAACGCCTTTGGGTCTTTCGCCAAATTAATTCCAAAGTAGCGCCATGCCGCTGCATTCATTCCAACCGCATTCTCGCCCATAAAAACATGGTTGACATACATGGCTAGAATTTCTTGCTTGGTATAGTAGCGGCTTAAATCCACCCCAAGAAGGACTTGTTTCAACTTTCGAATCAAGGTCTTTTTATCGGTGAGATACAAGATTTTCGCCAACTGCTCTTGAATGGTGCTTCCGCCTTCGGCATAACTGTCTGTGGTCATGTCTACGACGGCGGAGCGTAAAATGCCTTTGACGTCGATGCTACTGCTGGTCCAAAAACTATGGTCCTCAGTGGAGACAATCGCATTTTGAAGAACTTTAGGAATTTGCGCGTACGTCAAATTCGGCATTCTCTGACTGGATAACGTGAGATACGGCTTGCCGAATCGGTCGTATACTTCGGTGGGCTGCTCGATGGCAGCTAACTGTGGTCGCTTAAACGGCATAAACCGAACCAACAGTAACGACCCACCCACCACTAGGAGCACAATAGCGACAAAAACAAAGACAATCGTCAAAACAAACCTTTTCCAACTTAATACCAACCGCATGGTATCTGTTGACCTCCCTCAATGCAGATGCATCGGCACGCGGCCAATGTTCCCTGCGCTCAGGACAAACGTCACCAAGCTTACCTGCTATGCCACTCATTGTAACATGACTGTAATACGTCACAACACCCACTCCGGCCCAACTTGTCGAAGAGTGTCTATTCGTGGCGACTAACAGCTCACTCCACCACTGGCAACATGACATTAGAGATGTGATTTCGAACAGTCTTCTCACTGACAAACAATTGGGACGCAATGTCCTTGGTCGTTTTGTCCTGCACAAGCAATTCAAATACTTCCCGCTCTCGGTTCGTCAATAGTGACTTCGAATGTAAGTCATTACCCGGTGACATCCCATTTATCCCTCCCTGCCGCATTCAGTACAAGAGTGGGATACAGTCAGGGTTATAGTATGATGGCACGTTCTGCCGCGTGTCAGAAGACCTGGATTATGGGCAGGGTACATTCCCTGTGCAAATTCCACTCTTCCTGCTCATAAGGCTTTATAATGATAAAAATACCGTTTGGCACCTCATCGTTCCTTGAGAAAGGCGGTTCATCCATGTCCACGCCACTGGCACCGAGAACACTTGGCCCAACGGGTCCAACTATTTCCGCGATTGGACTGGGATGTTGGCAGTTCAGTCTAGGCAAAGGGATGGCCGGGAGATTTTGGCCAACTCTGGAACTGTCCACGATTCAAGATATCGTTCAAGCCAGTTTGGAGGGAGGCATCAACTGGTTTGACACTGCGGAGCTCTATGGACGCGGAGAGTCAGAAAAGTCGCTCGCGCACGCTTTGGTCGAAAATCGAGTTCAACCCGGACAAGTGACGATTGCGACCAAGTGGTGGCCCATGGCCCGCGGCACGGGACATCTGCTGTCGTCCATCAATACGCGTTCAAACTGTCTGGCCCCTTACGACATTGACCTCTATCAAATTCACCAGCCCTATGCTTTAGCCAGCATGCGCAGTCAGATGGACGCTATGGCTCAACTCGTCCACGAGGGAAAAATAAAACAAGTTGGTGTGAGTAACTTCAACGCCTCGCAGATGCGCCTAGCCCATAAAATATTGGCCAAACACGGAATTCCCTTGGCAAGCAACCAAGTCAAATATAGCTTGCTCGACCGCAAAATCGAACGCAATGGTGTTTTGGAAGTAGCGAAGGAACTGAACATCACTATCATCGCTTACTCGCCGTTGGAACAAGGCCTATTGACCGGCCGCTTTCACCAAGATAGCACTGATTCTCGTCCACTGACGGGGCCACGCAAATTCCAGTCCAAATTTCGTGGAGCGGCGATTGAGTCGACACGCAATCTCATCGAGACATTGGCATCCATCGCTGAGCAATACGGCAAAACCGTCAGTCAAATCGCACTCAACTGGTTGGTGAGCAGACACGGGCACACCGTCGTTGCTATCCCAGGAGCATCCAAAGTATACCAAGCACGGGACAACGCAGGAACTCTCCAATTTTCTCTAACCGAAAGCGACCTCGCAAGGATAGACGCCGAAAGCCGAAAAGTCTTGTCCATGTAACCATCGGCACACAAGTGGTAAAAAGCTATACGAATGGGAAGGCTCTGAACCACGCCGCTAACGCGCCGTGGTTCCACCATCCACGCAGAGAATTTGGCCAGTCGTGTAATCGGACGCCGACGATGCAAAATACACTGCGGCTCCCTGTAAGTCTTCATCCGACCCATAGCGCTTCAAGGGTATTCCGGACAAGATGTGATCTCCGCGCGCTGCCAACACATCTTTGGTCATTTTTGTCGGAAAGAATCCTGGTGCAATGGCATTGACATAAATTCCATATCTCGCCCACTTCACTGCAAGGTCTTTCGTTAATGTAATAATGCCGCCTTTACTAGCGTTGTAAGGAACCGCATCGAGCCCTTCTGGGTCCGTTCCGCGAAGTCCGGCGACAGAAGCGATGTTGATGATCTTACCGCCGTTCCCGTCCTTCATGACCCTCGCCACAGCTTGAGACATCAAAAACGTGCCTGTGAGATTCGTGTCTATCACTTTCTTCCACGCATCCAAAGGCATCTCTAAAGCAGGGGCTCCCCACGAGGCGCCCGAATTGTTCACCAAAATGTCAATCTTGCCAAACTCAGAAACCACGCGCTTGACGACGTCTTTGACAGAGCCTTCATCGGTCACATCTAACTCAAGGCCAAGCGCTCGTCCGCCCCTTTCTTGCAGCTCTCGTGCAGACTCCTCACAAGCCGATAAACGTCTCGAGCCAAGCACAACCGTTGCGCCAATCGCTTGATAAGCGCGCGCAATCTGCAAACCAAGTCCACGTCCACCGCCAGTAATCAGCGCAATTTTGCCATCCAAACGAAACCTGTCAAGAACCGACACCATTCATTCCCCCTTCTGACTCATGCGCCGTTGACTCGGACGCAGGCCACCTATGCCCGTCCATTGTGGCATAGGCGGCCTTGCAATTCCACGAAACGCGGGCACCCTCCAAGCGACGCAGGCTCACGGGAATGGCCATGCTCTTGAATCACTCGGGAGATGAAGTATAATACTTAAGGACTTGTAATGATGTTATATTCTTAATCAAACATGCTCTCCTGCATGCTCTCCTGCATGCTCTCCTGGATGAAACGTCTCGAAAGAGAGGTGGCGGTATCATGAGAGACGGTATTCCGATGTACCAAAAAATGAAGCGGCAATTAATGGAGGACATCGAGGCTGGTCGCTGGCCAAGCGGCCAAATGCTTCCCTCCGAAGCAGAATTGTCGGAGCTTTTTCACGTCAGTCGCACTACGGTTCGTCAAGCTATCGGCGACCTCGTATCGATGGGCTACGTCACGCGCCAGCAAGGTAAGGGAACATTCGTGGCTGATGCTCGCGCGTCGTTTACCGCCTCGAGCCTGTACGGCTTTGCCGAAGAGTTGCGGCAGCGTGGAGAATCCGTCAACATCAACATTTTATCCATTCGTCGAATGGTGAAAGAGGAGAGTCCGGACACACTACCATGGTCCAAAGAGGAACCGACTCTGTATCTCCATCGCATTGCAGACATTCAAGGCGTAGTACACTTTCAAGAAATTTCTTATCTACGCCTTCCTGACCAAGCAGACATTGGAGCCTGGGAACGGGGCGACGAGACGTTCGAGCACGTGTACGGCTTTTTTGAGCGAAATGGCGTGAAAATTGCATCGGGAGTGCAGACGCTCCATGCCGACTTGGCTCAACCACTGCATGCGGAGAGGTTGCAAATTCTTCCTGGTGCACCCATTTTGGTCGTAGAGCGCACTTCTCAAAACGACTGTGGTGATCCTGTGGAGTACTCGATTGTCCACTACCCTGGCGAACGTTATCGCTATGAGGTGAAGCTCCTTCGAAAGAGCAGACTCCAGCCGCTTGCTGGCGAGGAAACCTCTCGTGGTCATGAAATTCAACTGGAGCGGCAAGGCCTCTCTGATTCTGTAACGGAAGGATGAAGAGTCGATGAGCGCACATCGAGACCCGAAACCACCGATTGACTCTAACTCAGAAACAAAAGGAAAGAGCTTTCTCGAGCGGTTGCCACTAGCATCCGTCAGCAATCGTAAGGGATACCACTGGTTTGTCGTCGCAACGGTCTGCATTGGCGCGTTTATGGCAGCCGTCGATGCCAGTATCGTCAACATTGCGCTACCCACGATGCAGCGCAGTTTTCACACCACCATGAGTTCGGTCGAATGGGTTAGTCTGACGTATCTTTTGACGCTCGCGGCACTTATTGTGCCCCTCGGACGACTCGCCGACATTCTTGGGCGGCGGTGGATGTACACCATTGGATTCACGGTCTTCATCGTAGGGTCATTTCTTTGTGGTATCACCCCATCTCTCGCCGTTCTGAATGCTTCCCGTGTCTTGCAGGCCATTGGTGCGGCCATGCTGCAAGCGAATAGCGTCGCCATCATCACCGCCGCCACACCACAACACGACCGTGGCAAGGCCATCGGAATTCAAGGGAGCGCTCAAGGTGTGGGACTATCGTTTGGTCCTGCTATCGGCGGTGTTATCCTATCGACCTTGGGATGGCGCTGGATTTTCTTTGTGAACGTGCCCGTGGGCATTATCGGCACTATTTTAGGTATCCTGCTTTTGCCGAAGGATAAAAAATCCACGGAGAAAAAGGAGCCATTCGACTACTGGGGAGCAGCGTTGCTCGTTCCCGCTTTAGTCGGCTTGTTCTACTTTATCCAAGAAGTGAATGCACAAGGATTGACGGCTATCACGGTCATGACCGCATTGATTGTCGCCGTCATCGGACTCACCGCCTTCATCATGTTGGAGCGCAAGCGGCTGGCTCCGATGTTGGACCTAAAGCTCTTCAAAATACCGCAAATCGCAGTCGGCAACACGACTGGGGTCATGTCCTTCGCCTGTATGTACGCAGTCATTCTCTTAGGTCCCTTCTTTCTTGACCACATCTCCCATCTGAACCCGCTGACATCCGGTCTCTACATGACCATCGTGCCGCTTGGACTGACCATTTTCACACCATTGGCTGGCGCTCTAGCGGACCGCTATGGGACGCGACTTCTGACCATGGGCGGCATGCTGGCCAGTGCGCTCGGATGCCTGGCGCTTGCGTTTATGGGTGGTAGCCTCACTCACCTGTTCTTGATTGTCGGATTGTTCTTGGTCGGAACGGGTCTCGGACTGTTTACACCGCCCAACAACAGCAGCGTCATGAGCAGTTCTCCACCCAATCGTCTCGGTGTAACGGGCGGTATTTTGAACATGGCTCGGACACTCGGTATGGGACTTGGAATCACACTTGGCGGTGTATCGTATCAGGTGATGTTGCGCATCATCGGTGCCGCTAGCCCAGCGACCGCAACCATGCATCAGATGCGCGAGGCCTATCACTGGGCATTTATCATTGCAGGTATCGTCGCGTTCATTGCAATGATACTTTCGTCCAGTAAAAAGTCGAATCAATCGGGGCATAAAATCGACAAAGAAACGATGGAACAATTGTCCGGATTCCATTAATCACCGTTCGAGGACGTCCCACTCGAAAGCATAAGATGCCATGCCATAGTTCATCCTCTGAAGAAGGAGAATCCGCTGATACGTCTCTCCAGCGGCCTGATGGGAGGATGTGGCATGGCATCTGAGGCAATTTGGTATCTGGGGTTGTTCATTTTTATTTTTCTCTTGACGGGGTTACTCCGCAAAGTACTGCCGAAATACGATTTGTGGGGATTTACCAAAGACAAGTTCACCATCGCCAACATTCCTCCGGGAGGTATGGCGCACGGAGCGGATGAACCATATCAGCTCGCGCGAATGGTCGCCGACGCGAAAGAGAATCCGCCAGCCACGGCGGAAGACATCGGGTATCAGTTGTTTCGCTGGCTTCAACCCACCGCGCCGCATCTTCCGAGTACGCTTGCAGCAGCCGATGTCATTCACCGTGAGTATCTCTACTTACAGACGTTTGTCTTAGAGTACTCCGTCCACAAAAAGTTGCCCGACACGTCCATCTCCGAGCGTATTCTGTGCAAATTTTGGGGGTATTTTCGGGATGCGGCACCCTACACAGACGACATCCAAACGCGCTTAGACCGCTATACCGCCATCGCCCAGCAAGCAAATTCCAAGGCGGCTGTAGCAGAAGCCATCGGACAGCAATTTGCGGACGAATGTGGCCAACCTGCAGACAAGCGGCTTAAGCACATGGGCTCTGAGACGTATCGACGACTGAGCGAGCGTGTACACCAGTTGCTTCTTCTCTCAGCCGACGCAATCTCGCACTGACGATGCATGGCGTTGACCATGTGTCGCCGGGCGATCCGATGAGTGCGTCACAGCTCTCTTCGGGAACTCGCTTCCAGCTCTCAATCAAGCCCGTCAAGCTATGCGCTCGGTCTCAGGCTTTGGCTTCGCGACTCGTTCACTGTCAGTATGCACGAATGGGGGATGTCGCGAGGTACTCTTCTCGTTCCATGATGAGCGTGGAACGTGGGTCCACGCGATGTCGCTCTACGGCTTCTCGAGCACACGTGTCCGAGCAAAAACCTGCGTAACGCTCATGACACGTACGACAACATAAATGCCGACGATGGCAGTCCAAATAAGCACAATTGATGTGAGCATCCGTTGGTTCACCACAATGCTCGCATTTTGCAATCAGCACATCCTCTTCCGTGTGATTGACACGAATGCTCATGCGCTCGTCAAAGACGTAGCATCGACCCTCGAAGCCACGCCCTCGAATGGCCGGATCCTGAGAATACTGCACAATCCCGCCATCCAGCTGATAGACATCGGAAAAACCGCGATCGAGCAAATAGGCAGACAACTTCTCACAGCGTATGCCACCCGTACAGTAAGTCAGTATTTTCTTGCCGGCGAGTTCCTCTTGATGGGCATTCACCCACGCTGGAAAGTCCCGGAACGTTTCAACATCCGGCAACAATGCCCCGCGAAAGTGGCCTAACTCCGACTCGTAGCGATTTCTTCCATCCACCACAATGACGTCGTCTTGGGACATCATCTCATAAAATGCCTTCGGGCTGATGTGAACCCCTGTGCGAACTTCAGGATGAATGGGCGCATCGGCCTCAAAACGCACAATCTCACGCGTGACGCGAATGCGCAATCGGTCAAAGGGTGGTGCGTCCACAACATCTTCTTTAAACGCAATGTCGGTAAACCTACGGTCCTCTCGCAAGGCTTGCTGATATGCCGCCGTCTGCAACACAGGACCCGACACAGTGCCATTTAACCCTTCGGTTGCCACTAGAATTCGTCCCACAAGACCAAGTTCCTCGCACAGTCTCAGGTGGCTTTCGGCAAACTCCTGTGGGTCTGGTATCTGCACATATTTGTAGTAAAGCAATAGACGATAGTCCAACAATCCTCGTCACCTCTACCCGTGATTATACCACGGTGAAAACGATGTAGCATTGCTCACATCTCACCTCTTGTTTCCCTGCACCGTCCATGGCCGGGTCCGCCTGCGACTCTGCTGTGTCATTCTCCATGCTCACTTTTCGGCATCCGCTCGTTCTTTTTGCCACCACACCTCAACGTCGTGCAGCACCGTACCGATGGTAGGGCCGTTCGGAGAGGTGCTTGTACTATGGTCGTGGATAGCTGCAGTCGCCGTCCACGAAGTCAGAGCCGCCGCTGCCACAAACATGCCTGCCTCCATTGCCCGGGGAAGACGCAATCGCACCTCACACCTTTCTCTTCTGTTTAACCTTCCCATAGAGTGCGGTTCTTAAACAGGTGGGCAGTTCGAAAAGAGCATGCAATCTCGTCATTCTGCCAATCTTCATGGACGCCGAAGTGTGGAGATGAGCATCGTCACTTCAGGCCGTCCGTCCATCTCCAAACACCGGAACACACAAAAACAACAGGCACTGCCCGCCATCCGGACAGCATACCTGTTGTTCGCTGTAAAGGACATCGGCAGGGCTATTGACTGTATACAGCGATACAGCCTGCCTGCCGATGATATAAAATCGGTCCATAGCCGTCCTGCGTAGCTTAGCGATGCAACCATGCTCCGATGGCGTGATACGTCACCTGTCGATTCATCGCAGCAATGGAGGTCGTTAGCGGAATCCCCTTTGGACAGACTTGTACGCAGTTCTGGGAGTTACCGCACTCTTGAATACCACCCTCGCCCATCAAAGCTGTCAATCGCTCTTCCCGGTGCATTGCACCCGTCGGATGCGCATTGAACAGCCTTGCTTGGGATATGGCGAAAGGTCCGATGAAGGAATTACGGTCATTCACATTGGGACATGCTTCCACGCAAGCACCACAAGTGAAACAGCGCGAGAGCTCATACGCCCATTGCCTGTCTACCTCAGGCATTCTCGGGCCAGGACCAAGGTCGTAAGTCCCGTCTATAGGAATCCAAGCCTTAACCTTCTTCAAGGCTTCGAACATCCGACTGCGGTCCACCACCAAATCCCGAACGACGGGAAACGTCCGCGCAGGCTTAATGCGAATGGGCTGCTCTAATTTGTCCACAAGTGTGGTACACGCCTGCCGGGGTTTGTCGTTAATGACCATGGTACAGGCTCCACATATTTCCTCAAGGCAGTTCATCTCCCAAGTGACAGGAGCTACCTTGCGGCCCGACTTGCTCACGGGATTGCGTTGAATCTCCATCAGACAAGCAATCACATTCATGCCTGTCTTATACGGTATCACGAATTCTTCTTTGTATGGCGGCGAGTTTGGATCGTCTTGACGCTCAATGATGAGATGAACCTGTCTCGTCGGTGCTTCCGTTGCCGATACCTCTGTGGTAGGAACACTCATTCTTTTGTGGCCTCCTTACTCACCGCATAATTGCGCAGGCGAGGTTTTATCAGAGAGACGTCCACGTCTTCGTAAGTGATTTTCGGACCCTCCGGAGTGTAGGTCGCTAAAGTCGTCTTCAAGAAGTTTTCGTCATCACGGTCTGGGAATTCTGGCTTGTAATGCGCGCCACGACTCTCATTGCGAAGCAACGCCCCGTTCGTGACAGCTCTCGCCTCAATCAACATGTTTTTCAAATGGCGAGTGAATTGTGCCATTTGATTTTCCCAACGCGACTTGTCCACAACGCCAATTCGCTTGAAACGTTCTTGCAGCTCCATGATTTTGTCGTCTGTCTGCTTCAGTTTATCATTCTCGCGCACGACCGTGACATTCGCATTCATCCAATCGCCAAGCTCGCGATGCAACTGATACGGATTTTCGTCGCCCTCCATCTGGAGAATCTCCTCAAACTCATCCGTATATTTCTTCTCAAAACGGTCGTAGAGAGACTCCGGCAGAGAGTCAGCCGCCTTGCGCACATGGCTCGCGTACCGAACCGCATTAGGACCCGCAACCATGCCCCCATAAATGCAAGACAAGAGACTGTTCGCTCCTAAGCGATTGGCACCATGATATTGAAATTCACATTCGCCCGCAGCGAACAGACCGGGGATGTTGGTCATCTGGTCGATATCGACCCAAAGCCCGCCCATCGAATAGTGAACGGCTGGGAAAATCCGCATCGGAACTTTTCGCGGGTCATCGCCCACGAACTTTTCATAGATGTCCAAAATGTTTCCGAGCTTGACGTTGAGCACTTCGGCCGGCATATGCGACAAGTCCAGATATACCTGATTCTGACCATCGACGCCAAGCCCCATCTCCACGCAGACTTTGTGAATCGCTCGCGTCGCGATGTCGCGTGGCACCAAATTCCCGTATTCCGGATACATTTCTTCAAGAAAATACCACGGTTTACCGTCCTTGTATGTCCAAACTCGACCACCTTCGCCACGCGCTGACTCCGACATCAGACGCAACTTGTCGTCCCCAGGAATAGCGGTCGGATGAACCTGAATCATTTCTGGGTTGGCATAATAAACGCCTTGCTGGTAAAGCTCTGAGAGGGCCGATCCGGTATTAATCATGGAGTTCGTGCTCTTGCCGAAAATGAGTCCGTTGCCTCCCGTGCACATGACCACGGCGTCTGCACGGAACGAGCGAATCTCCATCGAGCGCAAATCTTGTGCGACAATTCCGCGGCAAACCCCTTCGTCGTCCAGAACGGCACCGAGGAAGTCCCAGCCTTCGTATTTTTGAACCAAACCTGCAACTTCATGCCGACGCACCTGCTCATCCAGCGCATAAAGCAACTGTTGTCCAGTAGAAGCGCCAGCAAACGCGGTGCGGTGGTGCTTTGTTCCTCCGAAGCGGCGGAAATCCAACAGGCCTTCAGGGGTGCGATTGAACATGACCCCCATGCGGTCCATCAAGTGGATGATGGCAGGAGCGGCTTCGCACATACCGAGCACTTGGCGCTGATTCGCTAAAAAATCCCCGCCGTACACGGTATCGTCCAAGTGCTCCCAGGGCGAGTCTCCCTCACCTTTGGTATTGACGGCTCCATTGATGCCGCCCTGAGCACAGACCGAGTGAGAGCGCTTGACAGGAACCAGTGAGAATAAATCAACGGTCATGCCACTCTCCGCGATTTTTATCGTCGTCATCAAGCCAGCAAGTCCACCGCCGACTACAATAATTCGTTGATTGCTCATGAAGCGTCCCTCCTTAGCCAGCGTGTGTAAAGGCGATGAGTGCGGCTATGCCGATACCAGCCAATACGACGAAAACGACCATACTGACCCAGCCGGTCACTCGCTGTGCGCGTTGCCCCACCGTGAGACCCCAGTGAATCCCAAACGACCACAGACCGTTTGAAAAGTGGAAAGTCGCAGCAACGACGCCCACAACCATAAACCAGAAATATGCAGGGTTCGAAACCAACTCATGGACCATTTCATAGGTTGCAGCATGTCCTGAAAAACGAGTCGTCCAGAGGTGGAAAATGATAAAAACAAACGTGATGACGCCGGTAATCCGCTGTAGGGCAAAGAGTAAATTTCGCCGCCAGGAATAATGTGTCGCGTTGTATCCAGACACGAAGGCAACATATAGACCGAAAATCGCGTGGTAGGTCAGCGGAACGAAAATAAAAAAGAACTCGATGTAGTGCAAAAACGGAATGGACTGGATGGCAGCTACTGCTTGGTTAAACGCGGCTGGCCCTTGAATCGCTGTTGCATTCGTTAAGAGGTGCTCAATTAGAAACAGCCCAACGGGAATGACACCTGCCAGGGTGTGCAAACGCCGCAAGACATACTCCGAGTGGCTTTGGGCTTTTGCCACATTTTCTCCCCCCTTCAAAGAGCGCTTCGCTTTCCGACAAAATCATTGGCAGCCTTCATAGCTGCCATCGGTAACGCCGCTCTAAATCCATATCGATTGTACTGATTGTCGAAATCGAGATCAAGAAAACCCACGTCTCTAGCACGTCAATTATGGAGAATGAGGTTCCGTGTTGTTCACAGTTTGTTCATTTTCTTGTTGGTCGATCCGTATATGTTGAAGGATAGTCTCTGCCAACCGATCACCAATGCCGAGTGCACGAAAATCTGACGCATCCGCGGTGCGCATCGCTCGAAGCGACCCAAAGTGTTTGAGGAGCGCTCGCTTGCGCGCTGGTCCCACCCCCGGAATACCGTCCAACACCGACTGCAGCCCTGTTTTGGACCGAACTTGACGGTGAAACGTAATCGCGTATCGGTGCACCTCCTCCTGCACTCTCTCGAGCAGATAGAAGGCTTGTGAGTGACGGTCTAATGGAACGGGCTGCTCCTCGTCGCGAAAAAACAACTGATGGGTGCGGTGGCGGTCATCTTTTGCTAGTCCACAGACCGGGATGTCGAGATCTAATTCATTTTCCAAGACATCTAAGACAGCTGCTAAGTGTGCCTTCCCACCATCAATGACAATTAATTCTGGCAACTGTAGTTTTTCTCTCAGCACGCGCAAATACCGTCTTCTCACCACTTCTCTCATGGACTCATAGTCGTCGGCACCTGCCACCGTCTTGATTTTATACTTTCGATACTCGCTTGGCAGAGGTTTCCCATCGACAAAGACCACCATGGCTGCAACTGGATTCGTTCCTTGAATGTTGGAGTTGTCAAACGCCTCAATACGGGTTGGAGTGGGAATGGCAAGCACATCGCCAAGTTCAAAGACGGCGCCAAGAGTACGGTCCATATCGCGTTCCATCAGTCGAAGCTTTTCCGTCAGTGCCACTTTCGCGTTTTCACACGCCAATTCCACCAACTGGCGTTTCTGTCCGCGCAGAGGGTGAAGGCACTTCGCTCCGAGCCAGTCCTCCAACGTCTCACTGGGAATCCCGTGTGGCAGCAAAATCTCTTTTGGAATGGTCGACCCCTGGTGATAGAACTGCTCGACGTAGGACAAAAAATCTTCCTCAGGAGCGGCATAGTGCTTGACGATAGATACAGAACGCTCAATGAGCTTCCCTGCTCGCACATAGAAGACTTGAAAACAAATGAGTCCCCGCTCGGCGTAATAGCCAAACACATCTCGGTCGACGAGGTCCGATACGGAAATTTTTTGCTCCTGCATCACCCGCTCCACGTGAGCGATTAAGTCGCGGAGTTCGGCGGCGCGTTCGAACTCCAGTCGCTCCGCAGCACTCTCCATCTGCTCTTGCAACTCGGCAAGGCGATGTGATTGACCACCGTTCAAAAACGAGGTCATCTCTTTAAGCATGGTTCGATATTGGTCTTCCTCGACCGGAAACTCGCAAGGCGCTAAGCACTGGCCAATGTGGTAATACAGACACACTTGCTTTTTGAGCGTCTTGCACTTGCGCAGCGGATAGAGCTTGTCAAGCAATTTTTTTGTCGCCTGCGCAGAAGAAGCATTCGGATAGGGACCAAAATATTTCGCTTTGTCGTTTTTAACCCTTCGCACAATTTCTAATTTCGGATGCCGCTCATGTGTGATTTTTATGTACGGGTACGTCTTGTCATCCCGCAACATGATATTGTACTGCGGAGAGTATTGCTTTATAAAATTACACTCGAGGACTAATGCTTCAACCACCGTATCGGTGACAACGTATTCAAAGTCGGCAATGCGCGATACCAACAACTGCGTCTTCGCGTCGTGCGATCCGGTAAAGTACGATTTCACCCGATTTTTGAGCACTTTCGCTTTTCCGACATAGATCACCACGCCACGCTCATCTTTCATCAGATAAACGCCGGGTTTATCGGGTAACAGTCGCAACTTGTCCGCCAGTTGTTCGTTCATGTTTTGCTACTCACTCCCTGAACTTCTTCGACCGCCAACTCTTGGTCATCCGATGTTCGTCCTTGAATCCATAGCACATACTTTCTCATGGCGTGAAAGAAGGTCACCTGCCCACTGAGATTGTAAGTACGGCCCGACGGATTGGACGCATCTGCCGACTCGAGGCGCCCAAGCACTACCCCGTATTGTGAGCGCGACGGAGAAACGAGATTCCGCTCTACCCACCACAAATCGCCTTTTTGGTCGTACAGCACCGAGTGCATTGCTCCATCGGTAGGAGGAGCCATCAGTGGCTCCACCAGTCCGTTCCACGACAAAAGCGTCCAGTTCGGCTTCGCTTGCCCTCCCTGCTTCTGGCCTGAATCGCTAACTTCGTCAAAAATCAGTCCCTGCGGCGTAGCTGCGGGATGTGACATGAGTCCAAACGAGCCCGGCAACTGCCCTACGTGTTGCAGGGCATGGAGCGGATCGGACCCATCAAAGCGATACACCTGAATGGGCAAAGGCACCGGAGTTTGTCCGGGTTTTTGCGCCACGGCTGACTGCACGACGAATCGCCCGGCGCCGACGGCAAACGTATAATGGGTCTGCTTCGTGTCCCGTGCCGAGAGAGACGAATACGTCCGGTACAAGCTCGATTGGCCAGAGCGAATGTTTTCTAAGTATATCTGCGTCAAATGAGGCTGCAAGGGCGCATGCGCCTGCTCCCAATTGACCTCGGCCACGAGCCAATTCGCCGTGGCGTAAAGAGACCATGACGAGATGGACCATGTGCGGTCCGCCTTCGACAATTCGACTGACGCCGTGGACGGTGGAATAAAGTCAATCACTTGGGTCGACGAAAGCGAAGACGGTAATGAGGAACCCGTGACCGCCAAAGGCGCTTCCGACAGCGACAAATTGGGCCAATTGTCGGCGGGAAGATTGAGTTTTGGGATGACCAGCTTTCCATCCGCGACCACTGCTTTTTGCAAGTGAAAGCGCCGCCAATCCACATCTTCTAGAGAGTATAAGGCGACGAGCCGCAAAGGACTACTCGTCCAGGGAGGATTGATTTTGGGGCTGCCAGCAGAGGTTCCCGGACTGGACGGGATGGGGGCTGGTGTTGGCCCCTCTAAATGTACGCCGACGGCTACGAAGGCGCCTCCCAGCAGAGTCACCAAAAGAAGGGCGAGAGGTGTCCAAATGGGCCCACGCTGTCGACGCATCGCTTCAGCTCGAACGATTGCTGCACGCATCTGCTGCAAAGTCAGATTTCGAATGGCAAGCGGCGGGGGCGGCAATTCTTCCCCCGTTGGTTGCTGTAAACCAGCGAGCGGCGCCTCACTGTTCCAGAGCATCTTTTCGACTCTCTGGCGTATAGACTCTTGGGGAAACTTAGGAATTGCTTCGGCAATACGAACAAACACCGACAAAAATTCACTTTCCGTCTGTTCCGAAGAGGGAGTTGCGGAGGACAGATTGGACCACAGCACCGGCCCATACTGGTCAAGAAGGACCTCGGCCAACTGCTCTCGCAGCATTAACGGACTTCTCGCCAGACGTCGCATGTCCAGTCCCCCTTGTCCATCCGCAATCGCAACATCTGCTCCGAAACAAAAACGACGACTTCATAACGAAGCCGTCCGCTGTGGTGGGTCATGAAGGACTCGAACCTTCAACCTGCCGATTAAGAGTCGGATGCTCTACCAATTGAGCTAATGACCCATACTTTGGTGACCCTAAGGGGATTCGAACCCCTATTACCGCCGTGAGAGGGCGGCGTCCTAAACCATTAGACGATAGGGCCGTGGCTGCCGGACTAGGACTCGAACCTAGACTAACTGAGTCAGAGTCAGTCGTGCTACCATTACACCATCCGGCAAGGCCGCGCTGACAATTTACGATTATACAGGCGGCCCACTCCCTTGTCAATCGGTTGAGGATGCGATTTTGTCTTCTGGCCAATGAGCTCCGATATAGTCAGCCGCCAACAAGAGTCTCTCCAAACAATTCCGGCGTCCGAGCAGAGCCATGATGTCGTAGAGCCCCGGCCCCCCCGTCACTCCGGTCAAAGCCAGTCGTGTGGGGTGAATCAAGTCCGCTGTCTTGAGACCGAGATGGGCTGCGTATTGAGCATAGTGCATTTCAACACTCGCCGCATCAAATGGACGAACGAGCGAGAGTTTCTCGGCCAACCAGCGTAAGCGCTGCTCTACCCCCGGTTTCAGAAAGTGCTTGCGCAAACCCTTTTCATCGTAACTCTCGGGCGCGCGGAAATAGAACCGCAAATTCTCCTGCAACTCCGCTTCGTTGCGCGAGCGGTCTTGGGCGAACACGATGGCGGTGCGCAGCCAGGCCAGGTCTTGTGCCGACGGATCGTCCGGGAAATCACCCGTGTCGCGCAGTTTTTCAAGCAATCTATGAACCAATGTGTGAGCTGGAACGGCGCGAAAATAGGTCGCGTTGAGCCATTCCAACTTCTTGACATCGTAGACGGCAGCATGTTTCGCAACACGCTCCAAATGAAACATTTCCACAGCTTCTTTGCGCGACACCAGTTCGCGATTGTCCTCCGGAGAGAAGCCGAGCAACAGCAGATAGTTGACCAGTGCATCGGAGAGAATGCCAGCCTCCCGATACTCTTCGACACTCGTCGCACCGTGACGCTTACTCAGCTTGCTGCGGTCGGGCGCCAGAATCATTGGAACGTGCGCGAAGACTGGAAGCTCGGCGCCAAGTGCCAGAAAGAGATGGATATGGCGCGGCGTGTTAGACAAGTGTTCGTCAGCGCGAATGATGTGAGTCATTTTCATCGCCACATCATCCACGCACGAAGCGAAGTGGTACGTTGGCATGCCGTCCGCTTTCCACACAATGAAATCATCGAGTTCCCCGTTGTCAAAGGTGACCTCGCCACGAATCAAGTCAGACACCACGGTCGATCCGGTCTGCGGAGCGCGTAACCGATAAACTGGCTTATCTCCCGCCTCAATGCGAGCCTTCGCTTCCGCTGGACTGAGATTTCGGCATTTTCCTGAATAGCGCGCTGCCTGACCACGCGATTTCGCCGCTTCACGCTCAGCTGTAAGCTCCTCCGCGCTACAAAAACAAGGATACACTTTTTCTTCTTCAACAAGGCGCGAAAGCTGCTCACGGTAGATATGAAGGCGCTGCGATTGCCGATATGGCCCGTAGTCTCCGCCAACTTCCGGACTCTCGTCAAAGTCCAATCCCAGCCAAGCGAAAGACTGGAGAATCTGTTGATACGATGCTTCAGTCGATCTCGCTTGGTCTGTGTCATCAATCCTCAGAATGATGCTTCCGCCATTTTGACGCGCAAACAACCAATTGAAATAGGCAGTACGCGCTCCACCAATGTGGAGTGTTCCGGTGGGACTGGGTGCGAAACGAACGCGCACCTCGCCTGTTACTTTTTGGTTCCCTTCTGTCTGTGTCATCGGTCTCATCGAGACGAAAAACCTCCTTACGGCCACTACCCCCGACTCACCACACGAGCTACTTGGGAGTCTCTGCGGGCCCAAATTGGCCGAAAACTTGCCAGGATAACCTGCTACAACGCAAGCAAAACTAGGCTCACACCACAAAGCGAGGTGAAGCATGTGAAGTCTAAACGACAGCGTTCCTCGGAAAGCAATCCAGAAGTGCCAGTCACGAGCAACCATTCCGGCTCATACAGTCCGGGCCCGCTCGATGAAACGGATTTGCCTGGCGCGGAACTCAGCATAGTCCAACATCATACGCTGGACTTGGCACTTGAGGAGTTTCCCGAAGGTCCCTACGGAGCCACCACCAACGAGAAAAAATTAGGAAAGGTATCCGAGTGGAAGGAAGGTCAGGCGTTTTCCGGGCGATTTCGGGATTCAAACCCAGTCAGCTCAGACCGCACCGTGGTACTCGATGAACCGAGAACTCCGGAAACGTCAGGAGGAAACAGTGGATAACCGCAGCAGTGCGAGAATGCACTGCTCATTCTCTTCCTCTAGCCCCATCGTGATACGCACATACTCTTCCATCCCTGCAAAACCCTTACGGACCAGAATTCCTTCTTGCAAGAGTTGTTGATACGTACGCTCTCCGTCTCCCGTCCGCACCGAGACAAAGTTTGCCTGCGAAGGAATCACCACGTACCCAACGTCCGCCAACCGACCATACATGTCCATCCCGCGTTCACAGAGTAAGCGCGACAGTGTCCTGTGCTGGTCATCCATCAATGCCGCCGCGGCCGCTCGCTGCGCCAGTCGGTTGACATTGAATGGCTCGCGAATGCGATGCACATAGTCCCAAATAGCTGCACTGGCGACTGCATAGCCCACGCGCAGACCGGCCAGACCATAGAGTTTTGAAAAAGTCTGCAACGCGATGACCCGCCCTCCCTCGACCAACTTTGGAGTTAGAACCGCACGTGTCTCGTCGCGCGCATAATCATTGTAGGCAAAGTCGAGAACCACGAAGACGTGACTAGGCAACTGAGCCAACAATCGACTCAGGGCATGTTGGGACACGACTGTGCCCGTCGGGTTGTTCGGTGAGCAGAGATAAAGAAGCTTCGTGCGATTCGTCACTGCGGAGAGAAATGCGTCCACATCATACTGAAAATCCTGCGACAGCGGAATGCGCCGCACGGTAGCTCCCATCAAGAAAGCCCCTGCTTGGTACTGAGAAAAGGTCGGCGCGGGCACCAAGACCTCGTCCCCTTCAGACAGAAACGTTTCCGATATCAGGCGGATGACCTCGTCAGAGCCATTCCCGACCAACACTTGATCTCGCTGAACGCCATGAAATTCGGCAATCGCTTGCCTCAACAAGTCACTGGACGGATCTGGATAATGATGAATTTGCTCCAATTCGCTAAGAATCGCCTCAATGGCGAGTCGGGATGGACCGACAGCATTCTCGTTGGAATTCAATTTCACCACAGCTTGTCCACCAAACTGTTGCCGAACTGTGTCATCGCTCAACCCTGCAACGTACGGCTGAATCTGCAGGATGGCCGCTCGCACTTGCCGGGCCAAGGTGGTCATAGACGAAGTCCTCCCCTGTACGACGCGACGACGTCTGTTAGAATAAAGGCATTGTAACACAGTCACCATGAGGGAGAGAATCAGCGGATGACCACTTCATCGGAAGCATACTTGCCGAACCTTGTTGATATTCGCCATGCCAAAGAACGCATTCGCGGTGTTGTCCAAAATACACCACTCGATTACAGCGCAACTTTCTCTGCCTTAACACAAAATGATATCTATCTAAAACTCGAGAACCTCCAAAAGACCGGCTCGTTCAAATTGCGCGGAGCCTATAACAAACTATCCAGTCTCGATGAAGCCGAGCGCGCACGCGGAGTCATCGCCGCATCAGCCGGAAACCACGCTCAGGGAGTGGCTTACGCGGCGACTCGCCTCGGCATCGAGTGCACCATTGTGATGCCGGAAAATGCAAGCCTGGCGAAGGTCGCGGCCACGCAGCGCTATGGTGCCACTGTGGTCTTGTTCGGGGAATCGTATGACGATGCATATCAGCATGCCCTTGACCTTCAACAACAGAGTGGACGCACCTACATTCATGCTTTTGACGATCCGTTGATTATCGCCGGACAAGGCACCATTGGCTTAGAAATTTACGAGGCACTGCCCACCGTCAACGCCGTTCTCGTGCCGATGGGTGGCGGTGGATTGGCCACCGGGATCGGCATTGCCCTTAAAGAAATAGCTCCGCATGTTCGGCTGATTGGTATTGAAGCAGCCAATGTGGCATGCTTTCGACACTCGTTAGACATTGGCGAACTGGCGACCGTGCCCGGTCAACCGACGATTGCCGATGGCATTGCTGTGAAGCGACCGGGGCAATTGACCTACGCACTGGCAAAGCGTTACGTCGACGACGTAGTGACGGTTGAAGAAGAGGAAATCTCGAGAACGATGGTCATGCTCATGGAACGGAGCAAACTCGTGACCGAAGGTGCGGCTGCCGCCGCTATGGCAGCGGCAGTCTATCATAAAGTACCGGAGAATCTGGGTAATGTCGTGGTGGTGCTGTCTGGGGGCAACGTGGACGTGACGACGCTTTCAAAAATCATTGAGCATGGGCTGACGGAAGCTGGCCGCTATCTGCGAATTGCTGTCACGATTCCGGACAAACCGGGAGCGCTGCGCGATGTCCTTGATGCGGTCGCCGAGGTCCACGCGAATGTCCTGACGGTAGAACATCATCGCATGGGCGCTCACATTCTCTTTGGCCAGACAAAGATTGAACTCGACCTCGAGACTCGAGACAGGCGGCACATTGAACAGCTGATTCACGTTTTGCAGTCTAAGGGCTATGACCCGAAACTCGTTGACTAGTCCTCTGTAGCAGAAAAAGAGATAGCTTCCACAGATTCTGGACCGACTGAAGTCGACGGCGCATCGGATGCTGCGGCGCTGCCGAGCGACGTGTCACCAGTGCCGCCGGACGGCGTGTTTCTCCGCTTCACGCGCGGAGGTCGCGACTGTTCCGGCGGCTTTTCAGAGCGCCCCAGTCCCCCAGAGACGACAAACTGCAGGGCCTGCTCAACCGACATGTCGCACGGCACAACAAGGTCTCGGTCGACAATCAGTGTTGGTCCCGCGAACTGAAATGCGTTTGGAATATACACCGCTAGGCGCGTCTGGGTTGGGTCCATCGGAATGGGGAGCTGTTCCGACGTCACAAAACCGAGTGCTCGTGTACCCGCACCTGGCGGCCATTCGACTAAGACCACACGGCGAAATCCGCGGCGCTGACCGAGAAGGTTTTCAACAATCTCTTTCGTCATCGAATACACCGATTTGATAAGCGGAATCTTGCCGAACATTTTATCAATAAAAACCAACAATTGACGGGAAATGTAGAGACGAGTCATGGCGCCAATCACGGTGATACCTACGACAACCAGCGCTACACCAATCCCTGGTATATACACGCCGCCGATGACGTTGACCGAATCTCCAAACAAACTGTCGACTTGATTAAAAACAAAAACAACCAGCCAAATGACGAGTGCAAATGGGAGAACCGTCATGAATCCCACGCCGAAATACTGAGCTAATTTTTTAAAAATCATCCTTCACACCTCTCGCTATAACCCATCTTACGCTCTTCCTAAAGTAAAAAAACCCACAGCCATGACAATATAGGCGCCAACCGCCATGGCCCCTTCGAGCCAGTTAGACTCACCGTCCACGACCAAGAGCACCACCAGCAGAATGGCGCCCGTCAAACTTGCCAGTTCTGGCCAGGAAAACAAAAGGTACATCGGATGCCCGAATAACAAAGAAGAGAAAAATAATATGGGGGCAATGAACATCGATACCTGCATGCTGCTACCTACAGCAATTTCTAGGGACAAGTCCATTCGATTCTTCCACGCCATCCACACCGCCGACGCATGTTCTGCTGCATTGCCGATAATCGCTACAACAATGACCCCAACAAACAATTGTGTCCATCCAAGAGAAGCAGCCATCGGCTTGACAGAAGCCACCAACCACTCGCTTTCCAATCCGACCACGACGGTCACCACCACCAGTAGAAGCAACGCTGGTGTAAGCTTCCAGTGATGCTGTGATGAATCAGAAGAGGTCGTTGCGACATCTGCGGACAGGAGCACCTCTCGGTGCGTAAAAAGGGAGAAGAAGAGACCGAGCAGATAGACGCAAAGCGATACGGAGGCTACGGCAGATGACATTCTCATGGCTTCCACAGGGCTATTTTTAGAAAAAATAACTGGAAGGACAAAAGCAATTGGTATTCCCAACATTAACATGGCTGCATTGCTCCGAGCGGTCTTTAAATTGAATCGCTGGACCGGATGGCGCACGCCGCCGACAAAAAAACTGAGTCCAAGGACAAACAGAAGATTCCCTAAAATGGAACCTGTTATGGACGCTTTGACCAACGTTGTCAGGCCATCCATCAGCGCAAACAACCCAATTAACAGCTCTACCGCATTGCCGAATGTCGCCGACAGGAGTCCACCGATGCGAGGACCAACATGATTCGCAACCGCTTCCGTCGCCCGCCCCATCACGGCCGCTAAGGGGACGATGGCTATGCAATCGAAGAGAAATTGTATCGACGCAGAAAAATGAAATATTTTCGCACCCACACTCGGTACAATGCAGAGAATGACAACAAACCCTAAGAGACGTCGCATCCGCGAACTTACCGCCCCTTCCTCTACAATTCCGCTCCCAGACTGCGACCGCACTCTATGGTACAATGGGAGACATAGCCTTGGCTGGAGCGCCACTTCACCATAGCACAGTTGACAAGAACTCGCTTGAGGGAGGTCTCGGCAATTGTACGGATTTACACGCGTCAAAGCATTGCGCGGTGAATTGAAACGCAGTGAGATTCGGGGCACCACGCGGTTCCAATTGACAACAAAAGAGTTTGTGCAACAACGTCACAGTCACACGTACCGTATTGCCCTCGAAAACATTTTAGGAATGACGGAGTGCGACGAGTCTTTTGCAAAACATGCCGATTCGTTGCCAACCGCAGGTCTTTACGGTGGTCTGCCTCCAGGGGCGAAAATTTATAAAATTGTTGCCACCGCAGTGCACCTCGTACTTCCGAGTGGCGTCGTCGAGCAAGAGGCTGTGTGTTTCTATACCCGACTTTCCACGCCGTTTGCAAACCAAATGGAGTCCCTTCTAACGAATTCACTTTAAAAGGAGGGAACGCTGTGTCGTCCTCACTTAGGATTATATCCTTATGCCCAAGCAATACGGAACTCATACATGCTCTAGGCCTCACAGAAAATCTTGTGGCTGTTGACAACTACTCTGATTACCCTGCCCCACTTCTCCAAAACTTACCCAGGTTAGGACCAGACCTGCATATCAACATGGAGCGCGTGCAGGAGTTGAAACCAGATTTGGTACTAGCATCTCTGTCGGTTCCGGGCATGGAACGAGTGGTATCCTCCCTGAAAGCCACTGGCATGAACTATGTGGTGCTCTCACCAAAGTCTCTGGACGACATCTACCGAGACATCATGACTTTGTCCGAGGCCACCAACAGTGAAAGCATTCGTCGCACAGCGGTTGAAGCTGTTCGAAGCTTGAAGACCCGAGTCGAGACGGTTCGACAGTTGTCTGGCAACGCCGTCCAAGAGTCTGACATCCCCCGTATTTATTGGGAATGGTGGCCCAACCCCGTCTTCTCTCCGGCAGCAGACAATTGGCTGACGGAAATCAGCACGATTGCCGGCGGTGTCAACTGCTTCTCCAACCACAGTGGTTCTCAAGTGAAAGATGAGACAGGCGAACTCGTCGGGGGTTCACGCGCGGACTTTTACTTAGCAGTCTGGACTGGCATCCCTCAACACAAAGTACCTGTCAAGAAAATGTTCGCACGACCCTACATCCACCAACTTCCCGCATATCTTCATAATCGGGTCTACATTTTATCCGAAGGACTATACTGCCGTCCATCTCAGCGCCTGATTGATGGACTCGAACAGCTGTTCACTCTGCTACACCCCAACTTGGCAAGGCAACATGGATTCACACTGGAGAATAACGCTCCTATTCGTGGGCCTTATGGAAAAGATATTCTCTCAGAAGATCTCTCGAAAAGTGGCGGAACATAACTCAAGTAAGACAGCGTCAGACGGTACCACTCTTCCCGTTCATTCAATAGGATTTCCAGTCGTCCTCATTCTGCTCTTCCGTCTGTCCACGGCGCCCCAGCCAGCGGACGCCTATACGCACGCCCATGATGAGCAGGCACACAGCGATAATGACGTAAGAAATCATTTGGACATGCGGAACATGCAAAGTGCTCTCTATATACGTCCCTGCCTCGTATGCTGCAATAGCGATGGCTGCAAACATCCAATTCGGAAAGCCGTAATTCATTCGTTCACCTCGACTTTACACAATCGACCAAAGTGTCATGGTAAGACTCGCAGCCCGAATGTCCGGTAGCTTTCAAACGTTCTTCGGTACCACGTCTCGCCTTTAAGTATACACGAGAATGTTGCCTGGGGAAGACACCGTCAACGAATGGCAACAAAAAGGTCCCTGAGACACCCGTCAAGACCGCACGCGGATACGTGTGGCACGTCTACGGAAGAGCCCCTCACTGGGCAGCGTTTGGAGGCACTTCGCAAATTCGGTATACTAGAGCGGCGTGAAGCACTGTAAAAGGAGTGAGTTAACGATGGCCGGACCCGCCCATGCAATCCCTTGCCCGAAATGCAATTCGACCCTCTTTCGCGAAGAGAAAATTGTGGAGTTAGACTCCAGTGTCGTCATCCGCGAAGACCTGCCCGTGCCAGCTCGGACAATTCAAGTACAATATCGGTATATATGTTTGGAGTGCGGCAATCCATTGCACCACGAATGGACTCATGAGAATGCTGCCGGATAACACGTCTCGATAAGCAGTTGAAGTGAGGCGCCGGACCATCCGCTCTTTTCCAGTCTCTTTTCCTGCCCCGAGCGGATGGTCCAAAGAACATGTATATTTGTCTTTTGCAACGGGTACAGTATCCCCAGTGTTCGCCATTGTTCCTAGCAAGGAATCTACGGCGATAAAGGAGGATGGGGATGCGAAAACGCCTGCAACAAAGAAAATCCTCCACAAAGCGCGTTTTACAATGGGTAGTTGGTGCCACGCTCACCGTGGTCGCCACGTCAGCCGGAGCCTATGCTGGACTTCGCTCTTTTCCTATGCACACGGTACATGCGGCGCATGAGACACATGAAACGAGCCAAAGCCCCCTCCAACATCCCACGCGAGACCCCATTCAGTTATTACTCATAGGAACAGACGCCAGACCAAAGGACGACCGCGGAAATACAGACGTACTTATGGTGGCTCGCCTCGACCCCATCCGTCACCGAATTTCGATTCTCTCTATTCCGAGAGACACTCAAGTGGCTTACCCAGATGGAAAGTATCATAAAATCAATCAATCTCTGCAACTAGGAAATCCAGAATTGACCAAACAGATCGTACAGCGGCTATTGGGAATTCCTATCGATGGATATGTGCTTGCTGACTTTCGAGGAATCATTCAAATCGTCAATTTAATCGGCGGACTGTCGATCAACGTTCCGGAAAGAATGCATTACGACACAGGAGACAAGGAGCACCATCGGATTTGGCTCGAGCCCGGATTCCAGACTCTAGACGGGGAACAAGCTCTGGGCTTTGTACGGTTCCGCCACGATGCACTAGGTGATGTTGGAAGAACCGAGCGCCAGCAAGAATTCATGCGCGCATTTTATAACAAATTAATGCAACCGAGCACGTTCACGAAGCTACCGAGCATCCTTCATGCTGCATGGTCCGCGTTAGACACCGACATTCCACTTATGGACATCCTGTCCCTATCTTCCCATGCGGAACAATATCGGTCCTATCGCTTTCTTCATGAGACCCTCCCCGGTTCATTCCACAATCCAGACCCGCGGGACCCTACTGATTTGAGTTACTGGGTGGTCAATCCAGCCGAGGCACAGTTCGTCGCACGGCAATTTTTCCTTGATGGCAAAGAGGTCAGCAATCCTATACAAGACCCTCATCAGACGCAAACATGGCATCTTCCAAATCTGTCCCGATGATGGGCCAGCTAGGAATTTGCTTCCCGGGTCACGCGAATTTTGGACTCTTGAAGCATCCGTCGCTGCATCGGCGACCGCCCCCAGGTCCAGTGTCTGTTTGCCTGGTAGCTCCAAATCGTAGAAAGCACAATACCAACCGTCTGACCTGCAATAATGGGGACATGTAGCAACTCCAAACCGCGCATAACGCCAGTGGTCATGACAATGCTGACGAGTGAGATGAGGACGAACAGCGCCATACGGAGGACCGGATGCTTACCTTGTCCGCGAACATCCTTCCATGTGAATGTGTCGTTCCACAGATAGTTGTTCCCCATAGCGACGACGGACGCCACAATCGACGCCAAAATGTGATTGGATGCCAAGCCATAGACGAGAAAGCTAAGCACAAGCAGATTGACCAGTACGCCACCCAGTCCAATCAGGGCAAACAGAGGAAAGCGCCTGTCTTCCTCACTGGACCACATGAGCCGAAACAAATGGCGAAGATAGTTCCATTGCTCATTCCAACTCATTTTTGACTCGCCAGCGTCTCGTGCTTGAAATTCGTATGGAATTTCATGAACTGTGGTGTAGTGTGCTCTCATTAAAATTTCTATCAATATCTTCCACCCGATGGGTTGCAAGTCCGTCTCCGCCAAGATGGAACGACGCAATCCAAAGTACCCACTCGTACAATCGCTGATGGGACGTAACCGCTTCAAGGCGATGCGCCCCAACTGACGAGCCACGAACGACACAGCCTTGCGGATTCCCACTAGGCCTCCGTCCGATCCGCCACTGACGAACCGACTCGGTATGACAATGTCAATGCCGCGCTGAAGGCGCTCCACAATGCTCGGCAACAGAGCGGGTGGATGTTGCAAATCCGCGTCCATCACAATCACGTACTTCGATTCAGTCTGTCGAAACCCTTCCACCACCGCACTGGCGAGACCCTTGCCTCCCTCGCGATGGAAAAAACGGACTCGCTCGTCTTCACGACTGACTTGTGCAAGCACGTCCGGTGTATTGTCCACCGAGTCATCCACGAAAAAAATCTCGTAGTCTAAAGCCGGGGACGCCATCGACATGGCCCGATGTATGTCATCGACCAATGGCCGAATGTTTTCCCTCTCGTTAAACGATGGGATGATGAAGCTGACGTCCACCGTCTCACTCTCCCCGTATGTGCATCGCCGTACTATATCACGATGTACTTCAGAAAACTACCCTTCAGAGAGACCAATACCCGCCTACGCTCGGCCCAAAGGATGGAAAGTCTCCGCCCGATGAATGACCATCGGAGTCCATGACAACATTGATGGTCTCCGGCCACGGATAAAACGGATGGAGACAAGGATAAGTGACTGCCATCCAATATAGAAAGGAACTGTCCGCTCGCACTCCTGGACGCATCGACCACGGCAACAAATAAGAAGCGGCATCGACAAAATAAGGAATAGACGCTGCTGCATGCACGTGCACTTCATTACAAAAAGAGCCTTCGCTCTTTGAATCGTTATCGCCATTCGCCCACATGACCATCGCCCCCAAATGACTGCACACCGCACCATGCGAAGATTTTCGGCGGCCTGTAGTCACAGTCTATGTGGCAATAGCCCGGAACGAGAAAACATCATACTCGCGGTGGATGGTCGGAACCCACCACATGTTCCCGCAACGGGAGTGGCATGCTCTCGATATACTGGACAACACGGTCTAGAATGCGGATAAAGTCTTTGGCATCGTCTGGGCCGAGTTCCGACAAGAGCTCGGCCATAAATGCACATCGCTCCGTCTGTAAACTTTCGAGAATACGAAGACCTTGTTCTGTGATTTCATGGTAGACAACTCTTCGGTCTTCTTGAGAACGAACGCGTTCCACATATTTCATGCGCACCAATTCGTCGCACACCTGCGTTACGGCACCAGGGCTCAATCCCACCACGCGCGCCAATTGGGATGCTTTCGTTCGACCATCCGCATGCAGATGCCGCAACAAATATGCTTGAGTCGGTGTGATATTAAATTTCTTGATGGGCGAATGAGTCTGAGACACTCGGATCATCCGCGTCATCAAGTCTTCCAAGGTGCGTGTCATTGAACTGGAAATTTTCGTTCCGATGATGACCACCTCGTCCGAATCATTTCATTCATTTTAGCTCCTGAATCATTTGTAGTGCAAGCGAACCACTCGATGGCTCTTCTTCCTAAAGTAATCAATGACGTTTCGTAGAGATTCGATGCAGCCAATAACCAGCCAAACCAACCAAGGCAATGGGCAACAATCCGACAAATATCAGGCTCGTGTTTTTCATGATTCCTTCAAAAACCAACGACGCGCCAACATAATAAGGGAGAATTGACAACGCAGCCGTCCACGTGTAACCCCAAAGCCCAACGGCTGGCATCACCCCCGCAGCATAGTTGACGACAAATGCAGGAATTGGTAAAAGTCGCGCCATCAATAAACCAAAACTTCCCCTTCGCTCAACCCAGTCACTTATCTGCTCCCATTTTTCCGCAGACACTGACCGGCGTAGAAACGGAGTCCCAACCGTACGTACGACGAAAAAGATAATGACAGCGCTCAAGGTCGAACCGAGCCAAGCGTAGAGAATTCCTGGCGCAATCCCATAGACCTTCAAATACATGATAAGCAGACCCTCGGACGGAATAGGCGTGACGCAGAACAACATCATCACGACGATAGCCATCACAATTCCAAGCCAACCCCACGAACGAAGCGTGTGGGACAATTGATGGTTTCGATCACTGTAAAGTAGGCCGACCAAGATGCCAATCCCGATAAGAAACACAATGATTCCTCGCCAAGTAATTCGTTTACCCGAACCGGTCACCAAACTCTCTTCCATTTCTCTACTTTATTTTACCTCTCTTCACACTAACAAAGTCCGAGGGAACAGGCAATGTTGTCCTGTTCCAGCCCGGCAGTCTAAACTGTCTCTGCAGCCCGTGATTACTCTTGCCGTGAGAATGAAGATGAGTCTCCATTCGGCTGTTTTTTCCCATTTGCGCCCTGCTTGTTCGTAACTTCTGTGCCGCTTACGTCAAAGAAATGAGCTTTCGCATGGTCTTGTCTTTCAATCGCTGCTAAATCAATACGGCGTAACGGCTCCCCCGGAACACGGTGTGAATCTTTCATGGCCATCCCTCCTCGTTTCTTCAGTCTGTCCAAAAGACGGCCAGTCTGAACGCAGAGCGCTCACTGAATCAACGAGCAATGTTTGTCACACATATTTTCCGGAGTTTGTGGAAAACCAAATGTGAGAACGCTGGAGAACGGAGGTTAGGTCTATGTCCATGACAGAGAACCCCAGAAACTCGGTGCCCTTTCCTCTCTTGTCGAGGGAAGGTTTAGAGAAACTCTGTAGAGAACAGCAGTTGACAGATGCTAAAATTGCAGAGCTCTTCGGGGTCACGGCGAACGAAGTATACGCGCGGCGCAAACAGATGAACCTGCTCGACGGGCAAATGTCCTCAGAAGAATACGCACAAGCGGTGCGGATTGGCGAACAGGTGAAGCATTTGCCGTTTGAAGCTGTGCAAAAAGTACAAGAAATTGTCGAACAACACCTTACTCCTCGAATGTAATGGGGATGTAGTTGTCATCGGGATCGGACGAACTCAAATATTTTTGTAAACGTACAATCAAAATACCTTGACGATATGTAGCCTTGACTTTGTCGACCACGACGCGCACAGGCAGTTCAATGTCCCGTTCATACGTGCCGTGATGTCGCTCTGCAAAAATAAGTCGGTCATCGCGGCCGCCGAAATCGGCCGCCCTCCCCCGAATATTCAGGTGCTGACTGCCAACTCGGATACTGATGTCGGACGCCCCTGCGGCACCGGGGACCTCGACCACCGCGACTAACTCGTGTCCTCGGTCGTAGAGATCCACCAAGGGGTACGCTTGGTCGCCGTCTTGGTTCTGTTCACCCGGATTTGACTGCATTTGGGGAAAAGGTATATTTTTGAAGAAATCGTCTCCAAGTATGCCTCGCAAATTTTGCATGTCTCCCATGTTGCGAAGCATATCAAAGGGATTGTAAGAATTGTTCGGTCCGGTCGACGAACCATCTTTCTTTGACGCCACTCTGGACACCCCGCTTCTCGTCACCCATCCTGCTATTTACCTAAAAAGTTCACGAAAAAGCATCCGACAGGTCTACGTCTATCAGCACTCCGACGTTGCCTTGAACGGTCCCATCGCTCCCCGATACGTCTCCGATGGCTTCGTTTTTTTTTTGAACGTCCGTCACATTCGCTTGGTGATTCTCCCCATAGAATACGGCCGAACTACGTGAAACAGTTCCAACTTCGAATTGTCCAAACAAAAAATTCGTCATGCTGAGTCTCTCCTTTCGTTTTTTATGTGTCTTCGGCACCGTTTTCTGAGCTGGAATGACGCAACTCTTCATCCCCTCGATTGAGGAGGGATAAGAGCCATTCGGGCGGAGTATCGCCAACAAGACTAAAGGTATCCACGTTGTCCGGGTCATGAAGAAGACTTCTGAGGTCACGAACTACAGAATGATCGCCGCTTACCGAGCCAAATCCCTGATTGTGCTTTTTATAGCTACGAAAATTTGTCGGCCAATTATTCCCTAAGTTCATGCAGGAAGCACCTTCAATTTGCCCAATTCGAATCGTACCAATGGCGAATGACGGGGACAGAAACTGCTCCATAGTCTTATGTCTCCTCCTTGCGACTCTGTTCACCGCTCGCTGCGGTTCGTCTCAGACCTGTCCGATTGGGCTGACCATCCATCGGGTTGACGCCCGTTCACCGGGACACTTTTGGCCGTAGGAGCACAGTCGCTACCTCGCTTTGGAAGCGAAAATGTATAACCAGTCTGCGTCGACCGAATCTCTCCCGGGCGAGCTTTCTCCCTCGACCCCCTCTCTTGGTGGACAGCCGGATGAGGCTGTCCACCACCTTGACGGGGTTGACTAGGTTGCGGGCTCTTTTCGGCCCTCCCACCCTGTTCATCAGTAGACGCCGCTTCACTCTGCACGACTCGACTGCCGAAATTATTACCTAAATTGAGCGACCCGCTCAGTTCCTCAATGTCCAGATGTCCAAGGCGAAACATCAATCGCTCGAGGCTCGCACTATCCACGTGAATCGTGTCCACGTGAATGTCGACATGCGCCGCGTGTCTCTGTTCCAATAATCGTTCCATATGCAACATGCGCTGTTCTAAAGCAGCCACTCGCCGTTGCTTAGAAGAAAGTCGCCATTTGTCCCACCAACGCACGTGCATCCCAGCTTTACTATGACATGCTGACCGAGACATCTCGTTCCTTAAAGTCTATGCGACGCTTTGCGCCGATAAGACAAGGGTAGCCTCGGAGCATCTGCGCTTAGAGTCGCACGCGCCGAAGCAACAGACTGTTCGTCACCACGCTGACCGAACTCAGTGCCATCGCAGCGCCGGCGAAGACAGGGTGGAGTAAACCGAACGCAGCGAGCGGAATTCCGACCGCATTGTAAAAGAATGCCCAAAACAAATTCTGACGAATTTTGCGCATGGTCTTTTTCGACAAGCGTAGCGCTTTGGCCACGCTGCTCACACTTTGATTGGTGAGAACGACAGCCGCCGATTCCAGTGCGATGTCTGTACCACTCCCCATCGCAATGCCCACATCAGCACCCGCCAGCGCTGGCGCGTCGTTTATTCCATCCCCAACCATAGCGACCACGAGCCCACGTGCCTGGAGCTCTTTAATTTTTTGAATCTTATCCTCAGGGCGCACACCTGCGTGCCACTGTTTCAGTCCTACAGCAGCAGCCACGGCTGATGCGACGCGCTCGTTGTCCCCAGTCAACATCCAAACTTCGAGGCCCATGTCCCGCAACTGTTGAACCGCTTCAAACGCATCGCTGCGAATCGTGTCAGACAGTGCAATCAGCCCACAGAGTGTGTCGTCCACAACCACTCCAACCGTCGTTTTACCTTCGTCCTCAAATCGAGAGAGTTGCGTGGCCCCCTCGTCCGTTCGCGCAAACGCGGAAAGCCAGCGAAATTGGCCAACTCGCACTGTTCGTCCATTGACCGTGCCAGATAAACCAGACCCCGCCGTCTCCTCGACATCTCGCGCAGCGACGACATCCGCATTCGACATGCGAGTTGCCTTTACGATAGCGGAGGCAATTGGGTGTTGGCTGTGCGCTTCAATCGCGGCTGCGAATTCCAACAGTTCATGCAGGGACAGAGCAACGCCCGGTAGTACGACTGTGTCTGTGACGGTCAGAGCTCCAGAGGTGAGCGTGCCAGTCTTGTCAAAGACAACTGCCTGAACTCGCTCAGCCCGCTCAAGATGCTCACCACCTTTGATGAGAATCCCAGCATCGGCGCCAACTCCCGTGCCGACCATGATGGCGGTCGGAGTGGCAAGGCCCAGCGAACAAGGGCAGGCTATGACGAGTACTGCGACAGCACTCAGAATCGCCGGTGTCCATCCTACCAACAACGCCCAACCTACAAACGTCAATAGAGACAGCCCCAACACGACAGGGACAAAAATTCCAGAAATTTTGTCTGCCAAACGCTGTACAGGCGCTTTCGTTCCTTGGGCTTCATCGACCAAACGGATAATACGCGCAAGTTCTGTGTCTCGTCCCGCTGCCGTCACGCGAAAGACAAACGACGACTGATGATTCATACTGGCACCTGTGACTGTCTCACCCGAGACATGGAGAACGGGTACTGATTCACCCGTCAAAAAGGACTCGTCAACGAGCGCCTGTCCCTCCACCACCACTCCATCCGCAGGCACTCTTTCACCCGGCCGCACACGAACCAAGCAACCACTCGTTAGCTCGTCGGCCGGAACATCCTCTTCGCCGCCGTCGTCGGTCAGTCGATGGGCCACACCTGTTTGCAGGTCGGCCAGTTTAGCCACCGCCTCGCTCGATCTCGCCTTTGCCCGCGATTCCAGCACTTTTCCAAGATAGATGAGTGTGACAATGGTCGCACTCGTATCAAAGTACAAGTCTGGTGACGACAGCAACAGGTTCACCACGCTCGTCACATAAGCCACGGAAGTGCCTAACGCGACGAGCACATCCATGTTCGCTGCACCACCCCGCAGCGCGTGATACGCCCCGCGATAGAATCGCCATCCAACGTAAAATTGAACGGGCGTAGCCAACAGGAATTCGGCAATAGGCGATAAGAATCCGGGACCTTTTGAAAGTGTCATCCACAACATCTGAGCCACTAAGGGAGCAGTCAAAATAACGCCGAGCCAAAAAATGCGCGTTTCCACCTGCTGCAGCTTTTTTCGGCGCGCTTTCTCTGCTGACTCTTCTACGTCTTTCAATAATCGAGCAGTATACCCCGCCTTCGCCACAGCAGACAGCACGTCTTGTTCGGTCGCGGTGTCTGTCCGATAGACAACTCGCCCTTTCTCAGATGCCAAGTTCACTTGCACCAATTCTACGCCCGGAACTCGCTGAACGACTTTCTCAATCCGCGCTGCACAGGCAGCGCAGGTCATGCCCTCAATAGACAACATGCTTTCTTTGTTCGCTTGTGCAGCCGACATGAACTCGACCTCTCCTCTTTGCCTGCGTTCACGTTTTCGTGAATTTACGCAGGACATCCATTAATTCTTCAATTTTCACATCTCCATCGGTGCCGCGTTCGAGCGCTGAGCGGACGCAATGCTGCGTATGAGACTCTAGTAAACTGAGGGCCACTTGGTGTGTGGCGCTCTTGACCGCCGCTAGCTGCACCAGAATGTCCACACAGTAACGGTCGTCCTCGAGCATTTTCTGAATGCCTCGGACCTGCCCTTCGATCCGCTTCAAACGCGCCAGCAGCGCGTCTCGCGACGAACTGTAGCTGTGTTCCGGTGTTTCTCCAACATCCACCATCACCGTACCTCCCAATTCTCCCGGAGAATCACATACAGGCGAGACCGCCAGAGCAGCCTCGCCTGTATGTGCAAGCTTCCTCGTCATTGCCACAGGACGACCAGTGCCCCGTTTGCAGAGCGCGCATTAGCCAATATCGTAGCCAGCATCTTCAATCGCAGACTTCAGCACACTCTCAGACGTCCGTGCGCTGTCATACTCGACCGTAGCCAAGTGACGGTCCAGGCTAACCTCCACCTTGGACACTCCGGGAACACTACCAATCGCCTTCGAAACCGACTGTACACACCCATCACAAGTCATCCCAACGACAGAAATTGTCGCAATCGCCATTCCTCATCCTCCTCCACACGTGACACCAGTACCATACCCCTGTAGGGCATAAAAGTCAAGCGGAAACTCGAAAGATTCCGCTTGTCCCCAGTCTATTCAGCCTTTACTCAAGCGCTTAGGCTCTCAATTTTCAGCACTTGCTGAAACCACACGCCTCACATTCATAACATCCACCAGTGTGCACCAAGGTATGCTGATGACATTCTGGGCACCAATCTTTGGCGACCGTATAATGACGCAAGTTGGTGCGGCTCACTCCATCTAAAGCTGCAGTTTCCTCATGCACGGACAGAGAATCATCGCCCAACTGCCGAAGTGGAAAGGTCTCTGCATGCTGAATGAGAGATTTAGCGATGGCATCAGGCACCGACGTGATGCGATTATTACCAAATCCGACAGAATTCGACCCGCCAATCCCAGAAAAATGCTTCACTAATTCCGCTTCTTTGTTCGGGTTCATAGAGTCTCGCAGATACAGGGTGATGGCTCGGCCGAGAGCCTCATTGGCTGCATAGACATCCGTACCCGCTTTTCCGATGTTCACAAACATCTCCACCGCCACATGCTCGTTCGCGTCATCATTGATGGTGATGAACGCTTTGCCAAGCGGCGTGGTTTTGCGGTACGTCGCCCCATAGAGCACGTCCGGACGCTTGCGTTTTTTATACTGCGGAGCACCCGCGACCGCCACTTCTTCCGCACTTTCGATAGGCTTCAAGTCAGCGGTATCATCGGCTGTATCCTCAGATTTGAGCGAGAGAACTTGTTCAGACCGAGACCCATCCCGGTAAATGGTCACGCCCTTGCAGCCAACTTCATAGGCGAGTTGATACAACTGCTTCGTGTCTTCGACCGTATAGGAATTCGGAGCATTGCAGGTCTTTGAAATCGAACTGTCAATCCACCGCTGTAAGGCCCCTTGAACCCGTACATGGTCTTCCGGTGACAGATCCATAGCCGTCACAAAGTACTCAGGCAACGTGGTCGATCCGTTACTCTCTTGATACTCCTGAACAATTTCCGCACTCTCTTCAAACATTCCGAGCCGGGAATTGCGGTAGTAGGTCCATGCATAGTAGGGCTCACAGCCCGTCGAACAGCCGACCATCGTACCCGTCGTGCCCGTTGGCGCAATGGTCATCGTCGTCACATTGCGCACACCATACTCTCGAATGGCCTGCACCACATGAGGCTTTTCCACGCCCATTTGCTGCATGTAGCCCGACTTCAAAAAGAGCTCTGCATCAAATGCTGGGAACGGGCCATGAACTTTCGCCAACTCTACGGATTCGAGGTAGCACCACTCCGCCATCAGTCCGAGCAGGACATCGATCAACTGGACAGAGTCTCTACTGCCGTAGCGATAACCGCAGTAGAGGAGAAGGTCATGAAGACCCATAATACCCAGCCCAACGCGCCGTTCTCTCAATTGATTTTGGCGATTTTCTTCAAACGGATAATAAGTAGCGTCAATCACCGCATCTTGGAAGCGAAGTCCGGTGCGCGTAACCCACTCCAACTCTTCCCAAAGAACATGATGGAGGAGAAAGTCTGCTTCGTCCGGGTTAAAATGAGCTTCCAAAAGCTTGCGCACGTATTCCTCCTTCTGCTTATCCGCAAAGTCCTGTCTCCGGTCCGTATTTCGAAAGCCTACCGCAAACTTACTTAAGACCACAGCCCCGAGATTACATATGCCGTTTGCTGGAAGAGGCTGTTCTCCACAAGGATTGGTAGCCACAAGAGGGTTGAAGTAATACGAATTGGAGAGCCGATTCGCGCGTCCTAGAAATACGACACCAGGTTCCGCGGATTTCCAGGCCGATTCGCACAGTTCATTCCAAAGGTCCCCCGCAGGCATGGTCGTTGCCGTCTCCAAGAGACCTCCCTTCGCTTCCCACGCCTCAAAGTCCCCATCAAATGCTTGTGCAGCATCGAGTGGGACATACCCTATGGTCCAGGTCGATCCCGCTTCTTTCGCCTCCATAAAACGCTCTGAAATGCCCACGGAGATGTTTGCGCCAGTGATGACTCCGTCCACCTGCTTGCAGCGAATAAACTTCAAAATGTCCGCGTGCTGATCATTCAAAATTAACATCAGTGCGCCACGCCGCGAGCCGCCCTGAAGGGTCAATTGGCAGCCCACACTCATGATTTCCCCGACGCCCACAGGTCCAAAACCCGTGCCGTAGACCTCGTTGCCTTTGTCGAACAATTGCCCCCAAGAGTATGCACCGGAAGAACGTCCATTGACGCCGCGAACGTAGCTGTAGCGGGGGCGCAAAGAGGACAACATGACCGTAACTCGACGACCTTCCTTCATACTTTCCCACATGTCGCCAAGAGTCGCGGCGATGGTGCCGCGCTGGTCGCCGGGGTAGAGAATGGTACCTACTACATCGGTCCACAAAGCTACCCCACTCGCGACCAACTCATCGTACAAGTCGCGTGCTGGAACCGTTTCCTGCTCGACCACCGGCAGTCCAGCGGCCAACCAATCTTCGAGTCGGCCATTCCAGAGTTCGTCGTAATTTGGGGCCGTCGTGTCCGGAAAGCGAAATGTCCAATCCGTATGTTCCTCGACAGCTCGCAGAAAATCCTTCGAGAGACGAACAACTTTCGTGCTGTGCGGATACGTTGCCTGAATGAAATCGCGCACATCAGAATGCCAGACATCCAGCGTCAAATGCAGATGTGATCTGCGGTCTCTGGTGTCTACTGGCACAATGGAGCCCTGCGGAGGGATACGCGTCAAATTCATTCCCACGCCACCCGAACGCGCTTGGATTTCTAGCGTCTGCCCAAACGATTGGGCGTAGTCGCGCATCGTTGGTCCAACACTCGGAATGACAAAGCAGTTGTAACTCGTGGTTTTCATCCCGGACCCCATGGATGCATTGATGCGTCCACCTGGTACATACCGCCAACGACTCTGGAGTTGGTAAAACGCTTCCTCCATGGCTTCAGGTTGCTCTGTCACCGCAGCCGCACCGCGAGCAATTCTCCGCCACATTTGCCGCGGCGACGTTTCGAGCAAGACGTCCACTTGCTGGATGGGCAGCACTTCGCGCGTCCCGTCACGGAGTTCCACAGTCACCTGCTGACCGCCCGTATGTATCTCGACCACACGCGCTAATTCGTGATACGCCCGCTTCTTGTCCAAGACAGCAACCACGAGCGATCCGTTCGTTAAAGTCTCCTTCTGGACATCTTTCATCAGATAGCGGTCGGCGACAATCCGTTCACCCGTAGCGTGCAACGCGTCTTCCTCCGTAAAGCTCAACATACTGCCATTCATTTTCGTATTCATCGTTTTCCTCCCTTAGGTGGGCTACTCATCCGTCGTGCTCTCGTGATTCTGTGACGAACCAGAGCGAACCTCTTTCTTGCCCAACAGAGACAAGACTTCGTGGGCAAACGTCTCAACATCGCGAAATTCTCGGTAGACACTCGCAAACCGGACGTACGCAACGCCATCCACCGACCTCAGCGCTTCCATCACACGTTCGCCGACCTCAGAAGAAGGCACTTCGCGCTCGAATTCAGAACGCAAGCGAACCTCTATCGCGTCGACTAACTCGTCCAAGTCGTCCGCCGATATTGGACGTTTTTCACACGCCTTTTGCAATCCTCGAAAGAGCTTGTCCCGGTCAAATACATCTCGCTTCATGTCCTTCTTGATGACCATGAAAGGGCGCTGTTCAATCCGTTCAAAAGTGGTAAATCGCTTTTGACACGCGCCATTTAAGCATTCACGGCGGCGCCGTGTAGCCAGTCCATCGTCACTAGGGCGTGACTCTAGCACCCGCGAGTTGTCCGTTCCGCAATACGGGCAACGCATGAACATCCCTCCTGCAGACAGGCCGATCCGTTCCATCCAAAACACTAGATATGGGGTTGAAATGTGTGCAAATGAAATTATAAGCTCTAGATATGACTATAACAATACGGGGGAAAACTTTTTTCAAGGAGTCACAGAGAAGGCTCGTCCAAGAACGGAATCTGTGCAATCGAATCGTACACGCATAAGGTGTGCCCGTTTTCGGAGAAGCGCTGACGCCATCTCGACAATTCTGCATCAGTTGTCGAAATTCCTGTCCGCACGAAAAAAGAATTGATCTTTGCAGCCAATCCACAAGCCATGTCCGTCTCAAGGTTGTCACCAACCACCACAGCTTCCTCTGGGCGGACGCCAAACTGACGCAAGGCCAATTCTGCAAATTGTGGCGACGGCTTGCCGGCAATCCGTGGCACCCTCTTTGAAGCCGTCTGAAGGAACGCGCCAATCGCTCCATTGCCCGGATACAGCCCAGTTTCCGACGGGAACTGGGCATCTGCGTTGGTCAACAAAAATGCATCCGTGCGGCGAATCACGTCCGCCACCTCGGCCAACTGCCGATAGCTCACGTCCATATCCAAACCGACCACGACTGCCGCTGCCTGGTCTTTCTCGATAGACCACAATGGGTCCCGCGGATGAACGGGATGGTACCCAGAAGATTGAAGTGCTTCGCGCAATCCGGACTGGCCGATATAAGCGACCACACTCCCGCACGTCAGGGCGAAGGTCGACGACAAGAGAGTAGAGGCTGCCATCGCGGAAGAATACACTTCTGACGACGCGACGGCAAAGCCAAGTTGGCGCAAATGAAGCGCCGCTTCGTCTCTACTGCGGGTGGCGTTGTTCGTGAAGAATACTGGCTGGATATGGTGGAAACGCAATTGTTCCACAAACTGCGCAGCGCCGTCCATGGGCTGGTGACCGCGATATAGAGTGCCATCGAGATCGAGAAGCGCAAGGCGGACAGACGGATGAATCCCGCAAGACGACGTATCCGACACAACAGATCCCCCTATTCCCGCTCTTCTTACTGTGGACTGGTCTTCCCTGCATGGGTCGCTTTCCCCACGCCGCCTTGACCTGCCACGCCTTTTCCCATAGCTGAATCCGTGACGCGGGTCTTTGAAAACCGTAGATATTCGTAGAAAGATGGAGTAAAATCGAGAGATTCGGAGATAATCTTATTCTCCTAAACTCACCTATGAGGTGATCTCTTGCGCTTCATCTGCATGATTTTGAAGCCACAGTCTCCCCTGTTCATTAGGGACGGGATAAAGAGCGTCCCTACGTCCCACTGGATATCGACGTCTCGCCATTTGACAATGCAGGGACCAAGAAACAAGGCGTGTCCAGAACCTACAAGGGACACGACGGGTACGCCCCCATCTTTGCTTATCTCGGCCTTGAGGGCTACTGTGTACATGTCAGTCTTCGGGAGGGCAGTACACATTGCCAGAAAGGCACCCCAGAGTTCCTGGCCGAAAGTATTCGTTATGCAAAGCGCATCACCACTGTGCCCATTTTGGTTCGATTGGACTCCGGGAACGACAGCGCAGATAACTTGGTTGTCTGCCGATCTGAAGACACGCACGCCGACTTCATCATCAAGCGGAATTTACGCCGAGAGAGCCCGCAGGTATGGTTACACACCGCCTAGACTCACGGCATATGTTGCGAGCCTCGCATGGGGAAGAAAGTCTACCGTGGTTCGATGATGTCCCCCATGAAGAAGCTTGATAAGCCAGTCCGGATGGTCTTCGAGGTCCTTGAACGCACCATCGACAAACACGGCCAGATGCTCCTCGTGCCCGAGATCGAGGTTGACGTCTATTTGACTTCGCTGCCGGATGCGGCCTCAGTGGTGATTGAACTGTACCATGCTCACGGGACGATGGAGCAGTTCCACAGTGAAATCAAGACAGATCTCGACGCTGAGCGGCTTCCATCCGGCAAATTCCCCACCCATGAGCTTATTCTTCATTTTGCCGTACTCGCCTACAATCTTCTGCGCATCGTTGGGCAAGAAAGCCTGAAGCGAGAAGACACGCCGCTGAAAAACACAGTGTAGCGCCGGAGGATTCGAACCGTGATCCAAAACCTGATGACACTGGCCGCCAAGGTGACTACACATGCACGCCGCCACTATCTCAGATTGGGTAGAGGAAACCCATGGTTCGCTGTGTTCCAGCGTCTGTACCTGGCATTCGGTTGACGGTCTAAACCAATAGCTTGGATTCTCCGGGTGAAAATTCATGCCGGATCTGTTTGGGCTGCTCTCAGCCGACACACGTGCAAATCATCTTATCTCCTCGTGCACACCGACGAGAGCAGTCTCATGCACGAAGGAATTTGGTACAGATGTCACGGATTCAGGTTTATATTTATACACCTGCCTATTTGGTAGCCTTGTAAGTTATATACCAGTTGGCTTTTCCAGATGGAACAGCAATTTCTATAGAAGGACTCACCCCGGGGACACTGTAAACGGGAAAAGAATAGTCGTTAACCTTTGCTTCTCCGATTTTCGAACCAACTTTTGAAATAAAATTTTTGCTAGCTTCTGCATCCCAAGTTTTCTTGTTCCAATTGATTGTGGCCAACCATCCCCAAGTGGGTTGCGTCCCTGTTGTATTACTATGCAGTGAAGCTTGTGAAGAGTTGCCTGTTTGTGATGAGCATCCTGTAAGGATAGAGGTCGATACAACAGCAACCAGTATAAGTATCCACTTCAAAATATCGCCTCCATAAGTTGTGAAGAGTTATTATTTTATATTACGTCGCGTTATGCCAATATGTTACGAAACTAGATGAACTAGTCGGCTGTGAAGCGTTAATTAACACTGTATCGTTACTATCCTCCGCTGTAAGACGGAAAATCTGATATGGGCTATCCTGATCAGTAATTCCATATCTCTGGTTTGAGATACTATTAGTACTTATGTTATTGAAAGATACACTATGGAAATCCCCACAATTAATCTGCCCGTCTACACTATTGGCTTCTGTGATGGCTTCTGCCTCTGTACCATCATAATAACCCGAAGAATCTTCAACGTATCCTGACACCGCTTTTCCAGTAGATTCGTTTTCAACAAAATACTTAAAATCACCTCCAGCATTGACGGTGTAGCTAATGTCGACATACATTGTATCTCCTGAATAAATAGCTAAATATCCTAGATTTTGTTCGTAATTAAATCCTCCGATTTCCCAAAATGGTGCAAAGCTTGTGTTTCCTGCAGAATTTAGCGTTGCTGAAATTCCGGATTGTAAAACATACGGGCTATTGTGCCCTTCAAGTCCGCTATATCCACCAAATCCAAACCAAGATGAATAGTGAGAACCCGTTGAACTATATGCAGAATCAATAGGTGAGGCAATAAATGTTCCCTGGAGATCAGTGAAATTGTAAGTTGCATTTTGAGCGTAATCTAAATATCCGGACCAAATAGGATTTACTGCATGCTCAATTGTATTGCTCGTAGTTTCAACTTTGGGATTCAGTAATTTACCTTTCGGCATTGTCTTTCTGATATATCGTACTTTGAATGTTGGTTTTAGCATAACTCGAAAAGTTTTCATTGCAGCAATCCAACCTGATAGATATTGAGGATTGGTAGGGCGAACAGGAAATCCATACTCCTCTAATTGTGCATCAGAAACATTTAAAGGATTAAAATTGGCTGGTGGTGTATGGAAATGATGCATTGCTGGTGCCGTGGGATTATTGGTAGCCGCATGGGCAACCGGAATAGCCAAAGTGAAAGTCGAAAAAATAGCCAAAGAGCAACATGATACTTTCAGGGGATTTTTCAGTATTGTACCCTCCTCGTATAGTGTGTTTTGGTATTAAGTCAATAGAACGGACACCCCAAAACAGAGAAGATGTAAGTTCTAATATTCCGAAAACGGTGTTTCGTTCACTTAACTTGCTTCGTCTCTTAACATCTGGAAATATCTTTTTTCGTACTCGACCGGTGACATGTAAGCCGTCGATGAGTGAATGCGCTCCCGGTTGTACCACACTTCGATGTACTCGAAAATTCGTTTCTTTGCTTGCTCTCTAGTCTCGAATTTTTCCAAATAGACGAGCTCGCGCTTGAGCACACTGTGAAACGACTCGATACAGGCGTTATCAAAACAATTCCCCTTGCGACTCATGCTTCCGGTCATCTCATACTCTCGTAGCTTATTCTGGTAGTCGTGAGAGGCGTATTGGCTCCCACGATCCGAATGATGTAACACGGGCTCTATGGGCCTCTGGCGCTCATAAGCCTGCTCCAGCGCAGCAATGCATAGTTCCTTTGTCATTCGCGAATCTGCGCGCCAACCAACGATTTTTCGGCTGTACAAGTCCATCAGGCTCGCAACGTAAAGCCACCCCTCTGCAGTTGGGGTGTAGGTAATATCTTACATAAACACTTGGTTGGGGCGCTCTGCCACGAACTCCTGGTTCAGCACGTTCTCTTGTACTGGGTCATCATGGTTCGAGTATGTGGTCGCCTTGTATTTGCGCACGGTGCGGCTCCTGAGCTCGTTGTCCCGCATAATTTTGGCAACGGTCTTCTGACCGATGCGTTCACCCTCTTGACGTAGCACCTGCGTAATTTTCGGGCTGCCGTATAGCCGTCGAGATTTCACGAATATCTGATGTACCCGCCCTGTAATGCGTTTGCGGCGCTTTGTCCGTTCACTCTCCGGACGTTCACACCATGCATAGTAACCGCTCCGAGATACCTTCAACACTTTGCACATCTTCTCAACCGAAAACTTGGAGCGGTATCTGTGGATGAATTGGTACCTTACTTCCGGTCGTTTGTGAAGATGCGCACTGCTTTTTTTAAAATTGCATTCTCCTCTCTCAAATCCCGATTCTCCCGCTCCAGATCACGGAGAGCCTTCGCTTCTGGCCTCAGATTTCCACTCCCTACAAACGGGGCTGATGAATCCTCTCGATACTTGGAAATCCAGCCATACAGCGTCTTTTGCGATACACCCAGCTCCCGGGCCACTTGGGTCGTAGTCTTCCCATTCTCCATCGCCAGCTGCACTGAATGGAGCTTGAACTCCTGATCATATTTCTGTGTCACGTGGCTCACCTCGAATCACCTTATTCTTACATTCTCGATTCGCCGTGTCAACCCTTATAGCCTAACACCATTTAGAGTCCTCTTACTAAAGAATTTCCAGCGAGATAGTTGTAGCAGTTGGAGGGTGTAGCCGAACCCGCACCACAGCCCGAAGGGCGAGGATCGGAAGCCGGGGCCCAACAACACGGTTCTTTGAAAACTTCATGAAAACCTAGTATAGGGTCTTGGACTCTTCGTGATGTTCTCAGACAATGACCCTAGGGTCATTTGGGGAATTTCGTCTCACTCCTGTAGCTCGACTACATCCAAAGTCTGTTTCCCCAGCACTCGCTTGGACTTCTAACCCGTTGGCTGTTCCCTTCGGCAACCCAGGCTCGAACCGTGACATCGCCTACTCTTATCTTGGCTTGCTCTGTCAAGGCAAGAGCGATTTCGATCACATTGAGCCGTTTCGTGAGGATGAGTTCTTTTTTGCTGCGTTACAAATTGACACCGTTCCATCCAGTCCCACGCTGCGTCAACGCCTCGATAGGGCTGCCCCAAAATCCGATTGGGAGTCCGTTATTCTAGAGGAATCAGCGAACCTCCTGCACGATTTCGACGTGACCGTATCGCCGATTCGCCTGGGACGGGATAAGGATCGTCTGTACGTTCGACTGGATATCGATGTCTCGCCATTTGACAATGCAGGGACCAAGAAACAAGGCGTGTCCAGAACCTACAAGGGACACGACGGGTACGCCCCCATCTTTGCTTATCTCGGCCTTGAGGGCTACTGTGTACATGTCAGTCTTCGGGAGGGCAGTACACATTGCCAGAAAGGCACCCCAGAGTTCCTGGCCGAAAGTATTCGTTATGCAAAGCGCATCACCACTGTGCCCATTTTGGTTCGATTGGACTCCGGGAACGACAGCGCAGATAACTTGGTTGTCTGCCGATCTGAAGACACGCACGCCGACTTCATCATCAAGCGGAATTTACGCCGAGAGAGCCCGCAGGTATGGTTACACACCGCCTAGACTCACGGCATATGTTGCGAGCCTCGCATGGGGAAGAAAGTCTACCGTGGTTCGATGATGTCCCCCATGAAGAAGCTTGATAAGCCAGTCCGGATGGTCTTCGAGGTCCTTGAACGCACCATCGACAAACACGGCCAGATGCTCCTCGTGCCCGAGATCGAGGTTGACGTCTATTTGACTTCGCTGCCGGATGCGGCCTCAGTGGTGATTGAACTGTACCATGCTCACGGGACGATGGAGCAGTTCCACAGTGAAATCAAGACAGATCTCGACGCTGAGCGGCTTCCATCCGGCAAATTCCCCACCCATGAGCTTATTCTTCATTTTGCCGTACTCGCCTACAATCTTCTGCGCATCGTTGGGCAAGAAAGCCTGAAGCGAGAAGACACGCCGCTGAAAAACACAGTGTAGCGCCGGAGGATTCGAACCGTGATCCAAAACCTGATGACACTGGCCGCCAAGGTGACTACACATGCACGCCGCCACTATCTCAGATTGGGTAGAGGAAACCCATGGTTCGCTGTGTTCCAGCGTCTGTACCTGGCATTCGGTTGACGGTCTAAACCAATAGCTTGGATTCTCCGGGTGAAAATTCATGCCGGATCTGTTTGAGCTCGCATGAAGTCCAGGGCTTTGGGAACCATCTTGCCACACAGCAAACTTCCGAAAGTAATTCAATGATTGAATGAATTTGATATAGACGTCACGGATTCAGGCCATAGCTGTACCAACCGTACTTGTGTAGGTCTGGGAAGACATGTCTTTCCCTTCCACCCACACATCATTGGGCACCACAGTCCGCAGGCTGCGAGCCGTTTCACGTAGCCAATGGACTCGTTGGTCGTTCCACTGCTGCGCGAGATGCCTCCAGTTTTCGTCATTCTCCGTATGGCCCGACCACGCTCGAAGCGCAGACGACGCTACAGAATCCGACTGCCGAGCAGCGTACAGGTGGGCGACAATGCGCCGCAAAAGAGGCACTGTATGGTCCGAAATCGGCGCGCCTTCGACGTAATGAAGCCGAGTCAACGACCCACAAACGACATCTCTGTGCAAACTCCCAGACTTATTCTCTTTCAATAAAATTGCTAACGGCGATGTCGCCGTTGCGGAGCTGGACATCATCTCGTCAAGAACCGAACACAATACTTGGTGTGCATAGACAGTGTGCTTTGCATTTTGCAGCGCTTGCGAAAACAGCGCGGAATGTGCCCCGTGGTCCATGTATTACACCCCATTCCAACCGGATGTCCGCAGTTCTGCTCTGCTTACTGCCTGCGATGTAGAGAGCACAACCACTTCTCCCCATCCATATGTCACGGCTCTTGTCCTGGTTCCTAGGAGCAGAAGACATTGACGCGGCTGCTGGCAGACGATAGCATCCAGACTAGAAACAACTCGTTTCGAGGCGGACCCCCATCGAAAGGAAGGACTTCTATGCCACAAATCGTCACATCCGAGCAAGTGTCTCTTCACGTGCATCGGCTGGAACTGCCGACAAACACCCTACCTCCCGCCGCCACGACCAATGCCTACCTAATTGCAGCTCATGGGCAAGGGCTACTCGTGGACGCAGGTACGGACGACAGCACGGTCATTCAACACGTGCTTGAACACGCTCAAGCGGTCGGGGTGCAACATTGGCTTGGAGTCATAGCCACCCACTACCATACAGACCACACCGACGGACTCCTCAAACTGGCCGATACCGTGAGTGCTCCAGCTTACTTGCACCCGCGGGACTTCCCGGCATACCTTCGCGAACACGCGGAGCGTCCCCTGCCCTGGACGGCTCTCCTGCGAGAATTTATTGTAAACGACCTTCGTGTGGACATCGTTGACGCACCCGGACACACCCACGGCCATATCCATGTCGCAATACCTAGCGACCGCGTGGTTCTTGTGGGTGATTCCCTGACAGCCGCCGGAACGGTCTGGATTGGAGCGCCCGATGGACACATGGACGCATACTACGCGACCTTGGATGACCTCGCCACACGTACAGATTGGAAGGCAGCCCCGGGTCACGGTCAAATGCTCGCCAATGCGGCGGAAGCCGCACTGCGCATGAAACAGCGACGGCTCCAGCGGGAAACTCAAATACTCCATATGGCTACAACCGAAACCCCGGTTTCCATGACCGAAATGCTTGAGCGCCTGTACCCAGACTTGCCAGAAGCGGCTGTGCCGTTTGCTCGTCGAACGCTACTCGCTCACGCAGAACATCTGGAACAACAAGGTCTGCTGGAGCGCATTTACATGGGCAGCCCACTCCAGTACCACTTCTTAAAGGCGGTCAATCCGCAGACTTGACGGGCCGACGTCCGCGCAAGACGGATCCGACAATCGCTATCAGCATCATCACGATGCATGCGTAAAATGCGTCGTGAATACCGTTGTCAAAGGCATGCATGAGATGACTCTGAATGGCCGTGGTGCCGACAAATACGGCGTAGACGAGACCTCGCGGGATGCTCGATGAAGCCACCAAAATGGCCATCGCAAAGGATAAGACCATGCCGATATTCGCAAACGTCCGCAACATTCCAGAGACAATTCCGTAAGCATTCGGCGGTGCAGCCTTCATGATGGCCGCGTTGTTGGATGGGAAAAACGCGCCGGATCCTACACCGTTCACGATACTTCCGGCAACGACCACCCAAAAAGCGGTGTCTGAATGAAGATGCGCATAGACAAAGATGGCCATTGCCTGCAAGATGAGGCCAATCGTCGCTGGTAGCACCACACCGATGCGGTCGCTGAGACGACCAGCGAGCGGGCCGACCACGCCGCCCACAAGATATCCTGGAACGAGTAGCAAGGAGGCATCCAGAGGCGTCAGGGACCGCACGCCTTGCAAGTACATGATGAGTAAAAAGAGCACCGCATAATTTCCGAGTGACTGAAAGAATGATGCGGAGAGAGAAAAAGTGATGACTGGAATTTTGAACAGGGACAAATCCAAAGCCGGAGATTTTTGCATTCTCTCGGCAATCACAAACAACCCAATCAAGACCAGACCGACTGCGAGGAAGAGCCAAGTGAACAACCCATGGTGACCGGAAGACAATTGCGTCATGGCCAACAAAACGCCAAACAGCCCTGCCCCAAGCAGCAACATCCCCAAATAGTCGAAGCTCCGTGAGACTTTTTCTGTTTTTTCGCGCAAGACGCGAAGGGCCAAAACAAATGCGAAACCACCAATCGGTACGTTGATGAGAAAAATCCATCTCCACGAAAAGTAGGTAGTGATAAATCCTCCTAGCAAAATACCTAAAATCGCACCCAAGTTCCAACCAATGCTGTTGAATCCGTAGGCACGCCCGCGAAGTTCTGGGGGAAAAGTATCGGCAATGACCGCACCGCTGTTGGCACTGACAAACGCACCACCGATGCCTTGAAGTACGCGAAAGACAATTAATTCAGGCTCACTCGCCGCAATGCCGCAAAGTAACGAACCAAGAATGAAAATCAGAAATCCAAATTCATACAACCGCACGCGACCAAACATGTCGCCAATTCGACCCACCTGTGTCGACAGTAAAGTAATGACCAACAGATAGGACAGAATGACCCAAACTGCCCCAGACAGTTGGGCATGCAGTGACCCCATCATTTTGGGAAGGGCTAAAACGACAATCGTCGTATCTACCGCCGTGATGAGCACGCCAATGAGAATCACGACGAGCGCCAAGCGTTGATAAGACGTCATGGCTACTTTCCCTCTTGCCTCCATACTCAACTCACACCTCTTTCGCCCATCGTACCGATGTCACCCTTGTGTCGAAATCGTACGTTCACAACAATCATCCCATCGTGGAGCCGATGCAGAGCCGATGTAGACCCACCTTCTCTTGCGCTGAAACTGCAGGCTGAGGAGACCTTTACCAAAGATATTCTCCGGTCAAGACTTCGACCGCATCCCCCGTCATCCAAATTCGGCCATCCTGGACGGAGATTTGTAGGTCCCCACCGAGCAGATGCACAACCACGTTCTCTTTCAGGACGCCCGCACGAATTCCCGCCGCCACACTGGCACATGCCCCGGTGCCGCATGCATAAGTGATACCGGACCCGCGTTCCCATACGCGAAAGTCTAATTCGTTGGCTGACTGTGCCGTCACAAATTCCACGTTGGTCCGGTTCAAGAAGTGTGGATGGTTCTCCAGAGATGGCCCAATCTCCGCAACTGGAAAATTCACTGCATCCTTCACAAACACGACAAAATGTGGATTCCCAACCGATACCACATGTCCTGAATAGGTTTCGTCCCCCAACGAAATCTCCGCCAATCCTGCCGACGACATCCTGCCGACGTAGCCAACATCTTTCGGCTCAAAACTGACGGCACCCATATCGACCGTCACGCGTGGGACCTTTCCGAGAGAATCGACCTCCACATGAACGGCATACACACCCGCTTTGGTCTCGATGGAGAACGCCTGTTTATCTCCTACATAACCGCGTTCAAAGGCATATTTTGCAACACATCGCAAACCATTGCCGCAATTTTCGGCTTCCGAACCATCTGCATTGAAGATGCGCATCCGAACATCTGCCAGTGACGACTTGGAGACGACAATCAGGCCATCCGAACCAATGCCTTTGCGCACGTCACTGACTGCTTTCGCAAGTTTTCTAAAGTCGACATTCTGGAGGACTTCGTCCCATTCCGATACATAAATATAGTTGTTTCCAAGCCCGTGCATTTTCGTGACTTTCATGGCCCCATCGCTCCAATCCCCTAGTCTGATGCGTTACCTACCATCCCGCATCATATCACTTTCTTCGACTTGAAACTTCAGTTCGGAGACGCTAAAACGATGCAGCTACCAGAGACTCGTCTTGACTAGGATGCTGCTTCAAACTTGACGCCAACAGAACCATACGTGGCGACGTGTAGCGACTCTGCGCCTACCCACAAACAGTCCAGTTGGGCGCCAAACATTTCCTACTTGCATTCACGCTCGCGAGCGTGATACACTCTTGCATGTTCCGATTGACACCAGCCATCATGCGGCCATGGCGGAATTGGCAGACGCGCTAGATTCAGGTTCTAGTGGGGGCAACCCCGTGGAGGTTCAAGTCCTCTTGGCCGCACCATAAGAGAGTAAAAAGTTTGGCGAAACATTTTCTAGAATTTATCCAATGTGAGCGCCTCTGTAAAAAATCTCCGGGTGACGATGTCCGGGGATTTTTCTCATGAATGGGCCTTGGAATGGGACTCGTCGTTCCTCAATGCTCACCGCCCAAGATGTCGTCCAACTCTGATGGTTACCCGGTAGCGATGGTCGCATCGGAGCAGCCGTGTCAAATCGAGCCTAAACGCCGAAGATTCCTTGTCCAAAGTGCGTCATGACCACCGATGTCTGTTATAATGGGATAAGATTGTCGGAAGAGATGGCGCAACTAGATATCTGGAGAGTGTGTGGCCTATGAGGTATGCAACAGAGTTTTTGACGGATCGACGTGTTCTATTTCTGCTCAGTGTGAGCACTGTCAGTTTCATTGGCACGCTCACATTTCCACTTCACACCATGGACTGGTTGGCTTTGGCGGGCGGAGTAGTCGTCTGGTACTTCACCGAATACATTGTGCACCGCTTTATCTTGCATGGCATACTCGCCAAAGTGATGCCCAAGGCTTACGACGGGCATGCGCGACACCATTCGCATCCGGAAGAACTGAAATACTTGTTAACGCCAAATCACTACAACATTCCCGGATATGTATTTTTTGCAGTCGTTGCTTATTTAGTAACCCGTCACTTCGACACAACATCTGCTTTTTTATTGACGCTTTCGCTCTCTCAAATCTATTACGAGTGGTCGCATTTCGTCTCCCATCGGCCCATCGTGCCACTGTCTCCGTGGGGAAAGTGGATGAAAAAATTCCATCTTCTCCACCACTTCAAGAACGAACATTATTGGTTTGGCGTGACGAATGCAACGCTGGATGTGCTCGTAGGCAGTGACCCAGAACCGAGCACAGTCCCCTCATACTCGACGGCAGACAAAAAGCGCTATGGAGAACACGGAAAGTCCGCAGACGGAGATGGGGTCTTCCAAGAACCCAGCCATGACATCCCGTAATTCACGTAGGCACGTGAATCATCGAACGTACAACAGCGAACAGACAGGCTCGTAGGCCTGTCTGCTTTCGTGTGTATTGACATGGTACAGAAAGTCCCATAGGGAAGGCAGCATGATGGGTGTGCTAAAGCCGGCATGCATAGACCCATGAATTCCCACCGTCTTCCATGAAGACTCCCCATGTCTTCATTGTGAGCTGAGCCATGTGAGTTGCGGCAACGTGGGGTCACACGCATACATGTGCTGCATCACGGATGGAACATCTGAGCAACTCGCCAAGGCTTCCATCATAGCTAGCGTAGGCGGCACCATGCGCGCCGCTCCATCTCGTTCTTGCTGGAGAAATTGTGCGGCATTCTGCCATTTCGCAGTCGCGACTTCGACACTCTTCCACTTTGCTGGCAGCGATTCATCATAGGGCAATGCAAAAAACCACGTGTCAAACTGCGCAGGTTCCCCGTGCGGACCAACCCAACGCCCCACATTTCGGATTCCGGAAAAACAAAGCGTTTCTCTTCGGCTCTGAAGCAGGTTTGCGAACGCCATCGTACCCTCACACAGGCCCTCCCACTCGGATTCCGAGAGTAGGCCCGGATGAGTGACACCACAGAGCACACCAAGTTCTTCGGCCGTCTCTCTGAGCGCCGTCACCGCCAGCGTCTCTGCAAGCGAAACAGAACTCGCCCCCAACTCACCGAAGGTTCTCGCCGTGTCCGCATCGGATGGACTCTCGGTGCCACCGGGAAAAGCCCAGTAGCCAGGCAGAAAGCGAAGGTTCTCGGACCGCTGCTGCATCAATACCTCCACCCCTGCATCTCCATCGCGAATCAAAAGAAGCGTGCCAGCCCTCCGCAACGGGCGACCTGAGGGAGGTAATGCCGGTGTATGACTCAGAATGCCGACCACCTCCTCTGTGTTCTACTCAAGAATTGTCATGCACCACTTGCTGCCGCTCTAAGGAAGCCATCGAAGCTTCTGCAGCGTGATCGGCACACAGTCCAAAGGGATATACCCCATCCGGCTCCACGCGATACACAGTCGTCATGATACGCGCCACTTTGTTCGCAGCCACGAGGTGATGACAGCGGGAGCACCAAGCCAGCGGACTGCTGTCTGCTTTGTGACGATAGTCTACCACGATTCGTCGATTCCTCCACTTCTATGTCGCACGTCGACACGTCTGTCAGGATGAAAAGTCCCTTTGTGAACGGGTTCGAAAACCATCAAAATCACCTGTTTGAGAATACCACGGGTCCTCGTCGAAAGCTGTCGAAGTCTGCTGGTAAAACCAGCTTTTTTGTCGGCCAAGGCGTCTTGTGACCCCAGTTTCGCTTCATCTCCACGCCTTCGGTTTGTGCTAGACTCGCATAGTGAAGAGATGGCGAGAGGGGCGACCACCATGCACCAACGTCAAGGTTTTGACATTGCACTCAAAGAATTGAAACTCAAGCTGCTGCGTATGGGGGGAGATGTACAGGAGGCTCTCCGGCAGGCGGTACGCAGTCTCAAGACAGCTAACCTGCACCTAGCGGACGAAATTATTGTCGGCGACCAGCGCATCAATCGGCAGGAACATGAAGTTGAGGACCTGTGTATTCGCCTCATCGCCACGCAACAGCCAGTTGCCACCGACTTGCGCCGAATCGTAGCAGGCATGCGCATTGCGTCAGACTTGGAAAGAATGGGCGATCTCGCTGTGGACATTTCAAAATCCACTCTTCGGCTCGCTGGTGAGACGCTATCCCAGCCACCTTCAGAAATCACAGAGATGGCGGCCGTGGTAGACGAGATGATTTTCGAGGCCCTTCAATGCTACGTAGACAACGATGGCGAACGGGCGCGAAAGCTTGCCGTCCAGGATGACCGGGTGGACCACCTGTATCGGCAAATTGCAGAAAATCTCTTTAACTTGACTGCAGAACGTCCAGCACTGGCCACGCAAGCGATGACGATGGCGTTTTGTGGTCGATATTTAGAGCGGATTGGAGACCACGCGACAAACATCGGCGAGAGTGTCATCTATATCGTCTACGGTGAAAGGTCTGATTTAAACTGATGCCTTTCTCAACTTGACAAAGTCCCGTCACATTTGCCCAGAGCGGACCAACGCCACTCTCTTCTACCGTGATATAATGGCATTGACTCGTTGGTAAGGAGTGGAGTAGAATGGCAACCTTACAGAAACGAACGAATTCATCGAATCCAATGGTGACATTGGAGCGAGTGTCGCGTATGCTGGAACGTGTTGCAGTAACCTCTGCAGCGCTGCTCGTCATGGGCACCATCGGCTGGCTTTCGTTTCACGCATTCGTTTGACGCACCATTTCACATCGCATGGATTGAAAACTAGAAACACGCGAGGATGCGGCTGACCGACGGTCCGTATCCTCGCTTTTTATTGAATGATTTCCTTTTCGCAAATGTAGTAAGCGCTTGCAATTTCGCTTTCTGTGTGCGGTAATTATCGTCGGAGTCGCGTTTGTATCAGTCTGCGGAAGGAGGAGTCAACATTGAATAAAGTCGTATCATCTGCCGCAGAGGCCATTTCCGATATTTCTCATGGAAGCACACTTTTGGTCGGCGGTTTTGGTCTGGTTGGTATTCCCGAAAATCTCATAGAAGCGTTGCGGCAAAGCGGGGTCCGAGACTTGACTTGCGTGAGCAACAACTGTGGTGTAGACGACTGGGGACTGGGCCTGCTGCTCGCCAATCACCAAATTCGCAAAATGGTCTCTTCGTACGTTGGCGAGAACAAGACGTTCGAGCGGCAGTATCTCGATGGTCAACTGGAAGTCGAACTGGTGCCACAAGGTACGCTTGCAGAACGCATTCGCGCAGGCGGAGCTGGAATCGGCGGTTTTTACACGCCGGCTGGCGTAGGTACAGATGTTGCACAAGGAAAAGAAACTCGCGTTCTCGATGGAAAGGAATACGTATTGGAGTTACCCATTCGCGGCGACTTCGCGCTCATCAAGGGATGGAAGGCAGACACTTACGGTAACGTCATTTACCGCAAAACGGCCCGAAACTTTAACCCGATGATGGCGGCTGCTGGCCGTATCACCATCGTCGAAGTGGAGGAGATTGTCTCTCCTGGAGAGCTACCTGCAGACGCGATTCACACCCCGTCTATCTATGTACAGCGAGTGGTGCTCGGAAACCACTACGAAAAACGCATTGAACGAAGAACTGTTCAAGCACCTGGGAGAGATTGAGCCCCGCAATTTCTCGACCATCACGTTCATCGAAAGGAGTACTCATATGCCTCTTCATCGAGATCAAATCGTGCAGCGAGCAGCCGCCGAAGTCAAGGACGGGATGTACGTCAACCTCGGAATCGGAATGCCTACTCTCGTTGCCAATTATCTGCCGGCGGGAATCCACATTCTCTTGCACTCAGAAAATGGGCTACTCGGAACTGGACCCTATCCTAGCGAAGACGAAGTCGACCCTGAGCTCATCAACGCTGGCAAAGAGACCGTCACCATATTACCCGGCGGAAGTTACTTCGACAGCGCTGAATCGTTCGCGATGATTCGCGGAGGACACATTGACCTCGCGATTTTGGGTGCCATGGAGGTCGCCGAAAACGGAGATTTGGCCAACTGGATGATACCCGGGAAAATGATTAAAGGTATGGGCGGAGCCATGGATTTAGTCCACGGTGCGAAGCGCGTCGTGGTGACGATGGAGCACGTCAACAAACAAGGCCAGTCAAAAATTGTGCCCTCTTGCACACTCCCGTTGACGGGTAAGGGAGTGGTTCACCGCATTATCACCGATTATGCCGTCCTCGATGTGGAAGCTGACGGTTTGTGGCTGCGCGAAATCGCACCCGGCCACACTGCTGCAGAAGTGCAAGAGAAAACGGCGGTGCCGCTGCACTTCCCGGAGACGGAAATACCCTATATGATGTTTGGCTAAAAACGACACGTGAGAGGAGGTCCGGCGAATGCCGATTGACGCAACCGCGTTTCGCCAGACTCTCGCCCAATTTGCGAGCGGCGTCACCGTAGTGACGATGTCGGACGGAGACAAACAGAGTGGCTTGACGGTCTCCGCGTTTTGCTCCGTCTCCCTAGCTCCCCCGTACATTTTGGTCTGCATCGACGAACAGTCTCAAAATCTCGCTTTGCTTCGCGCCAGCCGCTGCTTTGGTGTCAATATATTAAACAGCGATCAGTCGGCACTGTCGACGCACTTTGCAAGGAAACTGGACGATAAACTGGAGAACATCCCGCACCATTTGGGCACTCTTGGCGTGCCACTTCTCTCCGATGCATTGGCAGCTATAGAATGTACTGTAGTGCAAGAAGTTCCTGCGGGTGATCACGCTCTATTCATTGGCCAAATTGAGTCTGCCGAGATTTCAGCCAAGCGCAACCCTCTTCTTTACTACCAAGGCAAGTACGGACATTTTCTCCCCCTCGGCGAGATGCAGCCCCCAACATAAGAGGCTATGCGCGTGCACATGACGAAGCCGGGCGGTCACCCCGCCCGGCCTCTGTCGTCTATTGTCCGACCGTTTCGGGTTGGCCAACCAGGGCCTCTGTCCCTTGCCAATTTTCCAACAACTGTACCACCTTGGTGGCTGCTTCCGGCTGACCCAGACGAGCTGCAGCGAGTCGCCATTCTGCCAGCATATCCGATGATAGGCCACGAAGAGCGGTTTCTAGCTGAGAGAGGTTCTTTACGAGAATCCCAGCTCCGGACTCCGACACAAACCGCGCATTTTCAAACTCTTGACCGGGTGTTGGACGAAAAAAGAGTAACGGGACGCCGACTGCCAAACATTCCGCAATGGTCACTCCGCCCGCTTTTGTCACGACCCAACTGGCACCACTGAGAAGCGGCCGAACGTGAGCGAGATAGCCTCGTACCGAAACCTGAGGATCTCCCGAAAATTCCTCGTTTAATCGGTCATACATCGTCTGATTTCTGCCGCACAGAACAACGACGGTCTCCTCCCGCCGCTCTTGCCGAAGGGTTCGTACGACTTTCTTGAGTTGCGGAAAGACACCCCTCCCGCCGGTCAGAACCAATACATACGGAGTTGAGCCTTCGCGAGTCTTAGGCGATGGAGAGTCACAAGAAAAGTCATGTCGGTCCAGCATGCCACCGTCGTCCCGTCCAGCATGGGTGATATTTGGCGCGCAATGCCCCTCTGCAGCACTCCAAAATTCGCGACGAACGGGAATACCCAGTGCCAACAGCGGGTCTTCCACCCCGTACTCACGCTGAGCCCGCACAACAAGGCGGGCGGACGGTAAGATGTATGCCCCGCCGCTCGGATAAAACCAACGACTGTGTAGCGCATAATCCGTCAAGACGACGAGGCGACGTGGCATGCGCAAAGAAGCTGGGATGGGTGGTCGTAAAGCGTGATCGGAAAAAAGTTGCACGACCACGTCAGGCTGATAGTCACCCACAGCGCGCCACGCAGACCGGCGAGTAGAGACAGACAACACGCGCCACAACCAGTGGCGCGTGGATAAGGAAGCCGTCAAACGATAGGACCATCCATAAACGATAGGAAAATACCGGGTTAGGAGTTCATACAGACGCTCTGTCCAAGCCGCAAACACCGGGTTTGCCGAGCGCATCATGTCGACCGAATGGACCTCGTGACCTGCGACTTCTAAAGCATCCGTCAAGGCGGCAGCCACTTGACGATGTCCGTCTCCATAAGATGCGTATAACAAGAGTATTTTCGCCACAGAATCAGGACAACACGTGGTCCGCAACCACGGATTGCTCAGCGACCGCCGCCGAGCTCGCGGCCACTCCATGTCTAGCCACGAAACGCGCCCGCGATGCCGCGACGAGTTTGGGTTCAAAGACATCCATGTGATTCTTCAAAATCTCATCCGCATTCGGATTGACCATCCGAAAAACGTTTTTCAAGTGCCATCTCGTAATGGAGCGTAAAATTCCCGTCTGCAAGGGAATGGCATGGAGTCCAAAGCGGCGAATGCCACGATGAATGAAGGTAATACCGTAGATGGCGTTTGCATCTCGGAACTCCTCTTCTTCTAGGAGGCGGGCGAGAATCGACACAGAGCGATTCGCCTCTTTCAACAACCTCAAGACAATCGGCATCATTTCTGTCTCCGTAGAAAGGATGTCGGCAATCATGTCATTGTTCATATGCAGTTCCACGACTTTGTCAAAGCGATGCACCACGATATCATCAACTTGGAACTGCCTACCATAATAGCGCCGCTTTGCGACGTAAAACAGATGTTCTTCTCCTGGTTGAATCGGTTTTAAGCGAAACGCCCAGTGGAACAGATGCTCAAAGGCCTGCCATGTTGCGCGCATCATTGATCGCCACATGAAAATCCCTCCTCAAAACCACTCCGCTAATGTTGAAAATCGATAACCTTTGGCATGAACATCTTCGACCAAATACGGAATTAGTTCAATGACGCTCTTCGGCGCTCCAAGCTCTGCTCCAAACGTCTCATCATTGTCATGCAAGACAATGATGGACCCCGGATGCAGGCGCTTGGCAATTCTCTGCCGAAGCATGTCGACCGGAGTACATTTCCAGTCTCCCACCATGATGGACCACGTTACCAGTCTATGTCCACTCTTTTTCAAAGATACAAAGCTGTAGAGATTGCATAGCCCCCAAGTGGGACGATACCACTTCGTCTGAACATGAAACTTCTTTTGAAGTCTCATAGCCGCGCCTTCAACCTGACGCGCAGTTCGAACAGGTCCAAGCAACGGAACGAACAGATGTGTGTTTCCATGAATTTGAATGTCATGCCCGCTTTTGATCATCCGCTCGACGATATCCGCATGTAACTCCGCCTTTTCGGCAAGAACAAAGAATGTCGCCCGGACCCCCCCTTTGTCTAAGGCATCCAGTAACTGCGGCGTGTAGATTGGATGCGGGCCATCGTCAAAGGTCAGGGAGACCTCCGGCTTTGCGGGGCCTTTGAAAACACTGGAGAGTCGAAACACGCGAGTCCACAGTGCAGGAGCTACAGAATAAATGAAAATCATTAGAACAAGAATCAAAACAATCGTCCATACCCAAACCATGCTCATATGTCAAAATCTCCCCAAGCAATTCTTCCCCACATCCTTCCGCGGGAATTTCTTTTTCAGCGAACTGAGTGAAAAGCAGAACCTGTTCGTCGCAACTCTCTTTTGCCAGACGGTTTACCCTGCTCGGCTGTCTTGACCAGCCGGCAAATCGTGGACACAATTTCTTCCGCTCCACCGAGGCGCGGCACAGCACCCACCGTGTGGCGCATGGCATACAATTGTTCCGGATTGCGTTCCACGCTGCGCAAAAATTCTTCCGCTTCGGTGACGTTGGCAACCGTCATGGCCGCACCCATCTCCGTGGCATACGCCGCATTCTTCTGCTCTTGTCCCGGATTGGGCCGAAAGATGGCCATCGGCAACTGCATCGCCAATGCTTCGCTGATAGTCAGTCCACCCGCTTTAATCAGCATCAAATCTGCGGCAGCCATCCACTCTTCAATGTCTGACCGGAAACCTAACGCTTTCACGCGCGGCTCACCCAGATTCTCATAGCGACGCAATAGGCGTTCATTATGCCCGCAGAGAATCGCGAACTGCAGGCCCGAGTGGCGGATGACTTGCTCCCACTCGGGAGTGTCTCCAAGCAGACCCTCTCCGCCACCCGACATGAGGACGAGCGGAACATCTCGTTGAAAACCAAAGCGCTCGCGCAGCACATCTCTCTTCGCAAGCAAAGTGCGAACTCGGTCTGGATGAAACTTGGAGCGCACAGGAATGCCTGTAGCAAAGATCTTCAGCGGATCGACCCCCAAAGCCGCCAACTCCGAAGCCACATTTTCCGTGGCCACAAAGTACGCGTCAGTATGCTCCTGAACCCATTGACCATGAGCTGTATAGTCGGTCAAAACGCCAATACTCGGCACAGAGAACAGTCCTTTGGATTTGAGTTCAGACAGCACACCTGCTGGAGTGGGGAACGTACTCACCACCACATCCGGCGAAAACTGTCGCAAACAGCGACGCATTTTTGACATTCCCAGGTGGTGCAGTCGTCGTTGCAACGAAGACGACGGGGGAATTTTGGACATGGACCGATAAAACAACCCATACAGACTGGGCAACCGGGTAACCGTATGAACCAGGCTAAACTTGGTAAAGGAACGAACGGCCGGGTGCAACCAATCTACGTAGTCGACTAATTGGACGGAAATCCCCAAGCGCTCCATTTCTTCCATAATGGCTTGAGCTGCCTGATTGTGCCCGTCTCCATACGAGGCGGTGAAGAGTAAAACGTTCACCTGCTCTGCCCCCACTACATCAAAGTCTCTATACAATATTGTAAATCTGTTTGTCGGCATTGTACAACGTTAGGTCAAAAAGGATGTCACGCACTGCAAAAAGTCGGACGGTTGCTCTAAATGCACGGCATGACCAGCTTCGGCAACGACCACGTGACGCGCATCGGGCAACAACTCCCGCATGCTTTCGGCGATCGCAGTAAACTTGACGTCGCAAGCACCCGTCACGAGCAAAGTCGGCACATCCAACTCATGCAACCATCCCCACCAAGAAGGCTGACTGCCGGTGCCTATGGCTCGAAGAGAATTCGCCAACCCGAACGCATGTTGACGCCGACGAATCTGCGCCTGCAAGTGTCGCTCGCGCTCGTCCGCTCGACGCTGGGACGCGAAGAGTGGAAGACGTTCCCAATCCTCAGCAAACGCGACCACCCCCGCCGACTCCAGTCGCTCCGCTAAGCGTTCGTCGGACGCACGGCGAGTCTGTCGTTCACCTGGGTCTGACAATCCGGGCGATCCGCTCTCAATCACCAGCTTCCGAACCGTCCACGGGGCCATCATGGCAAGCGAGAGCGCAATTCGCCCTCCCATTGAATAGCCCGCTACGAAAGCTGGCGACGCCTCCAGGGACGAGAGTAACTCGACCAAATCTGCAACTTGCTCCGCAATGCCATAGCGGGACAGTCGAATCGGAGACCCAGTTTCTCCATGACCAAGTAAATCTGGTGCAATCAAGCGGTATTGTGCTCCGAGAGACGAGGCGAGATACGAAAAAATCTCTCCAGACAAACTGAACCCGTGCAACAAGAGGAGTGGCGGTCCACTTCCTGCCATCCGAACACGATAAGGTACGGTGCGAATCATGGCGTCCTTCACATCCCACATCTCTAGGACCACCTCGCTTGAAGTTCTCGACCAACCTCAGTTCGAATCGCGTTACGCTGTTCCCACGCCTGTGCAGCAGAAGTCCGCACCTGGAGAATGTGCAATCCTTGTGACTCCATGCAGCGGTGCAACGCGAAACGAAATTCGGACGGCGTGCCGACCGTTTCAAACGATGCACCGTAGATCTCCGCTGCTTTAGAAAAGTCGAGTTGATGCGGCGTCTCAAAGAGATGGAAAACATCCGTCTCTGTCGCCTGCGGAAGACCTCGAAAAATTCCCCCTCCCCCGTTGTGTAACAGCACCACTGTCAGGGACAGTCGAAAAGACTGCGCTGCATACAGACCATTCAAATCATGATAGAACGAAATATCCCCGAGAAAGAGAACGACCCGTCGACCACTTGCAGACAGTCCCAGCGCCGTCGACGTCAGACCATCAATACCGCTCGCTCCTCGATTACCGACCACTTTTGCTGCAATTTGCCGTGCAAAGACATCCACGTCGCGGATTGGCGTACTATTACCCAGAACGAGCGTGACGTCATTCGAAAGTTCTTCCGCTAAGAGCACCGCTACCTGAGGTTCGGTCAACTCGACAGTAGCAGACTCGCCAAACTCTGGAGTACCCATGCCTGCAAAGAGGTGTCTGCGACACACCGTTTCCGCAATCTCATCCATATGTAACCATTGGTTTTTCCACGTGTCGCGCAGCTTTGCGAAGTCTCCACTTCGGCTCGTGTCCCTGTGTGCTGATCGCTGACCGCTCGTCAAACAGCGCATCGCATCGTCGACAAAATTCTCAATTGAAGTCTCCAAGAAGTGAGTCGACGTGAAAAATTCGTCCGTGAAGCGCCCTGAACTGTCGACCACCCACTGCATCGCACCCGCGTCACCCAAAAAAGTCCGCCCCACCGCTTTCGAAGTCGGGGAGGAACCAAACCGCACCACCACATCCGGAGAAGGCAGTCCCAACTTAGACCAGTGCGAAGCCAAAAAATCAGCCGAACCAATCTGTACCGCTGCTCGGGAATCGCCGCGCAAATTGGACAAAACGTCTGCCAACACGGGAGCACTCCAGGCTTCGGCGAGCCGCAAAATGGGCTCAGAGACCTCGCGTTCCAGTCCAGCACCTACCACCATGAGGGGACGACATGCGTCGACCAGGATGGGTCCCAGTGCTTCCCAAGCGCTCGACTCCAACCTGCGCGCCGAGGCAAAACGCTGGGCCGCTCGCACAGGCGTTGGAGAGGCTACAGGTCGCGGTGGCAACAGCGGTTCCCGGAAGGGGAAATTAAGATGGACAGGCCCTGGTGGATCCGCCATCGCCACGGCAACTGCCCGCGCCGCCAAAGCCGCCAACGCTCGGTCTAAATAGTCACTGCCGTCGGGAATGGGTGCTTCTGCAAACCACTTGACATCAGTTCCGTAAAGGCGCACTTGATCGACCGTTTGATTGCTGCCCGTTCCCCGCAATTCTGGCGGCCTGTCGGCCGTCAAAACGAGCAGGGGGACGCTACCATAGCGTGCTTCCATCACCGCCGGATGATAGTTTGCGGCGGCGGTGCCGGACGTACACAGAAGCGCTGTCGGCCGTCCCGTCCCCTTGGCGAGTCCGAGCGCAAAAAAACCAGCGGACCGTTCATCGAGCAACGTCCAAATCTGCAGCTCCCTCTGCCGTGATGCAGTGATGGCCAGCGGTGTGGAGCGCGAACCCGGAGACAGGACAAGGTGTTCCACACCCACGGCTTTCAGGGCTTGTACAAACGAATACAGATTGGTGAGCGAATGATTTTCCATCACGGTGTCTCCTCATCCATCCATTTCGGCAGTCTGGAAGACGCCAAACGCGTCTCTCATCGGCTGCATTTTCATCTCCGTCTCGGCCCATTCTGCCTGCGGCTCCGAAGCCGGAACGATACCCGCGCCGGCAAAAACCGCAATCTCTCCTTCTTGATAAAGGGCGGAGCGCAGGGCCACGGCGAACGACCCGTCGCCCCTGTCATCCATCCAACCCACGCCGCCTGCATACCAACCACGCGTCCATGGCTCGGTCTCAAGCAGAAGAGCGAGCGCGGCCTGCCTCGGCAAACCCGCAACGGCGGGGGTAGGATGCAACGTGGCGAGCATGTCGGCCAACTGTACACCGTCCGCCATATCTCCAGAAACGGGCGTAAAGAGATGCTGCACGTTGGCATACTTCACGATGTGCGGATGCGGAGGGACGGACAATGCACGCACCACATGCATCAACTGGCTTTCCAGAAACCGAACCACTGCTGCGTGCTCCTCACGGTCTTTGCCACTCGCCATGAGTTCCTCGGCCAAGGCCGTGTCTTCCTGCACAGTCGCACCACGTCCACGCGTCCCCGCCAAAGCGTCGACTTCAAACCGCCTGTCCTCTACGCTTAGCAGACGCTCTGGAGAAGCACCCACAAACCAGGCACCAGCACGCGCCACGGCAAAGGTCCAACTGCTTGCGTACCGTTGCCGCAGCGCAGCTACCGCTTCACAAGGGCGCCTCTGAACGGGATGCCGCGCGAGTCTCGCCAAGACAACTTTCTCCAGTCCGTCTCGAAGTGTCCTCGTGACGGCGCTCACTCGCGCTTCCCACTCGGCACGCGATTCCACCTGCAAGAACCGCCAGGGCACTACAGTCTGTAAATCAGCAAACGAACGCAGGTCTCCCTGCAAAAGAGCACACACCGACCTCTTGCCGAGCGCTACGTCGGCCGCCTCGGCTGCGTGCAGCCAGAGTGTCGCCTCCAGTCTGTCCCCGGACGCCACGAGTTGTAGCCGCGGTATGCGCAGCAATGCGTCTGGCCAATTTGACCAGCCAGCGGCATCCTCGCGGTCCACGAAAGAAAATGCCGGCAACGCAAACAGGCGACACGGCGCGAGCCGCGTCACACGAGCCGACCTCTCTTGCCAGTCCTGCTCCAGTTGATGGAACCTTCGGTGGCCGGTATACGACGTTTCTGCAAACGTCCCGAGAGCGAGAAACTCCATTTTATGGAGCGGATCGAACAAGTACATCTGGTCCATCTCCTGTTGCAACTGAGGCAGCAAATCCTCCAATTTGGCGCCCTGCAGCGGGCAGGAGAAAGGCACGACGACCCTCTCCCGTTCCTCGGCAGAGGCCGCCCGGACCGGCCATCTGCGCCGAATCACCTGGTCCAACCCTGAACAGACCGTGCGATACATTAGACTGCTGACGGTGCGATACATTCCTGTAACTTCCTTCGCAAGAGTTTGCCCGAGGCGTTGCGTGGCAACTCCTCAGCCACAGCAATCGACCGCGGACATTTATAGGCAGCGAGACGTTCCCGACAAAATTGGAGCATGTCCTCCTCCAGAACGACTCGATCCGCTTCCAACACCACGACCGCCATCGGAACTTGGCCTAGTTCCTCATGGGTGGCTCCAAAAACTCCCGCTTCCACCACACCTGGACAGGCACTAAGCACCCCTTCGACCTCTGCGGGGTAGACATTTTCCCCGCCCACGACAATCAGGTCGTTCCTGCGGTCGAGGACCGTGAGATGGCCGTCCTCCGCGATTGAACCGATGTCTCCTGTGTGCAACCACCCATCCACGATGGTCTGGTCCGTCGCCTCCGGTCGCCTCCAGTAGCCCGCCATAATGGTGGGCCCCGCCAGTAGAATTTCTCCGATCCGATTTGGCTCGCGCGCGACCGTTCCATCCTTTAAACGAATAGCCACCTGCACGGCAGGCATCGGCAGTCCAGACGAGCCAATGTGACTGCCCAACTGAGTTGGGCGCAGAACGGTCGTCGTAGAGTTCGCCTCCGTCAGACCATAGCTGGCGTGCACTGGCAATCCCCGCTCGAGTGCCGTTTGCAGTAGTCGCGACGACACGCCACTCCCGCCGACCAAGACAGCCCGCAAATGGGTCTCGTAGCGAGGTTTTACCATCTGCGCGAGCATCCGCTGCAGCATCGTCGGTACGACCGACAGCATGGTTATATGGCGCCGCTCGAGTTCGTCGTGGACACGAGTCGCGTCGAACTGCTGGTGAACTACTGCAGTGGTGCCGTAGATAGCAGTCCGCATCAAGGAGGCGAGCCCCCCCACGTGGAACAGCGGCATCGGCATCAGCCATTCATCATCCGGCATCATTCCGAACGTCAGCATGGATGCTGCAGCGCTAAACCACTGGGTACCATTCGTCAACATAGCCCCTTTGGGAAATCCCGTCGTCCCTGACGTGTAGAGAATGGAATGCAAGCCGTCCAAAGTAAGGGACTCGCGCGGGTCGGACGGCTTCTCAAAGGCACTGTGCTCTGCCTCAACCAAGCGCGCATCGGCGCCCGCCGCCGTTAAGACCTGTTCTGCGACTTCTTTCATCGACTCGTCCACCAAGAGGGTGGTCGCGTCCACGTCCCTCAGTTGATATGCCAACTCATCTCTCTGGAGTTTGCGATTCAGCGGCACAACCACCGCATCCGCCTGCATGATGCCGTGAACGGCAAGCGTGAACCAATGTGACGACCGACTGAGAACCGCCACGCGATCACCCGAGTGGACCCCAGAGTGCTGCAATAAGGTTTTCATCTGGAGACTGGCATCGAGCAGTTCTCGATACGTGTAAGCACGCTCATCGAAAACCAGAGCGGTCTTTGTCGGCCCCACTGTTGCTTGGCGACTTAACCAATCCGGCATCCTCGCCGTCGCGTCCATGACCTGTCCCCACCTTTCTTCAAGACGCCTTTCTGTTGGCATGCGCTTTTCAGAAATCAAGGTAAGCGTGGGAATTTGGAGAAGTCCGGCTTGCGCTTCTCTAAAAACGCCTGCTTTCCTTCCTTCGCTTCATCCGTCATGTAATAGAGCATGGTTGCATCACCAGCAAGTTGCTGCAATCCGGCCAATCCATCCGTATCTGCGTGAAACGCCATCTTGAGGAAACGGATGGCAATCGGACTTTTCTCCAAAATTTCCTCTGCCCACTCCACAGCCGTCGCTTCCAATTGGTCAAGCGGCACGACCACGTTCACGAGTCCCATGTCCAGAGCTTCCTCAGCAGTGTACTGGCGACACAGAAACCAAATTTCCTTCGCCTTTTTCGTCCCGACGGTGCGTGCCAAGAGTGTTGCACCGTATCCGGCATCAAACGAACCCACTTTTGGTCCGGTCTGGCCAAAGCGCGCGTTGTCGGCCGCAATCGTCAAATCGCAGACCACATGGAGGACGTGCCCACCGCCAATCGCATACCCGGCAACGACCGCGATGACGACCTTAGGCATGGAACGAATGAGACGCTGCAACTCGAGCACGTTCAGCCGTGGCACGTCATCTTCGCCGACATACCCACCGTGACCACGCACACGCTGGTCGCCGCCTGCACAAAAAGCTTTTTCTCCCATCCCAGTGAAGAGAATGACGCCCACTTCCGCATCATCACGGGCCATCGTAAACGCTTGAATCAGTTCGCTGACCGTCAGCGGTCGAAAGGAATTATGTACCTCCGGACGATTGATTGTGATTTTCGCCATTCCGCCCGATTTTTGATATATAATGTCGGTGAACTCGGCCACCAACTGCCAATTGGGTTGTCCCATCTGTGTATCCTCCTCTGTGGCGCTCGTCCCACCGTGAGTGCGGCGGACGACATCGCAATGCTCAACATTATAGAACTTGTGTTTCGGCTTATCAAAAATGGCTCGCTCCGTGCTAACATACATGTAACTCTCATGTTCCTGACTCTATCGAAAAAGCGAGGAGACACGCCATGTCCATTCGGACACAACTGGGTATATGGTGGCGACTATTTCGTCCCTTCACCTTGACGGCCTCGATTGTTCCCGTCATTGTTGGCACTGGTTTAGCTTGGCCGCACCATCATTTTCACTTCGGCCTGTTCGCCGCGATGTTTGTCGCATCCATGCTGATTCAGTCGGCCACGAATATGTTCAACGAATACTTCGACTATCGCCGCGGGCTCGATGACGAGCACATGGTTGGCATTGCTGGAACCATTGTCCGCGATGGTGTCTCGCCGAAGACCGTCCTCGCGTCCGCGTGGATTTCTATCAGCGTATCTACCTTGCTCGGCGTATACATCTGCATCACGACAACATGGTGGCTGGCCGTCATTGGTCTCATCTGCATGGCCATCGGCTACTTTTATTCCGGTGGTCCTCGCCCACTCGCCTATACTCCCTTTGGCGAGTTGACCGCAGCCATTGCCATGGGCCCGACTATCGTCCTTATCGCCTTCTATTTACAAGCCAACACGGTCACGTGGCGAGCGGTCGTTTCGTCCATTCCCATCGGCCTTTTAATCGGCGCCATCCTACTGGCAAACAACATTCGCGATATGGACCAAGACAAAGTCGGCGGGCGCCGCACAATTGCCATTCTACTTGGGCGGCAACGCGGTCGCATCCTCTTCGCATCCGTCTTTGCTGTCACATATTTGTTGATTTTGCTGCTCGTTGCAATAGGCCAATTGACGCCGTGGACACTCGTCGTCCTCTTGACAGCTCCATCCGCATTCGGAGTGACTCGCTTGTACTACCGCTTCACGGAGCCAGCCAAACTTCATGCCGCCGTAAAAGGCACAGCCAATCTGTTGTTCCGCTTTGGCGTTTTGATGTTTGCCGGAATGTTGGTCGCTAAAATTCACTTTTAGCCAGGGTCAACCGGTCTCGACCGCTTCCGTGACTTCTGCAGCGGCGGCACGGCCGAGTGACATGAACAGATAGAGCAAAATAGGCTCGCCTCTCTGCGGCGAACCTCCGCTCATTTTCAAAACTTCCTGGTGGATGACAAGCCACCAGGTTTCTCTTATTCTTTGTTCGATCCGCCTGTCGGCGAACGCTGTCCACTCGTGGCGGATGCTTCCATCTTCTTGGCTAATTTCTTCTCGCGTCGATATTTGCTTCGAGAAATCGCGATGGTAACTACCACAAACCACAGTACGACGAGAATCGCGACGGTCCAGTTGAGCACCCGTTGCGAGTGAATTCCATACGCATCCATCAAAAAAGGTACGACAATGACCAGGAACAAGAGAATTGGAATCCCAAATAAAGCCAGCATCACCCATGGATTGAGCGGAGACTTCGGTGGATCGCCATATTGGTCCAGATTATCTTTGGAAGGTTCCACCAAGCGCAGCTCCTTTCCAGCCACTATACCTCACCTCACTGACACAGATGGTCCACAACTCGCCAACGATTGCGTCTGGTATAGTCTAATCCTCTGCAAAGACACGCGCAAACGGAGGAGCCATCAGTTAGCCAAAAGTGACATGCCGCCATCCACCACAATGGTCTGACCGCGAATCATTTTGGCACCCGGCGTGCACAGAAAGTACGTGACTTCCGCGATATCCGTCGTTTCCACCATCATACCCGCTGGATTTTTCGCCCCAGCTTCCAGCATCTCCTCGCGATTGGGAAAGTGCTTGAGTGCATCCGTGTCGATGACACCGCCGGAGACGGCATTGACGACAATATTCTTCGGCGCCAATTCTACAGCCAAGTAGCGCGTGACTGCTTCTAGCGCGGCTTTGGACACGCCTACTGCTACATAATTTGGCAACACGCGCACCGACCCTAGACTCGAGATGGCGACCATGTGCCCACCGCCCGACCGTTCCATCCAAGAGGCCGCCTGTTGCGCCGCAAAGAGATAAGCTTTCGCGTTGATATTCATGGTCCAGTCCCAATGCGACTCTTCAATCTCCATGAGCGGCCGCAGCACCCCCGAGGCCGCATTGTTGACAAATACGTCCAGCCGACCAAACTCTTGACCCACCGATGCAAACAGTTCGCGAACATTGTCCAAGTCGCCCACGTTACATTTTACCAAGTGCACCTTGATACCATAGGTCGACTCTAACTCCGCTTTAGTCGCTTCCGCATTCTTTCGGCTCCGCAGAAAATTCAACGCTAGGTCATACCCTTCTGCCGCAAAGCGTGTTGCAATCGCCTTGCCAACGCCGCGCGTTCCACCCGTTACGAGTGCGACTTTCTGCACCCCTGACTCTATCGTGCCCATCTTTTCGCTCATATGTTCCACCATCCATCCTCTTCAAGTTGGCCCGTCCATTTTACTCGGACGGGGAGAGGTTGCCAAGTCGCAACAGCCCGCAGACCTCATAGAGTTTACTCATGTCCACAGACGAACGAAACACTGCCGCCATCCGGTCTATTTCGGCGTTCAACCGCTCTTCTCGCGAACCTGTGAAGACCGTGTCCGACCACGATGAGAGCCGTCCCTCGCCCTCGCCCTCGCCCTCGCCCGTCCCGAACGCACGCTCGCGAGCCGTTTCGAGAAAAGCATTCAAAAACTCACTCGAATCAAACACGCCGTGCAAATACGTTCCACAAATTCGCCCGTTCTCGACGCTCGCTCCTTCTTCGTGTACAGGTTCTTCGCCTCGCCGGTCTCGAACCAGTGCGAAAGACTCGCAGGCCGAGACTTTACGCGTGATTCCCATGTGAATTTCGTAGCCCTGAAGCGGCAGTCCTTTGTTTCTCCCCAACGCTTCACCACAGACTTGAACCGTTCGTTTCGTCACAGACCACTCTGTGACCAGCGGCAACAGCCCAAGTCCGTCCATCTTAAGGCGGGAAGACTCTACCCCCGCTCTATCGACCACTTCCTGACCCAACATTTGAAATCCCCCGCAAATGCCAAATACCGTGCTACCCGCCGCCGCGCGTTCTCGAATGGCGTCTGCCAAACCGCGCTCGTTCAACCATGCGAGGTCTTCCAGAGTTGATTTCGATCCCGGTAAAATCACGACATCCGCACTGGCTACCTGCGCCTTGTTGGTGACAAATGCGGTCGATGCGAGTGGGTGGGAAAAAAGCGGATCGAAATCCGTGAAGTTCGCCAGATGCGGTAGTCGCACGATGGCTATACGAAGTGTCCGTTCCTTGGTAGCTGCAGGGCGGTACCGCGGATTGTCCAGAGACACAGAGTCTTCCTCATCCAATTCGAGGTCTGGGACGTAGGGAATCACGCCAAGAACGGGCAGACCGGACATGTCTTCGAGGATTCGAACACCGTCCGTGAATAAGGACGGATCGCCCCGAAAGCGGTTGACCAAAATGCCTTTGACCCGCGACCGCTCCTTTTCAGATAACAGCCAGAGCGTACCGAGAGCCGCTGCGAAAACACCTCCACGGTCGACATCAACCACCAAAAGTACCGCCGCATCGGCCATCTCCGCGCTGCGGAAATTGGCCACATCCCGGGCTTTCAGGTTGAGCTCGACTGGGCTGCCTGCGCCCTCAAGCACGACGACGTCGGCTTCAGCCGACACCACCTGAAAGCTGTCGACAATGGCTTTCCAGAGTTCTGCCTTATCGTTTGCAAAGTACGACTTGGCCGTCTGTGTGGAGTGTACCACTCCTTGAACGACGACTTGACTACTCATCCCGGACTGTGGTTTGAGCAGCACCGGATTCATGTGCTCGGTGGGCACCGTGCGACAGGCGGCTGCTTGCAGAGCCTGAGCCCGGCCGATTTCCCGGCCACTCGGAGTGACGGCTGAGTTCAGGGACATATTCTGCGCTTTAAACGGAACCACCCGCAATCCGTCATCACACAAAACACGGCAGAGGGCTGTACAGAGCACACTTTTTCCGACACTGGAAGCCGTTCCGACCAACATGATGTTTGACTTCGATACGGTCGCGTGATTCATCGTCCCACCCCCTCGTTCCTTTGCCGCAGTGCGCGTTCGACGCGCTCAAACAATCGCTCATTCTCTTCCCGGGTGCGAATGGCGACACGCCAATGGTGATGCGTGCATCCCGGAAAATCGAAACAGTCACGGACAAACATGCCGAGTCTCGCAAGCTCCTGTTGACATTGTAGAGACCATGCGTCGCTGCGGTCCAACTCCACAAAGAAATAGTTAGCCGCCATGCGAAACAAGCGAACACCGTCCGTGCGACCCCAAGTTGCCTGAACGAATGCACTCTCTTCACGCAGCCAGGCACGCGTCTGTGCGGAGTAATCTGAGAGTTCGCCGTCCTCAGGACCGTAGGCCGCGACTCCCGCCGCAAGCGCCATCACGTTCACCGTCCAACCGTCGCGTTCGGCATAGACTTTCTCCGCTAATTCCACTGGCGCCAGTGCAAATCCCAGACGGAGGCCTGGGATGGCGTAATACTTAGTGGCCGAGCGAACGACGGCCACCGCCCGGCCCTCAAGAAGCAGCTTGCGCCCGAGAGACGCCTCATCGTGAAGAAGGAAATCGTGGAATGCTTCATCAAACACGACCAGCACTCCCCGCGACATGGCGTCTTCGAGAAAAGGCACACACTCCGCGGTGGAGAAAAACGTCGATGTCGGATTGTGGGGATTGTTTAAAACCAGCACGTCCCCTTTGCGAAATTCGATGGAGCCGAGTGCTGGCAGGCGAAATGTGTCATCGGCTTGAATCAGCGGAATGCCGAGGACGGGTATATGAAGGCGATGGGACACTGCCCGATATTCAGAGAATGCCGGGTCTAAAAGAACCATGCGTTTGGCCGAAAAGCCGCGCACCAACAATTCCAAAATCTCACTCGCACCATTACCAACCACAACCGACTGGGGCGTTACCCCTTCACGCTCTGCAAGATGCTTGCGCAATACGCGGTGCTGTGCGTCTGGATAATGTTCCATCTCGGAGATGGCTGCCAAAACCGCACGGCGAACCTTTTCAGGCGGGCCGAACGGATGAATATTGGCGCTGAAATCGAAAATCCGCTCCATTTCGGGTGGAATTTGCTCGAGATAATCGGCAATCCGCCCGCCGTGACGATACGCGCTCGTCATACCACTCCTCCTCGGCCAAGCCAGATGAGCACGAACAAGTACAGCGTAGTCTCCGTCAAGAGGAGAGTCGCCCCGTATGTGTCTCCTGTCATTCCCCCAAATCGTCGGCAAAACCAGCGTGTCAGCCCCCACGCGACAGCCACTGTCCAGAGAAGCATGGCTCCTGCTAGCAGCGGAGATGCTGTCAGCGCTACCAGGACCGCGCACAAAACACCAGAACCGAAGAGGTCGCGGCGCCGAATTTGGCCAGCAAAGAGTGCTCCAAGCCCTTCTCTACCGCGCGCGGAAGGACCAAACTGCATGGACAAAACGAGACTCCAGCGAGAACACGACCAAACAGCAACAAACAACAACGGACTCAACCGTCCAAGCTGGACGGCAGAGAACGCCTGGAGGAGGAGAAACAACATAGCCACCAGCGCCCCAATCGCGCCAATTCGACTGTCGCGCATGATGGCGAGAGCCTGTTCACGTGGACGACGGCTACCGATGGCGTCAAACGTATCCATGAGCCCGTCCACATGAATACCACCGGTCAGCAGAATAGCAAGCGTCAAGCCTACCATCGTTGCCACGGCGTCACTCGTGCGAAGAACCAACAGACCATGCACAAGATACAGACATCCTCCGAGCAACGCGCCGACCAGCGGATACCATCGAACTGAGGCGCGCAACTCGCTCAGAGACATCTCCTCTTTCGCAGACATCCAGCCCACCGGAAGAAGGGTTAAAAACTGAATCGCACTGGCGAGCCTCGTCACTTCCCGGCGAACAAGACCCACGAGACCCCTCCTCCCATCACCAATAGAACAAAGGCTATCCAAACCATGCCATCCAATAATTTCACCGACTGCAAAATGTGCTTTTGTTGAAGTTCGCAGTGAGCGTCGCCGAGCAGCGCCCGCGACGATGCCACCCCTTGATAGACGTTGAGACCACCTAACTGGACACCGAGAGCGCCGGCAAATGCGGACTCGGGCCAACCTCCGTTGGGCGACGGATGTTTGTGTGCGTCGCGAAGAACAACTTTCCAAGCCCGGCCCATCGGCAACTGGAGCCAGAGCAGAGCGGGAGTCAGGAGCAGCACTGAGATGCGGGCCGGTATGTAGTTCAAGACGTCGTCTAGCCGCGCACTGACCCGGCCGAAATAAAGGTACTTGGTCGACCGATAGCCGACCATCGAGTCGAGCGTATTGACAGCCCGGTAGAGCATGGCCAAGCTCGCCCCACCAAGCGCGGCAAAGAACAGAGGCGCAAGGATACCGTCCACGCTGTTCTCCGCGACCGTCTCGACGGCGGCTCGGGTCACACCACTGACGTCAAGTTGCTGAGTATCGCGTCCGACCACGCGGGCCACGCGAGACCGCGCCTCGGACAAATCCCCACGCCGGAGCGGATCAAGCACATCCAGTGCGGCACCGCGCAGACCGCGCCAGGCGATGGTCGTCCAAATAAAGACAATGCGAAGAAAGGTCGCTAACCAGAACCAATGCGAGCAGAGCCGCAGAATGACAAATGGGACTCCATACGCGAGCACGACGGTCGTGACCGTGAGGACACTGCCTAGCCAGAATTTTGCGGCGGACCGTTGGCAGCGGGGCAAGAAAGTCCGCTCAAACCAAGAGATGTAGCGGCCGAACAGGACAACCGGATGGAATGCCCCGAGCGGATCGCCAAGAACACGGTCGACCAGCAGTGCCAGGGCGGGAATCCACCAAGTCAGCGAAGGCCCCCATGCGCTCATGCTTGTTGTCCATGTGGGCCAGACCGTGATTTGACGACTAGTGGAACACCCGCGACCAGTAGCACGACTTCCTCGGCCACCGCAGCTACAGCGGCGTTCAATCGACCGAGCCAGTCGCGATAGCGGCGCGATTCGGAATCAGCCGGGACGAGGCCCATGCCGACTTCGTTGGTGACGATGATCACTTGTCCTGAATGCTCCGCTACGGCAGAACAAAGTGCTCCCATCGCGATTGAGAAACTGGACTCATCCGTGACCCATCGATGGTGCATCCAGTTCCCGAGGAGAGTTGCTAGGCAATCCAGCACGACCACGCGACTGTCGTCTGCAGAGAGCCACGCGGATACATGAAGTGGCTCTTCGACCGTTTGAAACCAGTCAGCCCGCTCTTTGCGATGGCGAAGAATGCGCTCGGCCATCTCCTCATCGAACGGCTCGGCAGTTGCCACAAACGTGACTTTACGGAGATGGCCGGATGCGTCTTTGAAAGACGTCGGGGGAAGGGAATGAGACTCTGCGAGTTTTAACGCGTAGTCACTTTTCCCACTCTTTGCTCCTCCAGTAATCAGACACACGGGCACGCGCTGTTCTCTCCTCTCTGTGCGATCCGCTTCGCGTGTATGGCCGTTTTCCTCCAATTCACCGCGATTCCGGCTTCTTTCCAGGTTCGCGAAAAACTTCGGGGGAATTCTCGTACTGAACGTCTTTTTCGCCAAGCCGCGCATTGACAGCGCGCGCCAGCACAAACAACAAATCGGAGAGGCGGTTGACGTACATGAGCGTTGCCGGATGAATCTCTTCCTGCCGCATCAATGCGACAATCCGCCGCTCGGCGCGCCGAGCTACGGTACAGGCGACATGCAGAGTCGCTGCAGCCGGGTGACCGCCGCGCAAGACGAACTTAGTTAACTTCTCCGCTTCTGACTGATACTTGTCCACCAGCGGTTCTAATTCCGACGCCGCATCCGTCGGTGTTCGAAAATGATATTTTTCGCTCTCGGCTGGCAATGCGAGGTCCGCCCCCACGTCCCAGAGCCGCTGCTGAATGGCCAAAATGGCGTCATGAACGTCCTCAAAGCCCTCTTTCGGCAGCAGCGAAACCGCATAAGCCAAAAACGCTCCCGCCTCGTCCACCGAACCATACGCCTCAACTCGAGCATCATCCTTGAATCTCCGCTCCCCGCCAATCAGAGCCGTTTTACCTTTGTCTCCACCTCGCGTGTAGATTCTCACACGGGATTCCCCCTCGATGAATGTAGTCAATGACGATGCGATCCGTCTCAATCTAGTGCAGACGTGAAGTGTTTCGATAGAGGGCCAACACGGCCAAACCGCTCCTCGTAGACGACTTCATCGCCCTTGCGGCGAGTTCCCCAGCCAACTCGCTCGAGCACCGGGATGGCCGGAAAGTCTGGTGTATAACCAAGTGTGAGGAGCGCTACCGGATCGACCTCATCGGGTATGTCGAGCAAGGAACGGACATCTGCCTTCTGATAGAGGCTCACCCACCCCATGGCAACCCCTTCTGCGCGCGCGGCCAACCACATATTCTCAATCGCACAGGCAGTCGACATCAAGTCCGTTTCTGGTATCGTGTGGCGTCCGAGTACATGCGGACCACCCCGATTCGGCGAATTCGTGACACAAAGGGTGATAGGTGCCTGCAGGAAGCCTTCCAGCTTAAGGCGCAGATAGTATTGCCGCTTGTCCTCAGCGTATGGCCCACCTGCACGGATGCGCTCAGCGTCAGCCAACTGGTGAAACGCCACTCGCATCGCTTCGTCGCGAACCACGATGAAGTTCCACGGCTGCATGTAGCCGACCGAGGGAGCGTGGTGTCCCGCCCAGAGGATACGCGCGAGAACTTCATCCGGAACGGCGTCTGGCAAGTAGACGCGAATGTCTCTGCGAGCCGCCACCGCCTTGTACACGGCACTCACCTCGGCTTCCGTAAAGTCGCGTGGCGCCGGCATGGTCTTGGGCGGCTCAGCGGATGACTCGCCCTCCGCTGCGCGAGTCGAAGCAGAACCGTGAACACTTTCGTCGGGATGAGGTCCGTGCGGATTGTCGACTTGAGCGTCTGCAAAGGTCGCCGTTTCCGCGCACACATCGCACGCCCGCGCCAAAATCGGCCACGCGAAGAGAGCTCCGCTCGCCTCGCCGAGATGAAGGCCAAGTCGCAACAACGGATGCAACCCCAATTCTCGCAGAACGACGGCATGCGCGGGTTCCGACGATTCGTGCCCGGCAAACAGGTACAAAGCGAGCGCCGGCTGCAATCGCACTGCCCACAATGCCGCGGCTCCAGTCACCATGCCGTCGAGCAAAATGGGTATCTGCCTGTGTGCAGCGGCCATCATCGCACCAGCCATAGCAACCAGTTCATAGCCTCCGACGGCAGCCATCCAGGCCCACAGGTCACCTTGCTTCGCATGATGGAGTTCCAATGCCGTCCGGGCGATCCGTTGCTTGTGCAAGAGTCCTGCTTGGTCCAAGCCCGTACCAGGGCCCACCAGTTGTTCGACGGAACACGTCAGCAATCCTGCGCAGAGAACCGCTGCGGACGTGGTATTGCCAATTCCCAATTCACCAAGGATGAGTGCATCGGCACCGCCATCGCAAAGGTGGTCGACGTGAGCAGCAGCCCGAAGGAAGACGGTTTTGGCGTCAGAAACCGTCATGGCTTCTCCACTGCAGAAGTCCATCGTACCGCAAGCAACTTTTTTCGAAATAATTCGAGGGTGCCGGACATCTCGGCACAAGCCTACGTCGACCACTTGCAACGGGATGCCATGTTGGCGAGCCAAGACACTGGAAGTCGCCGAACCCATGAGCACATTGACTGCCATCTCTTCGGTGACCGTCTGTCGATAGCGAGATACTCCTTGACGAGCAACACCGTGATCCGCCGCAAACAACACCGCTACCGGATGGGACAGGCGAGGAATCACCTCGCGGCGAATAGCAGCTACGCGGCATACCATCCGCTCGAGCTCACCAAGGCTGGCCAGAGGCATGGTCAAGTCGCGAAATCGACTTTGACAGCGCTGAAATGCCACCTCAGACACTTCGGGAATCGACAAACGGGACAGGTCGCTGTCCAAGCCCGTCAAAGGTTCCAAGCCCGTCAAAGGTTCCAAGCCCGTCAAAAGAAAGCCCCCTCTGTTTCGTATCGCACGCCGCTCATCGAGTCGCCTCGCTGACTGCCCTACTCTTGTGAAGGGCGTCTGTGCACAATGATTTCATCATATCAGAACCACCGCAGGGCCGAACAGCCAAGGTCGGTTGCTCGAACGAAGGCGGAAGACGAGCGGGTAGATGCTTCGACGCCCGCTCGGATAATCACGATTTTTTCGGTGCAGAAAGCACTGGGATTGAACTCTCAAATGTGCTAGAATATCGAAAGGAGATGATGAAAGATGCGCAACGAACAACAACTGTGTCCGAAGTTCGAATCTGCGTTTACCCTGTTGGGAAAGCGCTGGACAGGGCTCATCATACACGTGTTGATGGATGGACCAAAGCGCTTTAAAGATATATCTGAGATGATTCCAAATATGAGCGACCGCATGCTCGCCGAACGCTTCAAGGAATTGGAGTCGTGTGGCATTTTAATTCGGCATGTATATCCCGAAACTCCAGTTCGGATTGAATACGATTTGACCAGTAAAGGAAAAGATTTAAAGGCAGTCATGGACGCTGTCCAAGCGTGGAGTGACCGCTGGGTCGAAGTCTGACTGCGGCCCAGCCGTGCTTCATGGGCTCTCCGTGGCAGCAGCGATTGGAACAGTAGCGGCGGCGGCGGCTGACGGACGCTCACCCGCTAGCAAGTGTTGGTTTGCCCAGTCGATAAATAAATCTGTGAATATCGGGTCCCACTGTGTCCCACGGCCTTCTCTCAAAATAGAGATGGCTTTTTCGGCAGGCATGCCGCGGCGATACGGTCGGTCCGATGTCATCGCGTCAAATGCATCGGCAATCGCCATAATCCGTCCAAATAACGGGATTTGTTCACCCGAGAGCCCATCTGGATATCCGTCGCCATCATACCGTTCGTGATGGGAGCGTACGCCTGGCAAGAGAGCAGCCATCGCATTGGGAGGCTGGACTTGCAGCAAAATACTTTCTCCTACTACCGGATGCGATTTCATCACCTCAAACTCTTCCGCCGACAGTCGTCCTTCCTTCAATAGAATCGTATCAGGAATGCCAATTTTACCAATGTCATGAAGCAATGCGGACTCTCGCAAGTCTTTCAGGACGGTGGCTGTCAACCCAGCTCTCTTTCCAATTTCCACCGAATAATCCGATACTCGCTGCGAGTGACCTGCCGTATAAGGGTCGCGTGCGTCTAACGCCGCTGCTAACGTCGTCAATAAGCTTTGCGTCAAGAGCATCGTCTGCAATTCGCGTGCTTGCAGGTCATCGACCATCAAATTGAATCCCGTGACCAGACGAGAGAACTCGTCCGAATAAGCTTCGATGGCGCGTGTCTGTAAATTGCCGCGCTGAACTTTGGCCATCTTGCTCTCCAGTTCAACAATGGGACGCTGCACAACGCGCGCCAGCAATCCCGAACTGAGAATAGAAAATCCAATGCCAACCAACAAGATGACTCCAGCCCACTGCCAATACGCGCTCGGTTGCATCGTCTTGAGTCCCTGATTCAACCGCAGTTGCGTTGCGAGGGAAAATAAAATGAGCGGAAACACGCCAATCAACAACGCGCTACTCCGATATTTGGATTGCACGGAGACGAGTACCTTGCCGTCCAACGTGAGATGCATCCCCAGAGCTGTACGCGCCATCTCTTGGACTTCCGATAGCATCGGAACAATCGCTTCTGCCGTCAAAAAGAATTCGATGAGCGCATGCATACTGGCGACCAGAATGGAACCTATGATAGCAACGACTAGGTAAGACAGTGGTATAGTCAGATGAAAATACAGAATCTCTATCAAAGTTAGACTTACCGCAGGCCCGGCGAGTCCCAACCAATGAGGCAGTGCAACCCGGCGTACGGCCAAAATCGGCAAGCGGTGAAGTTGCAGAAAGGCAGTCTGGTAGTCCTGAGCGCTCGCTGTGTGATGCTCGTCAAACAGCCACCGAATGGGTCTCATGTGCCGCCGAAAAACGGCACTTTCCGAGATAATCATGAACGGAATACTGATGACAAGCGTTAGCAGCAGCAGCCGTGCATCGTAAGCTGAGATTTTCAGCGTGCTGAAGATGAGTATGCTGCCCACACCCATCACGGCTACGGCTGACCCAATCATGTAGTTCCGAACCAATCTACGCATAAACAAACGATACGACTGCACTGAAAACGTCCTCTCTGCCACCCACTCTGCCGCTGGCTCTCGACTTTCAGCAGTCCCGCAAACACAAGTGCGATGTTTCGCCGTTTGTTGTATTCTTGTTAGGCATTTTCAATTCCTGCCTGCGTAGGCCGCAATTTGTCGAATGATGAACAGGAGGCATCCCATGGACGAGTACACCGTTCCTTCTCATATTCAGACATTGCATCGAGACATCGAGGAGCACCAACTTCGGTACCATACCAAACGGGTGTCCGTCAGCAAGGCGTTTCACTTTGATGCGGCCCACCATCTTCACTGCTACGAAGGAAAGTGCAAGAGTCTGCACGGACACACGTACACCTTGGAATTTATGGTTAGTGGAATTCCTGATAAGCGCGGTATTGTCGTGGACTTTGGAGAGCTAAAATCTCTTTTTGAGAGGTATATTGGAAGTCGACTCGACCATCGATACTTAAACGAAGTCGTCCCACCCATGAATACGACAGCAGAAAACCTGGTGGTTTGGATGTGGGAACAGTTAGTCGATGCCGTCGATGCCTTATGCAAGCCACGTTCCGTACAGCTCGAGCAATTGATTCTCTATGAAACGAAGACCAGCTACGCGATGGCAAAGAGGGAGTGGATGAACGATGGTCAGTAACGGTCAAACTGAAAACAGAGATAAGCGAGACTCCTCTTCAGAAGACATGGCTGTGACGCTACCGATGGTAGAAGTGTTTGAAACCGTGGAGGGCGAAGGTACCATGGCGGGTTATCCTACCACTTTTGTCCGCGTCTTTCACTGCAACCTGAGATGCGTTTGGTGCGATACCAAATACAGCTATGCCCCCGCCCGTCCAGCCTATTATGCATCCGTGCAAGAAATTGCCGACCAAGTGCTGGCATTTCAAAACGCACACGTCTGCCTGACTGGTGGAGAGCCTCTCCTTCACGGACAAAAATCACAGGCACTCGTCAGACAATTGGCCAACCTCCCCGTGGTGCGCGACCTTCACGTAGAGACGAACGGTGCAGTCGACCTTCGACCCTTCGACCATTTGCGAGAGACCGAGGCTAATTGTAGGGCGAAATTACGGTTTATCATGGACTACAAACTCCCTGGTTCCGGCGAAGAAGTAGCCATGAATCGAAAGAATTTTGAAGTCCTGCGAGAAAACGACGAAATCAAATTCGTCATCGCCGACTCCAGAGACTTTGAACGGGCGAAAGAGGTCATCCACGAACACATCCAAAGAGGACAAGTCCTATTGTCTCCCGTTTTTTCGTCCGTTTCGCCAAAACAGTTAGTGGAATGGACGCTAGCGAGCAAGATGAAGTCTGTCCGCATTAATTTACAATTGCACAAATTTATTTGGGACCCGGAGATGCGTGGCGTATGACTCACGCCTCCGTCGTTCCAAGCGTACGCTTGGAACTGTCTGCCACCTGAAGCTGAAAGCACTGTTGGCACAGACCGTGCAGCTCAATCTGAATATCCTTCGTGTAAAATTGGTGATCTTTTTCTGCTTCCTGAATCCAGTCCACCGGAACTTCCTCGAGATAAATATCTTGCAATTTGCCACATTGGTCACAAACCATATGGTGGTGCGGCGACACATTCAGATCAAATCGAGACGCGGCATCTCCGAACGTCAGTTCCTTTAATACTCCAGATTCCACAAATGCCTTTAATGTGTTGTAAACAGTCGCCAAAGACAATGTCGGCAATGAACCGCGCATTTGGTGAAACAGTTCATCTGCCGTCCAATGACGTTTTTCGTCTATCATAAACTGGAGAATCGCCACACGCTGTGTGGTCGGTCTCAGACCCGCTTGCTGCAATATTTCTAAAGGATAAAGATGATCCTCTTCCTTACAACTCATGTAAAATTCCTCCCATCGGTCAAAACGCGATGCTTCTATTGCTATGTCTAAGTTTTGACATGTGTTTCACGATGACTTAAACTTACACTTAGTAGTTATTATAATTCAATCTCAAAACGATATCCACCGTACTTTGCCTTCCAATTCCATGAGGCTAAAGGAGATGTTTGCGTATGAAACATGAACCTGTCATCGTCTACTCGTCGACCGGCTGCAGTTACTGTGCCAAAATCAAATCTGACTTGGAGAGCTGGAACATCCCATTCGAGGAGCGCAATGTGACCAACAATGACGACTACTTCAAGGAATTGGAGTCCAGAGGTATCTACTCGGTGCCGACAACCATCATTGGAGAAGAAGCCGTCGTCGGCTATCGACCGAATAAAATGAAGGCATTGCTCGGGATATCGCTTTGATTCAGTCTGGACACGCTGGTATAGTGACGGTGAATGCGAAATAATGGCGTTGACCGCCGTGCATTCCAATTCATACATGAAGGAGGTTTTTCCAATGGCTCGTGGTCCGGCTCAGTCCAACACCCTAAAAGTGGGGGACAAAGCACCTGACTTTATGTTGCCAGCAACTGGCGAACGTACCATCCACCTAGCCAATTACCTCGGAAAGAAAAACGTGTTTATTGCCTTCTACCCCTTAGACTGGACCCCTGTCTGAGGCGCTCAGATGCCTTCGTACGAGGACGATCTGTCCCGGTTCGAAGAGTATAATACCCAGGTTCTGGGTATCAGCGTAGACAGTATCCCCAGTCATGAAGCGTGGCAGAAGTCGATAGGTGGTATCTCCTACCCACTTTGCTCTGATTTTAATCCGCATGGCGCAGTGGCCGAGAAGTACGGGGTGCTGCGGGAGCAAGGGATGACCGAACGCGCACTGTTCGTCATTGACACGGATGGAGTCATTCAATACATCGACGTGCATCCCATCGACGACCAACCGGATAACGAAGACATCTTCGACGTGCTCCGCAAACTGAACGCATAGGCCGTCTCAACGATTGGACAGGCTATCTGCGTTTAAGTGACGTTATGTTTCCATACCAGCCGCTTGAACCGCGGCTGGTATGGACTCTTGCTATCTCATGTGGACCAGATGGTGTTTAGGTGTCTGGTAAGCGTGTCGATTGCGCCGTGCCGAAAAAAGGAGGATTCCCATGTCGTTATCTCTGTCGAGAAAGACGATTCCGTATACGCCCGTGACGAGGCCCCTTTCTGAGACCACGCTCATGGTCGTGTCAACTGCCGGAGCGCATCTGACAACCCAGGAACCTTTCAACACGGCAGGAGACGCGTCATATCGCGTCATCCCTGGCGATGCACACAGTAGTGATTTCACGGTAACGCATGGAGCACCAAAAGAACACTACAACACGGACGAACCGAAGCGAGACATTAACACCATCTTCCCTATTGACCGTCTCCGAGAATTGGTGGAAACCGGCTTTCTCGGCGGTTTGGCGGAAAAACACTTGACCATGATGGGCTATGCCATGCGCTTAAATCAAATTAACCAAGAGACGGTTCCGGCCATCGCCAACGAAGTCGAGAAGTCCCGCGCGGATGCCGTCTTGTTGACCGCAGGCTGACCGCTCTGCCATCGCACCGTGGTCACGGTGCAGCGCGGCATTGAGATGATCGGTATACCGACTGTCCTAGTCACATTGGACCCTCAGCAGTCCAGTCTGATGCGCCCGTCTCGGGCTATCCATCCTGTAGGTTTTGAATTTGGGCATTCTCTTGGTCGACCTCACGACGTGCAGACGCAGACTGCTGTCTTGAAGGCAGCGCTTGAACATTTAGTGACAAAAGGAGAGCCTGGTGTCATCGCCGATGTGGAGTTCTCATCCTACCGAGAGCAGTAAAACGGAGCACGGTGGAACGTTGCTTTGAAGCCCTTCCACCTCTCCCTTTCTTACAAACATACCCACCGATGCACCTTCGGAACGTGACCTTGCCCACCATTCGGCCAACCGGAGCCAGTCGGAGCCAACCACCTCTCTTCCTTGCGAACGGACCTACCGATGTAGCTCTCGCATGACTTCGTCGAGACTGGGAACGCTAGTTGCGAATGGCGACCCTTCGCGAGAAGTGAGGAAGAAAAGATTGACGACGACCCAGCGGATAAACGTGCTTGGTGCCGGCTCAGCGTCTCATTTTGTCAACCCCAGCACGGCACATAACACTAGTTTTTGCCGCAAAACTCGACCGCGCTTAAGACAGCACCTGATGCGTTCTGTTCTGTCTGCACTATGTCTTTGCTTTCTCGTTTGTCCGCCGGCTTTTGCAGACACAAAGCACGCCTCAAAGACCCTCTATTTGACGTTTGATGACGGGCCGAGCGAACGATACACGCCAAAAATCCTCGATGAATTGCGCGCCGCACACGTTCACGCTACTTTTTTTGTGCTCGGATATCGATGTGACGAGTTCCCGCAAATCGTCCGACGCATGCATCGCGAAGGACACGAACTCGGCAATCACGGCTATCTGCACGAAGATGTCGTGTCTCTGTCAAGGTCATGCCTACAGCGTGATGTCTTGCGAACCGACCACTCCATTTATCGTGCAAGTGGCGTCATCCCCACTTTCTATCGCCCACCAGGCGGCCATATTGACAACCAGGAACGCAAGTTAATTTTGCAAATGGGTCATCCTATCCGCATGTGGACCGTAGATTCCTTCGATTGGAAAGCGAGATCGACCCAAGATATCGACCAGGCACTCGCCGACAAAATCCGCCCTCAAGCTGTCATCCTCTTTCACGACGGGGTCTCTGGAAGTCGGTACACCGCTGAAATTCTGCCGAAACTCCTTTCCCGCTGGAAGTCAGCCGGATACGCGTTTGGCACATTGAAGTGACGCAGACTGTAGAGTGTGCCGCTTCGTCGGGTCGATCCGGTCCCACACTCAACCAGGAGGTGACGCCATGCGTACCGCAATGAAATGGTTGTACGGTGCAGTGCTCGGAGGATTATTGGTGATTGGCGTGGTCTACGTGTGGATGCATCTCAGTTCCTGGCACGGCTTCGCTTGACTCGACGAAGCGACCGCGACGTCGTTACATCCGTTTCGGGACAGGCGCCACCCCGCTCTCTTCTGTTACAATTCAAGAGATGCAAGAGGGCTCAATACCAAGGGAGGTCTGGGAATGGCCAACGACGAGCACCAAACGGAACCACACACGCTCATTTTATTCGGCGCGACGGGCGATTTAGCGAGAAGAAAGTTGTTCCCGGCTCTATATCAACTGCACCAGAGGAAAAGGCTGCACCCTTCGACTCGAATTTTGAACGTAGCTCGCAGTGCATATACGGATGAACGTTTTCGCGACTTGGCAACGAGCGCCATGAAAGAATTCGCCCCAACTGCGATTCAATCCATGGACGACTGGACCGACTTTGCTAAGCGCCTTCACTACTGTTCGGTGGACGCCAGTCGAGACGACGATTACGAAACCTTAAAGTCGGTTTTGGAGTCTTTGGAACAAAAAAACGGCCTTCAAAATCGACTTTTCTATCTCGCCATGGCCCCGGAATTTTTCGGCCCGGTTGCCGGACGAATTCAATCCAGCGGCTTAGCGCAAACCATGGGTTGGCGACGACTCATCATTGAGAAGCCGTTTGGTCATGATTATGCATCGGCTGAGGCGCTCAACACGGAACTGTGTCAAGTGTTCAGAGAAGAAGAGATCTACCGAATTGACCATTACCTAGGAAAGGAAATGGTCCAAAATATCGAGGTCATTCGTTTTGCAAACTCCATATTTGAACCAGTTTGGAATAACCGCTCCATCGCCAATGTTCAAATCACTTCCAGTGAAACCGTAGGCGTAGAAGAACGTGCATCCTATTACGAACACGCTGGTGCACTGCGCGACATGGTGCAGAATCACATGTTACAGATGGTCATGATGATTGCCATGGAACCCCCCAGTCGCCTAAAAACAGAAGCGATACGCGATGAAAAAGTAAAGGTGTTGCGGTCACTTCACCGCTTTCGCGTAGACGAGGTAGCTGAGCACGTAGTACGCGGACAATACGATGCGGGCGTCATACAGAATCACTCGGTCGCTTCTTACACCGACGAACCAAACGTCAGAAAAGATTCACAAACAGAGACGTTTGTCGCCGCCAAGCTTTTTGTCGATAATTTCCGCTGGGCGGGAGTGCCGTTTTATCTTCGCACGGGGAAGCGTATGGCTGTAAAATCCACCGAGATCGTCATACAATTTCGGGACATGCCCAAACATCTGTACTTTAACCAAGACGGAAAATTAGGTCCGAATTTGCTCGTCATTCGAGTCAATCCGGTCGAGGGAATGTACATACAGCTAAACGCCAAGCGGCCGGGCGCCGAAGAGACTGTCATTCCTGTAGCGATGGAATTTAGCCAGACGTCGGCTAATTCGGCGGAAGCATATGAACGCCTATTTTTCGACGCTATGCGTGGGGACTCGACCTTTTTCACACGCTGGGACGAAGTTTCCCTGGCATGGAAATTTGTCGATCCAATCGCTGCCGCATTCACTGAAAACAGAACGCCGTTGCATCTTTATCCAGCAGGAAGTTGGGGACCAAAAGCCGCAGAGGATTTGGTTCAGGCAGAAGCGCATCGCTGGTGGCCCGTATACGGGCAAGAGACCACATCCGTAGAGACGGTACTCGAACGCGCCACCGCCACCACAAGGGAGGGACAGGAACCATGACCTGGAGAATTCACGACGTTTCCATGCCAGTTCATCATTCCATGCCAGTATACAAGGACAAAGCGGACAAGCGTCCAGAGTTTGAAACAAAAGCGGACTTCGCCGAATCTGGACTGCGCGAATCGCGAGCCCATGTCGACGCACATACAGGAACTCATGTCGATGCCGCCTTGCACATGATGCCTGGGGCCGACTCCATTGACCTCTTGCCATTGGAACATGTAGTTCGCCCCGCTCGCGTCGTCGACCTTAGCTACGTCACCGGGGCCATTCAGGTGTCCGATGTGGAAGCACTGAATGTCCACGAAGATGAGTTTTTGTTGTTTAAAACAGCCAACTCGAAGGAAGATATTTTTAACCCCGAATTTGTATACCTCGGGGAAGCGGCTGCCAAATGGCTTGCAGAGGCGAAAATTGCCGGGGTGGGAATTGACGGATTAGGGATTGAGCGCAGCCAACCGGGGCACCCGACACACAAGGCTCTGTTCTCGAGTGGTGCAGTCATTCTCGAAGGACTGCGACTTCATCACATTCAGCCAGGAACCTACTTCATGGTGGCGGCACCGCTCAAGTGGATGGGTGTGGAAGCGGCCCCTGCTCGTGTGCTGCTACTCGAAGGCGTGAGTATTTTGTCTTAAAGAACGGAGTAGGCTTCCTCTGTTTTTCTACTTTTCACCTCTACCGACACAAACAGAACCTCTCTTTCGCACTCTGTAGACGAGAGCACGAACCAAGCAGGCGTCTCTGCGGGAAAAGAAATGAGAGGTTCCGTCGGTAGAGATGACATTGTCAAAAACGAGGAGGACTACCATGAAAAAAGTGTTGATGTTGTGCGCTGCCGCTGTCACTTTATCCGCGTCCGGCATAACCGCGTTCGCTGCCGAAGGGGGCGGACACAACCCATCTTTTCAAGCGAAGTATCAAGCTAATTTGAAGACCGAGGCAAACCTGTGGAGTCGTGTTCAAACGAATCCTACAAACTCCAACATTGTTCAATTGAAGTCGGTCGTGACGAATTTGAATTCACAGGCCGCAACTCTGTACGCGTCCGAACAATCCCTTGCGACGGAGAAGGCGAGCCTCCAAACCAAACCATGGACCGCTCCGTTACTGAAAGTCAATATTTCTAAATTGGAGAAACAGCGCGACTCAATATTAGCTCAGACAGACGCCGCATGGCATCTGGTCATTATGTACTGGGTCCTTGAACGCCAACATGGTCCCGGCTTTCTCCAGTTAGAGAACCAATGGAAGAAAGACGGCAAGGGTTACGGTCACCCGCCAGTAGCTCTCCCTCTCAGTCAATGGACTCAAGCAGCAACTGCTTTCCACAGCACATTCGGAACGATGCCTATTCTAAAGGAGAATGGCAACGCCAAGGCGTGGCTGCATTTGGCGATTCAAGAGCATAACAAAACGCAGAAAGAGTTGCGTTCCATTGACAAGCAACTCTGGAAGGCGGAGCATTCAAAGATGGATCAATGGAGCGTCTATCCCTTTGACCACGCTCTATCCACTCTACAAAAGTCAATACTCAGACTTCAGACTTCGGAAATCACGTACACCAGAATGATTTTGCAATTACAATCTGCCACGAACACCAGTGGCACTACCTATGGTCAACTGGCGAACTCTTCGTCGGTAAGCATCTCGGAGACCAATACAGCCATGGCGTAATCTCTGTCTAACCAACGACTGGATTCTAAAGTGAAGAACCTACCTTCACAAAGTGAGCAACACCCATGGGTGTTGCTCACGACCATTTCATGTTCCATCAGCACTGAGACACACTAAGCTAAGGTGACAGGCATATGATAAAAGCCGTATACAAACGACGTTGGAATGGACACTAATCTCGATGTATCCACGTCGATACGTCTAAATTCTCTCGCCAACTGAGTCAATGAAATTTTCGCTTCCAGACGAGCCAGCGGGGCGCCAAGACAAAAGTGAATTCCATGTCCGAAAGCCACATGTCGATTTGGAGAGCGTCCAGGGACAAATTGTTCAGCGTGCTCAAAGGCCGCTTCATCTCGATTCGCCGAACCCATCCAGGCAACCACGGCAGCATTAGCTGGAATTTGCACGCCGCCTAGTTCCAAATCGCGAGTAGCCGTTCGGTACATGTGCTGTACCGGTGAGCGGTAACGCAGTACTTCTTCAACAACATTTTCCACCATCGCAGCACTGTCTCTCATACTCGACCAGAACTCTTGATGCTCGTTGAGTGTCAGAATCGCGTTGCTGAGCAAATTCGTCGTCGTTTCATTTCCAGCTACCAATAAAAGAATACAAAAACCGAGGATGTCCGTCGGAGACAACCGCTCTCCATCGACGGTGGCCGCCAACAGTTGAGATACAAAATCTTCCTTTGGCCGACGCGTGCGTTCCGCAATCATCTCTCCAAAGTACATGACCATCTCTCTCTGTGCGTCTGTAAAGTTTAACTCCCCTCCGCTATCCATTTCAGCGGTGCCGGAAATGATGGCGTCGGACCAGACTTTGAACTTGTCTCGGTCTTCCAAAGGTATGCCGAGCAATTCGGCAATGACCGTCACGGGTAATGGCACGCTGAATGTCTCGACAAAGTCGACTTCACCAGACGTCGCTTTCATGTCTTGAATTAATCCGCTCGATATTTCCTCAATACGTGGCGCCAGTGCGGCAATCGCCCGTGGTGTGAAGGCTTGTGAAACCAGCGAACGGAGTTGCCGATGGCGCGGTGGGTCTAAGCTAATCAGACTTGCCGCAATCGGATTGTTAGGGTCATCCGCAGGACCGCGGCGAGACGAGAACAACTCATGTTCAAAGAGCACTTTCTTGACGGCTTCATATCCAAAAGCATGGACATCTCCGTCTTCATCCACTAATACAGGATTTTCGCGCCGCATGCGCTCGTACCAAGTAAACGGATTGAGCTTATCTCGCTCGGAAAAATCAATCATACTGTTACCCCTTTCCACTTTACCGCTGAAAACAGAGTACGGACGCCACTGTAGGAGCATACTAAAGCGAATTCAGAGGGCCGGCAGAAGTCCCTGCGGACTTGCCTTGTCAATTTGGGGGAGATATCCACGCTTAAACAAGTGTATCACTTCGGACGACACGTTGTCACTCTGACTTTAAGAGGAAACGTTCTGGTTTACGCAGCCGTTTTGGCCTTTTTTGCTTTTTCGTCAATTATCCCTGTCTTGCTCCTTATCCTTTATCTTGCGTCTAAATTCATGCCGGACCAATATGTGATGCATTACCTTGAAGGAGAATTGCAATCTTACTTTCCCGACGTTCCAAACATACACAATCTACTCGCGACCAACGTGCAGAGACTCGCGAAACTCGGATCTGAAGTACGCCTATACAGCATCATCGGGCTTGTTTGGACGTCAACGGAAGGATTTCTTTCGCTTCAACAGGCGCTTGATGCTCTGGCGTTCACCAAAACTAGGCGTTCCTTTCTCAAGCAGTACCTCGCATCTTTTGTATTGGTTGGCATATTCCTTATAGGAACCGTTGCCGCCGCCTTTGCTGATGCGGTAGTTCAGTCTACCCACAATATTTCGCCCAATGTCAGCGCGCTGCTCTCCACAACTGCGGCAATTTCTTTCCCTCTCTTTTTGTTTCTGTCCTGCGTTCTTTGCTATCGACTTTTGCCATCGCAGACCTTTTCGATTCGTTGGATTGCCGTCGGCGCCCTCTTCACCACCATCAGTATCTATGTGTCGCGTTACGCATTTTTTATTTACGCCAAGCACTTGGGCCAGTATCAGTTAATATATGGGACTCTCACGTTCATCATGCTGCTCGCCTACTGGCTTTACATCGTGAGTTTCTTGTTTTTGTTTGGAGGAGTATTAATGGTAGTCCTAGAAGACAGCACATCCGACCATCCGCCGTCCCCAAGTGGAAGAAAGGGCATAAAAGACGAAACACAAGTAGACACTTTGCGAAAGAGGAATAGGAACACGCGCTTAGGCATCCATGGATGAGGTCGGAGCAATCACTGCACCGTGTGTATTGCCCTCGAGGGGCGAAACTTGGGGTAGGGTCAAGCTGTTGAAGTGGCTCAAATGAGCACGGACCGACTGTTCTACTTGCTCACTCACCAAGTGCGCGGAAGATGCGACTCTCTCGACCATTTCTCGCCCTTCACCGTGCGGCAATGCGGCCAATACCGCCGCAGCTGCCGCGAGCATAGCGACCACTTGACGAAAGCGTGCAGGCGAAAGCACCCACTTCTTCCGGCCAACTGTCGGTTTTATAGAAGACTTAGTGGAGATGACAGAACGTTCGGTCTTGTTATTCGAATACCCCGAAATCGAGACTACGTCTGCTCGCTTGGTCATTTCACCAGAGGGGGCACCTGATGCGTGACTCTCCTCTGCACCACCGGCAAGTGCTGCGTCTTCTCTCAACCAATCCCGATATTGCTCATACTCGCGACACTCTGCTTGACAGGCCGCACACTTGCGAAGATGGCGTTCAAATCGCTTCTTTTCCATCTCGGACAGTTCATCCAAAACATATTTCAGGCAGACAGCACACAGTTTCGCCTGCTCACGCATGCTTTCCTTCACCTCATTAGATTCTCCATACCAACTCAGGTAGGTCAAACGTCAACGCAATCCGCGACCCCATAACCGAAACACACACATATTTTCCGCGAATCCGCGCAAAACATTCATCTAAATATTCACGATTCATGAACGAGAGACAAAAGAATGGACTACAAACGATACATGCTTCGATTATAGAGAACAATGGACGATTGAACAACAACTTGTGCGGAAATTTTTTCTACAGAATCTAATGATGATACTATTTCAGTTCGTCAACTGACCCATTTGATGCATAGTCTGCTTTACCGCCGGCAAGGAGGAGAGCGAATGAACGAACAGCCGATTCAAGGTTCATCCGTCAAGGAGCGATGTATCGTGGGGATCCAAGAACTCCTCGACAGAGTGAGCAGGCACCTCAGTCCAGTGGAAAAGTTTGCATTGGACCGGGGGATACAATTACTCTATCCACGTTTACTGGAGCGTATCCGGTCTGCGCAGGTCGAGGATGTGGAGTCAGAATTGACCTATCTCCGAGATTTGCTCAACCGCATCTTACCAGCAGGAGAGAACATAACTGAAGACTCTACCGTGGCGTCCAATGCGCTCCCAAAACCGACTAAATTTTCTTCGAAGCGACGACAAAAAGCAGGACAAAAAAGACGTCATCGACGCATACGCCGACGGTAAGTATACGTCCCACCTCTCATGATTATTGTTGATTCACGCGAACGACGTCGCTCTAAGGCCCACAACATCGGGCTTGTCCGCAACCACATCCAAAGCATTCTCGCCGCCGCTAGGTCGGTCGGCGAGAATGCTTTGACGGTTTAATATACGGGGGTTGTGGTGCAAGTCGTCGTTGTGAACGGAACGAGCAGAATGAACAACACGAAGATGATAAGGAACACTACTGCCCAGCGAGTATAGCCGCCAAATGCGCCGCCATCGTACATAGTTACGTAACCTCCTCCATGTCATGTTCGGTGTCTGGAGAGGCGCGCAAACTTACTGCACGCCACATCATTCACTCACTGATTCCGAAACAACTCAATATTGAGCTGCTCCATAACCTGGGACGAGCAAGAAGAACAAGACGAAGATGATAAGAAACACCACTGCCCAACGAGTATAGCCTCCAAATGTACCCACGTTGTCTTCCTCCTTTACGTTTGACCTGCCTCATCGTATTCCAAACCGCACTGCATGCGGTCGCGACAAGAGCCCGATTGTCGATAAAACATTCTTCCCGGTGTCTGGAGCTTTACGTGGTTTTTTACCAGGCCCACAGTCCAAACAGGGCAAAAATGATTAAAAATGACACTGCCCACCGCGCATAGCCATAACCATACGGTGCTATTCCCTGCATAGGAGCCGCTCCCCGCCCAGCACCCGGATAGGCTCCGCGAGCAACGGGACCTCCCCAAGCAAGCTCTACATCCAACGATTGAGTCTCTGGTCCTATGTCGTCTTCAGAGAGAGAACAGATTTGAAACTGTGGCGGTACATATCGAATGGGAGAGACAATAATGGCTTTGTCTCGAGTCACTCGTTCGATAACACCGTGATGAAGGCCATACGGCGTCCTAAAGCGCACCGGCTGGCCAATGAGTCGGGTACATTCCGCTTGACTGCACATTGCACACACCTCCGTTCTGCGTGCTTCCATAGTAGATTCGACGAATGTTCGATGTCCGCTCTTTCAGATAACGTCGGAACTGCTACCAGCGACGTCCTTCATCGTATGTATTCTGACGTCCATGCGTTGGAGATAATTGCCTATCCGCTCGACAACATAGGCAAGCGCTCCTTTCCCACTTTCTCAGAAAAGGGACGGGAACCACATGGGGATGCGGCGCAGGGAACAAAGTCGAATGTGATGTCACTCCCTTCTGTGCGCATGGCCGCGAAATTTTGCAAGTCGACATCATATTCTAGAGAAACTCGACAGTAGAAATCCGACTTCCTTATCGTCTCCGTTCGATACTGGTTGGGTCCTCAGCACATGTGTGGTAGCATGGTCAAAGACATCGCACATGCGGCGAGGAGGACATTGACATGCAGGCAACCGCGGGTGCAAGCACATCGCTAGGCATCCATCTCTTGCAGATTTTATTTTTTGTTCTTTGGTTTGGCGTAGCCATCACGAACCTGATTTACCCTCGGATTCTGTGGAAAATCACACAAGGGTGGCGCGCTCGCCAAGAGCCTCCGAAAGTTTTCTTTCGAATTCGCCGGATGTGGTCTGTCCTGATGATTTTGATGGGCATTGGCCTACTGTTTTCAACGCGCGGATTTTAGACTTTTTTGGGAGAATTGACTCAATAGAGTTGAGTCCATCGTGAGGACTCCGTAAGGAACTTCATGGAGGGGTTTTTCGTGGAGCGATTCGGATATCTCGCACTGGGAGATTCTATCACTGTTGGACGCGGTGCTTCAACGAGAGACCGCGCTTATGTGAAACAGATATACACGCACTTAACCAGGAAAAGCGCAGCAAACCGAATGCTCGTGGTGGCGAAAGAAGGATGGACGAGTACGCACCTGCTACATGCGGTTCAACAACTATCTCCAACGGTGTGGAAGCAAACAAACGTGGTCACTGTCCTGACCGGCGGAAATGACGTTCGCAAACTTTTGCGTGGATTCCTCGTCCATCACTACTTTCCAATGGTGGAGAGTCCGTTAAACGACACATCCTTAGCGCCAATTCTTCAAAACTTCTCAAATAACATTCGACAACTATGTCAGACGATTCGCCTCCATGGCGTTCCCCACGTATTTTTGTTCGGCCTTTACAATCCGGCTCCGAACTATCCGTTTGCAGTAAGGGCCATCGGTGCCATCAATGAATGTGTCACGACGGTAGGAGAAGAATTTGATTTTCCTTGTCTTGCACTGGACCGCAGTTTCGAGAAAAGGTCTGCCGAATTCATCGAAGGATATCGCCACGGAGTCTTAGAGGACTTGGTCAGCCCAATGGGCCGTCCCATCCATCCGACGGACGCTGGACATGCTCATATTGCGAAAATCTTCACCGAACAATTTGACCAGCGCGCGAGCCTAGACAAAACGAAACACGTTACCCAGTTGCGTTCATCAGGAAAAACAAAACACCAAAAACAGCAAAGTTCATCCTTCCCGAATTTGCCTTTGGGCAAAACACAGCGTCAAACAAGCGTTCACTGACCGAGTTGGAATGAACGGGAGGATGAATCCAGCAGAGATTGGCTCGTAAAACGCCAATCCCCCACAAGACTGTTTCCTTGTGGGGGATTGATTCGGAGAAGCAAGCCTGTAAGCCGAGTTCTGTGCTCCTGTGCTCCAAGCGGCAGGTCCGCAAAATCCGATAAGCAACTCGCTCTCGGTCATTTCACCCGTCTGCCTCGCACGAATGGAGTGGCAATCATCTATCTAGGCCAACTGTTGCCAATTGGCTCAAGCAACCTACCCGAGTGCGTGGCGGGCCACCACGTGCGCACTCCTATCCGGTCTTGCTCCAGGTGGGGTTTACCTAGCCAACCCGTTCCCGGGTTGCTGGTGCGCTCTTACCGCACCGTTGCATCCTTGCCTGTGTGCCGGCATTGCCGACACCATCGGCGGTCCTCATTTCTGTGGCACTGTCCCTAGGATTGCTCCCGCCGGACGTTATCCGGCACCCTGCCCTGCGGAGCTCGGACTTTCCTCCCGTGCAGTCTTTCGACCGAGCACCGGCGATTGCCCAGCTTGCTTCCACCGCGTAGTTTCCACAGTATAGCGCGTGTAGCCCTGAAGCGGCAAGCCCTAGTTCGCTGGAGAATCTGGTCGTACCGATCCATCGGAACATCGATCACGCTGCTCCAGCCAGTCGCTAGCCACCTCAATTTTCTGACGGAATTCGGCCTCGCGCCCATTCTTGAAGGGTTCTTTCGCAGATCTGAGAGACCTCAGAATTCGCCGCCATGACACAATTTCCTGCTCGACCCATAACCGCGTGATAGCGTCTCCCCGCCTAAGATTGAGCGGTCCGAAACGCTCAGCAAACCAAACCCATGCAGGAGAAGCCGTGAACGGTGCGTAGAGCGGATCGCTCAGAGAATCTTCGCGAGGAACCAAGCAGTCAGCCCGTGAATTCGCCGCATGGGAAACACGCGATGCGGCTATTAATTCGTAAATTCGCTGCTTCTCGTGCAACACTGCCTCATCCACGAGTACAAAACCAACGGTCCGCAACCAATGGCGCAACGGTCCAGAGTCACTCATCGGCTGCAGCAACAAGCACGGCAAGTTCTCCACGACGCGAGGCGAACGTTGAAAAATTTCAAGCATCGTGGATCCACCCATACCAGCCAGCACCGCGACGGAGACTTCCCCAGGGGCAACGGTGCAAAGGCCATCTCCGTGGCGAACATCGATAAGGTGCTGGAGCCGTCGGCTTTCCACGTTTTTCTTTGCCACCGTCAAGGGACCCTCTGCCACTTCCGACGCAATAACGAAAGGACTGATACCGGACTCAACCAGATACAGAGACAGTAAAGCATGGTCTGCGCCCACATCGACAACGCGGCTGTTCATGGGTACATGGTTGGCCAGCCAGAGAAGCCGCGAAGACAACGAGCTTAAGGGCGTCTTGGATGCGCTATAGGACAACTCTTCGCAATGTGACAAAATGGTTGTACCTCACTGACTGCAAAAGGATGCTTTCTACTCGCCGTGGTCTGACGGGTAACTCGCCCGTCCTCTCATCACTAGACAAGCGGGGTTTTGCCTTGCAACGTGTATTGAATGCGGGCTAAAACTTCGCGCATGGCAAAGCGCTTTTCGCGCGACCCGGATGGCGCCGGACAGCCGCTCACATCGATGTGTAGACGACGTGCCACCGCGAGGGCTCTCGGCAAGTGATAATCGCTCGTGACAATAATCGCGGTTTGAAATCCAAGCTGGCGCATCAACGCAGAAGAATTCCGGATGTTCTCCCATGTGTCTACCGAAGCACGTTCCTCAAAAATGACATTCGAAGGAACTCCGTTGATGATTAGAAAACGCTTCATGGACTTCGACTCCGTCACCGTTTCGTCGTCGCCACGCCCGCCGCTGACAATCAAGGCGCGAACCAAGCCTTGGCGGTACAACTGCAGCGCTACATAGAGACGCTTCGTCAGCGGAGGCGAGGGATGATAGCCATCCGTATAGGCGCCAAGAACAATGCCGACATCGGCCGGAACAGGAATCGCTCTGTTGCCCCGCGCTATGAGCAACTCCCCACTGCGGCGAAGCAAGAGATATAGGGAAACGGGAACGACGGCCACAAAGAGAATCCCTGTCCACATCGTCACATCTCCCTCCGTTCCTTGGCAACCAGCGCACTCCATAAGAAGAAGACTGCCTGCGACACACGGTGAACGACGGAACCAACGGCTGGAAACGACTTGTCAGCAACCCAACTGACGGGCAATGACGAGTCGTTGCACCTCTGAAGTACCTTCGCCGATTTCAATAAGCTTCGCATCGCGAAGGTGACGCTCAACTGGGTATTCCTTCATGTAACCATTCCCGCCCAAAATTTGAATGGCATCCAAACACGTCTTGGTGCACATCTCAGATGCAAACAACTTTGCGTACGACGCTTCTTTGGTGTATGGGCGTTTCATATCGTACATCCAAGCCGCCTTGTAAACCGCATTCCTAGCCAAGTCCAGATGCATCGCCATGTCTGCCAGCTTGTTCGAAACGGATTGAAACTTAGAAATCGGTTTCCCGAATTGCGTCCTCTCTTTACTGTATGAAAGTGCAGTATCCAAGGCTGCTTGAGCAATGCCAACAGCCAGTGCCGCAATGGCCACGCGACCGTTATCGAGCGTCGACAAAAATTGGCGGAACCCTTTGTGCAGAGGGCCCAGTAAGTTTTCCTCGGGAATCCGCACATCTTCTAAAATCAGTTCGACCGTGTTCGATGCACGCATCCCCATTTTATCGTACGCCTTACTGACTGAAAATCCTTTCGCGCTCGTCGGCACGATGAAGGCACTGATGCCGCGCGACTCCTTATCCGTGACAGCCGTCAAAACCACAAATTTTGCGTAGCCGCCATTAGTATTGTATATTTTTGTCCCATTCAAAACCCATTCGTCACCGTCTCGTTTGGCCGTAGTGCGTGTTCCACCTGCGTCCGATCCGGCACCAGTCTCGGTCAACCCAAACGACCCGAGAGCTTCCCCTTTTGCCAGTGGCACTAAATATTTCTGCTTTTGCTCCTCTGTGCCAAAGTGCAGTATCGGCATACAGGCGAGTGAGACGTGCGCTTCAAAGCTGAGAGCTGTCCCGGCACACGTCTGTCCGAGTTCCTCCAATGCCAAACAATAACTCAAAAAGTCTGCCCCGCTGCCGCCGTATTCTTCAGGAATAGGCAGACCCAAAAACCCCAGTTTGCCCATTTTTTCAAACAATTCAATAGGGAATCGTTCGGTGCGGTCCAACTCTGCGGCAATTGGAGCAATTTCTGCTCGTGCAAACTCCCGGACAGTATCACGAATCATTTTCTGTTCAGACGTAAAATCAAACTCCACTGGTACTCCTCCTCTTTCCCTTCAAAGAGATTATATCGATTTCTCGAAAACGCTTGCAACCTGCAGAATCCGACACCATTTGCCAAGCAGGATGTGATAAGCTAGAAAACAAATCGGCGCCGAACAAAAGACCAGGGCGCTCCCGACGGGTTCGCCCTAGTGTCATTGATGCAGATGCAAGCCACAGCAATGCGCTGTTTACTTATTCCAAGAAGTCCTTGAGCCGCTTGCTGCGACTGGGATGACGAAGCTTGCGCAATGCTTTCGCTTCAATTTGACGGATGCGCTCGCGCGTCACGCCAAAAACCTTCCCGACTTCTTCGAGTGTTCGCGTGCGGCCATCGTCTAAACCAAACCGGAGCCGCAGGACATTTTCTTCGCGTTCCGTCAAGGTGTCGAGCACGTCTTCCAACTGTTCCTTGAGAAGTTCATACGCCGCAGCATCCGCTGGTGCTGGTGCCTCATCGTCTGGGATAAAGTCCCCCAAGTGAGAGTCGTCTTCTTCTCCAATGGGTGTCTCCAACGACACGGGCTCTTGAGCAATTTTTTGAATCTCTCGGACCTTATCGGCAGTCATTTCCATTTCCGCCGCAATCTCTTCCGCAGTTGGCTCACGTCCGAGTTCTTGCAGCAGTTGTCGAGAGATGCGAATCAACTTGTTGATAGTCTCCACCATGTGCACCGGAATGCGAATGGTTCTCGCTTGATCGGCAATCGCTCTGGTGATGGCTTGGCGAATCCACCACGTAGCATAGGTGCTAAATTTATAGCCTTTGCTGTAATCAAATTTCTCTACCGCTTTGATAAGGCCAAGATTGCCCTCTTGAATTAAATCGAGAAACAGCATTCCGCGCCCGACATAGCGTTTTGCGATGGATACCACCAACCGGAGATTCGCTTCTGCCAGTCGCCGTTTTGCTTCTTCGTCGCCCTCTTCAATGCGCATCGCCAGTTGAATCTCATCTGCGGCGGAGAGTAGCGGTACTCGACCAATTTCCTTAAGATACATGCGAACAGGGTCGCTGATTTTGATGCCAGGCGGCATGGTCAAATCGTTCAAATCAAAGGCTCCGTCGGAGTCATCACTCTCTAACTCGGCGCGCCCCGGCCCCTCGTCGACTTCTTCTTCGTCTCCGAGTTCGCGCGCCTGCTCCGTCTGTCGCTCATTCACCACTTCGATACCATGCTCTGTGAGCTGATCAAAGAACTCATCCATGGCATCGGTCGACATGGCGAATTCCGCCAGGCGATTGCCAATTTCATCATACGTGAGCCAACCGCGTTTCTTACCGAGATCGACCAAAACTGCTTTGGCCGACTGCAACAGGCGAGTGGACTCTTCATCGCGAAGTTTGTGATCGGTTGCTTTCATCTCGTCCTGGCCTCCTGACCCCCACTTGGCGGATGATGTCCAGTATGGGGTGACTTTAGAGCCTCCATCTCGCGCAGCAGCGCATCGACCTGACTCTTTATCTCCGTTACCATTTCGGTCTCTCCAGCAATTTGCGCTGAGATTAAATGACTCACCGCATTTTTATACTGTGTCTCTAGTAAGTACGCCCGCACTTTGCGCACGTAGTCCGCCAAGAGGATTTCGTCGTACTCGGGAAGTTCGTCAAGCACCAGAGCCGAAGCTAATTTCCGCACATCAGGACTGTCGATTTCATCGACAAACGTGGATAAGCTGATACGTACTGTCTCTGCACGCCACCCACACAACATGGCCAACAATGCGGTTTGTTCCGGTGTAGCCAGTTCATCCAAGTCGTACGCCTCTATGAAAGCGAGTGTCCTGGCATCACTCATCAACATTTGCAAGATACGCTGGCCTGCTTCAATAAACCCTTTTGGCAAAGGTTGCGTTTTGTTCTCCTGCGACTGTCGATGCGACATCTTGCGCTTCTGCGATTTCTTCGCGACGAGATGCATTTCTTCCTTCAAAGATTCCATCGACAGCTCAAATTCCTGTGACAAATTTCGCAACTCTGACTCTGCTTCAATAGGCGTCGCTCGATCCGCTACGACCTCCATCGCCTGTCTCAAAAAAGCGGTTCGCCCTGCTGGAGACAGCAAATCGGATTCCTGACGCAAGCGGCGCAAGAGAAATTGCAGTGGCGTCAAGACATACACCGATACCTCTCGAACAAAAGCCGCTTTGCCGTGAGTCCGAATGTACTCGTCTGGGTCTAGACCACCCGGCAATTGGACAATTCGCACCTCGAGTTCTGCTTCCTCGAGTATGTCGAGAGCCCGGCGAGCCGCAGCAATCCCGGCCGAGTCTCCATCGTAGACGACCACGACAGTGTCACAATCACGTTTCAACAAGCTGGCCTGCTCAGGCGTCAACGAAGTGCCCATCGTGGCCACAACGGCTTCCAAACCTGCCTGTTTCGCCGCAATCACATCCATGTATCCTTCCAAAAGATACGCTTGGCGCTTGCGACGGATAGCTTTACGAGCGTCAAAATGATGAAACAGCGTGACGCTCTTACGAAACACAGGTGTCTCTGGGGAATTTAGATACTTGGGTTTCGCATCTGCAGCTAATGCACGACCAGCAAAGGCGACCACCTGACCACGCACGTTCGTGATGGGGACCATCAGTCGATGTCGGAAACGGTCTACAAAGCGGCCACCCACTTCTACGACCAGGCCAGCCGTCTCCAACTCCTCCATGGTGAACCCACGGCGCTGTAAAAAGTTCATCAGGACATCTGCCTGCTTTGGTGCATAGCCTAATTGAAAAGACACAGCCGTGGAGCGAGAAACTTCTCGACGATTCAAATACGCAAGGGCTTGCGCTCCAACGTCTGAATTCATTAGAATATGAGCATAGAACTTCACCGCAAGTTCATTGGCAGTCCGTACTCGCTCAGCCAACTCGGTCTTCGCTACTTCACCCGATGTATGGTTGAAGCCAACGGGCAACGAAAGATTGGCTCTCACAGCTAACTTTTCCACAGCTTCCGGGAACGAAATTCCCTCAATGTCCATTACAAAGCGAATGACGGTTCCCCCTGCGCCGCATCCGAAGCAATGAAACATTTGGCGTTCCGAGGACACTGACATGGACGGTGACCGTTCATTGTGAAACGGACACAGACCAATGAAAGAGCGCCCTGTTTTGCGCAGCTGCACATGTTCTGAGATGAGGTCGACAATATCGACACGCCGCCGCAGTTCCTCCAAAAACTCTTCGGGCAACCGCTGCAAACAAACCACCCACTCTACGGCGCTGGCTTCTTGATGATTAAGCTGCGCGCGCTTGAACGCTGCACTCATCGAATAGTATTCTACAAAGAGCGATACATTTCCTCCTTCGACACAAAAATCAACACGGCAGGCCGCCCGCTCTCACGAGTACCTTGTCCCCCTGGTAACGCCTAGACAATGCCCTGTCTTTCCTTTACATATCGTCTAGCATGGTCAGTCTATTTGACAACTATGCCCACTGCGCATAAAAAATCAAAAGGACGCTGGCTCTATGCCAACATCCTACCTACTAGCCCACAGCGCAAATGGCATTGAACGTTACCGCATCGAGTGCTCACTGTGCGTCAACCATGCATCGCAGGGACCTATCAGTGTCATTCGACCACACCGTAGTAAACGCGCCATCGAAGCATCAATGTTCTTGCAAAGACTTCGTGTCGGGTCTCGATACCAAATCCAAAATCAGATGTGCAGTTTCTTCAACCGCGCGGTCGCTCACATCAATGACCGGACAGCGAAGTCTCTCCATGACTCGATGTGCGTAGTCCAGCTCCTCGGCGATGCGCTCTGGACTCGCGTAGCTTGCATCCGCTGTCAAGCCGAGTGCCTTCAGTCTCGCCTGGCGGATGCGGTTGAGTTCCTCCTTGCGGATGGTCAGTCCGACAATGCGATGTGGCGCTTCTAAGTGAAACAATTCTTCGGGCGGCGCAACTTCCGGAACGAGAGGAACATTGGCCACACGCATCCGTTTGTGTGCGAGATACATGCTCAGAGGAGTTTTCGAAGTTCTCGAAACACCGACGATAATAATGTCAGCCTTCTCCAATCCACGCGGATCTCGACCGTCGTCATATTTGACCGCAAATTCGATAGCATCCACTCGACGAAAGTAGTCAGCGTCTAATTGATGGACTAACCCCGCTTTTAGATGGGGCGGATGACCGACGAGCTGCTCGAACGCACTGACCATCGGACCCATGATGTCGACTGCCGCCACTTTACGCTCCGCTGCTAGGCGCAGCATGACTTCACGCAGCCTAGGCACGACAATGGTATACGCAATCAACGCATTTTCTTCAACCGCGCGATCGACCGCCTCCATCAGAGCTTCTTCCGTAGCCACGTGCGCCACCCGACGCAAGAGAACCTGTCCGCCGTTGAATTGGCTAGCTGTCGCTCGCACCACTGCCTCGGCAGTCTCTCCGACGGAGTCTGACACTAAGTAGACAATTGGACCCACAGAATCCACCCTATTCATCCTCCAATTCCAGCGTCTGCGAACCTCGCGCGATGGCGCGCGGGCCTTGCCCCAGTTCGACGAATGCACGTGTAATGGTGGTCTTCGAAACACGGCCCAGTACTTCCAGACCAACTTCTGAAGAGCGAACCACTGGCAGCGAATCAATTTCATGGAGAACCATCAGCGATGCCGCTTGAAAGAGCGACGCTTCAAGTTCAATCGATATCACATGAGGAATTCTCGTCATAGCGAGATTGACTGGTATTTTTTGCAGTTCACCGCCACTGATAGCAACTTTTAAAAGGTCTTTGCGAGAGACTACGCCTTGCAGCAATCCGTCTCGTGCAATAATAATCGTTCCGACATCTTCCATAAACATGGTAACAATCGCATCATAAACTGTACTTTTGTCCGACAGTACAACAGGCACCGACTTATAGTCCTGGACGCGCAGAGAGCCGAGAACCGTCATCAACTCACTGTGCATCGGCACTCCACTATAGTAATAACCCACGCGGGGCCGTGCCTGCAAAAATCCAGCCATCGTAAGCACCGACAAATCTGGACGCAAAGTGGCTTTGGCAACCGATAAGGTCTCCGCAATCTGCTCGCTGGTGATAGGGCCACGATGCTTCACCAACTCCACAATCGCAGCCTGACGCTTTGTCAATTCGATGAACATCACGACCTATCCTATAAGTTTGCGATCTCGTCCGAACCTACCGACCCCGCCGTATTCCTCTTCTCTGGTCAGATTGCCAAGTGTATTCAGTATAGCGAAATTCATGCGTGGATGCATGGCTCAGCCGAGTCATGGCCAGTCCGTTAACTTCCGTTTACCTCGTCCCCACCGCGTGCATCAACAGAAGAGTCACCTGAAGGAGAATCCCATTCTCCGAACGACCGTAAAATCTCTTCCAACACTTTTCCCGATTTCGGAGAGATGCCAGCGTATTCGGAAAGTTGCAGGCGGAGAACTTGGCGAAGCAGGCGGATCGTAACTGGAGACAACCGCAACTGGCCCAATTGTGTATAAGGAACTTTATCCATCGCGTCAATCACCTGCATCACCTTCCCGGGAACCTCCATGGAGCGCAGGATGGGCAGTTTCAAGAGACACTGACGGCAAAAAAAGGCTCCCCTCGACACAACATAGCCAACCGACGGCTGCTCCATTAGCGCGTTACCGCACTCTCCGCAGAATTCATAGGATGGATTCGCCCCAACCAGGCGCAAAATTTTTATCTCTAAGAAGCGGGCCAGCGCCCCCAATCTATCTATCTCCGTCTGGGTATCTGCGTCAAGGCGCGTCAACAGCGCGTCCAAGAGTACAAAGGCATCCCGTCCCCCGTCTGGATAGGGAGGGGCAGCTGCTCCAGCGAGATCACAAAAATAGGCGGCGTAAGCCGCCTTGTCCAGAGACTCGTGGATACCTCGATGCGAATCCAGCACCTCCGCCTGAAGAACGGTCGCCATGCCCGAGCCGCGACGAATTGTAAAAACCGCCTTCGCACACATGGCGGTGGCAGCACGCAGGCGACTCTGCGGTTTTTTAGCCCCTCTCGCCATGGCCGATAGAGACCCGGCCTCTGTCAACAGTTGCAACGTTGTATGAGATTCTCCATAAGGTCGACTACGCAAGACGATGGCTGTCACATTTTGCTGCACCGGTATCCACGCCTCCACTTTCGCGGGATTGAACAAAAACGAGTCAATGCAAAACCTGTTCATCCGTCTCCAAGGAATCTTCGTCCACTTCCTCGTCTTCGTCCTCCAACGTTCTGTACAGCATGTATGCATCAATGTCCCCAGTCAGCGTAAAGACCTTCCACGTAAAGTCTCGCAACCGAACTCAACTCCTTTGTTGTCGGGTCTCGTGTCGGAAAGCGCCTACCTCTTTACTTAGGGTCTCGTTCGGCCATACCGATATACTATGAATCGGCTGGGAGAGCAGTGTGTGCCAACCCACCAACGCTATTCTGAAAGCCCGATGCGGCGAAGCATTGAGGGCTCATTGCGCCAATCTTTCTTCACCTTCACCCACAGTTCCAGAAACATCCGCATACCAAGCAGACGCTCCAATTCATGCCGCGCAAGTTCTCCCACGCGTTTCAGCATGGCGCCGTCTTTTCCAATCAGGATGCCTTTTTGGCTCGTACGCTCGGTGTAGATGATGGCGTTGACGTAAAGCGTACCATTGCTGCGCCGCTCCATCGACTCTATGTCGACCATGATGGAATGAGGAATTTCCTCGCGAGTCAGGTGGAGAACTTTTTCGCGAACCATTTCGGCAATGATAAATGCTTCTGGGTGATCCGTCACCATCCCATCCGGATAATATTTTGGCCCGACCGGAAGTGCTTCAACAATCAACTGAACCAATTCGTCCAACTGTGTTCCCGTCAATGCGGAGACGGGAATCACTTCTTGAAACGAACGCGCTTTATGATAAGACGCAATCAGCGGAAGCAACTGCTCTTTTTTGATACGGTCTACTTTGTTCAACACCAAATAAACGGGTGTGGTTACATCCTTCAGCAGTTCTAAGACAGGAGCATCTTTGTGAATGCCACTTTCCGTCGCATCAACCACCATCAGGACGACATCCACTTCTTGTAACGTTTGAAGAGCCGCATCCATCATGCGCTCGCCGAGAAGATGCTTCGGTTGATGAATCCCCGGCGTATCAATGAAAATGACCTGCGCGTCAGAGCGGGTCATAACTCCGCGTATAGCGTTTCGAGTCGTCTGAGCCCGGTTCGACATAATGGCAACTTTTTGTCCAATCAAATGATTCAGCAGCGTCGACTTCCCGACATTTGGGCGCCCCACAATGGCGACGAATCCGGAACGAAATGAATCCATCGAATGTTCCATTCGTACATCCCTCCACCACTTCTTTAGTCTTCACACCCATCAGGCAGAGTGGCTGTTCTGCGTGCGCCCAAACACAGAAGCCCGCCACCAGGCAATCCATGCAGCGAGATCGAACCCACCCATCAAAGTCATACTCTTCCAGCGGACGTGAACGAGAACATTGACGTGCCATGGCCAGTTAGCGAGCGCTAGATAAAGTGCGACCATCAGGGCTGCCGCAGATACCACGAGGACCGCACCCGCTGCCGCATCTTTCGCTTCTTTCGCAAGCGGATGACGCTGATCCCCAGCAATTAAATCAATCGAGGCTTCGACGGCTGAGTTGACCAGTTCCATGCCGATAACCGTTCCCGCAGCGACGACTCCTAGCGCAGTTTCACCAAGCGGAGGCTGAATTACGACATCAAATGCAGTCAAACACTGGAGCAACGCGAAATGAATGCGCAAATTCCGCTCTTTCTGCATATGCGATATCACACCAAGCCACGCATACCCTAACGAGCGATGAAAAGGAGCCCTCTTTTTAGGTTCCAAGGCCGCAACGCCCTCTCTTCCTGTGGGCTCTTAAACCCTGCGCGCCAACGATAGACGCTCTAATATTTTTTCCTGAAGAGCAAACATTTCCGTTTCCTCTTCAGGGGTTTCGTGGTCATACCCAAGCAGATGTAAAAACCCGTGTACAAGTAAAAACGCAAATTCCCGGGCGACCGTATGGCCATATTCTTCGGCCTGTCGAACTGCAGTCGGTGCAGACACTACGATGTCTCCCAGTAGGACTGGTTCCTCAGGAAGCCCCCCCATGGATTCACCTTCCAGCTGAGAGAACGACAACACATCCGTAGGCCTGTCCACGTCTCGAAATTCACGGTTCAATTGATGAATTCGAGAATCATCGACCACTAGTACCGAAACTTCTCCACAGACTCCCAACTCTTCGCCTGCAGCAGCCAAGACAGAAGCAACAAATTCTTCTTTTAAATTCCATCGTTCAAGTGTAGTCACCTCAAAGTCACAGACAACCGTACACCGATTTTCGCTCACTTCGCCACTTCCTTACGCAGTTTATCGATGTCTGGATATTCGATGCGCGAGTGATAAATTCCCTTCAACGTTTTCATAAACGCCGAAACCATCACGTCCAAATCTTGCAGTGTCAAGTCGCATTCATCCAGCTGCCCGTCCTGCAATCGGTCGCGAATGATCTTTCGAATGACACCTTCCACCCGATTGGGAGTTGGCCTAGCCATGCTTCGCACAGACGCTTCGACCGCGTCGCAAATCATAACAATCGCACACTCGCGCGTTTTCGGCTTTGGTCCGGCATATCGATAGTCATCCACTTTCACTGTTCCATTTTTATCCTGTTCTTTAGCCTTGTTGTAAAAGTACCATAGAATCGTTGTGCCGTGATGGGTAGCGCAGATGTCTTGAATGGGCTTAGGTAAGCCAGCTTTAACTTGCATTTCCAGACCATCGCTGACGTGTGACGTGATAATCAAATGGCTGAGACTCGGAGCAATTTTTTCGTGCGGGTTCTCTTTCGTCATTTGGTTCTCAACAAAAAACATCGGACGCCGCGTCTTTCCGACATCGTGGTAGTAAGCACCAACACGACAAATGAGCGGATCTGCCCCCACCATTTCCGCAGCCGCCTCGGCCAAGTTTCCTACAATCAAGCTGTGATGATACGTTCCGGGTGCTTCCAAGAGCACTTTGCGCAGCAATGGATTGTTTGGATTCGACAATTCTAACAGTCGAATGGCCGTCAAAAGTCCAAAGGTCGTCTCAAAGAATGGGAGAATCCCCATTACCAGGACTGCACTCAAGACACCGTTCAACAAGGCAAATCCACTGTGTACGAGAAATTCATGAAACGAGGCTCCGTTGTCCATTTGCATCAAGTGCATGGCGACCACTGTCAAGAGATTGACCCCAGATACGAAAAATCCAGCCCGCATAAAGGTACCTCTGCTTGTCACCTTGCCAACGCTGTACGCCCCCACCAACGACCCCACGAAGCTGAACAAGACGTATTCAAACTGAAATCCAAGCGCTGCGGCGACGAGAAATGAAAAATAAAAGGACGTCACGACGGCAAGCGACGCATCCATCATGACGGCGACCAACATAGCCCCGAGCGAGATGGGTAACAAAAACGGAATAGACGATGGGCCACCTGCATCTACAACGCCTTTGGTCAGTGCGATGAGCACCGAAATCAAAACGAAGACCAAGAGCAAAATTAAGAGCATCAAGTTATCAAGACGTCGCCGCCGGTCCCTGCGTTCAATGTAGGCCGCTAACAAACCAATTGAGAGCGCCACAAACAACGCAAAACCGAAGACCATTCCATAATCGGTCTGACCACTGTACAGTCCGACATCTTTCAACCGACTTTGAACATTCTTCGTGATGATTCCATACTTCGTAACAATGACTTCGCCCTGATGAATCATCACTGGCGAGACACTCTTCGCTGCTGCGGCCCGCGCTGCATCGGTCGCGCTTTGCTGATAGACCATGTTGGGGTGAAGTACGCTTGTAACGACATTCTGCACGATGAGCCGCGAGACTCGGTTCAGGTCGTAATTAAGCATCTGCCGGTCCACCAACAAGCCCGCCTGCTGCAGAGACTCTGGATAGAAAGGAACGCTGAGCAAGTCTTTTACAATACGTTCGGACACGCTCTGCAAAATCCCGATTTCCTCCGGCGTAAATCCAGAGAGCGCTTCCAGCGTGGATGGTGAGACACCACGGGGGGCCAGAGCCTCTAGCGACTCCAATCGTTGACTGGCCGTCATGCTTTTATCAGACACATCTTGAACAGCCGTGGAATACAGCTGGTCGACTTGCTGCAACGCAGTTGCCTCCACCTGCGGAGACTGCTCGTACTGCTTCGGCACACGGTCCATCGCTGCTTGCTTCGCAGCCTTCGTCGCTTGCGTATCAACCGTGGTGATGGGTGAACGAATGGTGACAGGGCTGACCTGACCTACGGCCAAGTGGTAACGAGGCGGGAGCACAGACGACAGCAATATGAGATACACAAACGCAGCCAACAAGACGTATAGCAAGACGCGAATTCGCCTCGAGGAACGAAACTCAGGGTTGTCCAGCAGCTTCCGGACAACCTGATACCACCGCGATGTGGCCATTCACAAATCTCCTTGTCTTGCATAGATACGGGGCTACTGTGCGCGCCCACAAAATGAGTCAGTCGGCAGGATGTAGTGTGTCTGCATGTGCTTCATAAGCTTCAATGATGCGTTGAACCAGATGGTGGCGAACCACATCCTGCGTAGAAAAATGATGAAATGCGATGCCTGGAACGTCCGCCAAAACACGAATTGCTTGAACCAATCCCGACTCCTTACCATACCCTAAGTCAATTTGCGTAATGTCACCCGTAATGACCATTTGACTCCCAAATCCCAAGCGCGTCAAGAACATCTTCATCTGCTCGACGGTCGTGTTTTGGGCCTCATCGAGAATGACGAAAGAGTCGTCCAATGTCCTCCCGCGCATGTACGCGAGCGGAGCGACTTCAATATTCCCACGCTCAAGTGCCCGCTGAACCTGCTCCAAGCCGAAAACGTCATACAGTGCATCATACAGTGGCCGCAGATACGGGTCGACCTTCTCCTGCATGTCGCCCGGAAGAAAGCCTAACTTCTCTCCTGCCTCCACAGCTGGACGAGTCAGGACAATCCGCTTGACATCGCCTCGGCGGAGCGCCATGACGGCCATCGCCACCGCCAAATACGTCTTACCGGTACCTGCGGGCCCAACACCAAACACAACTTCCCGTTGACGAATGCTCTCGACATATTGGCGTTGACCGAGTGTCTTTACCCGCACTGGCTTTCCTTTGAAGGTGGTAGCTATCTCGGTCGTATATAAGGGAACTAACTCGGCCAACTCATCCCGCTGAGCCAATTCGATGGCGTATCGATAATCACCGTGCGACAGATGCACTCCCAAGTGAACCAATTGTGTCAACACACGAAGTAGTCCCATTAATCGGTCTAGGTCCTCAATCGGACCCGCGAACGAAAGTTCTGTTCCGCGCGTGGTCAACCGCGCATCAAACGATTCCTCTAACAATTCTAGTAAATAATCGTTGGTTCCCAGAACGGCAACTGCTTCCTCATTGTTGGCAAACGTCCACTTCCGGACGGATACTCCAGTGGTCAACCGCAGACCCACTCCCTCACTTAGCCTCGAACGCTATCGGATTCTTTCTTCGTGGTCTCAGCTGGTATAGGAGCAGGCGCCCCAATATCCTCTTCCACCTTTGTGAGAATGGTCTCATATAGAGTACCATGCCTCAGTTGTCGATGTAAAACAATTTGGCTGAGAATTCGACTCTCTTCACTGGTTAGGGTACGCACGTCTGCTGCAGCCAAATGGCGCGCCACCTCACGCGCTCGGCGCTCCGATTCCAAAAGAACGGCGGGTTGCACTTCATAGTCTCGAACTTCCACCCATTGCACCGGCAAACGCTTTCCTAATATCTCCCAATCCGTTTCCTGTTCACGCCTATAAGTTGCTCGATAGCGCACAGCTTTGAAACCCCACACGCGGATTCTCAACCCGGCCAGAGAAACATACTCTCGTTGAACAAACTCCCCTGACAGTTGCGCATGCGCCACTTTCAGCGGCACTTCCACTTCCGAATTGTACCAAACTTCTCCGAGCACTTCGCCCCCAGCAGGAACCTGCACTGCACCGTCCCCCAGCTGTCCTGTGATGGCAACCTGCCCAGCGCGCACTAATTCTCCCGACTTTACCAACGCGGTGCCACGAGTTGCATGGACAGCCAGAATGACCGCTGGCTTGGTAACGATAATATTGGAGGGTTGATGGGCGGTAGCCTTAGGCGACTCAATGCGCGGAATCACTTGTAGATGGGCTACCGAACCGTCCACACGCACACCGACCCAGGCTACGTCGCGGGATGAATCGAGAATGCTTTGTTGCAATTGAGACAGAGGTGAGAGGGAACGTTTCCAAACTCCAACTCGTACCCCCGCATCCGCTGCCGTCGTTGTGACTGATTCTGCAACCTCCGCACTCGGGGCATTCACATCCACGCGCCAAATCATCTGAGAGGCGAGATAGAGTAGTATGACGAACAGTCCCGCTCCGACCAACATGGCCCTTCGCTGTGCCCATCGGCGCAGTGTGAACAACCCCCCGAAACGACGGACAATTCGAAATTTCACATGTTCTCTCCGACAAAGCGCATACACCGCAGAAAAATCGGACAATCGAATCGTAATTTCAAGATAGGGTCGCCAAACAATCTGCTCCAACACAACACCCTGCTGTTGCAGCAGTGCCACCATGATATCTGCGCGCTGACCGCGCAGACGGAGCGTCAACTTGGCAGCCTTGTACCAAGGCGACTGGTGTAAACCGATACCAGAGCGCCACCTCATGGTGTCTCGCTCCTGACATATTCGAGACGAGTGACATGCCCCCTCAGATGGAGTTCGGACTCTGTCACAAGCAGCACTTCAAACGACTCGCCAATGATTCTCAATCGTCGATCTCCAAGGTCACATAAGACTTCATCCACCGATACGTGCAAGAGCTTGCGAAGATGCTCGACTATTACTTCCGTGCCATCGACGCACGTCACCCGGTGCGACTTTAGCAACGCATCGGGGGGTAACGATAGCCAGTCGGTGGCCGTGTGTTTGATTTTTTGAGTCCAGTTTGGCACGCCATCATCCCCTTCAGCATGGACATTACCAGAGTATGTCCATGCTCCTGGAGGTAGCACTAAAACCGGAATGCCTTCTCACCCCGCAGGGCATGCGAGTTCAAAAAACGTAACCAACGTTCATAGCGTAGTCCAGTCACAGTCTATGATGAAAATGCAAGTCAGACGCTTAAGCCCTTTTCGCAAAAAAGCTGAGGTTCCATAAAGCGGAACCCCAGCCAGGATGAAATCCATATTTTACAAGGAACAGTGATACGGTGGCCGAACGGGACGGATAATGGCTCGGAATCAGGACGACAGAAGATTCGCCACTACGTTCTGGACCAATTTCCCATCCGCACGCCCGCGGACTTCCGGCATTAACAGTGCCATGACTTTCCCGACATCCGCTTTGCTGGAAGCGCCAACTTCATTCATGATGCGCTCCGCAATCTCTTGAATCTGTTTTTCCGTCAACTGTTCCGGAAGGTATTCTGCCAACACAGCCATCTCCGCTTGCACTTCCGTCACCAAATCGGAACGTCCTGCCGATTCAAACGCCTGGAGGGAGTCTTTGCGTTGTTTTAGTTCGCGGTTTACCACCGCTAACACATCTTGTTCCGTGAGGGCAGAGCCCAATTCTATTTCGCGGTACTTGACCGCCGAGCGAATCATTCGGATGACGGAGAGACGAACCTTGTCCTTGTCTTTCATCGCTTGTTTCATATCTTCCGCAAGGCGAGCGGACAAGTCCATAGACTACTCACACACCCTTAAAATGTTTTAGAACGGTTGTTCTTTCGGGCCGCTTCGGACTTTTTCTTGCGGGCCACACTCGGTTTTTCATAGTGCTTCCGTTTGCGAACTTCCGCCAAGACACCGTCCCGGGCCGTCGCTTTTTTAAAGCGGCGAAGCGCGCTGTCCAAAGATTCGTTTTTGCGAACCTTAATATCGGACATCTTCTTCCCTCCCTCCGGCACGAAGCAATGACGTATCAGGCGTATTATAGTATAGCGCTTTTTCACGTGTCAAACACGGAATGGACGCACCGCGACGAAAAAAAGCAACATGTCCACGTCCCCCTATGCATAGTTTCTTTCAGAATGGGGGGGACTACATGGCGACTCATCTCCTCATCGCCACATTGGCACTGGTCGCTTTTCTAGCAGGTCTGCACTATATGCGCAAAGGACTCGAAGGCATGATGGCTGGCCGCATTCATCTTTGGATTGACCGTTTGGTCCATTCTCCGACACGAGGCATTCTATCTGGAACTATAGCCACCGGCTTTCTCCAAAGTAGCAGTGCGGTGACGGCGATTGCTGTTGGCTTGGTATCCAGTGACAGCATGACGTTCCGCAGCGCATTGGGGCTGGTTCTCGGAGCCAACGTCGGATCGACCATCGCTCCTCAACTGCTTCGCTTCAATTTATCTCTGCTCGCCATTCCAGCGATGTCTCTAAGCATCATCGGATTGGTGTCACGCCAACAGAAATGGCGCGCTCCGGCTGTAGCATGCGCAGGATTGGCAACGATCGTCCTCGCTCTCGCAGAATTGGACCACGCGCTCGCTCCACTGAGCCACGAGCCGTTCTTCCTCGGTCTCCTCACACACGGGACGGGCAACTTACTCATGGCGATGGGTTGTGGTGCACTTGCCAGCGCCGTCATTCAATCGAGCACAGCCACAACTCTCGTCACGATGAGCCTTGCCAACGATCACTTGCTGACGGTGCAAGGCGCCGTCGCCATCGTACTCGGAGCGAACATCGGCACGTGTTTGACTTCCGTCATTGCTGCCATTGGACAAAACAAGGGTGCACAGCAAGTCGCATTGTCCCACGTATTATTGAACGGTCTGGGCGTCGCTCTGGCGCTACCCTTTATCCCTGTCTTCGCACACACCATGTCGGGCACGACACTCCTGCCAGCGGCCATCGTCGCCAATGCACACACACTCTTTAATCTTCTCTGTACACTTCTCGTCTGGCCCTTTGTCTCGCAATACGCCCATTTCGTCGAATGGTTACTGCCAAACCGCGAAACGACTTCGTAACTCTCGGTCCACAGGTCATTATTTTCCCAATCCAGGGAGTTGCAATGACGAGCTGGTGCCGATGCGACTTGCCCCAAATTGGACAATTCGCGCCGCCGCTAGCGCTGTGCGAATCCCCCCAGACGCCTTGACTTTGCCTCCTGCCGGCCTCGCCAGCACATACATGGTCAGGACGTCCAACCAAGTGGCGCCACCACGGTGAAATCCGGTGGACGTCTTGACGAAGTCTGCCCCTGCCGCCATGGCTACAAGGGTTGCCTTGGCAATTTGGTCTAGAGACAGAGCACTAGCTTCCAAAATGACCTTGACGACGATCTCCTGCTTGGTGGAGCGCACGAAGTGGACAAGTCTCTCTACAGACGTATAGAGCGAACGGAAGTCATCCTCCCGCATGTCCCCAAAAGGTGCAACCATGTCCAGTTCTTTAGCGCCCCTAGCGATGGCCGCGCTCGCTTCGAAAACGAGTTCGTCCGACCCGCCCGCGCCATGGGGGAATCCTAAGACCGTGCAAACCAACGGCAAGTGTCGAGACAGGCTCTGCCGAGCGAGCGAGACAAACCGTGGCGAAATGCAGACACTGTAAAAATTGTGACGTATCGCATCAGAACACAAACGCAAGACTTCTAAAAATGACGCGTCAGGTGACAAGAGCGTATAATCGACCAAACGACACAATTCCTCGGTCTGCGGAAGATTTAAAGGAACTTGTGAGAGTGCATGAGCTGCAGCGGTCGAAACTGAAGCATCTGCATCTCCAGAGATGAGTGCAACCCGGCGCTCGTATTGGTCTAAGATGTCCGGATAGACCAAGCGCATTTCGTCGAAAGTGACTTCGAGGAAGTCTGTCAGATGTCTACGCAGGTCGTCCGTCAGCACGGCAGCGGGATCGACCGATTCATCAAACTTCCCTGAGTTGCGGAACTCTTGAATCCACGGCATCAGTCTCAGCAGAGCGTCGACCTTTCTCAACACAAAATCCCAATTCGCATATCCTCTGTCCTGCTGAGCGGCGAGCGCCTCTGACAACGGCACGAAGACTGCCGACTGGACCTCCTCCATCTGTGCAACCGGACTTAGCTCTTTGTCCAAGGGCTCCATCAAAAACAATCGAACAGTCTTCATGGTGCTGCGGTTGTTTCGATTCAATCGATACTGCACATGTCCGAGAGGCGCCAGCACCTGGGCCTGGATGCCTGTCTCCTCCGCAACTTCGCGAATCGCCGCCTGTTCCCAAGTTTCACCCGCCTCCAGGTGCCCTTTGGGAAAACTGATATGGCCATATTGGTCTTCAATCATCAAAACTTCTGGTGTCTGGTCACCACGGACCACAATGCCTCCAGCGGCGTACTCCACTTCAAGAGCTTCTCGCTCTTTCAGCACATCGTCATTCTCGACCATCATCGCACTCCTCCTCGACCACTCCACAACGATGCTATCTCACTACTCTATCACACTACCCCTTGTGCCCTCAGGCCATGACACTCCGTGACTGTTCCGCAACCTCGGCGTAAGAGACTTGTCCGCACCACTCGCCCAGTTGGATATCACTGGAGGTCTCTAACAGGCGAACTGCACAAATCTCCCCCATAATGGATGCACGGTCCACCGATGTGGGTACGACAAACGCGACCCTCAAGTAATTGGACGCGTGTCCGACCACTACTTGCGAGGAAGGGATATGGGCAAATTTACGCCGATAAAAGTCGGAGTCGTGAGCAGCAAGAAGTTGTTCCGGAATTACTTGCAACATTTTTCCACGCTGTTGTTCAGCATAGGACTGAGTGCAGGTTTGCGACAGCCGCAACAGGCGTTGCACACGCTCGGCTTTCACATCAGGGGGTACCGAATCTGGAAATTTGGCGGCGGGTGTACCTCGTCTCGGTGAATATGGAAATACGTGAAGTTCTGAAAAATGATGCTCTTGAATAAATCGTTCCGTCTCCAAGAAATCCTCCTCGGACTCACTGGGGAAGCCGACAATAATGTCACTGGTCACGGCCAAGTTCGGCAAGGATACCTGCAAGCGGGCTAATTTTTCGGAAAAAAACTCTCGCGTATAGTGTCGATTCATACGCTTTAAAATCCGGTTGCTTCCAGACTGAAGCGGTATGTGCAAGTGGTTGCAAATTTTTTGTGACCGATGCATCACTTCAATCAATCGGTCATCCAGTTCACTCGCCTCTATAGAGGAAATGCGAATTCGACTCAACCCGTCCATGCGTTCCAAATCTTCTAGCAGATGCGACAGCCGATAATTCTGCAAATCTTCTCCATATCCGCCCGTGTGAATTCCCGTCAACACAATTTCCCGATATCCGGCATCCACCAGCTTGCGAGCTTGTGACAACACTCGTTCTGGGGCTCTGCTCCGAATGAGTCCGCGTGCATAAGGAATGATGCAAAATGTGCAAAAATGGTTGCAACCGTCTTGGATTTTCAAATTCGCGCGCGTGCGGTCTCCAAACGCCGGAACGTCAAACTCTTCAAACTCGTCCGACTTGAGAATGTTACCCACGTCAATCAAAGTTTGCTGTTCTTTTCGAACTTCTGCTACCAGTTGCACAATCTTGCTTTTCCGGTCGTTTCCGACCACTAAATCCACGCCCGGAATGTCCGCAATTTCCTGTGGAGACATCTGCGCGTAACAGCCCGTCGCAACCACCACACCATCTGGGTTTTGGCGAATAGCGCGCCGAATCATCTGCCGTGATTTTTTGTCACCCAGATGAGTCACAGTACAGGTATTGATGACGTAGACGTCCGCTTTTTCATCGAAGGCAACTTGGTCATATCCGGCAGATTGAAACTGCTGCCATATTCCTTCTGTGTCATAAAAATTGACCTTACAACCTAGCGTGTGAAACGCGACACGCGGCATTCAATTCCCCTCCATTTCCCCGATAGCAGCCAAAATGGCAACAAGCGCAGCAAGACCGGCGGTCTCCGTGCGCAACTGGCGTCGACCGAGAGTGACGGGCTGCGCCCCAAGCTCACTGATGAGGCGTTGCCTCTCGTCATCGGACCAACCACCTTCCGGCCCGATGCATACAGCCAAGTCAGCTATCGCGTCGATGCTACACTGACGCGCAAAAGGAACAATCCCTAAAGAGGTCTCCATCTCATCGCAAAGAGCAACCCGGTGAACATCACACGTTTGCAAATGACTCTTTAAATCAGACACACTCATACAGACGGTCACCGCGGGCTGCACGTCCCGCTGCGACTGAGCGGCAGCTTCCCTCACAATTTTATTCCATCGTCTCGCTTTGGACCCGCTGCTCTCTGTCCATTTGACTACAGACCTATCAGCCACATAGACGACAAATTCGGCACAACCGAGTTCTGTGCCGTGCTGCATGATAGCATCCATCTTATCCCCTTTCGCGAGAGACTGAATCAATGTCAGACGCACTCTCGGTTCATGGGACGAGCATGGCTCGATGGGTTGTAGCGTCATTTCTCCAAGGTCTGGACGGACACCTCGCACCGAGCAAAGCCACGGGGTACCCGCGCAGACCGCTACGATTTGCTCTCCTTCCCGGACTCGGAGAACACGTGCAAAATGATGCCCCTGTTCGCCCGACACGACGAGCGCGTCAATCCCCCCAGCGTCAGGAAGAAACACTCTCGGCAACACCTTACTTCACCGCCTCTATCAGTGCCCAGTCGCCTTTGGTGTAGGCATGCTGAGCCGTAAACCCCGTCTCAGACAACGCTTCACGAACCAACTCAAGATGGTCCCGAACAAATCCGGAACAGACAAAGACGCCACCAGTGCGAAGAAGACGATATGCATCCGGAGCTAAGCTTATCACAATGTCCCTCAAAATATTGGCGAAGATGACATCAAACTGTTCGAATGATGGCAGTGCCGAAACTAAATCCCCTTCAATAAGCTGCACTTGCGGCACTCCATTTTGTACCACATTATCGCTCGCAACCCGAATCGCAACCGGATCGATATCGATCGCGGTGGTCTTCTGCGCCCCCACTTTAGCCGCGGCAATGGACAAAATCGCCGTCCCGCAACCTACGTCGAGCACTTCTCGTCCGTTCCCACCCAAACGTTCCAATGCTTCCAGACAAAGTTGCGTCGTTTCATGGGTACCCGTGCCAAATGCCATGCCCGGTTCCAAGACGATTTTCACGCGCGTCGGATGGTCAGCGACATCATCCCAACGGGGTATAATCACGAATTGATGGCCAATCTCGACGGGACGGTACTCTTTTTTCCACCCGTCCGCCCATTCTTCTTCGTCCAACTGTCGAATTTGAACGTTCGGGCGCGGGGTCTTTGGGGTATCCTCCATCCACTCTGAAAGAACCGTCTCCACGGCGCTTTGGACGCGTCCTCTATCCCATGTCTCGGGCAGATAGACAACCACCATAGGCTGTGTACCTGCAAGAATGGATTCGTCGAACCACTCTCCATATTCCGCATGCGGCGGCGTGTCGACAGACCAATTTTCGGTTGCCACACCTTTTACATCTGGAATGTTTAGCCACAAGTCCGCGAGTTGGTCTGCGACTGTTAAATCAACCGGTGTACGAACTTCCCACCACTTCATCGACACCATCCTTTTACGACCATCTTTTTACGAAGTATCCTTATCCGCTCGCGTAACCCATTCGCAAAAGGCAAGCAAGTTCCAAGTATGCGGAAAAGCGGCCTCAGGCAACCCGTGGCCGCTTCTTCCCTTTCTTATTCGTCCATCCTTCCAGCCTGCGGATGCACCGAGATGGAGCTTTGACTACCATGGGTCCAACCTGGTACTTGCGTGCGGACACTCAGGCATTGCTGAGGAAACTTTTCATCCGCTCAACAAATGTTTTTGACTGCTCGGTCGTCGAGACGCCAAGTTCTTTACCGAGTTCGCGCAACAATTCTCGTCCTCGTTCATTCAAGGAAGTAGGTGTCTGCACATGCACTCGAACATGCTCGTCTCCACGCTGAGTTTGCGACCCTAGTTTGGGAATTCCTTTGCCGCGAATACGAAACGAGGTGCCCGTCTGCGTCCCTTCTGGAATACGCAATTTCACTTGACCATCTAAAGTCGGAACCTCAATTTCATCCCCGAGCGCCGCTTGGACAAACGTTATTGGGACATCCACAATCACATTCAAGCCGTCGCGCTCAAATATGTCGTGTTCGCGGACGCGAATGACAATATGCAAATCCCCAGGCTGACCACCATCCGGACTGTTCTCCCCGGCTCCCGGCATCCGCAGACGATTTCCAGTATCCACACCGGGCGGCACTTTGATAGTCATTGTCCGACGAACTCGCTTTTTCCCTTGACCTGCACAATCGCGGCATAAGTGCTCAATGATGACGCCTCGCCCGTGACAAACAGAACAGGGGCGCCGATTGACCATACGCCCAAACGGCGTATTGACCACACTTTGTTGTTCACCCGTTCCGTTGCAGGACGTACACTTCCTAGTGTCTGTCCCTGGTCGTGCGCCAGTTCCACCGCAAGTTCCGCAGGTTTCCGTGCGCGGGACTTGAATGTCTTCTTCTACGCCAAATGCGGCATCTTCAAAATCAATTTCCAACTCATACTCTAAGTCACTGCCACGTTGCGGACCACGCCCCGTCTTGCCACCAAAAAACATATCAAAGATATCGCCAAAGCCCGAGAAGTCTCCGAACGGACTGCCGCCAGCGCCGCCAAATCCCGCGGCATCGGCGCCGGTCGCTTGATGCCCAAATTGGTCGTAACGGGCTCTTTTGTCCGCATCCGACAGTACGTCATAGGCTTCGGACACCTCTTTGAACTTCTCTGCAGAACCCGGATCTTCTTTATTTACATCGGGATGATACTGCCGCGCCAGCTTACGATACGCGCGCTTAATGTCATCCTGCGAGGCATTCTTAGAAACGCCCAGCACTTCGTAGTAGTCGCGCTTGCTCACTGGCTACTCCCCCCCGACTCGAACTCGTAGAATGGAGCCCCGCGACTCCATTCGACCAGCACCTTATTTGTTCTCATCCACAACATTGTACTCGGCATCGACGACATTGTCATCTGCTGTCGATTGGCCCGCATCTCCAGCTCCCTCTGCTTGACCCGCGTCTGCAGCGGCCTGTTCATACAATTTGGTGGATAATTTGTGCAAGACCTCGGTGAGTGCCTCCGAAGCAGCGTGAACAGCGTCATCGTTGTCTCCGCTCAGCGCCTCTCGCAGAGCTGACAGCTTCTCCTCTGCCTCAGACTTGAGCGCAGCATCCGCCTTATCCCCAAGATCTTTAAGCGTCTTCTCAGTTTGGTAAAGAAGCGAGTCTGCCTGATTTCTCTTTTCAATCGCCTCTCGACGTTTTTTGTCTGCTTCCGCATTGACTTCCGCTTCCCGAACCATCCGCTCAATGTCTTCTTTGGCGAGACCACTCGACGACGTGATGGTGATGCGCTGACTCTTGCCTGTTCCCAAATCCTTTGCCAAAACATTGACAATCCCATTGGCGTCAATGTCGAACTCCACTTCAATTTGCGGAATGCCCCGCGGAGCTGGAGGAATGTCCGTCAATGTGAATCGACCCAAAGTTTTATTGTCGCGAGCCATCTCCCGTTCACCTTGAAGCACGTGAATTTCAACCGTCGTCTGATTGTCTGCCGCCGTTGAAAAGACTTGCTTCTTGGACGTAGGAATGGTCGTATTTCTGTCAATTAATCGCGTAAACACACCGCCCATGGTCTCTATACCAAGAGAGAGCGGAGTCACGTCCAACAAGACGACGTCTTTGACATCCCCGGTCAACACACCTGCCTGAATGCCTGCACCAACCGCGACAACTTCATCCGGGTTGACCCCTTTAGATGGATCTTTGCCAATCAGTTTCTTAACCGCCTCTTGCACCGCCGGAATTCTGGTCGATCCGCCGACCAAAATCACCCGGTCAATCTTATCCGCGGACAAACCTGCATCGGAGAGAGCTTGCCGCGTAGGACTGAGTGTAGCTTCTACCAAATCTGCCGTCAGTTCTTCGAACTTAGCTCGCGTGAGATTGACTTCGAGGTGCTTCGGTCCGGTCGCATCTGCGGAGATAAAGGGCAGTGAAATCGTTGTAGTCAAAGTCGACGACAACTCTTTTTTGGCTTTTTCTGCAGCATCTTTGAGCCGCTGCATCGCCATTTTATCGAGCCGCAAATCGATGCCGTATTCCTTCTTGAAGCTGTCAGCCAAATAGTTCATGATGCGGTCATCAAAATCGTCTCCACCAAGGCGATTGTTTCCGCTCGTCGCCTTCACTTCAAATACGCCGTCACCGAGTTCAAGAATGGATACATCAAATGTGCCACCACCGAGATCGAACACTAAAATCGTGTGTTCACCCTCTTTGTCGAGACCGTACGCCAGTGCCGCAGCTGTCGGCTCATTGACAATTCGCAGCACATCCAAGCCAGCGATTTTACCAGCATCGCGCGTCGCTTGACGCTGGCTATCGCTGAAATAGGCGGGAACGGTGATGACTGCCTGCGTCACTTTTTCTCCAAGAAATGCCTCTGCATCTGATTTCAACTTCTGTAGTATCATGGCAGAAATCTCTTGGGGCGTATAAGACCGGCCGTCGATCGTAACTTTATGGTCTGTCCCCATATGGCGCTTAATGGAAATTATAGTCCTGTCTGGGTTGGTGATTGCCTGACGTTTCGCAACGTCCCCGACCACGCGCTCCCCGTCCTTGGTGAAACCTACCACAGACGGCGTTGTCCGATTTCCCTCAGCATTCGGAATGACGACCGCTTCGCCGCCTTCCATCACTGCAACACATGAGTTCGTTGTGCCTAAGTCAATTCCAATCACTTTTGCCACTTGTTTCGTCCCCCTTCATCCAACTGAATCAAACGAAATCCCTACAGACCAGAAAGCATGATACTTCGGCGTGAATTTCAAGAGATTTCTTCGGCATGCCACTCATGAAACTCTCTCACAAGAGTGTACATTGCCCTATGTAGAGCGTCAGACAGTGACCTTGACCATCGCAGGTCTTAGCACCTTCCCATTCAACATATACCCAGCTTGTAAAACATCAACGACCGTCCCAGCCGGATGCTCGTCGGATGCTGCTTCCTGGAGTACCGCGTCATGATATTCTGGGTTGAATGTCTCGCCGACCACGTCCATGCGCTCGACACCTTGTTTCTCCAACAACGCCTGCAACTGGCGCTGAACCATACCGATGCCAGTCACCAACTGCTCAGACACCCCTTCCACCGACAAAGAAGACACGGCTCGGTCGAAGTTGTCGGCAATGGGTAGCAGTTCCAACAGCACGCTTCTCGCAGCAGACTTGACTAAGTCTTCTTTCTCCTGCCGAGCACGCCGCCGGAAGTTATCGAAATCTGCCAAAGTGCGAATGAGTTGCTGTTTCGTAACTTCCAATTCCTCGGCCAGCTTCGTCGTTCCCTCGTCCAACGAACTAGGTTCCGGAGCAGACTCTTCCGCAATGTTCATCTCCGTTTTATCCTCGGACTGCTCCTCCCCGAGCGAAGACGTGTCTGTATGCATACTGCTTGCCGAGCCGTCGAACCCATCCCCGTCGTGAAACGAGGGCTCTGTCCACTCATTGACCATGTGTCTTAGCCTCCCGAGATGTTTTCGAATCGCCGCGTCATCCAATATCGGACCGGTCCGTCAGCACCTTCGAGAGTGCTGCCGAAGCATAGTTTAAGATGTTGACAATCCGCGCATAGTCCATCCGCGTTGGCCCGATGACCCCAATGCGGCCGACTGCCTCTCCGTGACTGTAGTACTCTGCTCCAATCACGGCACAATCGTGCAAGGACAATTCAGGGTTCTCATCGCCAATCAAAACACCAATGGTCCCTTGATGGACGATGGGAAGAACGCGTCCGATGGACTCCGTGTGCTCGAACAACTCAAAAAGAGGCCGAACTTTGTCGACATCGCGAAACTCCGGCTGAGCCAAGATGTTTGAAGCTCCACCCACGTAAGCACGGTGTTGTGCCGGAGAAGCGACTCCAACTTCACTCAGAAATTGAAGTGTTTCCTCGTACGTCTCGACCAAACTGGACAGCTCAGAAGCCACTTCCAAATGCAATCGAGAGCGCAACTTAGAAATGGGAACACCCACCAGGCGGTCATTCAAGAGGCGAACCAACTGGGCAATATCTTCTCCCTGAACTCCTTCTGGCAGCTGAATGGCACGGTCCTGTACGAGCCCAGTCTCCGTGACTAAAATGGCGACGGCACGACCGGAAGCAATCGGGATGACCTCAATTTGCCGGACCTTCTCTTCCGCAGTTCGCGGCCCCAACACAATTGCCGTCTGATGCGTCAAATTCGACAACACCTGCGCAGTTTGTTGCACAAGTCGCTCCACTTCTGTGATTTTGTGCTCAAAAAGAACGCGCACCGAATCCGCCATGGAGGTATCGACAGGAGCTTGTGCCATCAGATGGTCAACATAAAAACGGTAGCCTTTTTGAGAAGGAACTCGTCCTGCCGACGTATGCGGTTGGTCCAAGTATCCCAGTTCCTCTAAGTCTGCCATTTCGTTGCGGATGGTAGCTGCGCTAAACTGAATTTCTTGATGCTTCGAGAGTGTGCGCGACCCCACTGGTTCCGCCGAACGAACGTAATCTTCGACAATCGCGTATAAGATTTTTTGTTGGCGTTGGGATAGCACCTTTTCCGCCCCCTATCCGGCTGTGCTTGTTAGCACTCTTTTACCACGAGTGCTAACTCACCATTTGACAATAGCAACCGATTGGCGTTCTGTCAATCGACATCGAGGACATCCACAAATTTCTCAACAATTTCATTAGAAACTGGCCAGAGCGCGTGAGGAATTCTCCAACTGCCATGACACTTTTCCAGCCACTGGCGACTCTCCAAGTTCCTCAGTACGTCCCCAAAGACTGCGTCCAGGCGCAGACCGTAACGCTCTTCAAAATCTCGCTCTGAGACGCCCTCGGCTAGTCGCAGGCCGAGCATCATGGTCGTCTCCATCGCCTCTGCTCGCGACACGTGGTTCACTTCATCCCATGGCATGTCCCCACGCTGGATTCTATTCGCATACGATACCAGGGACTTGACGTTGACAAGCCGGCAATCCCCCACCCATCCATGCGCCCCTGCACCCACCCCAAAATAAGGTTGGTTCCTCCAATAGACAAGATTGTGACGCGCTTCAAATCCAGACTGGGCAAAATTACTGATTTCATAATGCCGAAAACCCGCACTAGTCAGGAGGTCCCGAACAAGTTCGTACATGTCTGCTTCCTCGTCTTCCCCAGGAAGATGCAAGTTCCCTTCCGATTGCCAGCGGGCAAAAGGTGTGCCATCTTCCACCTTCAGCCAATAGGCGGATACATGCTGGACGCCCGTCGACACGGCGCGCAGAACCGACTCTCGGACATCAGACACATGTTGATCCGGTAGACCAAACATCAAATCTACGCTCACATTCGAAAACCCGGCCTGACTCGCCATGGATACCGATTGCTCGATAGCCCGCGCGTCATGCAATCGACCAAGTGTCATGAGGAGTCGGTCGGAAAAGCTCTGAGCTCCAAAAGAAATTCGATTGACGCCGCAGTCTCTCAGCATCTTCAGTTGTTCGAGATGGACGGACCCAGGATTCGCCTCCATGGTGACTTCAGCATCCGCCGCAACATCGAAATGAGTCCAGATACTTTTCAAGAGTCGTTTGAGCAATGGACTTGGAAGCCGTGTCGGCGTGCCGCCACCAAAGAAAACGCTCGACAGCGGCACGTCCGAGGCAGCCGCGGTACGCCGCACTTCTTCTTCAAGGTGCAAGGCGTAAACTTCCATCTCAGACGTCGGTGCGACATAGGTCGTAAAATCACAGTAAAAACAACGGCTTTTGCAAAAAGGTATGTGCACATAGAGGGCACGCGGAGATTCCTCAATGGTCAATTGTGCAAATGACATCAATCCATCTTCAAAACCGCCATGAACGCTTCTTGTGGAACCTCCACGTTGCCAACTTGCTTCATTCTCTTTTTCCCCTCTTTTTGCTTCTCCAAAAGCTTCCTTTTGCGTGAGATATCGCCCCCATAACATTTGGCCAAGACATTTTTCCTCATGGCCCGAATCGTCTCTCTAGCGACCACGCGATTACCGATAGCCGCTTGAATCGGAACTTCGAACATCTGGCGAGGAATTAACTCTTTCAATTTTTCACAGAGCACCCGGCCACGAGGATATGCCTTGTCACGATGAACGATGAACGACAGCGCATCGATGATTTCCCCGTTCAACAGCACGTCCATTTTGACCAACTGCGACTCCTGATATCCAGAAATCTCATAGTCGAAAGATGCGTAGCCTTTTGTCGAGGACTTCAAGCGGTCGAAGAAGTCGTACACCACTTCGGACAGCGGGAGCTCGTAAACTAAGGTGACACGCGTCTCATCCAAATATTGCATGTCTTTGAAGATTCCCCGTTTTTCTTGACAAAGTTCCATGACTGGACCCACAAAGTCCCGAGGCACAATCACAGACGCTTTGACATAAGGTTCCTCAATGCGCTCCACTACGTCCGGTTTCGGCATCTCGCTCGGATTGTCAATCCGAACCATCTTCCCATCTGTCGTATACACATGGTAGACCACGGACGGCGCGGTCGTGATGAGTGTCAAATCGTACTCCCGCTCGAGCCGTTCTTGAACGATTTCCATGTGTAGCATACCGAGAAACCCGCAGCGAAAGCCAAATCCGAGAGCGCTCGATGTCTCTGGCTCGTAAGTCAAAGCAGCATCGTTTAATTCCAGCTTCTCAAGCGCCTCTCGCAAGTCTTGATAATCACTACTGTCGACCGGGTACAGGCCACAAAAGACCATCGGATTGGACCGACGATATCCTGGCAGTGGGTTCTGTGCTGGGCGCAGAGCCTCGGTCACCGTATCTCCAACTCGTGTGTCGCGCACGTTTTTAATACTTGCGGCGAAATACCCTACCTCACCTGTGGCCAATTCATGAACGGCAGTCATCTGCGGCCGAAAGACGCCCACCTCGTCCACTTCAAACTCCGCCTCCGTAGCCATCATACGAACTCTCATCCCTTTTTGGAGCTTGCCGTTCACCACTCGCAAATAGACGATAACCCCTCGGTATGAGTCGTAGTGAGAATCAAAGATAAGCGCCTGCAGCGGCGCGCCTGCGTCTCCTTCGGGAGGTGGAACTTTGGCCACCACTTGTTCGAGAATTTCTTCTATGCCAATGCCTGTTTTTGCGGATGCCAGAACCGCTTCCGAGGCGTCAAGGCCAATCACATCTTCAATCTCTTGTTTAACGTGAGGAACGTCTGCGCTCGGCAGGTCGATTTTATTGATGACCGGAATAATTTCAAGATTGTTTTCCAGAGCCAAATACACGTTCGCCAAGGTCTGTGCTTCAATTCCTTGAGCTGCATCCACCACCAACAACGCGCCCTCACAAGCGGCGAGTGACCTGGACACTTCATACGTGAAATCAACGTGGCCAGGTGTATCAATCAAGTTCAACTCGTAGTCGATCCCGTCTTTCGCTCGGTACTCAAGCCGTACCGCCTGCAGTTTAATCGTGATGCCACGCTCACGTTCCAAATCCATCTGGTCCAGTAGCTGCTCTTGCATATCGCGATGGGCGACGGTTCCCGTAAACTCCAAAAGCCGGTCAGCCAGCGTCGACTTACCGTGATCGATATGAGCGATGATGGAAAAATTTCGAATGCGCGATTGGCGCTCTTGCATTAGGACAGTGTCCTCCCTCGGCACGGGCATGAAATAGGCCGCGTCTGCGCGCGGCATTCAGTCTGTCGAAAGTATAGCATTCTCTGTGAGTCAGAACAATGGAGTTCTTTCAGAGCACGGGCCTGTCGTCCTCTTTGGAAAAGGTCAAGCGGCGGGCCATATCAAGGAACTGCAAGCCACTTTTTAGAAGAAGAACGATGCAGATACTGACTCCAGCGAGATCGACCAACGGCTCTTGCGCCACCCAACCGACGGCCAGTGAACCCAAGGTAATCCATGACAAACCTGTGAAGAAAAATCCTTGTTCGCCTGCGTCGAGCAGCGGAGAACTGCCAAGAATTTTTCCGAGTCGGCGCTGTTGTAGCACAAACCAAGGTGTTATCACACTCGCGGCAATGGCGGACGTAAATCCCAATGCAGACACTTTCCAGGCCGTCGGCAGAACGAGTTGACGCCCCACCTGCAGGGATAAATAGCAAGCTAGGCTCGCGAGCAAGATTCCGGTGACGAGGGACGTCAGGCGCGTTGCCAAGTTTGAAAAGCGCTCTTCTCCCGTCTCGACGACGATCCATAGACGGACACTTAATGCCATCGCCGACCACAATTCAATCGCGCTCGCCATGCTTAATGCCAACAGGACTAAATTCCCAGTTTGTTTGGCTGCCACAGCTGCGATAGTCGCCTCCGCGGCAAACCACCCAGATGCCAGCAACTGAACGTGAACCGCGTGGCGACTCCACTTTGAAAACACACTCATGTGCACTTTAGCCATTTTGTCCCGACCCCCCTCTGACTGCAGAAGTCCCATCGGGGCGCTCCAAGAACAAAGTTTTTAATACCCCGGCGAGCATATTTCCAAAAGCGTCTTGCACGCGGTTTCCGAGCAGTACACCGCCCGTGTCGACGGCATCTCCAATGGGACTTTGCATGCGGTCCAATTGTTGACTGAGGGGATCGCTTGGAAGGGTGGACTCTGTCTGTGGTACGTCATACCCATAAGGAACCTCGTAGGAGGGATTTGGATTCGTATACGCAGCGGGAGGTTGCTCTGTCTCAGGCGGTGTCACCATCACCACGGGTAGCGGTTTGTCCGCATTGGACAGTGCACTAATGCCAGCCGCCAAGCCTGCAAAGGAACCCGCGGCAGCTCCCATCAACAAAACGCAAAAGAGACCTCCGGCTAGTAACAATTTCAATTTGCGACGCAACTCTTCGACCGATTTATGCATCGTCCTGTGGCCCCCGTTCCCTCGCTCATTCCTACCAAACGATATGCGTCCCTCTATGAACTTATGACGGTCGACGAGAAGATTGCTAGACTACAGATAGGCGACGGAAGTTTATTGCCAGAACGCGCACTTAAGGGAGGAATTATAGAGTTTCAAGGCGAATTGACTCGTATCAGCAATCAATCGAACTCCATGGGTGGGTAGGGCATTGAACAATCCTCTCAATTACAGCAGTCAGAGTACCGTCCAAAACCAAGGAAACGCCAAATGGTCGGGTAACTTGCGCCAAGCTTCGAATCGAAATCTGACCACCATTGCGTCTGAAAGTGCTGGCATGATATCCACTCCAAGCACGAATCTCATGCCAACGAACTTTCAAGAGATGCTACTTCAGCAGTTGTTAAGTACACAAAACTCGTCGGCGCTCACGCCTGGCGTGGTCCGCACATTGCTGGACAGTGCGGCGAATGATGCTCCTGCGGAGTCTCCTTTGGACCAGGGTAGCCTGCTTAACCTCTTGGCCCGAGCTTCGACAGTCTCTTCGCAAACAAACGTTACCGCCCTTTCTTCACTAATCCAGGCGTGGCTCTCCGATTTACCCGGCGTTGGCTCGGCAGATACAGGGATGGGAGACAACGAGAGCATGTCCAACCTGTCGTCCCAAGCCATGTCGCCCTTCACCGCTGCCAATGGAAGCCTACCAATTTCTCCAAAATACTCAAGCGGTGAGCTGGGTGTTTCCCCTGCGGGACAGTTCCCATCCGAACCGCTCACAGCAGAAGACCTCGGCCTGGCTAACGGGGCATTAGGCGACCTATCTAATGAAGGCGCGATGCCGTATCAAGGTACGCTACCCAGTCCGTATCAGGACGCCATCACTGCAGCTTCAGAGAAGTACGGGGTACCCGTCTCACTCATTCAGGCAGTCATGGAGCAGGAATCAGGAATGAATCCATCCGCCGTTTCTCCAGCAGGCGCGATGGGACTCATGCAACTCATGCCGACCACAGCCGCGACATACGGCGTCAGCGACCCGTTCAACCCGACTCAAAACATTGATGCTGGCACGCATTATTTAGCAAACCTCTTGAGCCAGTTTGGTGGCAATACTCGCCTTGCACTGGCTGCCTACAATGCCGGCCCCGCGTCCATCTCCAAGTACGGTGGAATTCCTCCATATCCGCAGACAGAGAACTACGTAACGAGCGTCATGCAGCGGGCTGCAAACCTTAGCAACTTCTGAAATTAATGTGTCAACATGGCTGCATCGGCCAAGGTCATGGCCGGATGCAGCGCAACGTTTAGACCTTTAGCAACGACCGTCGCCATATCGTCCATAAATTCATCGATTTCTTTGGGAGTCACCATCAGATTGTCTCCAAGCGGCGTCAATACCTCACGCACCATCTTTCCTTTATCTTCTGATGTCCACGGTTTGAGTATGTTGTGCGGTCCCTTCCCGGGAAGCAATTCATGATACGTTCGCGTTACGCGGTCCATCGTATCCAATGCGATGGTCGCCGCCTCTACGACGGTCGGAATGCCGACGGCGAGCACGGGAACACCGAGTGTCTCCGCAGTAATTGCTCGACGGCGATTGCCAACTCCCGCCCCTGGCTGAATTCCAGAATCAGCCAGTTGTATTGTTGAATTGAGTCGAGACAGCGAACGGGCAGCCAAGGCATCAACGACGACCACGGCATCTGGCCTAACTTTATCGACAATTCCTTGGACAATCTCGCTCGTTTCCATGCCAGTCACACCAAGAACCCCTGGAGCTATCGCGCTAACGACCCTGTACCCTTTCCCGTCCCCTAAAATTTCCGGCATATAGGTGAACAAGTGTCTGGTGACAAAAAGATTTTGAATGACATGCGGGCCAAGCGAATCTGGGGTCACTTGCGAATTGCCGAGGCCAACAACCAATACGGATGCATCACTTGGCAACTTGAGGAGACTCTCAAACTCTTTCGCAAACACCTCTGCGACTCGTTCCTGCAGATCTGGATTGCGCTGGCGCAGTCCAGGCACCTCAAGTGTGACGTAGTGTCCTTTCTTCTTCCCGATTTTTCGCTCGGCGACTTTGGTCTTGACAAAGACTCGGCTCACACGGATGTCATCCAAATCTTCAAACGACTCGACAATCCCCGAATTGGCACCGAGCGGCGACTGCATCAACTCCCTGGCTTCAATGGCCAAATCGGTTCGCGCACTCTGACGCCCTCGCTGACGTAGAGGGGACAATTCCACTTTGCGGAGCTTGGACCAGGCATGTTCTGCTTTTGACACGGCACGTCCTCCTTTGGTTGCACCAGGCGTATACCTGTGGTATGCTGTCGTCTGTCTGTACGGATGGAAATGGCGAAGGAGGTGAAATTGTGCCGAATATTAAATCTGCCGAGAAGCGCGTGCACGTCACCCAACGGCGCACATTACGCAATGCATCGTTGCGTTCCGCCCTTCGCACGACCTTGAAGAAGTTTGAAGTGACTTTGTCACAAAACAACGTCGATGAGGCTCGTCAAGCGCTACGCATCGCCACGCGAGCATTGGATAAAGCGGCGACAAAAGGTATCATTCATCGAAATGCTGCCAGCCGCAAGAAATCGCGTCTAACTCGAAAGTTTAACGCAATGGAGAAGGAATTGGCGTAGCTCTTCATGACATAGAAAAAGCGACCTTTTGACGGGTCGCTTTTTTCTATGCAATGAGCCAGCTCCCGCCCAAGGCCAGGCGAAACCACAACTCGCCGACACGCTCACCGTCGACGTTACTGTGCCCGGTTGCGCCGCGAACTACTCCTTTTCAAAGTTCCGAGACAGGCTATCAGCCACTCAAGAGCATGTTCTCCGTGCCAACGTCCAGACTTGACTCGAAATTCCGTATCTGCGCAGAGAATCAGCGCCTTTTCCATAAGTCCCGATGGCCATGCCGACGCATCTTCGGCCGCTCGCTTCAACGCATACGGATGCACGCTGAGAGCCTTCGCCTCCTCTTTTCCTGCCCCGGATTGCTTCGCGTGCCACATCAATCGAAAATGTCGTGCCAGCATAGCGAGCAACACCATGTCATCAGTACCGGATTGTATTAAATCCAATCGTGTCGAAAGCGCCCGTCCGACTTCTCCGTGCAGCACTCGCTGCACAAAGTCAAAAACCCCATCTTCCGGTAAATCGACAACCATCTCTCGAACGACCGCATCGTCAACCGTGGCGCCAGCCATTCGCGTGCGAAGCTTCTCAGCTTCGTTCAAGAGAGCGGTCACCGACGTACACCTCTTGGCCAACTCTACCACAGCCGCTTCCGTGAACGCTTGAATCAGTTCAGGATGTATAACCTTTGCAACGGACAGACGGTCTTCCGTTCCTTCTACATTGCACGTCAATATCGGATACTTTTTGAGGAGCTTCGTCAGTTTCTTTCGTTCGTCCAACTTTTCCGCATCCACCTGCAGAACCAGAGTGGCGCAAGTCGATGGGTTTTCAACGTAGTCTTCTAACGAGGTACTGTCCCACTTGCCTTTGCCACTCGAGGACTGGAGTGGAACTCGTCTTAAAAACACGACCGTGTGATCCCCGAAAAGGGACGGCGAAAAGGCGGTGTAGAGCGCTTCTTCTACACCACCTTCATCGAAATAAACATCTTGTCTCAAAGCGGCTCCTCCGCCTGGAGCCGCCTGAACTACCCTACTCACAAAATAGTTGAGCACTGCTCCGTCAGTTCCAAGGAGAGTATAAATCGGGTCGTGTTTGCCCGCCTGCAGGCGAGCCAGTGCGTCCATCACAGTCACTGCTGCCCCTCCCGTCCATCTAGGAGACCGCACAAACCCGGCTACTCTAGAAACAAGCCAACATCGTCTGCAGACACATCAAACAGTCTGCACAAGGCAACACAGACTGTGCTTACATTTGTACAACTTGTTTAGTTTTATCCGCCGTCAGACGAAGCCCGCCCAGTTCCCACAGATACTTGACCTTTGTTGCTTCCTTGGCGATGCTTGCCACCATTCCCCGAACTGGAATACCGCCCATATCGCCAACGCCCGTATCACGTCCCAGCGACGCAAGCGTACCTTTCAAGGAGGCGTGGAACGGTTTCATCTCGGTAGCCATGCCGCGCGCCAACACATGCAAGTTATGACCAATCAACGCACCCATCTGGGAGGCAACCTGAGCTGTCGGAGGCAAAGGCCGACCCGCTTCGTCATCACACCATGCGCTGTCTCCACCCACAAAGACTCTCTCATCGTCCACAGACTGTAGAAACGGATTGACTTTAGCACGACCGCGACGGTCACAGGTAAAGCCCAACTCTGACAGCAGTGGATTGGCGCGCACTCCACCAGTCCAAATGATGGTTCCTGCCTCGACCGGATCCGCCCCATCTAAATGTACGACTCCAGCTTCCACTTTGAGAATTTTTGTGCCGATGCGTAGCTTAGCTCCTTTTGACGTTAAGGTATTGGCGGCCACACCTCGCAACGATTCAGGTACTTGAGGAAGAATCGACGGCATAGCCTCGATGCACTGCACATCGACCAAAGAAAAATCAATATCCAGTTGTGAACAGAGTTTCGGCAAAAACTCCATCAATTCGCCCATTAATTCGATGCCAGTGAGGCCTGCCCCGCCGACCACAATCCGGAGATGCCGCAAGTCCTCGGACTTCTTGTACTCTGCAAACTGCGCTTCGATGTGACTGCGAATACCTGCAGCTGTGTCCAAATCCCGAATCCCCAAGCTGTGTTCTGCCAAACCTGGTATGCCGAAGTATTCAGGCACCCAGCCGATGGCTACGACCAAGTAGTCGTAATCCAACTCCCCACCTTCGAGCGTGACTTTCTTCTTCTCGCGGTCAATGTGGGTGACCTTGTCCACCACCAAATGCGAAGTCCGCTTCGTCAAAATGTCGGAGATTGGGATGGAGTAATTGGATGGACCGCTGCGCCCGCCAGCTGCCTCGTGCAATAAAGTCGTCAAATAGTGATAGTCATTGGCATTGACCAGTGTAAACTCGTCCCCCAACTGTTCCAAATGCGACGCCGCCATCATGCCAGCATAGCCGCCGCCAAGCACCACCAGTTTCGCCATGATTCAAGTCCCCTTCATTTCAGTATGCTCGCCCGCCAGCTCTAGAGCGTCCCGGCACTCTCTGTCCGCCGCTCCTATTGGGTCGCGACAATCCCGCTCGGTTGTGAAATCCTTCACATCAACCAAGCACCATCATACCACATTTCCGTCATGACTTCTCCCTTCCAGAGACACGGCTCAGTGCGTTAGAGGAAGGCTCAAGAAGGCGCGTAAGCGGCGCCAAGAACGTTTTGAAAAGATCTGGGCACGCGCACGAAACAACGGAGGAACACCGCTCAGGACCCCGTAGTAGAGAATAAACCAGGCCAAATTAGGCGGATGAAGCACGACGAGAGCGTGCGGCCAGGCAACGACTATTTTTAACACGCGCACGAGACCGCCAACCACCGCCGTCAGAGCCATTCCCAGCATCTGTGCTGGCACTTTGACGAAGGGCAGAACTGGCACAAGCGCAGCCAAGCCCGCAAAGACCAACAAAGGACCGATGAGAAGAATGAGTGTCGGGTCGGCGAGCCAATTCGTCAGTGCCGCATAGGGTGTCCACTGCGCAAACAGTGCAACCGTCAGAGGCTCCACGTACAACTCTACTATCACCGTCACCCGTGCCAGCCATACCAATCGACGAAAAACTCGGACCCACCATGGTCGATGGCGATCCCGCTGACCTGCACGTGGTACGGCCTGCAGTACCGCTGCAACCGCTACAAACGAGAGAATCGCAGTCGCCGAGAGTGCGCGCGACGGAACCGCCACAGCCATCGTCCATGCGGCAACCGCCAAGGATGCATGGGCCCGCGGTCGCCGTCCACAGATGTCTCCGAGCAGACGATGGACAGCCATCACCGCCGCGCGAACGATAGAAACCGTCCCGCCACAGAGAACGACATAACCGCCTACAATCAGTAAAATCACGGGTGTACGTCGCTGATTCCACTTCGGCACAACGCGATAAAACGGCGACTCAAGCCGGTGCAGGACCTCGAGAAGGAGCATTAAATTCGTTCCATTCGCGGTGATGACGTGTAGAATACCGGCCTCCAGAAAAAGGCGCTTGACGGCCTCGTCCGACTCCGCATCTCCAACCAAAAGTGCAGTGAGCAGGGATGTTTCACTGCGCTTCCCAGACGGTGCCACGGAGGATAGAGAATTGGAAAGCCGTTTCTGCATAAGGAGTGACACATTGGCCGAGGTAACCTGCGAAGACTTCAAGATACCGATAAATTTTACCTCAGGGGATAACCAGCGCATCCACAGAGTCCCTGGCTTACTTGACGTATCTGGTACGAAAAATCCGCTGAGGTGGAGGACTTCCCCACGATGATACGGCAGTCGGTCCCGTGGACCAGGAACCCATACAGCAGAAGCACGACACTGGCGATTCCCAAACGGCGTCTCTACGGCCTCAACCGTCAAAAAGACAATTTCCCAATCCCCTTTTACCTCCGTCGTCGTCACCGAGGCTACAAGCGGGACGCGTTGCTCCATGGGAGCGGGGACGTAGGCTGGATGCGCGGCTTCGCGCATCCAGCCGTAAGGAGAGGCAACGGCCATGGACATCAGCGATAGACAGACCAATGGTTTACGAAATCTTTGCCGGTACAGAAGAAGCCCAGTCAAAGACAAACTTGTTGCGACGCATATCGACAGCCACATCATGCTACCGCGAGCACGTGCCACCATGCTCCCTGTTTCGATGGCGCAAGTCGAGAGCCAGAGGGCCACAACAGAACGTCGCGGTGTCCAAGAAGAACTGGCCGCCCACAGCCATTGCCCCATGCGAAGAGTGTTCACTGAACCACACAATACGGAGCAATGTCAGCAAAAATTTTCGGTCCAATGCCTCGAATGTTTCGCAAATCAGAAACGGAGTGAAAACTGCCATGGTACTGTCGGTAGGCTAAAATTTCGCGAGCTCGGCCCGGACCAATTTTGGGCAACGTTTGAAGCGTTGCTGCGTCTGCCGTATTGAGATCAATTTTCAAGCCAAGTGGAGTTTTTTTAGATTTCGCGAGTCGTCTGCCTTGATGGTGCGTACTGGAATTTCCTAAACTAGAAGACGACGCAGTCGACAGACCACTGGGCGAAGTGACGAGAGTGCCAGCGCCTCGATTAGCCACCGCTGGCACTGCCGTCGCTGACATCCGAGGAATGAACACTTCTTGGCCATCCATCAATGGCTGTGCTAAATTGACCCCCTCCATGTCCGCCGCATGTAGGAAGCCCCCCGCTGCCCGGACGGCATCCTCGACACGCGCGTCTCCCTGAAGTGTGTACACCCCTGGTTTATGAACGTCTCCTCCCACATCGACTTGAAGAGACGGCGCAGGGGACGTGGCAACTGGCGCGACAGCTACTGCCATGTGAGAGTGCGGTATTGCAAAAGCCTTCAAAGTCAACATACCAAAAAACAGAATCAGCGAAACACACGCAGTCAGCATGGCCCACCGAAACACCCCCGTTTGGCGCGCACGAACAGTGTCCTCCAGTCCACCATCGACAGCATTGTCTGTCACATGAAGCAGAGAAGCCCGCTCGATAGCTTCTTCCCGGACAGAGTCCTCAAAACCCCACTCCACTTTCGACCACTGCCGACTTTGTCCAACTTCCGATGAATCTTCGCCGTTCCACATAAAAAATCCCTCCCAGTCCGTATGAGAGAGATTTCTCTAGCTGATGTTTTGCGCCTGTTTCGCATGCAGACAGTCTTATTGATTCTTGTACCACATTCACAAAGAGAAACAACTCCTGGCGATGAGATACGGAATCCGCGTCAGCCCAATCGCTCCCAGACAAAAATCATGCGGTCTGCATCGTCAAAGTCAACGGAGTCCAAGGTCGTTCGTTCTGCCCCCAGAACCGCATTGTGTTTGTGAAAATCACTGTAAACAGCCGCCACTTGAAATCCCTGACGAAGCAGGACGGACGCGAGGACTGACGCCGTATAGAATCTCTGAAGATGACACTCATCAAAACGCTCATAATAGCCATCATCGACTTTCGAGAAACAGGTAATGTCGTGAGAAATGATGGGCCGTCCGCACTCACCCGCTACTTCCGTTACTTCCGTGAGATGCAGTAACACTGTGGCATCTGTCACCACATGCCAGACCCCATCGGCAAGTTGCCGAACCCGCTTCGGGCCTAAAACATCAAAGAAAAATTTCCCACCAGGTACCAGTGCATCGTGTACCCGTCGAACGACGCATTCTAAGTCCGATTCCGTCAGCAAATAATTCAAAACGTCCCGTGTGCAAACAGCCACCTCAACCGGACTGGACAAATGAAAGCTCCGCAAGTCCATACATCTCAAGGAAACGGTTGCTCGCTCCTCAATCGCCCGCTCACTCGCCACTGCCAACATCGCTTCCGACCCATCCACGCCGATCACTGACCAGCCAGCCTGGGCCATGGCGACGGCAAGTACCCCCGTGCCACAACCGAGATCGACCACCGAGGCTGGCTGAGTTGAATGCCACTCTGCTCTCAACAAAGCCAACCACTGTGCGTAAAACTCTTCATCTGGAAGCATTTCATCGTATACTGCCGCCAATTCTGCATAGGGCTCATGAATCAACCGATTGTTACCATCTTCTGTCATGACTTCAGGCTTGCGCCTCAAAGGGTACTTGCTCCGCATCTCCCCATAGGCGCTCTAAATGATAAAACTCGCGCTCTTCTGGCCGAAAAATATGAACGACGATATCGCCGAAGTCCATGAGAACCCAGCGAGCTTCCGCCACTCCTTCCACACCTTTGCAGTGCGCGCCGAGTTCGCTCATTCTCTCTCGAACCGAGCGAGCCACCGCTTCCACCTGTGTACCTGAAGTCGCAGAGCAGATGACGAAATAGTCCGCCATTGGCGTCAAATCACGAATGTCCAAGACAAGAATATCTTTTGCCTTTTTGTCAGACGCCGCATTCGCCGCTTCCACCGCCAGTTCTGCTATTGAGCGAGTCATCGCCACTCTCCTTTTCGTTCTGTAACCTACGCTTTTTGTACTTTCTCCAGATATTCATTCCGAACCATCACGGTCAGAGGAAATATCTGTTTCTTGACCGCGAGTAAATATTTCAGAGAACTGTCCAACGCCAACAACATCGCATCATCTAAGCTGACTTGACTCAATTCCCGAATCGCCGTTACTTCGGGAAACCGGCGTCCGGGTTCTATCGTGTCCGCCAAGAAAAGCACTTTATCCAACATCCCCATGCCGAGGCTTCCGGTGGTGTGATATGTGACAGCATGAAGAATATCGGCATCGCCTATATCGTACACCGTTCTTCCCAAATGTGCTGCAACCGGGCCGTGCAAAAGCGTGGGAATTGCACCAAATCCCTTAGGAACATCTATTTTTTCTGCCTCCATCTCCAGTTTAGCTTCCGGCCACTCGCGTGCCAAGTCATGAAGCCATGCCGCGAGGCGGGCGGACACCCGGTCTACCCCATGCAGCGAAGCCAACTGTTCGGCAGTCTCAACAACACCTTGCACATGCGAAAATCGGTCTTTGCTGAGCGCAATCTCTGCATCTCTCGCCAAGGTCTGCTCTAGTTCCAAGTCTCGGTCTCCTCTCCCTCTATGCCTTCAGGAATTCGCTTGAACTGCTTGCCGCAATAATTTTTCGACAGCAGGTGGAACGAGTCCGCACAGAGATTGCCCGCGACTCAACCGACCTCGAATCCAGGACGAGGAGATGTCCACGAGTGGCATTTCCAACAACTTCACGCGCACTTGCGGCAATGCCTTCCGACATTGTCTGACCGTTTGCTCAAACGGATACCCGGACCGAGCCGCCACGACAAATTCAGTCTGCTCCGCCATTTCCTCCGACCCTTTCCAACTGGGTAGCGTGTGCAAACTGTCGGCTCCCATCAGGAATAGAAAGCGATATTGTGGAAAATTCTCACGGCAATAGCGCAGGGTATCGACTGTGTAGGACGGACGTGGCAACTGTAACTCCAACGCCTGAACTTCAAGCCCCGACTGTCCCTTGACGAGTTCCCGCAACATCTCGAGACGCCAGGAAAATGGTAGCGGCGACAGTTCCAACTTGTGCGGCGGCAGCGGAGCCGGTGAAAGCCAGACGGGCGCATCGCACTGCTCGTGCGCCAGCGTAGCCATCAGTAAATGACCAAGATGGGGAGGGTCGAATGTACCTCCAAACAAGACCACCGTTTGGCCGCTCACGGAACTGGCAACTCAATCGTCTTGTGCGACTCCGAAGGCCGATAGAGCACGACGGCGCGCCCAATACACTGCACAATCTCGGCTCCCGTCACTTCCGACACCGCCTTTGCTGCGTCATCGCGCGGCATGGGACTCGTCTCCAGCACAGAAATTTTGACCAACTCATGCGCTTCTAGAGCCAATTCTACTTGTTCAAGTAAATTTCCGCTGATCCCGCTCTTGCCTATGTTCACGACAGGCTTTGTCGCCTGGGCCAATATTCTCAAGTAGCGCCGTTGTTGGTTTGATAGCATGGTCATCGTCCTCTTTTTGTCAAAGTATATCACACGGGCGGCGTTTCATCTGCGGGGACACCGCCACGAGCACCCGATTCAGCACGCAGGTCAGCACGCATGATGAAATCGCGAACGGCAACTTCCATCTCTTTGACGGGAGCATCCACGTCAAACCAAAACTTTAACGATGCCGCGCCCTGTCCAGCGAGCATTCCAACTCCGTCCAAAACAGTCGCTCGCGATGCCGCCGCCTGTTGCAAGAGACGCGTCTGCATCGGGCGGTAGACAATGTCTTGGACAATCTGTTCGTCCGACCAGACGAACGTCTCCGGGAGCGGCGATGCATCGCTCTCTGGCCACATGCCAAGTGGTGTGGTGTTGACCACCATGTCCGCATGCGCTGCAGCACTCGTCCGCTCTGTCCATGGAACATCCGTCACCCTGATGCGGTCTTCAAAGCGTTTCATCAGCTGTTGACAACGTTCGGTCGATCTCGATGTCAAAACGACGGTCGCCTCAGGATGATAAGTGCAAAGGGCCGCCACAACGGCGGCGGCCGCACCTCCGGCACCCAGTATGAGCATGCGTGGATGGGGGCGTTTGTCAAGCAAAGTCCTCACCGAGTCCCACCACCCGACCACGTCGGTGTTGTGACCAATCGCTCCGTCCGGATGAAAGAGCACGGTATTGACGGCTCGGGCAAGCTCAGCCACCTCCGTGCGCCGAGCCACGAGTGCAAACACCGCCTCTTTGTGCGGAATGGTGACGTTAACACCGACGACCCCCAATGCGGATAGTCCCCGAACCGCGTCCGAAAGGCGATTGGGAGCAACGGCGAAAGGGACGTACACCGCTTCCATGGCCAACACGTCAAAAGCCTTCGACATCATGGCAGGAGAGGCAGAGTGCGACACAGGCCAACCGAGCAAACCGCAGCATAGTTTTGACGTCTGGTCCTTCCCCACGCTCTTCATCTCCCTGACCAACGGGGCCGCTCTGCAACCGTCCGAGACGTAGAAAGAATCCTTCTACGCGTTTTCGCAGTGCTGAATGGGCGACTGACATCGCCAATCAGGCGTCGCCTCTCCGATGGAACAATTCCTTGTGGTGTCCACAAGCGACCCACCACATCGTCCCCGGAAAGACATATCCACCCAAGCCCAGGCAAGACTAAATCGGACCCTCTGCGCCCAATCCGCAGAGCCCCTTTCACAGCTGGAATTCCAACCGAAGCAAAGGCGTGTGGCTGACTGGCAAGTGCTCTCATTTGGCACGAACGGCAGGGGATTTTCAACACCTCCTGCTGTCGAGTCGTCAAGATGTCATCTGCCCGCTCCAATTTTGTTCGATGAATGGGCAGCTCGTTACTGACATAGAGTACGACCGATTGCGGTTTTCCGTGTTCGAAATCGAACCGACACAAGCCCCCTAAGAAGAGCGTCTGCTCTGGACGGAGTTGAAATACGCGAGGCCGGATTCGTGCACGCGGAACAGTTTGCGCCAGACAATTGGGGCAAAGACGTTCGGAAATGCGCTCTTTGCGAACCAGTCCTGGTGTATCAAATAAAATTTTTGTCTTTCCAGCGAGTTGAATGGACTGCCCGACCATCCGCAGCGTGGTGCCAGGCAGGCGAGACATCGTAAACGTTTCAGAAGTCCCTCCTAGGTCGCCCGGAACTAGGCGATTGAGCAACGTCGATTTGCCAACATTCGCAGCACCGACAGCATACACAAACTCCTCTGTCACCTGTGTGAGGGCGGCTTTCCATGCGTCCACTCCTTGACCACTCTGTGCCGACACAAAAAAAACTCGAGCAACCTTAACCCCAGATGCTTGTACGGTCTGGCGAATCCACGTCTCCAATCGATGAACTTTAACCTCGCGAGGTAGCAAGTCAATTTTGTTCACAACAACATCGACGGCACTGCCTTCAAAGTACGGTGCAATGTCTGAAAGAATCGACCCGGCCAAGTCAAACACATCCAACACATAAATGACACGCCCCGGCTTCTCCCTGATTTTCGCAACTTCCGCCCGGTATTCTTCGGGGCTCACCGAAACCTCTCCAAAGTCGCCGTAGTGGCGAATTCGAAAACAGCGCCGACAGAGTGGATGGTCTCTACTGAGCGCGCTTTGCACCACATATCCGGGTTGAGTGCTATCGACCGTCTGCAACACTGCTCCGCATCCCTGACATTGTCTCAATTCCTCGTCTTCTCCCTTCGATTCGGTGTGCGAAGCGCGTATCGACGCCGCAACCAATAGAGAATGACGCGCTCCGCGCGCCGATTCCATCGTGTTCCCCACCATTCCCTCCGAGAAATCGGAAGAACGAGAACCGTTCGAGCACCCACGCGATTTCCACCGCGGACATCCGTAAACAATTGGTCTCCAATCATAACCGTCATCTCAGGTGTACATTGAAATCGTTCCATTGCCTGTAGAAATGCAATGTCTTTGGGTTTCCTCGCTTCGGCGATATAGTCGCTGCCAATGCGTTCCGCAAACTGCCGGACGCGCGTCCCTCGGTTGTTCGATAAAATACACACAAAGAAACCACGCTCACGCGCCAAGTCCAACCAGTTCATGAGCTCTTCCGAAACCTCTCCATGATTCCAAGGAACCAAAGTATTGTCCAAGTCAAAAAGGAGAAGCCGGCGCCCTTGCCGCCAGAGCTCGTCCAGGGAAAGATCGTAAACGGACGAAACGTATTCGTCCGGCAAATAGTTTTTTAGCCACTGAGTCATCGGAGTGCTGGTTTCAGCAGACTCTCCTCTCTACAAAACCTGTACTGTTTCAAGCGTACGAGTCGCTCCCTACTCTAGCATAGCCGAATTCGTGGTGCCACCATGCATGTGTTGGTAAAGCGTCGTCAGTGCGCGGTGCTCAATGCGTGACACGTAAGAGCGCGAAATCCCCAACTCTTTGGCAATTTCGCGCTGTGTTCTCTCTTCCCCTTCGGGGAGTCCATACCGCTTACAGAGGACCTCCCGTTCTCGCTCGGGAAGACTTGGCATCAGCTCGAAAACTTTTTGCTTTTCCCACGAAAGGTCAACCATGTCTTCCACAGCATCCGGGTCCGACCCAAGCAAGTCGGCAATCGTCAATTCGTTCCCATCTTTGTCCACACCGATTCGATCCGATAGATACACGTCTTTTCGGTGCTTTTTGGATGAACGCAGATGCATTAGGATTTCTATATAAATGTCTAATGGTAGCGGTTAATAATCCCATATATTAAGCAGGATCTTCACGATGGCTAGCCTATGCGTCCACCGTCAAAAGGTGAACACGTCGACCCGCCCGTCTTTGTACACCCGGATCTCGCGCACCACCATCCGCAGGATCTCCCGCCTCTGCCCCTCGGTCAGTTCTTCAGGATGCACCGCCAGATAATGTTCGACCGCTTCTTGCACGGTCTGTCGGCTCCCGTCTCGCTCTGCCTGCGCCGCAAGAATCGTTTCCAGTTCCACCTTCCGGGCCTCCCCTTGCGCACGATGCGCTTTGAGCTCCTTGAGCTTGTCCCGAATGTCGCCCAGATCGAGACCGTCCTCCTCGGTCACCAACGCCAAGAGACGCTGTTGCCCCCGCTCATTGCGTTCGATGTCCCGGCACACCCGCTCCCACTCGTCCTGTTCGTACGGCGTTTGCAAAGGCTCCTCGTTGATCGCCGTAGCCAGCTCCTCCGGCGCGGTCAGCCATGCCTGCATCTGCTGCCAGATCTGTCCATCCAGATCCTCGCAGATCAAGCGATGTCCGCACCCTTTGTGCTTGGCTCCCGCCGTGTTTTTCACACACGTGTATTCGTACACGAAGCGCCCCCAGTTCTTCGCCCGCCGTCCGGTCATCGTGTTGCCGCAGTCTGCGCAACGCACCAACCCCGACAGCAAGTACTCATGTCGAGACTGACCCGCCCACCTTCGTCTTGATGTCGTGAGCAACTGCTGGGCGTAGCGCCACTGCGCTTCCTCCACAATCGCCGGGCATGGCGTGTATATCCATTCGGAACGCGGGCGCGCCTTCAGGTGAATCTTCTCGTCCTCGTTACGAAACGGATTACCGAGCATTCCCTCCGCGTTCCACCGATTTTGGTATAGTTCGCCGATGTACGCCGGATTGTGAAGGATCTGGCGCACCACCTGCCGATGCCAGACGCCCACATGCTTCTTGGTCGGGATGCCCTGGCGCGTCAAATGGTTCGCAATGCCGTTGATTCCCTGCGCCGCCGCGCTCGGCTTGGTGAACAGATCAAAGATGAGACGAACGACCGCCGCCTCCTCTTCGTGCACACGCAACTGCGCCGTCTCCTTGTCATAGCGATACCCATAGATTTGAAAGTCGCGCACCACCTTGCCCTGACGCGCCTTCTGCCGCCGTCCGCTCGCCATGCGCTCGGTGATCTTCGCCTTTTCAAATTCCGCCACTGCGCCGCGCATCTGGTAGAACAGCATCCCTTCCGGAGTCTTCGCAAATTCGCCGTTGACAAACACAAGCCGCGCCCGCTTCTCGATCTCCTCGGCCACCAGGAGCGAATGGGCCAGTTTGCGCGACAGCCGGTCCGGATCGTAGCACACCACCGTATCAATCAGTCCGTCGTGCACATCCTGTCGCAACCGTAACAGGGCTGGGCGATCCAGAAACTCGCCCGACACCCCCTCGTCCACGTACTCCCAGATGTCCGTCTCACCGGCCTTCGTCCGGCATTGTCGAATCTGATCCGGGATGCTGTACCCGTGTTTCGCCTGATCCTCCGTCGACACCCGCACATAGATCGCCGTCGGCATGGTCGGCACCTCCTTGCGCCTGCCTTCGCATATACAAGATTCGTAGATAACTATAGCAAGCCGCCCGCCGTTTGTCAGCCCATTCGCCTTCGATAATTTTGACATGCATGGCGCTGCGCCCCCTCATCGGTACATCTATATACGGAACCTGCTTGTCAAAATGCGGCGCGATGTCTCGTACCATGGCCGATTCCTCCTCCCGCGACACGGAGACAACGAAAACACCCCTTCCTTCGAGGGGGTGGCGGGGAACTTTGACACGATTCTATTTTTGCAATCGGGGGCGCACTCCGGGGTGCATGCTACGGCCATCCCCATCACGTCTCGGCCGCTGTCGACGATGTCGATCCGTCTGGATGGGCTTTCCCGAAATATCGCCGCAGGCGTATTTTCTTCCCGTAGGAAGACGGGCCGTGTCGCGCCCCTTGCGCGCACGTGGCGCGATCAGGACATTGATGCGTAGGGTAGGACTGAGGCATTGAACGCGAACGTGAGGCAAGTGTGCGCGTCAAGGGGGCAGCAAGCAAATTGGTTGCCAGTGAATTGATTTGCAGCGAATTCGCAGATTCACGATAAGAAGTCGTTCATCCTCTTACAAACAGGGGAAGACGGGTCTGCCTCCCAAGTGGCACCATGTCACGGTATGTGTCGCAGTCGATGTTCGGACAGTCCCTCAACGATTCCCGGTGTTCCCATGGTCCGTTCCAAACCGCTTGCAAAATGCCGTCCGTTTCCATGTGGAGTTCGGAGACGGCCCAAATGGCTGGAATCGTCCGGCAGGTTGCCCTGCTGCCGAAGGAGTCCTGCACGGGTTTCCTTCGTCAGTCCAAACGCAAACGGAAGTCCCTCTTTGGTCAGCACCCACCCTTTCACGTTGCGGCGCAGAAAGGCCAGGCGCATGGGTTGTACCCAGTCCCTCTTTCTCATCTTGCCGAGAGTCTGGTACATGCTGTCCGGCTGATCGTGCAGCAAGGCGCAAAGCTGGTCGACAGTCAGCATCGTGTAAAGGTATAGCCATCAAGCGGCAAATCGGATACGGGGGACGGAGATTCAATCAGGTGGACGCCGGGATAAGCGACGTGAAACTGGGCATGGTGTGACGCTGCTGGAAAACGCAAAGGGCGGCGATTCGAGTCGCCACCCTGCTGCAGCATCGTACAGTCTCATGTTACCTACGGGAAACCATGCCAGGGTGCCATGACGGTGCCACAACAAGAATTGCAATTGGACTTGCTGACGTCAAGCTGGGAGAGGTATTCTCAGACGCAACGCGGATGGAGGGCGGGGATGCTGACGGGCGATGTAGCGTTGACATTGTTGGCGGAGAAGCTGGTCGAAGATTTCTATGATGCTGACTGAACACCCATGATTCAGTCGGAAGAGATCAAAGACGACATCAAGGAGCAGTTGAAGGCACTGGTACCGAAGGACAGATGGAACCTCCTATTTCTATGGGTGGCCTAAACTACGGAGGCGGGCGGTGAGGAGTTGCGCCGATTCGCGGTTTTTGCAGCGCGAATGCTGCTCGGCGTGCCGGAAGAATGAACTCTCAATGAACTCGCTGACATATGGCCATCATGCGTTGACTTCTCGTATGTCCGGGGTTATCGCTGTTTCCTTAACTTAAAAATGCATAAGGCGCGGCGTGCCAAGGATACTCCTGTGCCCGTCTCTTGCTTCAGACGCGGCGGGAACTCTGGTTGCACTCTCGTATTTTTGCACATGTGGGATGCAACTTTTTTGGCGCATCGGCGGTCTTATAAGGTGAAGTATAAAAACAAGTTCCTTGTGCCGAATGGTTAGGTGCAGGGAACTAATTTCGAGGAGGATGAGTACTTTATGAATAAAACGTTGCTCGGGATCGCAACGGTGGTAGCGCTGAGCGTGGGTTTTACCACCGCAGTCGCCTTTGCCGCCTCGTCGCCGTATGACCGGGCGGCCGAGACGCGTGGGCCGGTTTGACGCCGTGGCCACTCGCTATGGTTGCCAAGTGCAAGGAGCCACGGAGGTGGCGCTGACCAATCTGGATGTGCTGGGCTATCTGGCTGAGGTCCCCATCTGTGTCGCCTATCGGGTCAAGGGGGAACCCACGACCGAATTTCCCGTGACGGCGAAGTTGGACGCGGCCACCCCTGTCTTGAAGACCATGCCAGGGTGGAAGACTGACGTTTCGACGGTATGCGCCTATGCGGAGCTTCCTGAAGCAGCTAGACGCTATGTAGAGTGGATCGAATAGGTGATCGGAGTCCCCATTCGCCTAATCTCCGTCGGGCCACGCCGGGAAGATGTCATTACAAGATAACCGCTTCCAGACGATGAATGAGCTTAGACGCGCATCGTGAACTTTTGAGATCCTACTGTCGTCAGTAAGTGCGCGTGCACGAAAGCACAGGGTTTTCGTCATGCGATATAACTGGCGGAGAGGAACGAGCAAATGAATAGCTTTGATGTAGTACTATATCATTTTGTAAACAATCTGTCTGGTCATGTGGCGATCCTCGATGCGATCATGATCGTGTTGGCCAAGGATGCTCCCTTTTTGTATGCGGCGCTCTTTATAGTGGCTTGGTTCACATTACCACGTGAGGACTCCAAAATACGCCACGGGCTCATCGTCTCTGTATTAGCAGGTATCTTGGCCCTGGTCGTGAACGTGGTCATTTCGCACATCTGGTTTCGACCGAGGCCGTTTGCCGTCTTGCCAAACGGGACATTTCACCAGTTGATTGCCCATTCGAACGACGCCTCGTTTCCGAGTGATCACGCATCCGGCAGTTTTGCCTTTGCCTTCGGCGTGTATCGGAGGGGACCCATCTGGATTCGGCGCAGTTTTATGGCACTGGCTATACTAGTGGCCATTGCTCGGGTATATGTGGGACTGCACTGGCCGACAGATGTCGTGGCGGGCGTTGTGGTCGGTTTGTTCTCCAGCATGATCGCCTGGCGGTTTGAAAAGTATGTACGTTGGATCACGAAAATCGGACTCCGGCTCTTCCGATATGGTGGCCGACAGACGGACACGGTTCGGGATGTGTAGCCATGAAGGGGCGAGATGGATTTCAGCCCTGCTTGTTGCTTCAGTCGTAGCTGCAGCTTTTCTTGTCGTGGATCGACAAGGAACCCTGTCTGTCTTCATTCAGAATATGGGCCCGATAGGCGTATGTATGGATCGTTCTGGTCGCGTTCCTTTGCATGACCCCCTTACCGTCCGAAGGCTTCGTTCTCGCGTGTTTGAAGGTGTACGACGTCTGGTGGGGATTGGGATATGCAATCACTGGGTGTCTGCTCGAGACAGCCATGACGTTTGTCATAGCCCGCCGGTTAGGCCGGTTTTTGGTGGATCGCGCCCCCATGTTCGTCCGCGTACAATGGGTCATCGGACACGGAGCTTGGCGCATTCTTCTGATTCGTCTGTTGCTCATCCCTGGGATTGTGGTCAATTACGCGCTTGCCATGTCCCCCCTTCACGTGGATTCCCTACATGTGGACGGCCGGAGTGTCCATCCTACCGTACTATCTGGCGACGGTGCTCGTCTTTGAGGGAGTATTCAATGGGAGTTGGATGCCGTACGGGTGGCGGTTGGACTCGTAACAGCTGTTGGAATTGTCAAATTTAGTTTAGCCCCGAAACTCGTAATACCGGTCTATGGCTACGCCTAGGGGTGGTGGGTGAAGTCAAGGGAAAGGTGGAGATTTTCCAGACGTACTTTTCTGGAAAATACGACCTGACCTTGACGAATGAATTCCTAAACAAAATGAAAAACGGTCTTGCGACAGATGTTGGGAGCAAGAACTTAGCTACCCGCTTTTTATACCACCTCGGATAGCTGGTCTCGGTAATACTGACGACGTTTCATCAAAGGTGGATAACCATCGTTGGTTGTGTAAATTCGTTTCCGATTATAGTGAATTTCGATAAACCGGAAAACCATGCTTTTGACCACCTCCATCTTCAATGTTTCTGTTTTGACCTTGTAAATGCACTCTTTTTTCAGCGTGGCAAAAAAAGACTCCATTCTGGCGTTGTCGTAGCATCTTCCGGTATGGCTCATACTTTGCACCGCACCATACCTGGCCAAGGTTTCTCGGTACACCTTGCTGGTAAACTGGCTTCCTCGATCACTGTGAAACGTCATGCCAAAGGCTTGATGCTTTTGGACAGCCAAGGTGAATGACGCGACACAGAGTTCGGCTCTCATGTGATCCGCCATCTTAAATCCTACAATTGCGCCATCATAACAATCCAATACGGCGCTGACATACAGCTTGCCCTCCGCCGTGGGGATCTCCGTGATATCCCCCAGCCACTTTTGATTGGGGGCCGTGGCAGTGAAATCCTGCTTAATCAGATTTTCGCTCGCTTGTGCAGCAGGATCAGCCTTGGTCGTTCCCTGGGCATGATGGTTCTTCTTCAGCATCAGTTGATGGGTTTTGCAAAGTCTCCGGACGACATTATAGGTACCGATATAGCCGTGGAACAGTTGCAAGGCCAAGTAAATTCGGTATGCTCCATAGTCTTTGTTTTCTGCACGAATCTGACGGATCTTCGCCAAAAGATCATCGTATTTATAGGGCCTGTTTTGAGTACGCCGCCAGCGATAGTAGCCAGCTTCGCTGACCTGCAAAACCTTACACATTTCCTTCACGCTGTGCTTGGTGGCGTCTTTTTCCTTTTGAATCCCTATAAAACGAAACAAGTCTCGTGCAGCTACCTCTTTTGGCTCTCTGCGAAAAAAGCTAACGCTTTTTTCAGGATATCATTGGCGGATTCCAATTCCTTGATCTTTTTTTCCAACCCCTTCAACTCGGCGGTTTTCGGATCGATACGCTGGTGGCCACTCCCTACAAATGCCAAGGATCCATGCTTCTTGCTTTGGCTCCGCCATGTGTACAGCGTTGTGGACGGAACCCCCAGTTGTTCGGAGGCCGCTGTTGGCCCGATTTCATAAGACAATTTTATTGCTTCTTCTTTGAATTCTTTGTCGTACACTCGCATCTGGATTCCTTCTTCCTTTTTTATCATTCTTTCCAGAATTACGAGTTTGTTGACTCAACTAAAATGATACTGCTCCATGTGACGATCAGTGGAAGGTTAGTTCGAAAGGTTCTGCCGTCACCGCCACTCGTTGGCCGTGAGTGAAGTCAAGGGATAGCGGTGCGTGCGAGGTCAAAGCCACGAGGATGTTTCGGCATGGTCGGTATTATCCTTAAAGAAAGCGGGTGTGCGCGGTGAACCCGATCGTAAACATTAGGCATAACCGCTTGGCGTTTCCGGTGACGGTATACCTGCATGGCAGACTATATACCGTCACAACCGTGCGAAAGAGAAAGGGACGGGTGCATGTTTCCGCCTACATCCGTCGCGGCGCTTTGGGAAAAAGCCGAGTGAGCGATGAGAACGTGCTCGACGAACTCGCCCGCCGGGTATCCCAACTGATCCAGACGCTTGGCGAAGATCGAATGCTCAAGCGGTAAAACGTCAGCCCTTCCCTACTTCTGGCGCCGTTTGCGCCAATACACGATCAAGCCAAGAAGCAGGACCAGAACGATGATCCCCGGGACCATGTATTGGTGCAGCACCTGATGGTACCGCGACCATTCGATCCCCAGATACCGGCCCAGAAGGATAAAGAGGACCGACCAGACCACGGCGCTGATCGTCGTATAGAGCGCGAAAAGACCAAACGACATCCGGTTGATGCCCGCCAAATAGGGCACCAAAACGCGAATGCCCGCGATGAATTTCGAAAACAACACCACCGTCGCCTCATACTTATGGAACACTCCGTTGGCCTTATCCAGCCGTTCGCTCGTGATGCCCACGTACTTTCCCCACCGAACGATGACAGGTCGCCCCAGAAGCCGTCCGATCCAATAGGCAATGATGGAGCCGATCGAGTTGCCTGTGGCCGCCGCCACGAGAAGTGGGACAAGTTGGAAGACCCCTTGGGTCCATTCGATACCGGAGATCGTCAGCGTGGTTTCGGCGGGAAACGGAATGCCCACCATTTCGAGCAGCAGAATGGAAAACACGCCAAAGTAGCCGTAGTGATGAATTGTCTGCTGGATATGCAAATGCACGAAATCGCTTCCTGCACCTCGAGATACTTGCCAGAACACGGACGCCGGCGCAGCGAAAAAAGTTCAGCCAATCTCCCTGAGCTTATTTCTGATCCTCGTCCTCCTTACCGATGTAACCATGAGCCCACCGCCAATACTAGAGCCAACCAGGAGGTCGATATGTGGAAACGTCTTCTTCCCTTCGCGTTGGAACATGTCTACATTGATGCGCAAACCACGATCCTGAAACTCCTTCGAGGTCTGAAACAGAGCCTCATCCGGATCCTGATTCGACCCGTGGACAGGGTTTCCCTCGTGCTGAAAGCCGTTGCCCTGTTCTCCGGGCTGTTCGAGGTGAACAGGATTCTACACATCCTCGCCGCGCACCTGTTCCCGCATGGCGCGACCGCTCCGCATGTCGGATTTTGGTGGCTCGTCCTATGGCTATTGAGCATCGTATGGGTCGTTCTGTCCGGTCTGCTGTGGGTGAAGGCCACGATTAAGCGCATCCTGGCCATGATTCGGCGCCGCACGTCTTCGCGGACTCGAACGCGTCTTTACCTCTTCTTTTCGCCGGTCTCCTCGCACAGATCCTGGCGATCGCCGGCATGGCGCATCTAACGTTCTCCCACTTTGACATACAGACGTATCATGCCATTAACGGACTGGCCGGCCATCACCCCTTGTTGGATGCCGTGTTGATGTTCTTCGCGAAATACGCCTTGGAAATCTACGTAGTCCTCTATCTCGTCGCTTGGTTCACCCTGCCCAAAATGGACACCAGGCATCGGCACGCACTCATCGTCGTGGGGTTCGCAGGCATGTTGGCACTTTTCGTGAACGTGGCCATTTCCCACATTTGGTTCCGCCCACGCCCGTATGTCGTATTACGAAAGGGAACCTAGACTCAGTTGATCTCGCACCCCGTAGGCGCCTCATTCCCAGCGACCATGCTTCTGGCAGTTTCGCTTTCGCCGCCGCGTCGTGGGGAACCAACTGTCGGTGGATCCAATCCTCGTTCACAGCCGTGGCGATCCTGGTCCTGTTGGCGCGGGTACGTCAGGATGCGCTGGCCGACGGATGTGCTCGCCGGTTTCGTAATCGGAACCGTTTCGGGCCGTTTGATGTGGCGATCTTCTCACTATCTTTTCCCACTCACCGTGTTCGCTATGAAGGTATGCCGATTCAAGCCACAATCCTGATTCCGTTCTGACCGTTCCGCCGCTCGTTATAAGGCCGGCGACTGCATTCCCTTGCTCTATGAGGACTTTCTGGAACGCCGTTCCCTTCGGCTTTCGAACCATTGCCACAGCACGATGGTCACCGCCCCCGTGCCGACCAGCCAAGATAAGAGAAAGAGCAGCACGCCCGCCGTCGGTACACTGATGAAGGCCATTAATACAGCGGCCCCCATGATGCACTGAAGCCATCGCGGTCTGTCCCCGTAAGAGAACGCATGCGCCAAGATGCGTCCTAGCCATAAGGAGACTGTGGACCATCCCGCCAAGCCCAGGATTCCGTAACACAACAGAAGGATGGCGCTGACCGGCAGTCCCAGAATCGTGATGGCCAGAACTCCCGAAACGGCCAGGGTTCCCAATGCCGTCAGCAGTCCGACTGCGCCTGTCCGTCGAACGGACTGTGCGATCACGTCAGCCGGTCGGTCCAACCATTTCCCCAACACGATGGACAAGAGCAGAGGAACGGCCAGCAGTGCGGCGCTGAACGCCATCCGGAAGGCCCAGACCAAGAGGACCAAGCCGCTTCCCAAGAGGACACTGTTCCAAAACGGAGACCCCCACGAAACCGTGTACTCTGCATGGACCTGCGCGCCGGGCGCCGTCTCCACGGTGCCGCCGAAATCGACCAGTACGCCCACCCGGGCGGTCGGAGTCAGACGCACATTCCCGTTTACTACAAGGAGCGCCTCGTAGACATCGCCGGAGATCACGACATTGTGTCCGATCACCGCCACATCCTTGATGGCCTCCCCGCGATTGACCACAACCGGGTTCACAGACAGGATGCTGTCTTTAAATGCCGCATGAGCGGCCGGGGTATTCGCCAAGGACGCAATGCCGATCAGGAACGTCATCAGCAGGCCTGCCAGAAATGGGGTCCAGCGCCTCATATCACAACCTCATTCCTTACGCTTTTGAGTACCCGGTTCATCAGGCGCAACCAAAGCGTCGCCAAACTAAGGGAGACGATACCGCCCGCCACGATCCAGCCCGTGCTGATCATGCTTCTGAATCCGTACAGGCCTCCCAACAACGGAAGCAGCAGATGAAAGAAGGGCCACAGGACCAGCCCAATGGAAGACAGGGTCACCGCAACACCCACCACCCCAAAGGCACACAAAACGATAGCCAGAAGGCGGGCGACACGCCCGATCTGACCGCCTTGCCTTGCAGAAGAAACATGGCTCATGACCTGTGCCAGCATGTCTTCCGGTGCACGGATTTCTTCATAGGTTCCTCGTACGGCATAAGCCACGAATTTCCACACATCCAACCGTGCCTGACACGATACACAACTTGCCAGATGGGCCTCGATCAAATGCGTTTCGTCGGATGATAATTCTGCATCCATATAGGCGGACAGACTGGCCTCTATCTTGGCACAATCCATTCTGTTATCCTCCTTCCGTTCCCAATAGCGTCCTTCGCAACTGCTGGCGCGCATTGTGAATGCGCGACCGGACGGTTCCAATGGGAATGTCCAGGATTTTGGCGATGTCTTCGTAGGCAAACCCCTGCACATCCCGCAATAGGAGGGCCGTTCTGTGCTCCATACTCAGAAGCGCCAAGCCTCGTTGCACATCAATGCGTGTATCCACTGACTGGGATTCTCTCTGATTTGACGGAATATTTGTCAAATCCATGTGTACGTCACGCGCTCGTCGGTGGATAGCCAACCAGTCGACGCCCGTGCGCACGATGATCCTGGCCAACCAGGTCGGGAATGTCCGTTCCTCCTTCAGGGTGTGAAGGGATACAAACACCTTCACAAAAGATTCTTGCACAACATCTTTAGCGTCCACATGGTTCTGCGTCACCCCATACGCCGTGCGGTACGCAAAGTTTTGGTAGTTTCGAACGATGGCTTCAAAGGCATCGGTGTCTCCGCGTTTGGCGCGATGCACCAGATGCACGTCATCGTCATCCAAGAAGGGATCACCCCTGTCGTCTCAGCCAACAACCTGCAGTCCATCATGAGAGCATATCCTTCCCCGCGGCGAATGGGGATACCCTTTACTGCTACATATATAGAGTTATTTCACAGTACGGACGACAGGAATCTGGATTTAGTTCACTGCGTCGAATACAACAGAACAGGGCCGTCGCATAGAGAGGATGGCCATATCCCCGTATCATGTCCCTCCATCGGTATCTTTATCTTGCATGATGAACTGAAACGTTTGGCCCTAAACCCCCATGCCCCTGGCGGGACACGAGATTATGATGAAAATACCGCTGGGTAGTTTACTGGGGTCCATAAGCGATCATGAGACCAAGCAGGACAGGAAGGTTGTTTCCTTTATGGGGTGCGACCCCATGCCCTAAACTAGCCACAGCTGCCTTGAGCACAAATTATTGTCACCACGAGGACATCCATCAAATTTCCTTGGGTCAGGCAGCTGTGCCCTGCTTGGAAAGGATGAAAAGGTGCATCCGGGAATGCTGTGCCGGCCTGGACGTTCACCAGGCCAACGTCGTCGCCTGCGTTCTCAAGGGATCACTGAAAGAGAAACCACAGATGTTCATGCGAGAGTTCCCCACCGTGCTGTTCGGATTGTTGGAGCTCTCGGACTGGGTGGCGGAACTCGGGTGTACCGAGATCGCCATGGAAAGCACCGGCGTGTACTGGAAACTGGTCTTCAACGTGCTGGAAGCCACCTGCACCCTCACTCTGGCCAACGCCGCTCACATCAAGAACCTCCACCCCATGAATCCGTAGAAGAAATACGGAATGCCGAATCGGCGCACCGCCACCGTTGCAAACATGACGAGGACAGATCCCCCAAGCATGAGATCCGTATGACCGCTCACTGCAGCACCAGCGACCATGCCCGCGCCAATGGCGACCGGAAAAAAGGCCGCGATCTGCACCTTCGGCCACACCCTGGTGCCCGCCAGTGCCGTCAAGCCCATCATCGTGATGACGGCGCTCAGCAGCATGGAGACCACAATGCCCTTGCCGCCCGCGTACATCACGGACGCGAACGCATACTCCACGCCCAACGGTAGTGGCCACGCCGATGGCCGCAGAGCCGGCCGCCAGGATCAGACGCCAACACCCGCTCCCACACCTCAATGAGCCAACCGGACACCCAGTTCAACGCAGCGTCGCGATCCAGTCGCCCACTGTCAACACATCGGCCTGACGCGGAAACACCTTTTCCAGCAAAACGCGATGCACTTCCGCATCGGCATCCAAGCAAGCGTCGGATAGCACGACCAGGCCATAATCCTTATCTGCGGCCTCGCGCAAAGTTGACAGGACCACGCCGCTCGTCGCGATGCCAGTGAGGATAAGTGTGTTGATTTGTCGGGATCGAAGAATGACTTCGAGATCGCTACCGGTAAATGCACTGACGCGGAGTTTCGTGACAACGGGCTCATCTGGTCGAGGGGCGACGGAATCGTGGATTTGCGTGGACGGTTCGGATGCGGTCATAGCATTCCGATTCTGTGCAATGGCGGAAAACGACTTGTTTCTTGCGCTGACTTCCGGATAGCCTGTACGGAATGCAACGCGGACAAAGATGACGGGAATGCCTTCCTGGCGGGCTACGCTGACCGCATTCTGAAAGGGAGCCATGACTTCCGGATTTACTGCATAACGCGAGACGATGCCATTTTGAACGTCCATTACTAAGAGCGCTGCATTTTTCGAATGCATCTGCTCATACCTCCTGTGCATTTTAAATGAACCATTACTTGGTTAGTTCACGAAACTGCACGTTGACACGATCTTGACAGAGTCCACCGTGATAACAGATCACCTTAGAAATATCGAGTGAAGTGAATTTCTTCTGCGACTCAAGAGCCATCGGCATGTCCGGCGTGGCCTGCGGGTTAGGGCCGAGAATTTTCCCGTCCTGACTGACCGTCGCATCTCCGGTGATGAGTATCTTAGTGGCTTGGTGATATAGGCTGATGTGACCTGGGGTATGACCCGGCGTAAAGATGACTTGAACACCGCCGAAAAACGGAAGGATTTCGCCATCAGACACCGTTTTCGTCACCTTGGCAGTCGGTTGACTAAGGAAGATGGCCTTAGCCTGTTTGCGCACACCCTCCGGCATGCGTTCAAGCATCTGAACTACGCGCTCACGGGTCATCTTGATCGGTTCCTTGTCACCTTCGATATATGGCTTGTCTTCGGCGTGTGCATAGACTTCAATCGGCTTGCCCAGGGCTTTCAACAAATCTTGCATGCCACCGATATGATCGATGTCCTGGTGTGTGAAAATCACCGCGTCAATGCGCTCCAACGGCACTCCCGCCTTTTCCATGGCGGCTTGGATGGCCTCCAGTTGACCCGGCATTCCGACATCCACCAGAACAGAACGGTGGTCATCATAGAGAAGTGTCGGATTGATCGTGTTTTTATGGCCCATCATGTTCATTTCAAGTTCAAGCATCTCGACTCCATCCGCGATCTTCACGTTTTCCCAAAGCCGCAAACAGCTTTGGTTCACCTCCCGAGGTCTTGTAAATGCAAATTGCAAATGTACGTTGACGTTAACTATATGTTTATATAGTATCGTATGTTAGATGCAAACCGCAACTCTGTACAAAGTGGGTGTATCCATTTGACGGATAATGAGATGAACGCTTTGACCGTTGATGCGGTCTCACGACAACTGGGTATTACGCCGAGAACGCTTCGCTACTATGAGGAAGTGGGTCTAATTTCTCCCACATCGAGAACCAGTGGTGGGCATCGTTTATATGATCAGAACACGATGGATCTCCTTAAGCAAATCCTCCGGCTGAAAGACCATTTAGGTATCTCTCTTCAAGAAATTCAGGAAATTATGGCTGCGGAGGAGTCTCTGAAAGAATTACGACGGACATTTCACGAGAATGGCCAGAGCCCTGATACACAAAAGTTGGCAGTCGAGCGGTACATCGATGTTCTTCGCAACTTGATTGGCAAAATGAATACAAAAATTGAAAACGTAGTGATGATGCGCGATATGTACCAAGAGCGAATGGAACGCTCTATACGATTTCTTGACGAAATGGAGAAAAAGTAAAAGGGGGAGATCGACAGTGACAGTAGCTTTATCAGGTACAGTACACGGTCCACACTACAAATGGATTGCTCTCTCCAACACAACGCTCGGCGTTTTGATGGCAACCATCAATCAATCCATTCTCATTATTGCTCTCCCAGTGATTTTTAATGGATTAAAGGTCAATCCGTTGGCGGGCAACCAAACCGGACTATTACTTTGGGTTTTGTTGGGCTTTAACGTTGCTACAACAGTGTTGTTGGTATTGTTTGGTCGGCTGTCAGACATGTTTGGACGGGTACGCCTCTATAATCTCGGGTTTCTGATCTTTACTATTGGCTCGGTGCTTGCCTCACTCACATGGAGTAAAGGTACGGCTGGAGAAGTTGAACTCATCATCTTTCGCATCGTGCAGGGTATTGGTGGTGGCTTTTTGTTCTCAAATAGCGCAGCCATTTTGACCGATGCATTCCCAGAGAACCAACGGGGTCTCGCACTCGGATTGAATCAGGCAGCTGCAATCGGCGGCGGGATCATCGGTCTGTTGGTTGGTGGCGCGTTGGCTGCAACCGGTCATTGGCGCTGGATCTTCCTAGTCAACGTGCCAGTCGGTTTAGCTGGGACCTTGTGGGCATACGTAGCATTAAAGGAAGTGGTCAAGCGGCCGGTTAAACAACGCCTGGACATTTGGGGCAACATCACATTAACCATCGGCCTGCTGGGCATCATGCTCGGCTTGACGTACGGAATCATGCCCTACAAGGGACACAGCATGGGGTGGAGCGATCCGTGGGTCCTGACCGGATTGATTGGCGGCGTGATTGTACTGGGGCTGTTTGTCGTGATCGAGATGTTCACCGAACAGCCGCTGTTCAATATGAAACTGTTTAAAATCTGGCCATTTACCGCCGGTAATCTGAGTGGGCTCCTCGCATCATTGGCTCGCGGCGGACTTCAGTTTATGCTCATTATCTGGCTGCAGGGTATCTACCTTCCGCTGCACGGAGTTTCCTATGCGAACACACCATTGATTGCAGGGTTGTACACAATACCGCAGATGATTGGCTTCTTTGTGGCAGGCCCCATCAGCGGCTTTCTCTCCGATCGCTTTGGCGCACGGACCTTTGCCACTGTGGGAATGATTGTCACAGCCCTGGGATTCTACTTATTGACCACCTTGCCTATGGATTTTAATCACTGGCTGTTTTGGATCTACTTATTCGTCATCGGCGTCGGCATGGGGCTGTTTGCATCGCCGAACAGCGCAGCCATTATGAACGCGTTACCCGCGGAGTACCGTGGCGTCGGCTCTGGCATGCGCTCCACATTTACGAACGCCGGCTCGATGCTAAGCATGGGGCTATTTTTCTCTATCATGATCACTGGACTCGCGCAAAAGTTGCCTCAGGCCATGCAAACCGGACTGACACAACACGGTGTACCGCTCGCAGGAGCCATCAAGGTGTCTCAGTTACCGCCGACATCATCCCTATTCGCTGCGCTGTTGGGATACAATCCCCTGCAGAACCTGCTGCAGCAATTTGGGGTACTGCAGCAGATGCCAGTATCCCAAGTGAACTATGTCATCGGTCATAAGTTCTTTCCATCACTCATCGGCCCCTCATTTATGCATGGTCTCAATCTGGCGTTTACGGTTTCTCTTATCATGTCACTCGTAGCGGCACTGATATCTGCATTCCGTGGCAAACGGTATATTCATGTGGAGCAAATGTCGTCTTCAAATACGGGCACTGTGTAACTGAAGAGCTTTACATGATTTTGAAAAGAGAGACGACAAGAGTGTACAGCACAAAAACTGAGCCACGCGATATTATAACTGTCTCGTGGCTTGTTATCGCAGTCCTTTTATGTCGGGCGTGCTGGAGGCAAAAAGATTGTTGTCGATGGGTTCTTCAGTGTTGAGGAACTGAAAAAATATCTGATTACAGCCGAATCGTTTTCTTACAAGCAACTCATGATGTGGTACGACATGATTATTTTAACTTGACTCTTGTAAATTTGCGTTCGCAAAGCAAATTTACACATACGTATAGTGAGTCGTGAATCTGCAGATCCTAGGCTGTCAGTTTTCACTCAGTAAGAACGTAGATCATTCGATTGACTTTAAACGCAGCAATCACCTGAAACCCTCTCGCGTTCCAGGCATCCATCAAGGCCCTGTTGGAATACCAACTGTCCGTCAGGACATGCCCCAGATCACGCTAGCGCCCAAAAAGCCAACCCCCATTGACACCGAGTACCTCTCCGGTGACATAGGACGCCTCAGGGGAAACCAGATACCAGACCGCACTGGCGATGTCCTCCACACGCCCGGCACGACCGGCGGGAATCTGGGATACCGCGCGATGCAACCGTTCTTCGGTCAGTCCACCCCCGAAGAACTGGGTGTCCGCAATGAGCCCCGGTGCAATGGCATTCACCGTGATGCCTTCGCCGCTCAATTCTCGCGCGAAGGCGAATGTTAGCCCCAGCACCCCGGCCTTGGCGGCCGCATAGGCCAAGGAGCCCGCACCGCTGCCCCCCGTGTGCGCCGCGATCGAGCTGATATTGACGATCCGACCACCCGGTCTGCTCAAATGGGGTGCCACAGCCATGGTCATCAGAAACGCGCCCTTCAAATTCGCGTTCTGCACCTCATCCCAATCGGCCTCGGCCTCGTCTATGGGGGTCATCGTCGTGATGGTGCGTCCAAAGCCCGCATTGTTGATCAGAATGTCGATGCGCCCCACGCGCTCAACCACAGTTTGTACCGCCGATTGCACGTCTTTCCGGCTCCCCACATCCGCCCGGATCCACTCAGCCCCGTTCCCAATCGAACTCGCCGCTTCGGCGAGTGCAGATTCCCGGCGCCCCAAAATGGTGACCCCCACGCCATGATGCGCCAACTTGCTGGCGATGGCCAGTCCAATCCCGCTTCCGCCGCCAGTAACAATCGCTGCACGCCTGTCGCTCACCACGCATCACTCTCCCACGTTGCGTATGAGATTTCACAAGTCCTGAGGAATCCCTTGTATCTCACTGGATTTCAAAAGCCTATAAGCCACCGTCATCCCGGTTATCCGTCGCCAAAAATGATGACATGGCCCTCAACCATTCGGTTCATCCCTGTCTAGCCAAACATTTCTATGCGCCCAGCATGAAGTCATCCTACCGCACACGTCAGCCATTTGCCAAGATTCCCGCTCCAAAAAATAAGAAAAACCGCCCTCTCTCCAACTTGAGAGAGCGAGCGGCTACGAATTCAAATGCCAGACGTGTTACCACCATTGCTGCCACCAGTGACGTTCAAACAGCACCTTGGCCCCGTGCCAGTGGCGACCCGAACGATAGGTTCGCACCTGCGGCTCAGGCTCCGCGTAAAAGTTTCCGCGCGCAAATCCAGCCACTCCCCGCCCCATTTCAATAAAACATTCGCCCTCTCCAGTGAACGAAGCCGATTCTTCCCGACCCGCCAGGCGATGGGCAAGAATTTTGGCTACGATCTCTCCCTGGGCGTGAGCGAAAACCCCCGCCTTGGGGAGCGGTTTGCCAAGGGCAAGAGGGATGCCGGTCACGTCGCCAATCGCAAACACGTTGGGAACCGAGGTTTCGAGCGTGTGCCGATTTACGGCAATCCAACCGCTTTCTGAAGCCAATCCCGCCGCCTCGACAACCGACGGAACCCGATGGGGCGGAACGTAGGCAAGGAGGTCATAGTCCACCGTCTGCCCGGATTGGAACTTCAGCCGCTTTGTGGTCGGATCAACCCCGATGACCGTCTCATGGGGATGATAGTCGATGCCGCGTTCGGTGAGCGCGTTGATCACGCCTTGGCTGACGCTCGGACCTGCAACCCCCATGGGCGCAGGTTCAGCGACCCAGACAGCGATGTCGACCGCCTCGCGCCGTCGCCGTTTGCGAAGGTAACCGTCGATCAACATCGCGGCCTCGTACGGCGCAGCCGGACACTTGAAGGGCATTCGACTCACCAGAACCACCACGCGACCGCGTTCTAACTCGGCGAGGCGCCGGTGCACCTGTTCCGCCCCAGCCACCGTATAAAAGTTGTCCCCGCCCTCAACCAGGCCCGGAATGCGCTCGGGATCCAAGTCCGCCCCAAGGGCCAGGATAAGGGCGTCGCCGGTCCATCGCCGATCCCCCGCCGTCACGGTCAAAGACTCGGCGTCAATGGCCGTGACCGCGCTCGATTCGACCGTGACGCCGCGCTCCCGAAGGGCGGAAAGAGGCCGCACAACCTGATCCGCTTGGCGGGCGCCTGTCATCATCCACAGAAGCGACGGCCAAAACGTATGCACCGGACTCTGGTCAAACACCACGATCCGGTCGGATGCCGGGAGCAGCCGGCGAAGACGATGCGCGGCGGCCAATCCGCCCACGCCGGCGCCGCAAATGAGCACTTGACGCATGGTATCCTCCCTTTCTTGGACCTAATACACGATGACCCGATCCGCCCAGACGGTCCAGTCAGACAGTTCCTCCATGGAACTTCGATGAACCCCCGCGATCAAGTCTGTCTCCGCCAAAGCGCGGGCGTCCATGCACGTTCCGCAGGCGCCGAGTTCCGCGACTTGGCGCACGGCGATGGCGATCATGCGTTCCAGATTGTAGTAGCCGTTTGGGTCTGTTGACCTCGCCGCGCACATTGGACGGCGTCAGCCATGAAGAAGATTTTCACGGACACGTCGGGGCGTTTGCCAAGCGCGTTGGCGTGACGGAGCGCGTTGTAGGCCCGTTCCGTGCCGTAAGGCGGGTCGTTGACAATGAACAGTACTTGCATCTGCGCACACTCCTTTCAATTCAGACAACAGGACGGCGGGCTAGCGGAATGCTTTCCCCGACTCAGCCGCTTGAACCAACGCCGCTGCAGCCTGACCGATGGCTTCCGGCGTTGTTTCACGGCCCAAGCTCACACGCACCAGCCCTCGAACGACGGCCTCTTGCACACCCATGGCCCGCAGGGTGGGAGATCCGGTTTCATCCTCGCTGTGACACGCCGAACCGGTTGCGGCCCGGATGGTGGGGCATGCCGCGAGGAGAGCGCGGCCGGTCCAGCCGGGCAGTGAGAAGGCAGAGGTATTCGGCACCCGCGGCGCATCTTGGCCAAATACACGACAGTCGGGAATCTGCCGACGCAGGACGGCTTCGAACTGATCCCGCAGACGAGCTTGCCTAGCGGGACCTTCGCTCCCCAACCACGCGACCGCGAGGCGGGCGGCCGCACCCAAACCGACGATGGCGGGCACGTTTTCCGTGCCGCCGCGACGCCCCCTCTCCTGCCCGCCCCCCGCCAGCAACGGTCTCAGGGACTGTCCCCGTCGGATATAGAGGGCGCCAATCCCTTTGGGGCCATAGAACTTGTGGCCAACCACCGTCAGGAAATCGACATCAAGGTCCCGCACATGGACGGGCACCTTTCCAATCGCCTGAGCGGCGTCCGTATGTACCCATGCCCCCGCTGCGTGCGCCAAACGGGCGATCTCCGTCACGGGTTGGAGCGTGCCGATCTCGTTGTTGGCCAACATCACGCTGACGAGCGCGGTCCGTTCATCCAGGACTTCCTCCAACACGTCCAGGCGCACCAACCCGCGCTCATCCACAGGCACAATCACCACTTCTGCACCGTCGTCTTTCAGAGCCTCCAGCGTCTGAGCCACCGCGGGATGCTCAATCGCAGATGCAATCACGCGAGGGCGGTTCTGTCTCCGTGCGCCAGTCACAGACCGGAGCAGCCAATTGTTGCTTTCCGTGCCCCCACTCGTAAATACAAGTGTGTCCGGCTCGGCTTCAAGCAGTGTAGACAGATCCAATCGGGCTGTCTCTAGGGCCGTACACACCGCGTCAGCCTCCGGATAGGGGGAAGATGGGTTATAGAACTTCTCCGTCCAATAGTCCGCCATCGCGGCCACCACCTCAGGAGCTACCGGCGTGGTGGCGTTGTAATCCAAATAGATCACGCGCACATCGTCCTTTCATGACCTTGCATAATCCTCTCGTACGGCTCTGGATTGAAGGCGATTCCGTCGATCAGGATTCCGCCCCTTGCGCAACGATGTCTCCCCGCGCGCGCCACTCGCTCACTCCGTCTGTCAATCGCACGGCGTGAAAGCCGCGCTCACGCAGGAGTTCGACCGCGTGGAGCGCAAGAACACAGTAGGGTCCCCGACAATACGCCACGATGGTCTGATCCTGTGGAAGATCGGCCAAGCGGTCGGCGAGCCCATTCAAGGGAACCGACCACGCCCCGGGCCAGTGGCCGTTCGCGTACTCTTCTTGCGGGCGCACATCAAGCAGGACAATCGGCTGAGTGGACATGCGATCTCGAAGCGTGGCGGTGTCCATCGCCTCCAACTCCTGGCGATCGTGAAGAAACGCTTCGGTAATCGAGCGAATTTCCGCATAGCGGTTCTCCGCCAACGTTCGCAGCGCGATAAAAAACGCGCAGACCGCCTCGTCCGCCAACTGGTACACCATGTAACTTCCGCGCCGCTCTGCCCGGACCAGTCGCGTTTCGCGAAGATGCTGCAGATGCTGCGAGGCGCTTCCCATCGGCATGGCGCTCTTCGCGACGAGCTGTTCGACCGTCATCGGACCTTGACAGAGCAAATCCAAGAGCTCAAGACGCCGCGGATGGTCAACGGCCCGACCCACGCGCGCAATTTGCTCATAAATGGCGTCCTTAAAAGCGCGATCGCGATCCGGCATCGAATTCCTCCATTATTCTATTGATCAATAGATTCATTACATCAAGATATACTCCGTCACAAGAGAACTGTCAAGAGCCATCGCTGACGAAGTTGCCAACAGATATCTACAGATATAAGAACGGAAACGATAAGACGTCTGAATACGACAGTTTGCCGTATTCAGACGTCCTTTTTGACCGGTCGATGGAAGTGACGAAGGCCCGACGGGATCCCCGCGGTCTACAACTGAACGGGACCCAGATCATCCATCTCGTCGCCCAGGGATCCGGGCGGCGAATCGCCCCGCAGCACCTGGACCATTCTGCGATACTCTTCCGTTGTGATCTCGCCGCGCGCCAATCGTTCTTTCAAGATCTCGCGCCAGGAATCGCGTGGCTGCTCCACGCTGTACGGTTGACTTTGACGGCTATGACTGTGCATGTGATGGGAACCGCATCCCATGATGGATCCCTCCTCTTTCCTGCTTTCATTGTACACCCATTGCATGTTATCCTAAATACGAAGCAGCATTCGAACGGAGAATACATGTTGATTTTCCATCGCGATCGCTCCGGCCTGTCCGGCCGAGCTGTATGTCCACCCGCACACCTTGAAGGATACCGCCGGATCGGGGAATCCGTCTACACCGCAGAAGTGGAACTCTCCGGAACGACCAGCCCGCGCATCCGTTCCATCCTTGCCGCCGCGCGCAGTCTCCAGGCCATCGCGGACGCGCTCTTGACGGAGGCCTTCGCGATCAATGGCGGAGAAAAGCGCCCCATCGCAGCCGTGACGCACAAACAGGCCGAGGCGTGGTACGACCGGATCCCCCCTCTGCTCGCTGCGGCGAGAAAAGAGGCCGCGTTCGCCGGCGCATCCGGCGCAGGTATACCCGTACGTTCGGTCTATTTGCTTGAGACGCCGTCCGCGTGTCCCGCAGACCATCTGCAGAGCCTCGCCAAGACGGCGCGAGAACTGCACGAACGCGTCAAGCCAAAGATCAACCTAGCGCGCTTTGAGCCTGATCGCTACCGTGTGGCGATCTTGCGCTACGAGGACGGACGAACCCGGCACGAGGAGGCGGACGCCGTCGTGCGAGCCCTCCGCAGCACCGCGACGCTCCCTGCGGACCTTCAGGAAAAAGCCGTGCGTTCCTACGGTGTCGCGCTGACTTCTTACCTGCTGATCGCCCAGTGGCTGGAGGATCCCGCTCTGCAAACCGCGACGGGACCCGCCGGTTCCCCGCCATCCCGATCCAGTCCGCCATCCGCAGATTTGTGGCGCGTGACCTCCGACCGCGCGCGTCGTCAGATCCGTCAGTCGGGCGAGTGGCAAAAAGCCGAAGAGGCGCTGCGCGCGTTTTGGGCCGGACGATCCACCGCACAAGAGGAGCGGGAATTTGCGACAACGGTCAGACGCCTGCTCTCCGAAGGCCGGATCCGTGAAGCCGGGTACTGGCACGACCCACCGTTTCAAAGCGCCTACACCGTCCTTCGCGACCCGGTTGTCATTTTGGGAGAAACCATTCCGGAAGGGCAGTCCTTTTTGTGGATGTACGGCGAGACGGCAGAAACTGGCCGCCTGGTCGTCCGTGCGTCCTTGCAACCAGCCCCATCGCGACGCTATGGCACTCCCGGTCGCGCTCCCGAGGATTGAGACGGTGTTCTGTCGGTTGTTTTCGACAAAAGGAGCGCCCGCCTTGATGCCGAAATCATCGCCACAACAACCTCCCTTTGCCGCATCAGAGTATGATAGGCAACGCTGCGCCAGCGCAGCGAAGAAGAGCCCGGGGCCGCAGCGGGGTATCTGGCGGTTTGTTACAACCGCTAGTCTGAATGGACGTCAAGGAGGAGCTTCGGTCACGCGTAGAAAGAGTGCCCCCGACTACCGAATGTCCGCGCCCGATTCCTCCTCCGTTACGAGAGAGTCAAGCCACCGCTGCACCGCCCGAATCCGATCGATATTACAGAAATAGTAATGCCAGATTCCCTTTTGCCGATGCCCCACGAGGCCGGCCTGACGTAAAACAGCCAGATGCCTGGAGACGGTTGACTGCGGCAACTGCAACAAGCTGCTGAGGTCCTGAACACAGACCCCGTTCACCTTCTCACCATCCACGCGACAGAAATACTGCTTCTTTCCAAGCGCCTCCAGCAGCGATCGGCGAATGGGATCAGCCAGCGCCTTATACGCCCAATCGATGTCGGTTCGAACCGCATCGCCGCGTGTTGGGTTCGTCGTTGCCATGATCATTCCTCCGTATGCTACCGCTCGCGCATTCCTGACCGTTGCGGATTCCGATGCACGGATTGTGCCACTCGGCAGCAAATTAAGTCAATCACGCACTCGGAACCGGTCCCTCCCCCTCATCCATGGCCACCGTCTTTCGTAGCCGCGGATGGGTCTCCTGCATGCGAAACAGAAGGACCACCATCGAAATCATAACAATAACGCCGATCAGATACAGACTGTGCAGCATGCCTATCGAGCGACTCGTGACGCCAAGCAGCAGACCGCCGACCGCATATCCCCCGTCGCGCCACAGGCGATACACGCCGAGCACGCCGCCCCGTATTTTCGGCGGCGCCACGTCAGCCACGGCGGCATTGAGGTTCGGATAGAGCAGGGCCATACCCAGTCCCATGATGCCTGCCGTGACCATCCACCAGACAAACGCATGCCCGAGCCCAAATGCAAGGATACCCGCGCCAAGCAGCCCCATGCCCGTCACGATGGGCGGCTTTCGCCCAATCTTGTCTGACAGTATACCGGTTCCAAACTGGGCAAATCCCCACACCATGGTGTACATGCCTCCGATCCATCCGATATCGACGATTGATGCGCGTAAATTCGCCAGGTACAGCGGCAGCATCGCCCACACCAGTGTGTCAGCCAGTTTGTTCACAAGACCCGCCTGACTGATCGACGACAAAGTCGGATTCCCGACCGTCGTGATCCAAAAGATCTTCCCTATATTCTCACGCTCGCGCGTACTCTTCTCACGCGGCATGTCTCTCAATGTGGTCTGCCCCGATGCCTTCGTTTTTACTTCCTGCAACACGTGCCCGCGCGTCTCACGGATAGCCAGCACGCTGGCGCCGATACCAACCAGCAGGACAGCCGCCCCGTACACAAAGGGAGCCTGCAACAGACCAAAGCGCGCGGCGATGACCCCCGTGAGGACCGTCGAGATCGAGACGCCGATATACCCCGTCGCCTCATTGATGCCCATCGCAATGCCTCGCTCCTTGGAACCTACCAGGTCCAACTGCTTGGTGATCGTCATCGTCCAGGCGAACGCTTGATTGGCGCCCAGAAAGACGTTCGCCAGAATCACGGCGGGCCACGTATGCACAAATAAAAGGAGCGCCATCATCGGGATGCCGAACAGCCACCCCATGATCAGTACGGGGCGCCGACCCACGGCGTCGGAGAAGTGGCCGGCGACCAGATTTAAGATCGCCTTTGTCAGACCGAACGCGACGATAAACGCAAAGATGAGCGTCGTGGAAGTCACGTGATACACGTCTTTCCCAAGCAAGGGAACGACTGTGCGTTCGAGTCCAACGGTCATTCCGACGAGTATGGTACTAAACACGAACCACAAGAACTGCTGTAGATTCGGGCGGATCCCCACCTGTTTCACCTGCTGCGCCGCGTTCGCCAAGACGTTCCCTCCCCTTGATTCCAGCACACAATTTGTGTACAATCCTAATATCCGCATGTGTGGATTTATAAATGTATAGTATCGGCAAGCGGGCCCGTTGTCAACGGCGGCACTCCGCTTCTGGTTGATCCCATCTTATGGACTGTCGCAGATCTGAATCAAGCATGGACGTTCCGTCATCGAAGGGAGAAATCATCTTGATCCTAAAGCGGATACTCGTCGCAGAGTTGGCAACCATGATTGTGGAGACGCGCCCATTGGATCTCCTCAATCTCCGTCCGGTTTCAGATTTTTTGGCGGGATTCATCCCGTACGCCATGAACTTGCCAGAATCGGAACCACACTTTCTTGTCAATCTCCGTAAGGTTTGGCCAAGACCGCGCGCTGTCGTCTTGGTCGCAACCCATTCGGGTATTTCCGACGAAGTCATATCTGCCGTACACGAGGTGGGGGGAAGCGTGGTTGGCTATGTAGAATTTCCGCACTGGAAACATGCCGGGTACCCAGTGCTTACGGTAGAAGAAGTGGATGTAGAGGAAATTTTGCATCAGCAGCCGACACTCGTTGACGTTTGCAGTCAGGAAGAGTGGGCACGCAACCGTATTCCTGACTCCCGAAACATTCCGTTGCCACAGCTTGAGACAGTCGACGACACATGGGATCGCAGTCAGAAGTACGTCGCATTTTGTGCAGGCGTCTACCGTGGAGCAAACGGCGCTGCCAAGATGCGTTCGCAGGGATTGGATGTTCGCTATCTTGCCGATGGTGTGAACGCTTGGCACCAAAAAGTGGGTAACAGCAGTTGATCAGTCAAAGAGGCATCCTGCTGTTGATCTATACACCTGCTGGAATCTTAGCTCGGTCATAGGCGCGACCCTCTCTTCTACATGGAACCTGACCGTTTAATCGTACCCCGTTCCCCGAATGGCCAACTCAATCTCATCGACCTGGATCTGATTGGGTCAAACGCCACATGAATGTGGACAAAGAAATACCCGCACCTCTTCCGTCGGAATGGGCGTGGGTAGCTGTTCGGTTTCCGTTTCACCGAAATGGATAATCATTGGCCTCAGGTTCATTCATCTTTCGTGTCAGTGGCTTCAGCCTTCTCTGAATTCGCGTCGTCTTGTCCAGACGCTTCCTGAACTTGTGATGTTGTTCCGTGAACCTGCCCCAAGTCTAGGGCTCCTCTCTGGAACAACGACCCGACGATGTGTCGTGCGCTCTTTTCACTGATGGACAGTCGCCCTGCGATGCCTGCCACGTCAATTTGGCCGCCATTTTCCGAAAGATACGCCAGCACTTTGGCCTCCACCTGATTCAACCAGTCTTGAAACAGTCCACGGATCTCGTCGGTAGCAAATCCCGCCATGTCGGCCGACTTCGCCACCGAGTCGGTCATGGTACGGCACATCTGCATCATGCCGCCCGTCCCGTCCATGGACGCCTGACCGCCTCCTTGACCTATCATCTGCTTCATCATGCCCATGCGCTGTTTCATCCTGTCTATCATTTTGCTGGCCTCCTCATTTTGGTTCCGGAGTCACCGATTTCCCCGGTGTACAACAGTCCTTAACCGCCACAACCCCGTGCTGACTGTCCTTACTCTTCTCTCCCATGAGTACAAAGCGACTGGCGCCAGATACCCATGCCGGCAAATCTTCATGCGTCAAGCTGTATAAAACGAACGGCCCCCTGCGTTCGGTCTTGACCAACCCTTCATCGCGCAACGTGCGCAGGTGATACGATACTAATGTTTGCGACAACTGTGTTGCCTCGATGATACTGGACACGGATTTTTGTCCGCCCTCCAGTGAAAGCAGGATGCGCAGGCGATTCTCATCCGCCAGCAAGCGGCAAGCCTGCTTGCGCCATTCGTCAAGCCGTTGATCCTGTGGTCAACTGGTCCGTCAACACCCCCGCCGTTATCAGCACAGTTCCGTCGTTTTCGCACGAGTGAGGCATCCATTCCAGGTGACACTGTCCGTGGGAAATGTGCCGGCAAACAGCGCGAGCGGCAACTCCGTATTGACAATCTATTATTCCACTCGTAAAATAAATCCTACCATAATGTATTATATTCCTATTTAAATACTCGGAATATGGGCGGCGGCTGTTGAATGAAAATAAAAGGAGGGTTTTTTATGTCTGTCCCAGACGTGGATATTCTTTCGCTGGAGGCGCCCGTTACGCGGACTTCCCCGGCAGCTTGGAAGGCAAGATCCCAGCGTGGTTGGGTGACCTTCTCGTGTGCGCTCTTTCTCGTCGGCGCAGGGTTTCTCGCAAACACAGAGTCTCTGACTCAAGCGCTTCTGTACCTGATCGCCGGCGTGCTGGGACTCGCCCTATATCACGCGCACTTCGGCTTCACGACGGCTTGGCGAAACTTTCTCGTCTACGGGCGGGGCGCGGGGATCCGCGCGCAGATGATCACCTTTTTAATTGCGAATATCCTTTTTCTGCCTGTTTTGTTGCACGGCCACTGGTTCGGTCACAGCGTTTCGGGATACGTATTCCCAGTCGGGATGTCCGTGCTCGCAGGTTCTTTTCTCTTTGGCATGGGCATGCAACTCGGGGATGGTTGCGCATCCGGAACCCTCTATCACACCGGGGGCGGAGATGTCCGAGGAATCTTGACGCTCATCGGGTTTGTCCTCGGATCCGTTCTCGGCAGCCTCAACTTCCCCTGGTGGATGAAGACGCCGCATTTTCAACCCATTTCACTCCTTAAAGTCTTCGGACCCGCCGAAGGGCTTGCGCTCGAACTGGTGATGTTAACGGCGGTTTTTGGCCTGGCCTTGCTCGTCGAGCGCCTTCGAAACGGCTCTGTCATTCCGATCATTCAAAAACGTGGACGCTTCGATTGGCGGGCGATCGTGAAGGGGCCCTGGTCCCTCATCGCAGGCGGCGTCCTACTCGCCGTTGGCAATGTTCTCGTTCTCCTGTTGTCCGGCAAACCGTGGGGCGTGACCTTTGCCTTTGCCCTCTGGGGCGCGAAAATCGCGCAAGGGATCGGCCTGCCCATTGCCCATTGGGGCTATTGGCAAATCTCCGCAAATTCCAGCGCTTTGCACCACAGCATTTTTCACGACGCGACGACCGTTCTTGACCTCGGTGTGATCGTTGGCGCGCTACTCGCCGCTTCGCTCGCCGGACGTCTCCCCAAACCCTATCTGCGCCGCTTTCCGACCCGCATGCTGGTTGCGGTTGTTCTCGGAGGCATCTTCATGGGCTACGGGGCGCGCATCGCTTTTGGTTGCAACATCGGATCGTATTTTTCCGGCATTGCCTCGTTCAGTTTACATGGCTGGCTTTGGTTTATTTCCGCCCTCTTTGGGAGTGCGATTGGCGTCAAGCTGCGCCCTTTGTTTGCACACACGAATTGACCGATCGCCATGCAGGGAACGGCGGCTCCGTGAAGTCAGGCGGAGCCGCCGATTTCTCGCCACTCGCTCGCGGCCATTCGCATGTACGTCCGCCCCGCGACCACTGCTCCACTGCGCGCACGATATTAACGGACTCTTCGCCACACACGCTCACTCTCAAACCGAGAGCACCCCCATCCCCGCGCATGCCATTCACCTGTACATTTTTGCTATCAGCAACCGTGAAGCAGATCAACGCGTCAAACAGGAAATCCGAGACGACGTGTTGGACGTGTAGTTCCTCTCCCACCTACACTCTCCGGTTCGGGTGTCTGACAGGATCCAATCGAGTCTACTCTTCACAATAATGCCGAGAATCCGCGGCGCGAAATGAGGCGCGGGTAACCAACCGTCCCGGTGCGCCGTCTTCGCCATAGTCCCAAACAAAGACATGCCCCGACGGAATCGGCTGGCCCAGGATACGGATTGTGCTGTCGATCACCTTGTACACCGATTGAAACGGGCAGCAGTACCAATACCCGTTTTCCCGAATCACGCCTTGGGCCGTTAACCGATTCACCGACTGTTCGTATTCGCGTTCTTCGTCCGTGATCCGATGTCCGTTCCAAAGTTCGGCCAGGTCACGCTCTGCTTCCTCCCATTCTCCCGAGCGGCGGATGTCCGCCTTGGCCGTGTTCGACGTTACCTTCCAGACATCCACCGGTTCGAATCGGATTGTACGCGCGCCCCGAACCGGTTCGGTCGACCGCAGTGCAAGAGGGTCATCCAGCGCCTGGGCGACCACCAGACCATCCGACAGCGCCGCCCAGTAGGCCTTCTCCGCTTCTTCATGGGTCTTGGCCGGAACGTGCTGGCCATTCGCGATCGATCCTACGATCGCGTCTGCCGTCTGCCTGTTTGTGTTCACCCCCACATAGAGAAGGAGTGCCTCTTTGTGCGCTTCGGGATCAAGGCGAGCGCGCTCCAATCCTTCGCCCAACAAGGCTTCGATCGCGTCTGCGGCACGACGCATGCCCGCCAAATGTTGTATCGGGCATGGCACCCGCGATTCTGTCCTCTCTCCCAAACGGGCAGGGAACGCCGTTTTGGCGGCGCCCGCAAACATCGCTTCTTGCTTTGCGCCGATCAATAAGTCCGGGATACGTCCGTACCATGTTTCGGCCAGTGCATGCGTGATCATCGGAACCGAAGCGACCTCATGGCCCTCGCTCGAAAACGCGTCCTGTAACAAGGCGTCGGCCATGACCTGAAACCCTTTGGCCGCGCGCAGCAAGGCTCGCGCGCGTGGAACCTGGCAATCGGCCAGTTCCACTTCGACCCCGTACACTTCTTCGCCAAGCCTGCGATAGGCCGCCAAATCCTCAGGAGGGCAGAGGTGCTCCCCAGAGAGCACCTCTTTCATCCGATTGAACAATCCCATCTCACTCGTCCTCCTTCATCCCGGAACCAGAGACCGGATGACCGTTATCGAGAGCCTTCCCGGAAACGGTAATGCCCAGCGAATGGTTCCGGGTACTGCTCATCCGCAGTGGCTTATTACGACCTGGACTCCGAATTCAATTCTTCCTTCAGCTTGGCCAGTGCGTCGTCGACATGGGCCTGCGACTGGGTCTTTTTCAATTGGTCCATTTCGTACGACAGAGAGGCCGTCATACTGGTATGCGCCGCTTGCGCCTCCGCCTCGCGCCGCTCCACTTTTTCTTCCATGCGGTCAAATTTAGATAATGGATCTTCCGCCCCGATTCCCGAAATCGCTTCAGCCGCCCCCTTTTGCGCACTCGCGGCGCGATTGCGGCGGATGAGATCATCGCGGCGCTCCTTGGCCTCGCCCACTTTGCTCTCCAGGAGTTGATATTGCTCCTTCATCTGCAACGAACTGGCCTCTGCCTCCGCCAATTCCTGCTTTAAATGTTCCTGGCGAGTTTTTTCCTTCTCCTCCTGCTCAAGCGCCTTGCGCGCCAAATCTTCATGCCCCTGTTGTATGGCCATCTTGGCCTTCCCATGCCAGTCCGCCATGGCGGCCTCACAGGTGTGAAGCTGCTTCTCGGTGAGCATCCGGTTCGCTTCAAACCGGTTGACTTCGACGGCGAACCCACGCAAGTGTTCGGTCGCGTCTTCAATGTACAGATTCAAACTCTTTTCCGGATCTTCCGCTTTACTGATGACATCGTTCAGATTGGCGCGAACCAGATCTTTCAATCTTGCCAGCATGGACATATCGTGTCCCCTCCCAGGGTTGTGATCGAATTCCCCACTCAGGATATCGTGCGAGTATGAGGAGATTATGATGAACCAAACGATCAGCATGCAAACCAATCACCTGAAAATTATGCCTCCGCGCGCCACTGCGCCGAACCCGCTCCCGTCGTCGTCCAGGGCGCTTGCGAAAGCCCTGCATGCCTTAGTCGTGCGGCCGCCAAATGCGCCCTCTCTGCTCCTCATGATGATCGCTTACGTGATGTTCACCCTGTGCGTGATGACCCTCGCGCTCGTGATGTCCGTGATGGCTCTCCTGATCATGAATGGCACCGTGGCGCTCATGGCCGTGTTCATGCCCCTCACGACCATGATGCCCCTCTTCGCGCCCGTGCTCTCCATGATGACCGAACAGATCCCGCAACAAATCGGTCATTCCCTATCCCTCCTCGTCAACAAAGGGTTTCGCCGTAGCCATGCCATCGCCAGAGTGCTGTCGACGTGTGACGACGGATTCGCCGAGACTACCAACCCTTCTGCACTTATTGTACACTACAATGTGTAGTGCGAATACCGCAACCTCGCGACCCCTGAAAATATCGCCGTCTACCGAATCTGGTAACAGCACTCCGCGGCCATAGGCTCGAACCTGATCCGATCCGATCGCAGACCGAATTCGATGCCCCATGCTGCTTAGGATTCCGACCTAACCTCGTTCGTTACAGCCCCACGTAACCGCCGTACAGTCCGATCAGCCATCGGATGATCAGCGTCAACTGATTGGTGGCAAGAAGAACCCCCATCACCACCATGATCCCGCCGCCGATCTGGCTGACCCTGTGACTGTAACGCTGCAACCAGCGCACCGATCCGAGTGTATAGGCCAGAATCAGAAACGGGATGGCGAAGCCCACCGTATAGAACGCCATCAAAACGGCGCCATTGACCTGACTGGTGGCCGCGACGGTGATGACCGACGCGAGAATCGGTCCAATACACGGCGTCCAGCCGGCCGAGAAGCTGACGCCGACGACAAACGCGCCCAGGTACCCCCGCGGTTTGGACTGCACATGCCATTTGACCTCGCGCATCAACAAATCCGGCTTGATGACGCCCATCAGCACCAGTCCCATGACGATGACGATGATCCCGCCAATCTCGCTGACGAGCGTGTGATACTGGGCAAACAGCAGTCCGACCAGACTGGCTGACGCACCGAGCGCCACGAAGATGACGGAAAACCCGAGCACGAAAAAGAGCGCATGGAACAGCGCCCGGCGCCGCACCTCTACGGTTACGACGCCGTCACCTTGGGCCCCGACCGAAACACCGGAAATATACGAAATATAAGACGGGTACAGCGGCAAACAACAGGGCGAGACAAACGACAGGAGTCCAGCCAAAAACGCAAGCCAGACTGTAGGCGACGCCGTCACAGGGGATGTCCTCCTTTGGCGTTTCGCAGGCCGATCAGGCCCAGGATCGACACGGCGAGAGCCGCCCATTGCGAAGGGCTGAGACCGAAAATGACCGTCTGGTATACCGCGAACAGCGACACGAGCAACGACCCGATCCCGGAAAGCAGCAGCAGAAAAGCCCCCTTCTCCATGCGGCGGCTGCGCCACGCGAACAAGAGAGCCGCCCACAAGACGATCGCTTCGTAAAAGTTTACGGGTTGAAACACCCCTCCAAAGGCGTGGATCCCCCAAGGCAGACCGGTTGGTTTGCCCAGCGAGAGCCAGAAGAGCGACGCAACGGCGCCTCCGGTCACAAGACCAAACGGCCACACCTCCAGGACATCGCGTCCCTGCGGTTTAAGCCGCCACCACTTGTAGCCCCCGTACAAAAACGCCGCCATAGTTCCCACCCACTTCGCATGGGGATCAGCAGGCAAGGTCAACAAAGCGATCGGATGGCGTATCGCATCAATCGGCGTCAACACCAAAGCAGAAAACTTCCATCCCAGGAACCAGGCAACGACGATATCGAAGAGGAGATCGACGATCGGATCTCCACCCGGAATAGCCATTCGTCTAATGTGTCGCTTCATGATCCAGCCGCCAGCCGCCCCGCCCAAAATCAGACCGATCCACGCGTACGGGATCGTCAACGGCCCGATGGAAACGCCCCCAAGCAGCGCTAACATGCTCTTTCACATCCCGACTGTCTCATGATTGAGCGAGCAGTTTGTTAAAATTCGCTTGCATGATCGCGGCCGTCATCCCACCTGTCACGCGACTGACGATGATCCCCTGACGGTTGATGAACAGGCTGGTCGGGATGGCGATGACACCGTACTCCTTCGTGACCGCGTCATGGGTGTCCATGAGCGTCGGATACGGGATATGGAAGTATTGAATAAATCCTCGGGCCGCCCGCACAGTGTCGCTGCCGGTCAAGTTCACGCCGATAAACGTCACTTGATTCCCGTATTTCTGATACATTTTGACGAGATCAGGCGACTCGGCTTGACACGGTGGACACCAGGACGCCCAAAAGTTCACGAAGACGAGCTTCCCGTGAAACTGTGAGAGGGATATCGGCTGCCCCGCGAAACTCGTCAACCGAAAATCAGGTGCGCGATATCCCGGTTCCGGCAAGGTCGCCGCCGTGCGGGCGCCGCCGTTGTTGACAACGGCCACGCCAACCAGCAAGACCATGACCGACAGGATCGCCCAAAACCCGTGTCCCCTCCGCATCTGTTAACCACCTCTACCTTCAAGTGCATGACAACGCCAGCGCGACCACGTACGCCGCAATCACTGCGCTCGACCATCCCATCGACCGGACGCTCCATGGAGGCAGGCCAGCACCCGATTCGGGCGCGCGCAACTGGGCGACCCGCGCGCGCATACACGCGTCAAATCCTGTCACAGCGGCTGCCTCATGCCCAATCTCCGGAACTTGCGCTTCGATGATCACGAGGAGCGCCTTAGCCAGCGATTCTCGGCCCGCCCTCTCCATGGCAAAACCATCGGCCGTGAGTTCCAACTCCACCCGATACCGCTCCGCCAGATCGCGGACGATAGGGAGGAACCACAACGCACGAGCCATCGCACGGGCCCACGTCAAACGCAGTGGATGCCGACCTGCCGCGTGCGCCCGTTCGTGAAGCAGCACCGCACGACGCTCTTCCTCGTCAAGACGCTGCCAGAGCCCCGCAGTGATGACGATTTGAGGTCGCCAGAACCCATGGGTAAACGACAGGATACGCCCGTCCGTTGAATATCCAATGCGTTGGTCCAAGTCACATTCGTGGGCCAACTGCACCAAATCCGCCGGCGGCGACGTCAGCGAAAGCGAGTTTAGCAAACGTCTGGCCCTTCTCCACTGCCCGGCCATGGAGGCCAGCCACGTGGCGTTGATCACGAAGAATGCCGCCCCCACAATCATGCGAACCCATCGTTCTCCCGCTTGTGACGCGATCCAGGTCACGCAATACGACACGACAGACGCGGCGTGCCAGTGCATCTTGGGCAGGCGTGCAGACAGCACAAGCAGGACGCATACAACAGTCCAGGATGCGAGGATCCATACCCCCGCGCGCGCAATCCGACGCCTGCGCATATCACGACCGCTCCTTACGAACCGCTTCGATCGCCCGGCGCAACTCGTTCAGCAATTCCGGATCGCGGCGCTGCACGCTGTCCACAAACTGAACGATAGCCGCCTCCCCAAAGTCCTCCACCAAACTGTCCGCGACGTTGCGAGACACCTTGGCCAACAAATCCTCTTTGGTCAAACAGGGTGAAAACACGGCTACACCCAAATCGGATCGGAGGATCAGCCCCTTGTCACATAATCGTTTCAATATGGTCATGACCGTATTGAACGCAATGGGGCGCTCGCGCTCCAACTCAGTCACGACCTCACGAGCGGTTCCTCTCCCTTTGTTCCACAGAACTTCGAGCACGTCCGTCTCCAGCGGCCCCAACACCCGTTCCAACCCGTGACCCCTCAGACCAAACGCCGGCGGTTGCCCGTTTTTCCACATCGGTTTGTCCCCTCCATCTCGTTCCAAAAGGACGTGTTCTCATTATACACGACAATACGTAGTGGGCAACTGTCAAATTGTGAATGTCCTTTCCTTTAGGCCAATTTAGGCCCGTACGGACTTGACGGTTTCCACTCACCAGTCTGCACTTCGTTTGATGTCAATCTGGTTGACCATCGCAATGGCAACGCTTCCTAACACCACAATCATTCCCGACAACAACACGCCAATCACGGCGGGTTCCAGCATACCGAGCATCATGGCCGCCATGGCTGCATTCATCAAGCTGGACAGCATAAGCTCAGCCAAGGTTAACAGACCCGTGACACCTTGGCGCAGGATCACGCTAATGGGAACAAGGACAAAGACAAGCAGCAGAGACAGCGATTTGCTTTTCGTCAGCATTTCCAACGCAATTTCTAAACTGAATGGGATCGACATGGCCAAGAGCATGTTCATTCGCATGGCAATCGGACTCATGCGGTCGCGCCGACCGTACTCAAAGACGCCTGAAAAGATGAAGACGCCCAACATCAAAACAACCATGGCCAGGAAAAAAGTCAACAAGATCACCCCGGTACTACACTATGTCGTGGTGAGGAAGTCCATGCGTGCCCTTCTTGAATCCTTGGAACTCCACTTCTCATGGTTGCCGCTTGCGGTGAAACCGCCCGCGCCTTTATGGTCTATGATCGTGCACGGACGCCAGTAACTGCGGAAGGTGGCGTCACCGTAACAGCTTGCCGTCCAAGTTGAATCCAACTTGCCCGAAATGCGGCGAGTGATGCGGGCTGCGCCGCTTGTCCAGTCAATGGGTCGTTCACAAAGACTGTCGTCTTGTTAAACCCGACGAGGAGCACCGCGTGCTCCTCCATGGTGGCTCGGATGGGGCCATCCGGGCTTCCCCATGTCACCCAATCGGTAGTTGGGCGAAAGTGGATGGTCGTCCACACGATCAGAGGGCGTCCCGATTGCAAAACCGACAGCACCGTGCGAAAAGAACTTCCAGTCAAGTCCAGCGAATGCCTGGGAAGATCTCGGTCAAGTAAAGCCGCGATGGGACCGTGATACACGCCATATCCGAACTCCCGCATATCGCCGACAAAACCTTGATTGGGGTCGCCCCACTGGAGAATCTGTCCTCCGGAACCGCTCACCAGAGGCATGCTGGCTTTGCGCACCTGCCCCGCAAGTTCGTCTTTGGTTACCCGTATGCCCTCATAGCGCAATAACATCGCGAGGCTTGTGACCTCGCACCCGTTATAGAGCCCAGGCAATTGGTCTATAATGGGTGCGCGAATGAATTTGGCACCCGAACCCGCAACAGCGTGCGGTTTTACCGCCATGCGCGCGTCAGTCGCGATGATTCTGGCGCGCATCTGGAGCGGTCCAGAATCGGAAGCGCCGCTCGTGGCGGTCGCGAAAAACACGACGAGCGTTCCCACTGCGGCGAGCAGTTGAACGCGCAGGAAGTGGCGGAGCCAATGGGTAAGAGCGGCCTTGAACGATGGTCGCGCGAGCGACGTCAAATGTTTAACGCCCGAGACCCGCGCGCCTCTTCTCACATTTTGCGTCGCCGACTGTTTGAAGTCGGTCACACTGGACTCATAGGACATATCTGCGAAAAACCCCGTTTCCTGTCGGCGCTTGCTCGATGTGCCGGAGCCGGGCGGCTCTGTGACGATTGAGATTGGCTCGACAACCCATACATCCCGATGAATGAATTCCGGGTATAATACATAGGTGCAAAATGAACTTGCAAGACAAGAGGAGCCCTTCCTGTGCCTTTTGAGTGGATTGTCGCAACGGGCGCCGGTATGGTCACCGCGTTCAATCCCTGCGGCATCGCCCTGTTGCCCTCTTATCTCGTGTATCTGTTGTCCGGCCGAATCAAAAGCCGCAAGTTGACTTGGTTCGACGGCCTGCGCTCCGGTCTATTTACGACCGCTGGTTTCGTGCTGCTGTTTGGCGTTGCCGGACTGCTTGTAGGCGCCGTAGGGTCGCTCCTTTTCGCCATCGTTCCATACGTATCGTTGCTCCTTGCCGGATTCATGCTGGTGATGGCCTTTTACGTATGGAGGGGCCAATTGATTCTGGGTTTGCGTTTCCAGGGCCTCGCGAACGGACTTGAAAACGTGTTTCAGCGCGGATCGTCGGGATCGTTTTTTGTCTACGGCGTAGGATATGGGTTGGCCTCCCTCAACTGCAGTCTCCCTGTGTTCTTTACGGTGGCTTCACAGGGGCTCACGCAGGGCCCTGTGGGCGGCTTGATAACTTTTTTATTTTACGGCCTGGGAATGGGTCTCGTGGTGATCACCCTTTCCGTCATCGCCACCGTCGCACGGTATGCGGTGGAACGAGTGATCCGGAGCGTGATTCCATACATGCAAAAAATCAGCGCCCTCGTCATGGCTGCGGCAAGTCTGTATTTGATCGGGTACTGGGTCTGGGGACCCACACCCATCTTCCACTGACCGATCCTATCAAGGAGGCCCACGGTGCGAAAAGGACTGTCCCGAATCGCGAATCTTGGCATCGCCGTCCTCATTGTCGCCGGAATGATCGGCATCGCCTATGGCGCCTGGCGCCTCGTTTCAGGGTTCCATCCGACGCTGCCGCCCGCATCCCAAACTCCGGACGTTCCCTCGGCCAATTCAACAAACGCCGTTGTGGATCCCGGCGCCTCTTTGGGTCATCGTCCGGCCCCAAACTTCACGTTGACCAACCAATTTGGTCAGCGCGTCCGTTTGGACCACTTTCGCGGCAAGATTGTCGTGCTGACCTTCATTGACAGCCGATGCACCACCGTTTGCCCTTTGACCGCTGTGGTCTTGAAAAACCTGATGTACGATCTCGGTCCGGATCGAAAATACGTCCAACTCGTGGCGGTCAATGCGAACCCGATCGCGACGAGTGTCAAAGACGTATACGATTGGTCTGCATCCCACGGCATGTTGCACCGATGGCAGTACTTGACCGGCTCGGCTCACTCCTTGGAAGCCGTCTGGCGCCACTACATGGTGGCCACCCAAGTCCTGCATGGTTCGCTGGTCGAGCATATTGCGGCCGTCTACGTGATCGATCGCCAAGGGCGCGAACACTGGCTCTATCTAAACAGCAGCCAGGGAAGTACACCCGTATTGGCCCTGGAAGTCAAGCAGTTAATCGATCACATTGCGCCGCTGTTGCCGGGTTCGGTTTCGCCGAACCGCTTGGCTCCCGCCCGCGAACTGGAGTATCTCCCATCGGAACTCGGACCGTCTGGAAAATCGTCGCGGTCTTTTTCATTGACGGCTGTGATGCCGAGCGGGGCGCTTCAACCGATCGCGGTCGGGAACGGCCTGCATCCGACCCTGTTGGAATTTTTCGCAACCTGGTGCCCCGATTGCCAGGAAGAAACGCCGACGCTCAAACAGTATTCGGCGCTTTCCCTCCGGGACAAAAACCTGCCGCCCCTGGTGGCGGTGGACTTGCGCCAAACGGAGCCGTCCACCGCGCATGTCGTTCACTATGCTCTCGGACAGCGGCTCCCGTTCCCGATCGCGCTGGACAGTCGCGGCCAGGTCGCCTATCTGTATGGGATTACAGGCATTCCAACCCAAGTGCTTGTTTCGCCCCACGGTCACATCCTGTGGTACCATCAGGGATTGATCGGGCTAAAGACGCTTCAACGCCAAATCCTCCAATCGCTTACAAAATAGTCCCGCCTGCGATGGATTGTGACTGGATCGCGACTGGATAAAAAAGGCCTCCTCCGCGTCTCGATAGAAAGCGGAGGAGGCAAACGTTTACTACACGTCATATCCGGCGTCTTCCACCGCCTGTTTCAAATCAGCCACAGACGCTTCTTCTTCGGCAAACGTCACCACAGCTTGCTGCTTCTCCAGGCTGACGTCAGCCGCCTGCACGCCGCGCACGGCTTTCAGAGCTTTGGTCACCGAGTTCACACAGCCGCCGCACGTCATGCCCTTGACCTCAAACGTCGCTACAGCCATCAAGATCACCTCCCCTCAGAGGATTCATGGCGACCGATCACCAGACATCTGGCATCGTCCAATGTCTGGCGAAGCGGGCTTGAGAGGATCCATATCGACCGATCACCCTTAGCGAACCGCCTTAAACCGCCGCAGCAACAGCGAATTCGTGACGACGCTCACCGAACTGAGCGCCATCGCAGCCCCGGCGATGACCGGACTGACCACCCCAAACGCGGCGAGCGGAATGCCGAGTGTGTTGTAGCCGAATGCCCACCCGAGATTCTGGCGGATCTTGCGCATGGTGGTCTTCGCCAATTGTACGCTGCGCACGACGCTTTCCAGATCGCCTCGAAGCAATGCTATATCCGCAGTTTCGATCGCCACGTCCGTTCCCGTGCCGATCGCGAAGCCCACATCGGCCGTCGCCAGCGCCGGAGCGTCGTTGATGCCGTCGCCGACCATGCCCACGACCTTTCCCTGCTGTTGCAGCTTCTTCACCTCATCGGCCTTCTGCTCAGGCAACACTTGTGCGAGTACCCGATCCGGCGCAAGCCCCACCTGACTTGCGATCGCTTCCGCTGTCCGACGATTGTCCCCGGTGATCATGTACACATCGATCCCCATGCCCTGCAGATCCGAGATCGCCTGCGCCGACGTTTCTCGCACGGTGTCCGCCACCGCAACGAGTCCGAGGAGGCGACCGCCCTGCGCCACCCACATGGCGGTCTTTCCCTGCGTCTCGAATTCGGCCGCGTCCACCGAATCTTCGGAACGATCGATCCCTTCGCGGTCCATGAGCGACCGATTCCCAATAAGAACCTGGGTTCCGTCAATGTTCGCCTCGACGCCGTAGCCAGGAATCGCCTTGACGTCGTTCACAGAAGCCAAAGCGATCCCCTGCACCCGGGCATGGTCCACGATCGCCGCTCCCAGCGGGTGCTCAGAACTCGCCTCGACACTCGCCGCGATCTGCAGCAACTCCTCCTCCTTCACGCCGAAGGGACGAACGTCCGTGACCATCGGTTTCCCCTGCGTGATCGTTCCGGTTTTGTCGAGAACGATGGTCGTGATCCGGTGCGCCTGCTGCAAGGCCTCGCCGCCTTTGATCAGGATGCCGAGTTCGGCGCCCTTTCCCGTTCCGACCATAAGCGCCGTCGGCGTGGCGAGCCCCAGGGAACACGGGCAGGCGATGACGAGCACCGCGACCGCGTAGATCAGGGCATGGGTGAAGCCTGCGATAAAGAACCAGGCCAGGAACGTCACCACCGCCACTCCGAGGACGATGGGAACAAAGATGCCAGAGACCTTGTCGGCCAACTGCTGAATCGGCGCTTTGGAACCCTGGGCCTCGTCCACCATTCGGATGATCTGTGCCAGAGCTGTGTCTTTTCCGACTTTCGTCGCGCGGAATCGAAACGCGCCCGCTTTGTTGATCGTCGCCGCGAATACCGCGCTGCCTTCGCCTTTTGACACTGGCAGGCTCTCGCCCGTCAGCATCGACTCGTCCACCGTCGTGCTTCCGCTTTGCACAACCCCGTCGACCGGCACGCTTTCGCCGGGACGAACGAGAATCTCGTCGCCCTTGACCACCTGTTCGACCGGGACGTCGCTCTCTGTTCCGTCCCGGACGACGCGGGCCGTCTTGGGCTGCAGTTTCACCAGGGCTCTCACCGCCTGCGACGTTTGCGCCTTGGCCTTGTGCTCGAGCAACTTGCCCATCAGGATCAGCGTTGTAATGAGCGCGGCCGAATCGAAGTACAGCGCGCTCGGAATGCGAAACACCACGACGGCGAGGCTGAAGAAGTACGCCGCCGACGTTCCGAGTGAAACCAATACGTCCATGTTGGGCGCCCCGCCGCGCAGCGCGTGATAGGCGCCTTTATAAAAGCGCCAGCCGACGACAAACTGCACCGGAGTGGCGAGGATCACTTGCAGCCAAACCGGAAGCATGAACCCGTATCCGGGGATGAACAGGCTCAACATTTGGACCACAAGCGGCAGCGTGAGAACAACGCCAGACCAGAAGGCGATGCGCAGATTCCGATAGGCGATACGCTGATCCTCGCGCTCCTCACCCGTGCGATCCACCGCCAGCGTTGCGCCGTACCCGGTCTTTTCGACGATGCGGATCAATTCGTCTGGCGTCGCGAGTCCTGGCGTGATCTCGATCAGAGCCTTTTCGCTGGCCAGGTTCACGCTGGCTTTCACCACGCCCGGCGCCCTGTTCAAATTCTTCTCGATCCGCGCCGAACAGGCCGCGCACGTCATGCCGCTGATCGCGAGTTCCACCTTGACATTCGCCACATCGTAGCCCGTTTTGCGAACCGTCTCGATCAATTTTTCAGGGTTGGCCACACCCGGATCAAAGAACACCGTCACTTTCTCCGATGCGAAGTTGACACTCGCCTGCTGCACGCCGGGCAGCTTGTTCAGATTCTTTTCGATCCGCGCGGCGCACGCCGCGCAGGTCATGCCCGTGATATTCAGTTGTGCGCTCTGAATCTCAGCGTCTGTTCGTTCTGCGACCATTTCCGCCACTTCCGACATGCGCCGCCTCCTTGCCGCTATTTTGTGTAACCCCGAATCACTTGCATCAGTTCCTCGATTTTTTCATCGCCGTCTTCTCCCCGTATCGCATCCGCCACGCAGCCCCGCGTATGGCTCTCAAGCAAGATCAGTTCGACCCGGGTGAGCGCCGCCTTGATCGAGGACAACTGCGCCAAAATATCTACACAATAGCGCTCTTCCTGGATCATCTTTTGAATGCCGCGAGTCTGGCCTTCAATCTTGCGCAGGCGAATCAGCAAATCCTCGGCTTCCTTTTGATACGAATGCATGCCCGATCACCGCCTCGTCACCATTCTCTAGGTTGATACTATACCCCCGTATCCCAGTTGTCAATCGAGGCGATTTTGTGGCGGCAGTAGATCATGCACAGCATAAACCCTTTACTCATTTACCCCATGTTGTGTGACTTTATCGCGCACGGTATGAACATTGTGTTCGGGCAAGCCCTCCTGATGGTGTCCATCATGTCCGTTGTCTGACGGATGGTGCGCATGATCCTGCGTTCCACCTTGACCGAGCACATGGGAGCCCCCCATGCCGTGTTTCATCCCCCGTCTCACCATCCACCAGTTGATCGGATAGGCGACAAGGGAACCCACCAAAATGCTGGTCGACATGACAAACCAAAAGGTGGGATCGGCGGGGGACATCACATTCCACACGTTCATCAGATACGCCATCGTCGGAAACATGCCCATCACCATAAACGTCAGGGATAGCAACTCTGCGACAAAGGCGCTTCGCAGTTCCTGCGTAAACGTTGTACCATTCATCCGCATCATGGGGATGGTCTGAAACAGCAGCCATCCCACCAAAAACCCGGCGATGTATTCCACCACCATATCCTGCGCCATTGGCAACGAAAGCCAACTGGTGACCGTCGCTGCCGCCACGATTCCCAGCGCATCTCCCGCCACACAGTGCATCACCGAGCCAACCGCCTGCTTCCACATCGGCGCGACAAACGCATCGTGCGTACCCGGCTCCGGTTCCCGGCAACTGGCCACATACAACCACAGACCGACAACCCCGAGGTAGAGCGTGATCAGCAGCCACGCCACCTTCATCATCTTCATGATTGCTGGCTGACGCCGCAACTCGTATGCGAGCCAAATGGTGCAGATCACAGAAGACACAAGCCAGATCGTCGCTATCGTTTGCAGCATTCCTACGCCCTCTTTCGGATGGCCCGTCTTTCTCTCCGTCTTAGCATGCCCCGCATTCTTCCATTTGTGTGCACAACATCAAGCGGTCCGATCAACCGTTTGACATGGCCGTCTGCTTCATCCGCGCCCCGCGAGAACGCACGGCAAACCAGATCATGAAGCCGATTGCCGGTAGGATGACCACCACGCTTGTCCACTGCGCCGCCGTCCAGTGAAACAAAAAGCGGGGGCTGTCGCCGCGCAGCATTTCGAGGCCAAATCGGCCCGCGCTATAGAGAATATTATATAGAAGAAACTGGTATCCTCGGGGCAGCTTTCGACGCGACAAGGAGAACAAAATTGCAAAGATCACCACATCCATCTGCCCCTCCCATACTTCGGCGGGCCATAGCGGTTTCGATCCGTAGGTGGCGTAGGCATCGGTGCCAGGTGGATAGACCAGACCGAAATCACCGCCGGTCGGGCTGCCAAAGGCATCACCGTTCAGCAGGCAGGCGATGCGCCCGATGCCCTGTCCGAGCACAATCGGAGCTGCGAGCAGGTCGGCAAACTCCCAGAACGGCACGCGTTTGACTCTACAGTACACGATGCCGACCAGCAAACCGCCAATGACGCCGCCCTGGATCGAGAGCCCCCCGTTCCAGATGGCAAACGCCTGTAGCGGATGCGCCGCATAATACACCGGCGTAAAGAAAAACACCTGCCATATCCGCGCCCCCAGGATCGCTCCCCCCAGGCACCAGTACACAAGGGGAACGATGTGCTCCTCGAATCGCTTGGCTGTCAAACGCGCCAGGGTGATGGTCACCTGCGCGCCAAGAAAGATGGCGAAGAGCACCACGACGCCATACGCACGAACGGGAAATGAACCGATCGTAAATAAGATCTGATGCATAGGAAACCTCCTGCAATGATGTTGGAAAGCAAATGTCCTTCACATGCCGACCTACCCGCCGTAGAGTCCGATCAGCCACTTGATGATCAACATCAACGGATTGGCGACCAACAGGATGCCAATAATGGCCGTCACAACGCCGACGATAGCCACATTATACACGACAGATTGTAGTGTGACACGATAAACTGTAGTGGGCAATGAACGCTAGTGGAACTTGCCTGCTCTTCATTTTCAGCCGTGCACGTATTGGAGTGGGTTCAGCGAAATTGGAAACCCCTGAGAATTAAACCCTGTCGCCACCGTGAAGTGGAGATGCGGTCCTGTGGATTGCCCATCGGATCCCACATACGCAATGACCTGACCCTGCTTGACCACCTGACCCGGTTGAACCAGCAGTTCGGACGCGTACATGTGGCCGTAAATGGTCATCAGGCCATTGGCGTGTTTGAGCACGATCCAGTGACCGAAGCCCTCCGCCGACCCGGCATAAAGCACCACACCATCCGCTACAGCCACGATCGGAGTGCCATAAGGAGCGCCAATATCGATCCCATCGTGAAAATCCGTGCTGCCAAACAACGTGCGTTCCCCGTATCCCGAGGTGATGTCGTAGTGACGGGGAACCGGCCAGATCCAGGGCCCCGTGCCCAGGTTCAGCTTCTTGGTGTCCGAGAAAGTGGGGTCGCTGCGCAACTCCCGTGCGATGGTGGCCGCAATGTTTTGTTCGGCGGCATTTTCCTGCTGCAACTCGGATAATGCCTGCTGCTTTTGGATCTGCACATCTGCGAGCATCGCCTGGCGGCTTGTCACCGTCTGTGCCTGTTGGTGCTGCTGCGCGGCCAATTGCGCCGCCATCGCCAACATCGACTGCTTGTCCTTTACCAAGTGTCGACCGACGGCAACGAACCGACCACGCTGCACCCTTGCCTGCTGAAACAGTTGGTCGTTCTGCTGAACGATAAGGGACAGCGCCGTCATGCGATTGAGGAAATCGGAAAAACTGGTGGAACTAAAGAGCACATCCCAGTAGCTCACGGCGCCATTTTCATATAGGATGCGCAAGCGAGTTCGGAGCAGAAGATTCAACTGTCGCACTCGGTGCTCTGCTTGACGAATCTCTTGTCCTGTCCGTCGAATCTCCAACTCCTTCGCATGCAGGTCCGTGCGCAGTCGGACAATGGACTGCCCGGTCCGCTGCAGCGTTCTGGTCAACTGGGTGAGTTGCGCTTCCAGAACGGTTTCTTGAGAAGAGAGAGTGGCCACTTTATGTTCGTTACTATGTTGTCTCTGCCGAATTTGAGTCAATTGCAGCCGGTCTGACGCCACACTGGAAGCCATCGCCTGCACGGCGATGGCGCCAAGCAGGGTAAGGGCCGCGACACCAGCGGTCACACTTGTGATGATCCGTCGAATGATGGTCAACCCCTGTCAGGCAAACCCGTTTTGATGACGGTTTAGCGCCTCTCGATTCGGGTTGATTCGACAGAAGAAGTGAAAAGTCCTGCGCATTCGACAAGCTGTTCTGAATCAGTCGCGTTCAGGACAGGGTCAAATCACGACGTTCCTCAAGCCGTGCCATGCTTTGGTACAGTTCCGTCACTTGTCGGTTCAGAGTGTCCTTGCACCGGAAAAATCGGCAGCAATGTTCCGATTCAGACGAGAAACAAAATGGAATGCCCATATCGATTACGCCTTCACCCTCGCTTCCAGTTCGCGCAATGTTTCTCGCTGTATTCGAATGGACGGCTTTCTCCAGACTAATCGATCCACCATCCAAAACAGCACAGCATACACATTGGCGAACATCAGGCAACCCGTCAGCAGGGCCATTGTCATACTTGAAAGCATATTCACCCCTTTTCGGAGATGACTGTGGGATGCTGGAGTGGCGGAAGTTGTGGTTCCAAGGATCCAACAAGAGAATCAGTTTGACAAACAAATTAAGATATTTTAATGTATTGGTCAAGGAGATGAAGCATAGATGGCGGACAAGAATCAAATGAATGATGCGAATGCAGGCAAGTGGGTGCTGTTCGGGTTGCCCATGGCTGCCGTACTGTGTTGCGGGCTGCCGTTGCTGATTGCAGGCCTTGGGTTCACCGCCGCTGGGACGTTTTTGGTAGCCAACCGTCTCTGGTTGTTTGGTGGCATGGTTGTGCTCATGGGTATCGTTATGTTCATTGCGTCCCGGAGAGGGCGTAAATCAGGTGAGGATGGCTGCTGTATCGTTCCTACAAATAGTGATACATCACCGAAGAAAGCCGATTGAAGGGAGTAGTAGATATGCAGAGTGTGAGCGTGACCCATAGTGATGCCGCTGTTCAAACCGAGATTTACGCCAAATTTTTTCATGGGCTGTCCAACCCAACGAGACTGAGAATTGTGGAGATGCTGCTTGACCGTGAAATGAATGTGAGTCAGTTGGTCGAAGCGATTGGTGCTTCGCAGAGCCTGATTTCCAATCAGCTTGCGTGTCTAAAGTGGTGTGGGTATGTGACCTCCAGGCAAGAAGGCAAGTATGTGCTTTACCGGATTTCGGATGAACGGGTTCGAACCGTTCTTCAGTTGGCAAAGGCGATTGTTGCAGATAACGCTGAGCACATTCGCTGTTGTACAAGAATGTAACGGAGGTGTACGCATGAAACGGATTGGACTTATCGCCTTGTTGCTGGTTGTCCTCGGTGGGGGATTTTTTGCCGTCAAGACGCTGGGGCATCCTGCCTCTGCCCAAACTGTTGCAGCGAGTACACAGCGAGGAACCACGGTGAATGAGAAGGTAAATGTACGAAATGTATCAGGACTCTCAGGACTTGTCCTCACTTCTGTATCAGGAAAATCTATCGCTGTCGATCCAAATAGGAGAACTGTACTCCACTTTATGGTCTCGTCTTGTGGCACCTGTGTGGGAACCGAGATTGAATTGACCAAGTTTGCCCATACGCCGGGAGTGCAGATGGTTTCCATTGACGTAGATCCACAGAACGACAACTTGGGCACTATCCAAGCATTTAAAAAGGCGACCCACGCGTCTTGGCCGTATGTGATGGATACGAATCACTCGCTAGTGAAGAGATTCAATGTGACCGAATTGGATACAGTAGTTGTCTTGTACCACAACAAGGTGATTCTTGACCAAGTGGCACCCTCGGCATCGACTTTGCAGAAGGTGCTCGCATGACCGCGGGTACTCTTGTCGTGCTTGGGGCCGGGATCATGGCGGCTCTTAATCCGTGCGGAGTCGCCATGCTGCCTTCGTACATCTTGAACCTGCTGGCGGGACGAGAGCGTCGAGTTTGGGACGGGCTATGGGCCGGACTTTTGATGACAAGCGGGTTTTTGGTCATCTTTCTGCTCGCAGGTGTTCTTTCCGTAGCCTTTGCGGCGGCGCTCGGGAAAATTTCAGCGTGGATCGCCTTGATTCTTGGCGCAGTGTTTGCGGTGATGGGAATCCTAATGATATTCGGTAAAAATGGAATCTCGTTTCACATTGACGGCAACTGGAGTGGAAAGCCAGGAACGAATCGTTCGATTTTCCTCTACGGCATCGCCTATGCGCTGGGATCCCTTGGTTGTACGTTGCCACTGTTTTCCGTATTGGTCTTGTCGTCGTTTCGTACGCAGGGGGCGTTTAGTGGACTTGTCGATTTTCTGCTCTACGCACTTGGAATGGGGTTTGTCGTGACTGTGATTTCACTGGGGGCGACAATTTCGCAGAACATCGTTTCTGATTGGGTGCGCAAAAGCGCTCTATGGATGGGTAAACTCAGTGGGGTCATCACGCTGGCGACGGGCGTGTATTTGGTGATCTATTGGCTTCCATATATCCGGTTGTATGCAGGATTCTAATCATAATGGGGTGTGTCGGTATGACGGAACAGAGCAAAAAACAAATTCGGTTGACCGTGCGAGGCATGACCTGCACAGACTGTGAAGCGCATGTCACGCACGCACTGCAAAGTGTCGGTGCAGAAAATATATCAGTAAATTTCCGCCGGAATGAGGCCATTTTTCAGTTGGCCGATCTCAATCGTTTAGATGCCGCCAAGGAGGCCATTGCGGACACAGGATATCAGCCAGGGGATGCCACACTCCTAAGCGAACGCCGGCAGAGCAGCATCTCAAACAAGGGCGGCAATTACGACTATGATCTGCTCATCATCGGTTCGGGCGGTTCCGCCTTCTCCGCTGCCATCCAAGCCGTGTCGTACGGTGCGAAGGTCGCCATGGTCGAGCGTGGAACGATTGGCGGCACCTGTGTCAACATCGGGTGCGTTCCTTCGAAGACCATGCTCCGAGCGGGTGAAATCAATCACCTGGCGGCACACAACCCGTTCCAAGGCCTCAATACATCCGCTGGGCCTGTGGATTTGGGTCAACTTGTCGACCGCAAGAATGAACTGGTCGGTGAACTTCGTCAACATAAGTACATCGATCTCATTGATGAATACGGTTTTGACTTGATTCAGGGAGAGGCTCGTTTTGTGGACCCCGCAACTGTTGAAGTGAATGGCCGACCAATCAGCGCCCGGAATTTCTTGATTTCAACGGGTGCATCGCCGGCGGTTCCAAACATCCCAGGACTCAAAGATGTCGGCTACCTTGTCAGCACAACGGCGCTCGAACTCAAGAAGCTCCCAAGGCGCTTTGCGGTGATCGGTTCCGGGTACATTGCGATGGAACTCGGGCAGATGTTCCACAACCTGGGCGCCGAGGTGACCCTGATGCAGCGGAGTGCCCGGGTACTGAAGTCGTACGACCCGGAGATCTCTGAAACGGTCACACAGGCGCTGACTGAGCAGGGCATGCACATTATCACAGGCGCCACATTCAATCGGGTTGAACAGGATGGGAACATCAAGCGGATTTACGTCACCGTGGATGGGCGCGAGCAAGTGGTCGAAGCGGAAGGGCTGCTGGTCGCAACGGGCCGCAAGCCAAACACGGAAGCCCTGAACCTTGCCGCAGCGCAGGTAAAGCTCGGCGATCGTGGCGAGGTCGCGGTGGATGAGTATCTACGGACAACGAATCCGAATGTGTATGCAGCCGGTGACGTGACGATGGGGCCACAGTTTGTTTACGTTGCAGCGTATGAGGGATGGGTCGTCGCTGAGAATGCAGTGGGCGGCGGGAACCAAAAAGTCGATCTCGCAGTTGTACCGGGCGTAACGTTTACCAACCCCGCCATTGCCACCGTTGGATTGACGGAAGCACAGGCCAAATCCAACGGGCATGAAGTAATTACGTCGGTTCTGCCACTCGATGCAGTGCCACGGGCGCTCGTGAACCGGGAAACGACAGGGGTATTCAAACTGGTGGCAGATGCGAACACCCGAAAGATTCTTGGCGCCCATGTGATAGCGGAAAACGCTGGCGATGTCATTTATGCCGGTGTCCTTGCGGTTAAATTTGGTCTCACCATTGAGGATCTCCGGTCGACGCTAGCACCATATTTGACGATGGCGGAAGGCCTCAAACTGGCGACGCTGACGTTCGATAAGGATGTGTCGAAGCTTTCGTGCTGTGCTGGTTAATACATTAACCGTGCCCCCTGGCACGTTGTGCACCAGATAGCGGTCACCCAATTGATGGTTGGGATCATACAGAATCGGGATGTGAATAGACTTCCCTGTTCGCGAAAACCCGCAACACAGGCCCTCAAAAGAGGAACCTGCGTTGCGGTGACATGGTGCGTTTTCGAACAAAAGGACCACTACGCCCAGGCAGGTTCATCTTGCAGCAATACGCTCCTGAGTTGCTGATACTCGTCGATCGTGATCTCCCCGCGAGCCAGACGCGTTTTCAAAGCTTCCAGTGAAGACTCCTGCCGCACCGGTGCAGACGGCGCTTGCTGCGTCGCTTGCTGAGTGAAATTTCTCCGCGAAAAACCTCCGCCACAGCATCCCATATTCCCACGCTCCTTTGCCTGTCGTACAAACATCTTACCTCGCAGATGTGAAGAAAGTATGTGCACCACCCAATGAATCACCCGTCGCTATGCCAAGCCGTTTCCCACGCATTCTCCACACCGATACGGTTAACAGAGCCAAGACAGGGGCGCTGTTTGGATCCGTGCCGATGCCCCCCATCACACCGAAATCCTGCCCCATCCACCACGTGAAGAAAAGCCACAGCATGGTCAGACCCACTGTCCAGCGATTGATTTGGTTCGACAGATACGCGAGTCCCAGCACCACCATGACAGTCACAAACGCAAAATTCCAAAAGAACGGATGAATCTGCACTGCGGCGGCCATCGCGTACATAGGGCTTGCCAGGACGGCCGGTTGCGGCATGTTGGCAGATGCAAAAAAGAGGGAGTATAGAGAACTGCCGCTCCAGTACCTCGCACCGGGCCAAGCCTGGGCCAACGCAGCCAGGAGCCAGAACAGCCCAATGCCTTGCCGCGCCGTTCTGGCGATCCGTCCGTTCTCCCACCACAGTTCAGGAAGCAGCAGAAAAACGGCGCCCCATATGTAAAACACGATAGACCCCGGAGACCCTGCGAGCCAGGTGGCGCTGCCCGTCAATATGCCTCCCATGCCTTCGCCAAATATCCAGATGCCCATACCCCATACGATGGATGTCCATAGGGCCAATCGCCCTGCAAATCGATCCATTCCAACGATCAGGCAGACGCCAATCCCCATCTCGATCAATACGGCAAAGACATCGGCGCCAATCGGGTAATCCGTCCAGAACTGAATATTCCAGCCCAGTATAGAGATGAACCACCCTGGTTGCCCCGCCACCGCAGGGGCCAGCACATCCTGAACAAACCCGTTATTCGGGATGGCGGGCTGCGCCTGTAAGATACCGTCGAGGATCCAGAGAAGTCCCAGCCCCCACCATAATACCAAGCGTTCCTTCGGTGTGGACCCGACCCTGTGAAACAAAAAGCGGCGCAATCCCAGCGAGGGATGGCGAATGCCCGCGAATGACAGGGCTGGCTCAGGATCATGCTCCCCAAGAACCGTCAACAGCCACCGCCCAAACAGCAGACAGGCGATGCCCAGAACTACATATAGGATCCACTGAAACAGCAGGGCGTGAAATGTCCGCACGACCGCTGGATCAATGACGGGAACCATGTTCATTCTCGTTTCACCCTTTACACGGGGGTCTGATCTCCGAGAAGATCGGGATGTCGCGAAGCACAACAGATTGTGTCAATGCACCCGTATCGTAATGCACAGCAAATCGTCTGACGCAGCGGGCTTGTCGTAGGATGAATCGAGCGTGATGGAAGTCCATCTTTGCGCCACGAAGATTCAGCGATTCCAGGTTTATTTCGATTCGCTCTATGTTAACCGTCGCCATGAAACAACCACTTAGGCATCGACAGAAAAGAAGGTGTCCAAGCGGAGACCATCATGGTGCATCAATAACCTCCCCGTATCACGCCATGCGAATCTCTTTATGCATCCCGTCAGCAGACCCGTCTTGGTGCACCAGGGACGCTTGCTGTCGCTGCACCTGCGCTTTGAGTTCGTGATTTTCGATCATGAGATCCGCCACCTGCAGTTGCAGCGTCTTCAACTCGTCTTGCGAAACAGGAACCACATTGACTGAAGACTCGACCTGCGCCTGCTTCTTCGGAGAACGGAACAGACTCCCCATGCAGAAAACCATCGTCAGCGGACATAGTAACAGCAGCAATAACGACCAGTTCATCAAACGTCCCCCCTCAGAGCATCGTTTCAGCAGTTAAACTATTGCCAGTGTGCTCCCAAAGTGTGAAGAAAGTATGAAGACCAAGGTCACATTTCCCCGATACAATCCCGCCAATGAAGTGGCATGAAGAGATCCGTCCACCATGAGGATTGTTCGGTGATATTTTCGCAGTGAATGGATCTGAGTGGCATTCGCGGCAAAGTAGCGCCCCAAGGCAGTGTGAGTCTCACCGAGGCTCTGTCTTACTGACAGCTTCAGGTGTCCTCTTTCCCCTGCGCTTCACGGATCGCTTCCAGCCCTTCCTTGATCACGAAGTACACAAGCGCCAAGGCGGCCACTGAATCCGCCCACCACCATCCGAACCATGCCGTAAGCAATACCCCAGCCAATACCGTCCAGGCCATATACGCACAGACGATGCTGCAGGCGCCGTCCGCCTTCAAGGCCTGACTGCCGATCTCTGCGCCGATGCGCTTTTTCGCAGACGCGAGAAACGGCATCAATAATCCGGAAGCTAATGAAAGCCCCAATCCGGGCAGACTCGCATCCGCTCCACTGTGCGTCCACAGGGCGTGCCCCGCCGACACCAGAATGTAGACCGCCAATAAAAACAGAGCGCCGCCAACGATCCAGGCGGCCGACCGCTCAGCACGCTGCACGCGCTCAAGGCTTGCGCCGCGCGCTTCGAGCCCGAGTCGCCATAACAGTACAAAACCCGCGATCAGTTCGATAATGCTGTCTGCCCCAAACGCGATGAGCACGATCGAGTGTGCCTGCAGTCCGGCCCAGAGCGCCACACCGGCTTCCACGACCATCCACGCTATGGAGATCTGCTCGATCTGGATTCCCTTTCGCACTGCTGCTCTTTGCACTGACAAGAAATCCACCTCCCTGACGAATGATATAGTCGGGTCACCGAACCTGCACACGGCTAGTGCTCATGAACGGGTTCCGTGGCGGCGCAAAGTTCCGACTGCCCGTGTGGATGGTCGGCGTCTTCCATCTGAATGGTGACGTGCCCGATTCCAAGATGGGCCAGACGGTGCTCCAGATTCCGCAGGATGCATTGACACTCGCGAATCGTAAGCACCCCATCCAGCACCAGATGACACGACAGGGCGTTGCGTCCGCTCGAAATACACCACATGTGCACGTCGTGGACATCCTGAACGCCTGCCACAGCCTTGATTTCCGCCACCACTGACTGAAATGATACGCCTTGCGGGACGCCCTCCATGAGAACGACCACAGTCTGCCTGACGATTCGCCAGGCTCCAAAGGCGATCAGCGCGGCAATCAACACGCTGAGGATGGGATCGACCACATACCACTTCGTGGCCAGCATCACAAGTCCGCCAACGATCACGCCGGCCGAGGCCGCCGCATCTCCGAGCATGTGCATGACGGCGCTCTTTACGTTGATGTTGGTATCCCCGCGCATCCCCAGGCCCAGATAGAGATTCAACGCCAGACCGACGCCTGCGCTCACAAACATCCAGGCGCTCTGCACAGGTTGCGGGTGCTGAAAGCGTTGGGATGCTTCCCAGAGAATCCAGAGGGTGATCAGCATCAGCGACATCCCATTGACCAGCGCTGCCAATATACCCGAACGGTAGTAACCAAACGTCATGCGTTCATCAGACGGTTTTTCGGCCTGTCGCAGGGCGTACCAGGAAAGGCCAATGGCGGCAATATCCGTCAGCACGTGGCCTGCGTCCGACAGGAGCGCTAGGCTGTGTGACAGCAACCCACCGGTGAACTCCACCACAAGAATGAACAACGTCAACAGAAACGCTGTTTTCATCTTGCCAACAGGCGCATGCGAATGAAACACACCACCGTGATCGTGATCGTGGCTGCCATGTCCGTGACTGTCATGTCCATGGGAGCAATCCTGCCGATGTCCCTGTTGCTCATTTCCTTCCATCAGGCTCCTCCTTCATTCGCTTCGCCATGCATGGCGTGGTCGATGCCCATCTGTAGAAGACCCGCAATATGCGCATCGTCGCACGTGTAGTAGATCGTATTCCCCTCCCGCCGGTTCTTCACGATGCGCAGTGTCCGCAAATACCGCAGTTGGTGAGACACCGCCGACTGTGTCATGCCGAGCACTTCGGCCAGATCGCATACACACAATTCCCGCTGCAGCAAACAATGCAGCATACGAATTCGGGTTGGATCGGCCAGAGCCTTGAACGCCTCTGACAGACTGAGCACAAGCGGTTCCGATAATTGACCCGATCGGACATCCGCAACCGCGTCCGGATGCAAACCGCCACAGCAAGGGTCATCCAAGCGAGTGACCATTTCACAACACCCCTATATGAGCATATATTCATATATTGTCCACAGCCCTATCATACACCAATCGTATCATGCGTGTCTCGCCCAATCTGATTGAGTGCTTGAAGTACAGGCAAGATATTCTGTCTAATCCGTGCGCGGTCGGCTTGATTGCATACTATCAGGATCCTGTGAAGAATGGTTGCAGAATTCGATATCTCTCCATCATCCATAGTGAGGGGTTTAGCTGGATCATAGATTGTCCATACTGCCTCCTGTCAAGGCGAATCGGCCACGGAGAGGAGGTGGAAACAGATGAAACGATGGCTGGGAGTTGCAGGAGGAGCTGTCTTGTTATTTGGCTTGCTGCACCTGGTTTCCGGCTCGATGCTCGCCCCCTTCTCCTCTCTGGTCTCTTCGAATCTACCGCCGATTCCGGCCGACGCTATCCGATTACGAATCATCACCAACAGTAACAGCCCGCGAGATCAGCGAATCAAATTAATCGTTCGCGATCACATTCTGGCTTTTCTCAGTCCGCGCCTTCCCAAGGACAGTTCCCATGGTGAAACCTCTGCGATTCTGCGGCGTAACGCGCCCATCGTCAACCAGTTGGCCAATGAGGCGCTCGCACAGCAAGGCGTGTTCTACAAAGCGACAACTGCATTTGGACCCACACACTTTCCCGAAAAGTTTTATGGAAATCAGATCTATCCTGCGGGTACGTATGAGGCATTGCGCATCGTACTGGGGAAAGGTCGCGGGCACAACTGGTGGTGCGTCCTCTTCCCACAGCTTTGCTACGACTCCCTGGATGTATCGGTCATTCCACAAACAGGCGCATTTCCGCAAACACCGCCGCTGGCTAAAACGACTGAAACAGTTCCGAACGGCCGTCAGATTCCCGTTGAACTGCGTCTGGCCATTGTCGATTACGGAGGTGAGTGGTTACAGACAGCAGAAGTAAGATTGCAGTCACTCTGGCAACAGATCCTGCATACAGTCTGACAGGCGCCGCATGCGGTGGTACAGGCCGATCAGCCATTAGACAACAGTGTCATCTGGTTGACGGCGGTCAGGATGCCCATCATTACCGTCATTGCCATGATCCCGCCTATTTGGCTCACCTGTTGGCTGTAGCGCAGAGTGTCGGCGCATGCCGTCTAAGAACGGGATTTTCCAGAGGATCTGAAGCGTGAATGCTGGGTTGCAGTGGGCAACAGTCCCACGACTCCGCAGGCGACAGCGATTCCAATCAAAACGGTGGTAACAACCGCGACATCGGACATGCCCACCATCATCGCCCCCATTCCTGCACTCATCAAGGACGATACGATCCATTCTCCAATTTCAGTTACGCTGAATACCTGACGCACTCCGGATAAAAGAATAAGCGACCCTGCCGTTGCAACAAGGATAGCCAGGATTTCATTTCCAGACATCGTCTCCATAGCCCACTTCCGCTGTAAACGGAATGGCCATGGACATCATCATATCCACATGCCGCGCGTGATGTGGATGTACCATGCCATGTCTGCACATACGCAGATGAGTATTCATTCCCATTCCCAAAGCCAGCAGTGCAATCCAGAACACGAACTCACCCCCATTCATTACGCTATGTCGTAAGGGGTTCGGACTTGCACGGCCTATTTCTCATACGAACACGGCGCGCTGGACTGTGTGGTCTGCGTTTCAGAACAGAGCACGCCGGTTCCGTGATGGCGGCCTGCCAGTGCTTGCCCTCCATACTTTCTTCACATATCCACGATACGATGACATCCGTGAGGAGGGTATTGCTGCTAGACTCAACTGCAGCCCCAACAAACTGAGGGTAACTGTCGCTGGCCGAAGCTGTGAACAAAGAAGCCGCCATGGGGCAGAATGATGTGGGAAGAAGAGATCATTGGTTACTGATGCGACGATTACTGCTGTGACTATTGAGAGGGGTTGTTGTCATTGTTGCTGAAATACTTTTACGACGACGAACTGGCGCAGGCGTCCTATCTCGTCGGATGCCAGGCGACCGGAGAAGCGATCGTGATCGATCCCTCCCGCGACATCTCCGCCTATCTGCAGACAGCGGAGGCGGAGGGCGTGCGCATCGTGGGCGTCACAGAGACGCATATTCATGCTGATTTCCTGTCCGGCGCCCGGGAACTCGCGGCGCGAACGGGCGCGATGCTCTATCTCTCGGCGGAGGGCGAACCTGACTGGACATATCAGTTCCTGGACCAGTATTCGTCACATCCGGTGCATGACGGCGACACATTCAACATTGGCAATATCAAGTTTGAAGTCATGCACACCCCTGGCCACACGCCGGAACACATTGCGCTTCTGGTCACGGACGGCGGCGCAAAGGCATCCGCTCCGATGGGGTTGTTTTCAGGGGATTTCGTGTTCGTGGGCGATGTGGGGCGCCCGGATCTCCTGGAGAAGGCGGCGGGCGTCCACGGTTCTTCTGACATCATGGCGCGCAAGATGTTTGCCTCCCTGCAACGGTTCAAGAAGCTTCCTGATTTCCTGCAATTGTGGCCCGCCCATGGCGCAGGCAGTGCGTGCGGGAAAGCACTCGGCGCCATCCCGTCATCCACGGTCGGTTATGAAAAAATGGTGAACTGGGCGCTCGCCTACAACGACGAGGAAGCGTTTGTCGAAGCATTGCTCGAGGGGCAGCCGGAACCGCCACGTTATTTTGCGATGATGAAGAAGTTGAACAAAGAGGGTCCGCAACTGTTATCGATGGTTGCAGCACCGCAGCGGGCCGAAGAGTCGCCGGAGACCGTGCGGCAGTGGCTCGACAAAGGAAGCGTCGTCGATACGCGCGCAGCCTCTGCATTCGCGAAGAGCCATCTGGCCGGCGTGCTCAACATTCCGTACCATAAATCATTCGTGACATGGGCTGGCTGGCTGCTCGACTACGATCGGCCGATCTATCTGCTGTGCGCAAAGGGCGATGTCGAAGCGATCACAAAGGAACTGCAGTCGATCGGGCTCGATAACGTGGAGGCCACGATGGGAACCGGCGTGCACACGGCGGCGGCCGCAGGCGGATCGCTTGTGACGAGCTATGCGGAGGTGGAGCCTGAGGATGCGGCGCGCCGCATCGATCGCGGCGAAGTATTCCTGCTGGACGTTCGCAATGCCACAGAGTGGTCGGAGGGGCATATTCCTCAAGCCACCCACATTATGCTGGGCCACCTCGTGAATCGCGTGCAGGAGCTGCCGAAGGATAAGCCGGTGCTCGTGCAGTGTCGCACGGGCGGACGCTCAGCGATTGCGGCGAGCATCCTGCAGGCGCACGGGTTTGAACAGGTGCAAAACATGCTTGGCGGTTACGAAGAGTGGACCAAGCTGGGCCTTGCCGCGACGACCCGCTAGTTTTGGCGTCAGCCGCAGGCCGTGAAGACTGGATCGTGCAGGAACCATTCAGGATCGGCAACGTTGTAGAACGTTGCCGACAAGATTCACAAGGAGGATTGGCGTTGCACAAATACTGGTTTCATATCGGATCGTTTCCCGTCCGGTCATACAGCACCCTGTTCTTGCTGGCCTTTCTGCTGGGTCTGGGGTTCACCATCTACCTCGCCAAAGTTGAAAATAAGGCCAAATACATTCCCGCCTGGCTCGACCTGGGACCGATCCTCTTTTTTGGCGGCGTCATTGGCGCGCGGATTTGGCAAGTATTCTTCTTTGACTGGTCGTTCTACTCCCAACATCCAGGCCAGATCATTGCGGTTTGGCATGGCGGGCTGTCCATTCAGGGCGGCGTAGTCGGAGCGATCATCACCGGATTCATTTATGCCCGGATCAAAAAGATCCCCTTCTGGGCACTGGCGGACATGTCCGCACCGGGGTTGCTGCTGGCGCAGAGCATCGGTCGCGATGCGGACTTTATGAACGGCAGCGCGTACGGTTCGCCCACGGGCAGCAATTTTGGCGTACTCTACCCGGTCGGCACGCTGGCTCGCCTGCAGTACGGCAATCATCCACTGTGGCCGGCGATGCTCTGGGAAGGGCAGGCAGACATCATACTGCTCGGTATCCTGATGATCCTGAAGTTGCGGCACTGGCCAGTTGGCTGGCTGTTTGTCTACTACATGATCAGCTACAATATCGTCCGCTTCTTTCTTGAGATGTTGCGGGGAGACAGTCCGCGTTTTCTATTTCACTGGGATGCGGCGCAGTGGACGGCCATCCCCATGGTCGCGGCGGGCCTCATCGCCGGCCTCTGGTTATGGCTCGCGGAACGCAAAAAGAAGACTGACGGACAAAGTGATGCAGTGACAGACGCGTAGCAATGGCTGTGCGGCAATGGCCGTGCGGAATCGGCTGAGCCGCCATTGCTGAATTGCCTCTTCTTTGCTTGTGGAGTGGCTCCAACAAAATGCGGATATCTCACGCTAAACCAGTTATATCGATTTGCTCACTCTGCACTCTGACTGCAGCACAAACCCCATCAGTAGCCGCTCGCCTTTGCAACCGGAAGCCAGGCGGCTTTTTCCTATTCGTGTTGAGGGATCGTGTACACGGCAACCGGGCGTTTCCCATGTACCCTATCCATTTCATTTTCGCAGCCGGATAGATCATAACCAAAAACGGGCAGCATTCTGCTTGTCATTTTGTCTTGCGTCATGAATTCAAAATGCATACACTATATTCAAACAAACATTTGAATGAGGGTGTATGCATGCCAAAATGGGACATGTGTCAAATCGAATGTGTGGACATGTCGAAAGTGGAACGAATTCGGCCTTTGCTGGATCAAACAGAGCAAATGCTCACTGTGTTCAAAGCACTGGCCGACGCAAACCGCCTACGAGTCGCTTTTGCATTGGCAGAGGAAGAGATGTGTGTGTGTGAAGTGGCAGTTTTATTGGATACAAGCGTGCAGAACGCTTCGCACCATTTGCGGGTTCTCAAGAATACGGGATTGGCAACTTACAGGCGTGAAGGGAAACTGGTTTTTTACAAGTTGAGAGAAAACTGCGCAATGGTATTCGGTTCGGTGCAGGAATTGCTTGGGGGCGATATGGTTGACAGTTCAAGCTATACAGGTTAGAAAAGGAATAACCATTGAAGTTGTCAGCATCCTTTGGATGATGATTGAGGCTGCAGTTGCGATCGGAGCGGGAATTGCCGCGCACTCTCTGGCACTCACGGCATTTGGGGCTGACAGCGTGATCGAGCTGATCGCGGGAGGCGTCCTGCTGTGGCGGCTGTATGTGGAAGCGAGCGGCGCCAGTCTGGCGCGTGTGCAACAGGCGGAGCGCACCGCATCGTGGGTTGTAGGATCGGCGCTTCTTCTGCTGGCCTTATACATCGCGGCGGCAGCGGTCCATGAACTGTGGGTTCACAGCGGGGCTGACACCAGTGTACTGGGGATTGCACTTTCGGTCGCCTCCGCGCTGCTCATGCCTGTGGTGGCCCGGGCGAAGAAGCGGATTGGCAGTGAAATCGGGAGTAAGGCACTACGGGCCGATGGCTCATGCAGTATGGTGTGCGCCTATATGGCGTGGACAGTGCTTGCGGGTGTCACACTGACTGCCTTGTTCGGCTGGTGGTGGGTGGACGGCGTCTCCGCCTTGGCCCTGTTGTACTTCGTGGTCAAAGAAGGCTGGGAAGCCATTCAGGCGGCTCGCGGCGTTGCCGATACCTGAGGCTGTGATTAAAATGCGCCTCGGTGAGGCGCAGCAAGTACAGTGAGTGCTTGTCAGGATAGACTTTCATGCCTGAGTTTTGCGAAGCAAAATCTCAACGCTTGCGCGCCAACAACAACAGGGATGAAAATTCGCCTGCGGCGATTTTTTGGGATAGGGGAGCAGCTATATGCTAACTGTTTTTGGAGCAACGGTTGTCACGTTGATGATGATTTTCTATGCCTTGGAATCACGGTCGAGATGGTTTACATTTGCGTTTGCGATATCCTGTTTGGGGTCGGCAACGTATGGATGGCTTGCCGGGACATGGCCATTCGGAGCCGTGGAAACCGTGTGGGCTCTTGTAGCCTTCCGTAAGTGGCATGCCTTGGGCGTAAAATAACAAACTGATGCGATGGCCCGATCAGAACGAAGACTCGCAGATTGAGCTAATCGGCGTCGAAGCGCCGCGAATGATCGCCTGAAGTGGGGGAACGTTCTCCACAGTATGGACACAGACGCCACGATGGTTCGAGTTTGCGTCCGCAAGCCTTGCAGCGCAAAACCTCCCGTGCACTCCGAGCCATGAGACGGTATACGGTCGTTCCCAGAACAACGACGAGGAGCATCAGCACGATGAGAAACAGTGTCATCGCCAAGGGCATCGAGAACATCATCCATCCCATCGGATTTCTGTTCCATGCGCTACCCACTGTAATCAGACACAACAGCCCAAGAAATACAAGACCGCCCGCCGCAATCCATCCGCTTCGTCGCATCGCATTCACCCCCTGATCTCGCTGTATATCCGGGTTAGACTTTCATGCCTGAGTTTTGCGAAGCAAAATCTCATTTAATCAGCACCAACAACCGGGAAGAAAATACGCCTGCGGCGATTTTCAGGCAAGACCCGCATGATCCTTATTGCCGAGACTCAATCGCGTTTTTCGGAATGACGATGATCATCGTCGTGCCCACGCCTTCCTCGCTGTCTGCTTCGACAGTGCCGCCGTGCAACTCAGCGATGCGTTTCACCATGGCCAACCCCAGTCCCGTTCCACCCTGCTGGCGGGAGCGGGATTTGTCCACCCGATAGAGACGCTCCCATACAAAGGGCAAGTCCTCCTGTGGTATCCCTATGCCAGTATCGCGAACGGCAATCTGGATCGAGTCCCCCCTTGGCCGAATGAAGATTTTGACCTGCCCTGGCGCTGATGTGTACCGAAAAGCGTTGTCGAGAAGGTTAAACAACACCTGCTCCATGCGAGCGACATCGACATCAGCCGTCAAGCCCGGTTGCGACGATACACTCAGCCCGAGGCCCTTTTCTTCCATCTTGGGTCTCATGCGCTGTGCGACGCGGATCGCCAGTTCGCCAATGTCAGCGGTCTCCCTGGTGATGCGCAGAATCCCTTCATCCGCTTGCGCTAAAGTAAACAAATCCTCGATCAGGTGCAGGACGCGGTCCGTCTCATCGCGAATGAGGCGCAGATACTCCTGTTCCTCATCCCCTGTCTTGGCGAGCCCATCCGCAACCACCTGACTGTATCCCCGTACATACGTGAGCGGCGTCCGCAGTTCATGAGCCACATCAGCCAAAAATTCTTTCCGTGAAGCGTCCAGTCGCTGCAACCGTCTGGCCAGTTCGTTGATGGCCTCTCCCAGCCGCGCCACTTCATCGTCGCCCCGCGCAGGCACACGCGCATCAAGATGACCCTGCCCGATCTCGTGTGTTACATTGATCATCTGGACAAGTGGCTGAGCCAACCGCTGTGACAGGAATACGGTCAATCCGGTCGCCAGCAAAATTGCGCCAACCGCCGACAGAATGAGCAGCAGCTCGACCCGCCCCGATGTGACCTGTCCTGCGCCGCGAGACACCAGCACATGACTGATCAACTGATGCAAAGACAGGTAGAGAGCCAGAAGATCCACCGCGATCAGCCCTATGATGGACAGCCCAATTTTAATGGCGATGCTCCTGCGAATCATACCGACACCTCAAACTTGTACCCGACGCCCCAAACAGTGGCGATCGGATCGCTCTCGATTCCGGCTGACCGCAACTTCTCCCGAATGTTCTTGATGTGCGTATCGACGGTGCGACTGTCGCCGTCGTATTCCGCACCCCATACCAGATCAAGCAACTGTTCACGGGCAAATGTGCGCCCTGGCCGCTTGACGAACAGCACCAGGATCTCAAACTCCTTGGGTGTCAGGTTAACGACATGGCTGCCCACAAAAGCCTGCCGATTCTCGATATCCACCCGCAGTGGCAGTCCGGGAATGTCGTACACCGGTTCGTCATTGCGATACGCGCGCCGCAATAGGCTCTCGACGCGCGCGGCCAGTTCCCGTCCGTCAAACGGTTTGACCAGATAGTCATCCGCACCCGCCTTGAGGCCTGCCACCTTGTGTTCCACCGCATCCCTCGCCGTCAATAACAGGATCGGAATATCCCGGTTCTGTTTGCGGATTCGGCGGCATGTCTCGATCCCATCCATCCCAGGCATCATGACATCAAGCACAACCAGATGATACAATCCTCCATCCAGTTCTTTCAGGCAGGACAGTCCATCTCCCGCCTCGACCACTTCATATCCCGCTTCATTGAGATAAATCCGAATCAGGCGACGCATGGGAGCCTCATCATCGACCGCCAGGATACGCCGTTGCATCCAGTGCACCTCCCTTGAAAAGCCACGTCCGCGCGTCCGTGGTCGCGAAACGTGGCTTTGCGCCGTCTTCTACGAATCCGCCTGTAGTTTCCTTACCACAAGAGCGTCAGTCCGACTGTCACGTGACACGCAACGTTCCGTGCATGCCCTGTTGTGCATGCCCTGGCACTGGACAGAGATAATAGTACGTTCCCGCGCGCAGATTGAGCAACCCCGAAGTCGTGTCATATTGCGCTGACGGCAGCGCCTTCGTCGTCCGCTGAGGAAGCGGCATCTGGAGAAAATCAGTATTGATGGCCATCATGGACATGAACGGGTAGGGCGGAGGCGTTGTGGTGACCTCAAACCCATGCATGTAGCCCCAGTCTGTATTGACGAGCGTCACACGAACCTGTGCCTTGGACGACACCACAACCGTAGGATTGACCAGCCCGTCGATCTCCCACGTCATATTGGGTTTCCCGTGCGGCGAAGCGAGCGCGACGAGCGTCACATTTTGACCCTGGTACGTAACGGTGTTCGTTTTGCGATTGATGACCGCACCCGCTTCACCTTGCCGAACAAGTTGACTCAGTTGCGCATTGTTGACCAGAGAGCGGTTGGCGCCCCGAGCGCCGCCTCCCATCATGCCATAACCGCCGCTACCATTCGCGCCCGAACCGTAGCCGCCCATCATGCCGTAACCGCCGTCGCCGTTCGCGCCCGAGCCGTAGCCTCCCATCCTGCCGTAACCGCCGCCGCCATTCACACCGGAACCGGCGCTCCCCACATTTGATGGGGCTTGGCCCATCATGGCAGACCAGTTGGTTGCATATTGTCCATGGCGCGCAGTGGTGGCTGCAAATACCGAGCCTCCCGCAATCAATACAGACGTAGCGACAATCGATGGTGCGATCCAATGTTTCAGTTTCATGATATACCCTCCCTTTCATGTAGCCATCGTACCGTGGATATGTGAAGAAAGTATGGGGGCAAGATTGGTGACTGCGTGTCGCGAGACGCAAAGCGGATACCCTCTTGCCAGCAGGCGTGGATCAACCGTACCCCTGACTTTCTATAGATACAGATTAGAGTGCCACATCTTGCGAAAGGGTTCGATGGTCATCTGCACATCCGGGTTCATTTGATTCATGATGCTACGCAGCCGCACTTCATCGACATCCGGGCCAAATTGACTCGCATGTGCGCTCGCCGCGTATAGTTTGCGTTCGAAGACGTCGGTGATATCCACATAATAATTCGGCTCGTCACAATGAAACAGGTATAACTCTTGGCTCCGGTGGCATTTGATGTCGTCCGTGATCTGTCCATTATAGTACCAACAATTGGCGCCCAAATGAGCCGCCTCAATCATCGCAAAGCCGATTTCACGGTGATCCGAGTGAATCTCATAGCGCTTCCACGGATCAAATGTCAGCACAACATCGGGCCGAATCGAGCGAACCAGACGAAACAGCGTTTCCTTTAGATCTTCGGCATACTGCAACTCGCCATCCCGATACCCAAGTTGAACCACTTCTTTCACGCCAAGCCGGTGTGCGGACATGTCCATCTCTTGACGTCTTGCCGCAGCAATGGACTCCGCGGTTAGCATCGGATCGTGGCTCCCTTTTTCGCCCTGTGTTCCCACCACCACCGTCAGCTCATTTCCCGCATCGGCTAGCCGCAAGAGGGTGCCCGAACAAAAAACTTCGTCGTCTGGGTGAGCAATACAGACGACGATACGCTTTTCCTGCATGGTACTATTCCTCCTCAATTCAGTTCCGACCTGTTTCGCCCCGGCTCGCACTGCAGACAGGATGCTGCCGAAATAACTCTGGACGTGCGAGGCGGAAGCGGAATCCAAAGGAAATCATTTTGAATGCCTGTCCACTCCGGATTCACCAGCCTGTCAGTTTCACAAATCCGAGCGCTTCGCCATCCTTATAACAATTAATCCTATATGGGCGTTGTTGAGGTTATCGATTGTACGCAGATCCCCCACTCATGCCGCCGCCGCCCATCATGCCGCCACTCCCGACTGTGCCGCCAAACCCAGCCGTCATGCCGTTTGCGCCGTTTACACCCTGAGCGCCACCACCCATCACACTGGAACCGACGCTCCTCATCCTGCTATAACCACCACTACCATTCACACCGGAACCGGCACTCTCCATCCTGCTATAACCACCCCCGCCATTCACACCGGAACCGGCGCTCTCCACATTTGCTGTGGCATGGCCCGTCACGGTAGACCAATTGGGTGCATATTGTCCATGGTGCGCAGAAGTGGCCGCAAACACCGAGCCGCCCGCAATCAAAACAGACGTAGCGACAATCGATGGTACGATCCAATGTTTCAGTTTCATGATATACCCTCCCTCGTATCACGTATGTCATCGTACCGTGGATGTGTGAAGAAAGTATGGAGGGCAAGCATTTGCCGGCCACCCTCACAGGAACGGCGCGGCCACGATTCTGAAACGTAGTCCACACAGTCCATCACGCTGTGTCCGCATGAAAAATGGGCCATGTGGACCATAGCCGTCAGTCAGCCCCGATCACCGTCTAGTCTGCGCAATAATGCCGCGAACCCGTCCTGTCAAACGAAGACCGCGTAACAAATCGCCCCGCTGTGCCAGCTTCGCCATAATCCCAGACAAACACATGCCCAGACGGAATCGAATGTCCGACGACCCGAACGGATCCGCGAGCCACTTGATACACAGGCTGAAAAGGACAACAATGCCAATAACCATTCTCACGGATATCTCCCTGATGAAGTAATCGCGCTACGGTATGCTCGTATTCGCGTTCCCCATCCGTTATCCGATGCACACTCCAGAGTTCAGCGAGATCCTTTTCTGCCGCCTCCCACTCCCCAGAGCGGCGAATCTGCAACTGCGCCGCTTCCGATGTGATCTTCCAGACATCCGCAGAATCGAGTCGCGTCCTCACCGTACTTTTGCCCGTTGGATTTTTGTTTGCTGCAAAAGGCCGCAATGCCGACGGGTCTTCCAGCGCCTGGACGACTACCAGACACTCCGCCAGCACCTCCCAGTACTTCTGTTCTGCCTCTTCGTGCGTTTTGATCGACACATGCTGTCCACCCATAATAAAACCCACCATCGCGTCGGCCACCCGGCGATTAATCCCTGCCTTCTCATTGAGAAGGAGCGCTTCCCTGTACGTGTCTGGTTGCAGGCGAGCACGCTCCAACCCTTCCTGCAGCAGATCCTCCATTGCGGCCGCCGCCCGCCGCATGCCCGCCAAATGCTGAACCGGACACGCCCCATGCGCTTCGACCCTTTTGCCCAAACGGACCGGAAGAACCATTTTGGCGCTTCCCGCAAACATCGCCTCCTGGCGTGCGCCAATCAACAACTCCGGGATACGCTCATACCATGATTCCGCGAGTTCATGCGTGATCACGGGAACAGGCGCAACGGCGGTTCCTACACTTGAAAACGCGTCGAACAGCAGGGCGTCCGCCATCACCTGAAAGCCTTTGGCCGCACGCAAAAGGGCCAGCGCACGCGGCGCCCCGCAGTCGGCCAGTTCCACTTCAACTCCATACACTTCTTCACCAATTCTGCGAAACGCCGCAAGATGCTCAGGTGGGCAAGTATGCAATCCAGACAGTACATCTCTTATCCTGTTGAACAGTTCCATCTCAGCACCCTCCCACAGCGCGTTCACAAACAACAAACCACCTGCCGGAATGGCGCAGTGTGGTCATGGGCGATCTCCCTGTCAGCTTGGTGTTTTCTGCGCGCACCACAAGACTGCGAATCTGAATCATCAGGACTCGAAATTCACTTCTTCCTTCAATTTCGCCAACGCGTCATCCACATGGTTTTGCGACTGATTCTTTTGAAGTTGTTCCATTTCATAAGACAGGGAAGCGGTCAAACTGCTATGCGCCGCCTGCGCCTCGGCCTCCCGCTGCTCCACTTTTTCCTCCATTCGGTCAATCCTAAAAAACGGATCCTCTTTGCCAATCCCGGCAATCGCAACCGCGGCGCCTCTTTGCGCGACAGCGGCGCGGTTACGCCGGATCAGTTCCACACGGCGCTCTTTGGCCTCGTCCAGTTTATTCTCCAACAATTGATACTGCTCCTTCATCTGGGCAGACGTGGCCTCGGCCCCCGCCAATTCCTGCTGCAAATGATCCAGACGCGTCTTTTCCTTCTCTTCTTGCTCAAGCGCCTTGCGCGCCAGGTCTTCCCGGCTTTGCTGCATCGCCAGTTTCGCCTTCTCATGCCAATCTGCGATGGTCGCTTCGCAAGTATGCAGTTGCTTTTCAACGAGAATCCGGTTGGCTTCAAAGCGATTGACTTCGACCGCGAATCCACGCAAATGCTCGGACGCATCCTCAATATACAGATTCAGACTCTTCTCCGGATCTTCCGCCTTGCTCATCAGGTCATTCAAGTTGGCCCGCACCAAGTCCTTTAGTCTTGTCACCATCGACATACCGTATCCACTCCCAAGGGTTTACGTCTCCACTGCACAACGAGCATACTGCCCACGTGTGAAGAAACTATGAAGATGTACGGCTTTGGCTTGGTTACGAGATAAGCGAAACCGATCAAAATTAATAGTCGCTTTGTGCTATACCAGGATGCCCTACCTTTGTGCTATATGAAAATATCCTATACCGATATAGTATAGTATGTGAAAGAAAGCACAATACAGATTTTTAACGAAGTAATTGATCCATTGCCCGCCTGGGAACACCAGCTCAGTCGTTCGTCTGTCTGGAACGAACAAGGGAGGGAGTCGCCATGCCAAAGGAACTGGTGTGCAAAGAACAGTGCGCAACCCGTTTGCGGATTTTCACTTGGGTATTCGGCGCCGTCTGGCTTATTGACGCCATTTTCAAGTGGTTTCCAGGGTTCATGTTACGGTTTGAAAGCTACGTCACCGGCGCCATGAAGGGTCAACCAAACATCATGATGCCATGGTTCATGTTTTGGGTAAAATTTGTAAGCATCGACCCACTCCTGCTTGCCGTCCTGATCGCCATTCTGGAAACGCTGATTGCGCTGTCTCTGCTGCTGGGATTTGCAAGAAAACCCATGTACATCATGGGCGCAATCACCAGCATCGGCATCTGGACCGTGGCCGAAGGATTCGGCGGCCCGTATGGGTCAGGCGCCACCGACATCGGCGCGGCCGTAATGTACGCCTTCGTTTTTGTGGGGCTTTGGGGACTTGAACAGTTGTCCTCCCCCTACTGCCGTTGGACGCTGGATCAGGTGATCGCGAAAAAATGGCCAGCCTGGAAGAAGATTGGCATGTGGGCTCCTGCTGTACCGAAGACCGAAATGACCGTTCACACGGAAATGCCTTCCCACACGACGGTTTGATTACCCAGACAAAGCACGATCATCCATTCGGACGGATTGCGGGAACCCGATCCGTCCGTATGGCGTCATTGACGTTGAGAAACGCGCTTTTAAAATAGTGTGATCGGCGATATCCATGCACAAACTTTCCACACACTCCAGATCTAAGATGAAAGCATACTCAAGAAATGGGGAGATTCTGAATGAGACGAAGTACGATCCTGGTTCCAACTCTGTTAATCGGTCTTGCCATCGGAGGGCTGGCCATATCTCAAATTATTGCCGCCATCAATTTTGGCGGCGGCTCTGTGTCAAACGCCCCATGGAACAACAATAGTGGCTGGGCTGGCATGATGGGCCAGGCAGTTGGACCAGGCGGCGCTTCCTCTACAAACGGAAATGGCTGGGGCAACGCGATGGGTTCTATGATGAATGGGTTCTCTCGTCAAGTGGGTACCGTCAAACCGTCTTCTGCAGAACGCGACATGAACGCATCTTTGCAGAACGCGACCGTCGATAAGGCCAACAACTCAATCACTTACGCAGGACAATCGGTCAAAATTGTGGTGTTGGGAAGTCCGATGATGACGGGAGCGGACGACAGGTTTGTCATCGGAGGGCTGGTCAATCCCACCATCCATGTACCCAAGGGAGCCCAGGTCGCAGTCGAGTTGGTGAATGAGGACACCGGCATGCCGCACGGATTCGAGATTATGCAGGCGCGGCCACCCTATGCGTACATGTCCATGATGCAGGGCGGGATTTATCCAGGGTCGTTCATTGCACCGATCCCGGCGGCCAACAAGGACCAGTATCCGATGGCCACGACCACCTTTACGGCCACTCAGTCAGGTGAGTACAACTACATCTGCCAATATCCCGGCCATGCTGCACAGGGAATGTATGGACAGGTCCTCGTTGGCTAACTCCGCGAGACACCCCGCTTTGTTGTGAATCGACGTTCGCCTCCATAAGGTCAATGGCGCACCTTATGGAGGCGAACCCTCATCTGTGCGGCCGTCTCGGGATGGTGTCGCGGAGCGGAAAATGCAGTGGCGTGAACACAGAAAATGTCCATCACACTTTCATCACAAAGATCGTTTATGCTGGAATTCGAGAGGAGGTCTTGGTATGGGATGTGGCTCTCACCATTCTCACAGCGATGATCACCACAGGCGGATTCCGTCGCGCGATGTCGATCGCCAGGGCTTGGAACGCGGCGAATCATGGCGTCAGATCCTGAAACAGCGGCTGGCCAGCGGTGAAATCAGTACAGACGAATACCGCAAAATGCTTCAGGTGCTGCAGGGTGAGCCGATGATCGATCGAAAAGAGTGGGAAGCAGACGAATTCGGTCCCGTGCAGTTGTGACAATCCCGCTATCACACTGACATAACCTCACGTTCCTCAGGGGGTGAGAAGAACTGGTTTCATGGAAGGCGATCCATGCGCTTCCCTGCAATCGGGTGTATCTGTTCACACAGATGACGATCATCGAATTGCGATGAGTTTCGCGGTGGAATCATGGAGTACCCCAAGGGAGGTCATTGATATGGCGGTTTTCAAGAGGATTCGCGACATCACGGCCGCATCCGTTAACGACATGCTCGATAAAGCAGAGGATCCAGTCAAGATGATTAACCAGTTTCTGCGCGACATGGAGGAAGATATTGCGGAGGCAGAAATGGCGGTCGCCAAGCAGATCGCCATTGAGAAACGGTTTCTGGAACAGCGCGACGGGGCGGCGGCGTTGGTCGAAAGGCGTCAGGAGCAGGCGGAGAAGGCTCTGGAACTGGGCAATGAAGAACTCGCCCGCAAGGCGTTGCAGGACAAGAAGGATCAACAGGAGAAAGCGGACACGTACGGCAGTGAATATGATAAATCAAAGACGATGGCCGATGAGCTTCGGCATAAGCTGGAGCAAATGAAAGACGAATTTATGAAAATGAAAAGCAGACGGGAAATGCTCGTCGCACGCGCTGACGCGGCGAAGGTGCAAAAACAGATCAATCATACGATGGGCAACTTTGGAACGGAGAACGCCGCCCGTGGGTTTTCGCGTATGGAGGAGAAAGTGAACCAGCTTGAAGCGGAAGCGGAGGCGAGCAATGAACTGCGCACGCCGTCAAAGTCTCTGGATGATGAGTTCAAACACTTGGGAGACAACGGAGTCGGAGATGAACTGGCAGCACTGAAGGCCAAGATGGCGGAAAAGAATCAACCGTAGATTCGTATCCAAAACTGGTCGAGGAAGAGACGCTTGCAGGGGCTCGGCTTGCACCATATATGCGCGCAGAGCGTGCATGATGATCAATGAATGCGCGTGGGCGATGCCATGCAAAATGGGCGCATGGACTTTCCCAACCAGGTTTTTGTGCGTGATGTACTGGGGTAAATAGATCACTCCTCCTCACACTTTCCTCACATACGCCTGCTACACTGCGTCTTGTGAAGGACACGACGGTTCGTCCAGGAGACGAACCTGCGCGAACCGAGCACAAATTGAATGAGGGGCGGGTTCGACGGTGCGGCTGGGAGTGGCGGCATGATAAGCTTCGGATGGTCAGGTATGGGCGACGCCGTGAGGGGGAATCTACCGTGTAGAGCGCCGCGGCTGTCAAACGCGCAACTCGCCTCACCGGTGCACGCTGGAGAACAAGGCGCCGTCATCGACAAATCGGCCAACCGCGTCGTTTATCACGGACGGGCGATTGCGCCTCGGTCCTTGCCTCTCCGCTTGGGGCTCCGAACATGGCCTGAAAAATTTACTGATGAGGGGCTTATCGCCAAGCAAGGGGACGTACGGTTGCTTGTGCCCCGTTCCGGAATATGCGGCTTACGGGATGCACGGCCGTCTGGCCGTTCCCTGAACGGAAAACTTTGCATTCTTGAAGATGTATTTGGGAACACGAATATGGCCAAGGAGGCGAGAAAATCATGATGTACGGTTTTTATGGAAACGGCGGATGGGGGAATTACGGTTGGATCATGATGTTGGGGAGCAGTATTTTTTGGCTGTTGATACTGGCCGCGGTTGTGTGGTTGCTGGTTCGTTTGTTTCAAGGACGTGCCTTCACGGGTGAACCTCACCGGGACAACGCGCAAGAGATCCTTCGGGCCCGCTTCGCGCGGGGCGAGATCGACGAGGATGAGTTCCATTCCCTGTCGGAGAAGTTGAAATCCTGAAGTGGAGTGTGTCGAGTTGATTCTTCAGCCAACTCGATCCGGAGACTCTCCGTAGGTTCCACATTGTCGGCGGGAGCCGTGATCCTGATGGTCGTCCAGCATGTTGTGGGTACCTGGAGGGAGGAGAAATTGACTTGTGCGTCGATCACCCGGTGTTCAGTCGGCTGTATATCTGGGGACAGGATTATATGGAGCGCGCTGTGGGGGATGTCCGAACGCAGCAGAATGAACGCGCATATGGCCGCACGCTCATCGTGGGAGCGGGCTCCGGTCTTGATGTGGCAGCCCTTGGCGCCCAGGTAACCGAACTCGTGCTGCTGGAACCAGATTCGCTGTTGAGCGCGTATCTACGCAAGGAGTACCTGGACATCCATCTTGTAACGTCTGCGGCAGAACACATGGAGTTAGAGAATCAAACGTTTGATACTGTCATCACCAGCTTGGTCCTGTGCTCTGTGTTTGACGTTACGCAGGTATTGGATGAGATTTACCGCGTGCTGAAACCTGGTGGTCAGTATCTCTTCATGGAGCATGTGAAACACGACGCCACTCTGGCTGGCATGATTCAGACTTCGCTGACTCCGCTTTGGAAGCGGATTGCTGGCGGTTGCAGGCTTAACCGGGATATCAAATCGGAGTTGATCCGTTCACCGCTTACTCTTTTGCGATACGAACTCGTTAAACCGAACTACCTCATTCCCATCGTGACGGGTCAGGCATTGCGCCAGACATAGCGCTGTGTCGTTCTGGGAGGGTTGGCACGTGAATCAGGCTGGAAGGGTCACGAGAGGATAGGAAACTGAAACTATTTGATACCCATGCGGCAATCTCTGAATTTCCATCACATTTTCCTCACACTTCTATGGCAAGTTGAAGTTGATCAAATAGTGAAGGGAATGGGACAATGAGCTCACAGACCGATTGGCAAGAAATCGTCGTACCTGAGAAGTTGATGAACCACATGGCGGAAGGATTGCGTGCCAGCCAGGAAGGCCGTGACGCCAAAGACACCCCCATTTTTCAGGAAATTCTGTCGCATCTCGGAGCACAGCGGTCCGTTGTCGACATCGGCGCGGGCGTCGGCCGCTTTACGGTTCCGCTTGCCGAACATGGTTGCACCGTGTGGGCGGTCGAACCTTCGGAGTTGATGCGGGCGCATTTGCAAGAGGCTGTGGCCATCAAGGAATTGGAATCAGCGGTTCACACGCTGCCTGGAATGTGGCCTGACGTCGAAGTATCCGCCGCAGAAGTCGCATTGGCTGCCTTCGTGATTCATTTTTCGCCGCGCCCTCGTGAATTTGTCAGAGCCATGGAAGCGGCGGCGACAGAACGGTGTGTGGTGGCGATCCACGTTGATCCCATGTTTTCTGGCATCAACGATCTCTGGCGGGTCTTTCATCCAGACCGTATGGCGCCGCAGCCTCCTGTGTTTAGGGATTTGTATCCGCTGCTTCTGGAAGAGGGCATCGTTGCGGATGTACACGTGTATGAGGAACCGCGCAACGGCGGATTTTGGCGTGATCCAGCCAAAGCTCTTGAAGGATTGGCGGAACTGCTGCAGATCGAAACAGACGTCGAGCGCGAGCAATTGGCCGTCCTGTTGAGGGAACGCATTGAGAAACAAGGCGGCGCATTCTCGTTCGCACCGCAAGCCAGTCGTATCGCTGTCGTGTCTTGGCAGCCGCGCATGACATAGCGCCACTCGGGCTGCTGTTGTAAGGGTAGAGAGCATTCGTCCACGCAAAAAAACACCACTTAAGCCGAGTGGATCCAGGTGGTGTTTTGTGTGCGCCTTCCCGGTGGATGCGTCAAGAAAATCACCGAGAGGCGGAACATTTTTCCCACACCTCGCAGATAACCAGCGGAATCCCACTTTCTCGTCGATTTGTGCGTAGCACGGGACTTTGCGGCCTTCACTCCGTGATGCTGAATTGGCGGATGATCACCGTGCGCGTGGGTACGTCGCCTCGGACGCTGCGGCGTGATTGCCGCTTTCTCGTATGCGTGGACGATCGGTTCGTGGTGTTTTGCCGCCGCTTTGCGATGCACCGCCACTTTCAGGGTGGTGGTCGACTGCTGGGAAGGATCAATACGATGCGACCTAGTCGCAGGCATCCGTTCAAAAACATCATTGCGCCGACCGATTGGCGTCAATGCGGGAGACAGAGTGGGCTTTTTCCCCAAGTCGGAAGAGTCGTAGCCCGATCTTGGTGAAGGGACGGATATACCGTTCCAATCGCCACGTCACGACATTCGTTACCCATCCTATGGCCACGCCGGCCAACACGTCCGTCGGCCAATGCACTCCTACATACACCCGTGCAAACGCCACCAAGATAGCCAGTATCAGAAATGAGCGCTGCACCCATTTTGGACCCCGTTTTCGGCTTCCAAAGGCAAAGGCAAAGCTTCCCGACGCGTGATCACTGGGAAATGATGAGTCCTGGGAATGGGGAATCAACTGATGAAACGTTCCGTTGGGAAGGACGACAAATGGGCGCGGTCTGTACCAGATATGTCCGATAACGACATTGATCACAAGTGCGAGTATGCCGGAACAACCGGCAACGATCAAGCCATGCCGCGTCTGGCCGTCTTCTTTTCGCAATGTGAACCATGCGACGAGAAAGAGTACCGCGTAGATTTCCAATGCGTCGCTGGCGATGAATTTCATGAACGCATCCACGATGGCAACATGACCGGACAGGTTGTTAACCGCGTGATATAGGGCTTTGTCAAACGGATTCATAGAGTGCCTCCCGAGAAATAGAATGAGGGCGGTCGAGGCTTCGTGCTGTCGTCGACACCACTCGGTTTTTGTCTTCGTGATTAAAACGGCACAATGGGCGATAAAGTTCGCGAGTCCCGATAATGCCTGTGGCGGACTGCCTGGGGATGTAACCGTGCGCCTCGCCGCCACTTGTAAGGCGGCCTTTGCCACCAATAAACCGGTGTTCTGACAGTATCCATCGTCCAACCGCTCTCGTGCTGCACCTCCGTGTGATTCAATGCAACACAACTACGGATATGAGACACAACCCGCCATACGACATCATGGCCGCCGCGCTGACAAACGTCGCCAACGGAATACTGCGCTCGCTGCCCTTCGCTAAAAGCCATATTCGCCCATGGACGGTACTCACCCATTTCGTCAATACGATTGCAAATATCCATAGGCCAAGAGTGGGGAAGACGCCGAGGGCCATCCCATAGACCATCGACATCTTCCAATCGCCCTGTCCCCACTGACCCAATAAGGTGGGCGCCAGCATGAGAATAGTTACCAATACAAACGAAAAGAGGGCGGCTGGCGCCGCCCGAAAGTAGTATTGCAGACAAAAGATCATCAGTAACCAGGCGAGAGTCCAGGCGTTCGGGATGCGCCGCTCCCGCCAATCAAACCACGCGGCCACTACCCCATATAAGAGTAGCCCCGCCCACACCAACTGGTTATGCGCACTCCACCAGCCGCCGTTCATCGGTCCGCTAAAAAGAGCATTCCATAGCCTCGCAGATCCTGGCATGACCATTTCACCGCCCCTTCTCGTCATCTGCCTTTCCTTTCTATTTCCGTAAGGGTGCCCCGCTTTTTAGCGGATCGCAACCGGCACCCACTGCTCTACACGCACCGTAACCCAACCGTACACGGGTACCGTTCTGTAACCGGTGAATGTCTCCACACGAGTGACCGGCACGGACTCGGTCCGATACACCGGGACCGTTTGCGTGCTGTAGACGGGCACCGTTTCATACACGGGGGTCGTCTCCGTGCGGTAGACGGGAACCGTTTTGTACACTGGCTTCTGAATCAGACCCCCGGAACATTCATAGCGCCGGAGACGGACATAGTACATCCATTCTCCGTCACAGACCGATGTCGTGCCCGTCTGCACCCGCTGCGTTCCCACCTGCACTGTCTTGGTGGTCGTGCCCGTCTCCACCTGCTGATAGCCAGTGAAAATCGTCTGGGTGGTGGTTCCCGTCTGCACCCGCTCACTTTGAACCGTCGTTACATCGGTCTGAACCGTGTACGCCTGCCGGGTCGTGCCGGTCTGTTCCCACTGCTCGATCCGCACGGTCCTGTCGTAGCCACCCGTGATCGTCACGGGATTGCTTTTTGCGATCGCCGCGAATGCAGAAGCGGCTGGCAGGAATAGGACGAAAGCAACACCCAAGAGAACGCCTTTCCATCTCATCATTTCGGATACCCCCTTCAATTGATCTGCGCGACAAAGGTGTTGGTGACGTCCTGTTGCATCGTGATGGATACCGAAAGTGATGTCCCCTGACTGGTTTGCGCAAGGGTCTGCCCCGTGGTCTCATTGAGGATGCGCAGCGTGTATCCGTTCAGCGGTTGATTGACCGTCGCCGTCAGGGTGACCTGATTGTCCGTCGGATCGCCCACCGCGGACAGCGTCACGGTAAACGCCCGCACGGTGACGGAGGCCGTACCCATTCCCCCGTCGCAGCTTGCCATCACCGTATCCGTGCCGCCCGTTCCCGGCGCGGTGAAGGTGGCGGCGAAATTCCCACGGCTATCGGTCGCGACCGTCTCTGGCTGAATCTGTCCGCCATCGGTCGACAGCGTCACCGTCTGGTCGGCGATTCCCGCACCACCGACGCCGGTCACGTGCCCCGTGATCGTCACGGACTGCCCCGCCTCCACCGTCGGTATGGGGTCAATCGAGACGGTGGGTACGCTCACTTGGACCTGTTGCGTCGCGTAACCAGTGTCTGCGCTGGCCGATACGGTGTACGTGCCCGGTTGTGCGGGCGCTGTATACGTCACGGAAAAACGTCCATTCCCGTCGGTCGTGACGGTCTGCCCGTTTAGGACCGATGAGCCGCTCGCTACACTCCCTCCTGACCAAGTGAGCGTCACGGTTTGATGCGCCAACCCCGTTGCGTTTAACGACACCCTACCGCTCAGCGGTTCGGATTGACCGGCGATCAAGCTGGGGAGTGGATCCATCGTGACGGTCGGCATCGGGGCGCTCGTGGGATACTGCGTGTGGAGGGTTCCGGTGCTGCCCGTCTGCGGATTCGTGACCGACACGGTGATTCGATCCCCCGGCGCGAACACCTCACTTCCCTGCTGCCCAGCCGATCCATTCGAAACATCCATTCCCCCGTACCCGTCAAATCCACCCACGACAATTCGGTCGTTCTGCCAGGAGACGATCATCGGTTGAACACCGTAGGTAGAACTGTTCGCCGCAGCCCAACCACGACTCATATCCCGGATGATGAGTGCCGTCTGCCCTGCCGCGGATGGATTCCCGAACCCGTAGCCGGATATCACGAGTTGCGGTCCCCAGGTGGATGTGTTCCAGGACACGGAGTCGACATGCGTGATGGTGGCACCCGGGATGATCGGGACGTTCGTATTCGTGAGCCAGGTGCTCTCAGACGATGACAGTGGTGGGGACTGCCCCCACAGGGCCTGTGCCATATCGTTGTTGGACTTCACGCCGATCGCCACCGCGTGGTTGAGCGTGCCCCAGGCGGCCGGAAGCAACGCCACAGTGAGTACCCCGATGGCAAACAAGGCCCACAGGAGCATGCGCGTTTCCCGTTCCATGATCGATTCACCCCTTTCCCACCACCGAGTACTGGACCGGCACCGTCACCCGCATGGGCGCCGCCAGCGCCTTTAGCACCGGCACACGATCGGCCGCCGTCTGCAGAAACAGCGGCAAAAACTTCCCCGTGACGATGACGGTCACTTGGTTGTCGACCACGCCCATCTCCAGAGACAGGTTCGAGAAGGCGCGGTTCAGATGCGTGTCGGCCACCTCTTGGTCAAATATTTGGGTCGCCGTCCTATCGGCCGCTGGGGTCAAGGTCCAGTCGGCAGAGGTCAGGAATCCAGCGTTTGATCCGGACACCGTCTGGGTCACCTGCGACTGCGCCGCCGACGTGGCCGCGCGGCGCAGTTCCGTGCCAGCCGCAAGACCGGAGGCCAGCCACGCGAGAATCAGAAGTAAAACCATGCCGACTGTCACCGAGAGGAACGCAAGATTCAAACTGAACGTGTAACCGTCTTCGGCACGCAGCCATGCCCACATCCGACGCCATCGCCCCGTCACGGACTCACCCCCGTGTACTGCACCTCGTTCCACGCGGTCGCCGACGCCGTCATTGGCACTGTCAGGCCCAGCGACGGACCGCCAAACAGGGTGAGGGCGCGATCAAAGGGAACCGGCGCGTTGTACGAGATCGAGACATCGGCATTGGAGGATGTCGGTGTGGAGGTGGCCGCGTATCCGGGCTCTCCGCTCGCTGGTGACACCGCCGTGACCGACACCAGCGTCTGCCCGTTCCAGGTGGTCGGGAGGTTGTCGGCGGCCATGTCGGCGTTGATTTCGCTCTGCACGGCGCCGGTATTGCCTGTGATCGCGTAGACGCGCGCCGCATCCTGCGCGATGGCATCCATCTGCAGCTTCATGCCGACCAGCGGCGGCGCCAGGATCAGGATTAGGGTGACCGCGAAACTGACACAGATGGCAAAAAGCGTCGTGATGAGATTGCTTGGCATCGTGTTCACCCCCCAAAAACAAATGGGGGCAGACCGTGGCGGCCCGCCCCGAGGAAAACGCGGATGAGGTTACGGCGCCCGGTAGCCGCCGCTTGCGACAGAGGGCGTACCGATCTGCAGTGTTCCGCTCTCCGCCTGTTGCGCCAATTGCGTGAGGCCGCTTTGCGAGGACAGGCTCGTCGCCGCCCCGCCCACGCCACTCTGCGCTTGGCTGAGCAGATTCCCGATCATGAAGTAGGCGATGCCCGCAATGAGCGTCACCGCGATGATGCCAACCAGCCACCAGAGGCTGCGGTTCGTGTTCTCCTCGGCCGTATTGCCCGCCTCCGCCATCAGCCACCGTGTGGCACGTTTCCATGTTGTCATGGGCTTTTCCCCCTCCTTGATTTCGTCAAAACAGATTGGTGAGATCGCTCACCATGGCTTTTAAATCTCCCGACAGAGCGCCCCAGATCAGCCCGGCGGCGACAAGAACGACGACGGTCGAGAAGATCCAGAACCCGGCCATCGTGACGTACTCGTCCATCATGCCCCCGTGCTCACCGCACACCCAGTTCCATGCTCTCTTTAAAACGGCATGTGCCACACGCCCACCACCTCCTTTCCCACCGTACCTCTCCAGACCGTCACTCGGGTGCCAGCGAGGTGCCGGTCTTAACCGAAACTCCACGAACCGAACAGGTGCAGGGCGAATGCCAGCATCGCGTAAATCGCAAAGCCAAAGCCCGGCATCGCGATGAGCAGCGTCGCGTACATCGCCACTTCCAGTTGCACCTTGCCGTATCGTTCGACGGCGTTTGCATCGCGCGTCTTCATGTCCAGCCGAATGCTTCGTAGAATCGCGTCCGCAATCGGCGTGCCGTTTCGCTCCGACTCAGAGACGAGCGAGGCAAATTCACGCAACTGCGGCACACCAGTCGAATCACCGAGCGCCTCAAGTGCACCGGGCAGGGTGGTGTAGCGCTTTTGCGCATTCACCTCGCACAGCTTGTCTCGCATCGGCGGATCGATACGACGTTCGAGTAGTAAGAGCGTATCAGAGAGCGTCGCGCCCGCCCGCAGGAGAAAAGCGAGCAACATCTCGACCACGCGGGTTTGTTTCGCGAGCTTGCGCTGGTGCGCCCGTGCCGTGATCCTGGCGTACAAAAGAGGGGCGGAGAGTGTCGCCGGAATGAGGAAAAGCAAAAACCCCATCCGCAAGAGCAAGGCACTGGCGAGCACCAGTGCGACAACCAACAGAACCGATCGCTGCCAGAGCATTCCCTGCTCCGGTACCCCGATGGCAGCCGCCTCACGGCGAAGCATCTCGGCATAGGATCGAACTCTTCTTTTCCGCTTCGCGACCGCCCAGCCCGCGCCGAGAACCTGTTGTCGAAACTCCTGCCACTCCGAGATCCGAGACCGCCAAATGAAGAGCCAAGCGAGCGTCAGGAGCGTTCCGAACCCTGTCGACAACCATGTGATGTTCATCTGTCACCCCCTCCCTATGCGTCGATGACCTGACTGCGGCGAATCACGAGGTAGAGCCCGAGGGTCATCACCGCGAGTGTGGTCCAAAACAGGAATCGCGTCGTTTCGCTCATCTGCGATGCGGCAAACGGGTATGCGACGAGAAAGGTTCCGGCGAGCATGCCGTAGAACCAAACCCCGCCTGTGCGCTGGTGTGCGGTCTCCGCCCGGATGCGACGCGCGTATTCGAGTTCTTTGCCCTGAATCTCCGCCATGTCCAGCCATAGCTCATCGAGCGGCACGTTGTATTTGCGCGCCTCCCGGGTCGCGAGCGCAAAGTGTGCGATGTCCTCCATCCCAAGACCCCCGGCCCAGTGGACAAACGCATCCTCAGGCGTGGGGAATTGCGGAGAGTCGACGAGACCACACAGTTCCTGGAGACGCTTCTTTAACGGCGTGTACCGGATCGTATCGGCCATGCGCAAAAAAGCGTCGTCGAGTCGCCCGGTTGAAACAAGCACGTGGACACCCCGCTCCACACCCTGGCGCAGGAAGGCGGTTAACAGTTCCTCCCGCCGTTTCCCTGCGAGGCGTGCCCAGTGCCGTTCGTACAGCAGAAAAGAGATCCCGAGACTGAGAGCCAGACCGAGAACAAAAAAGTAATGAAGCAGCAGGGTCACAGCGAACAACAGGGCAAACAGAACCGTGACGTGGACGGTGGCGGTTCGCTCCGTATACAGTTTGTCGAGGATTCGGTAATGGGCGCACACGCGATCCAGATACCGAGCGACCACGCTGCGCCGGTCTCGCTCCGGCGCCCTCTCCTCCATCACGTCCCGGAACCGCGCCCGCCACTCCCCATTTCGCAGCTCGCGACCCAGCAGCCCGAACACCGCGGCTGCCGTCACGCACAACCCAAACAGACGGGCAAGAAGCCCCATGTCCATGGCCGTTCCCTCCTACGTTGCGATGCGGTACCGTCGCACCGCTTCGTGATTTCGCGGCAGATGCACCTCGATGCCCTCCACCGCCGCGCGTTCTTGCATCGCGTCCGTGACGCCGTGAAACAAAAACGCGTCCGCCGTGGCGTCATACGTCATGACCGGCTGCCACAAGAGCGCACGCTCCCCAAAGTCAAAGCCGAGGATTTCCCCGATCTCCGTGATCCGTTTCCCGTGTCGGGTGTCGCGTAACGTGAACACGAACCGAATCTTGTCGCCCATCATGCCGGCGATGTTTTGCACCGACGCCCGCGACCCGGCACCGTCCGCCGCCTCGAGCAAAAACCGCGTGAGGACGCCCTCAACGCCTGCGCGAAGGCCCACGTGGCTGTGAAACGTCGTGCCGGTCTGTCGCTTCACGATGAGGCTGGTGCGCAGGAACAGGTACGCCACCGCGGCGGAGCGTACCTCACCGATGTACTCGTTGTCGCCGTTCATGCGCAGGGAGTTGATCAGGTTTCGAACCATGTCGATCCGCCCCTTGCCCTCGTGGTTCTCCGCGCGGTCCGTCAGCCGGATCGCCCATTCACAGAGGGGGGCCATCTCGGGGAGTTCCTCAATGATGATGGTCAACTGCCCAGACGGAATGTCACCGGTCATCGCGTTCATGAGGGTCGTCTTCCCGGAGCCGACCCCGCCCGCCACAATGAAACTGTCGCCCAGTTGCATCAGGAGCCGGATGAATGCGCGGGTCTCTGCATCCAGCAAGGACAGACTCGTGAGATCGTCCAGGGTAAACGGATAAATTGGCTTGCGGATGCTGACGATGGTGTGCGGTTCCGTCACGATCCTGCCCTCGGCATCCCGGACGGTGTAGCGTGTTCCAGGACCGCCCACGACGTTCATCCGGTATCCGCCGCGTAGAATCGCGTCGCTCATCGGATCCGATTGCGAGTACCGATACGGCGTGTCGTCGAGCTGCCGTTCGACGAATTCCCCGAGCGCCTCCTCTGACGAAAATCGGCTGTCTGGCACCTCGAACTTGCGGCCGTTTCGCTGCACGAGGGTCGTTATGCCGATCACGTGCACATCCGTCACGAACGGATCTTCCATCACCGACTGCAGCGCATCGAACCGAAACCAGGTGTCAAGCAGCGCCGTGATGACCTTCTCCCGCTGCTCCATCGGCACAAACGTTTCAGGATCCGCGCAGAGGCGGTACAAAAACGCGTGCATGTCCGTGCGGGTCACGCCCGGCTGGCGCAGGAGCGGATGGTTCACCACCGCCGCCTTGAGCCGCTCGACATCCCTTTCGACCTGTGGGTCCATGGCCATCACCGCCCACCTGCCTTCGCGCCCGATGGCGTTGTGCCGGTAGCTGCCGTTGCCGGGGGCGAGGTCGTCACCCGTATGGTGGGATTCGCTGAAGAAACACCCGTCCCGGTTGATAACGAAATGGACTCGGGTGCGGTGAACGAGCCGTTTTGCGGAATGAGCCCGATCTGCACGTTGTTGTTCAAAATGGCGGGCGCGAGCACCCGGTAGTCCTTCTCGGTGACAAAGAGGAGCAGCGCCGTGGGCGTGCCGCCTTTTGCCGGCTCCAGAACATTCAACACCGGCACGGGCTCAATTGTCGTGAGCGTTTGCGAGGTTCCGCCCTGCGACGGCACCAAGAGGGCTATCGCCTCGCCGGGGTTGACGACGGAAGCAAGCGGGGTCTGCACGGGCAATGCCATCAGCATCCCGGTCTGACCGGTGCGCTCCGTGTACTGGGTGAGAAACGCAGAGAAGCTGTCGCCCGATGGGTTCAAATCGGAGGCCGTGACGGGATCCCCTTTGGGCACCGCGAAGGAGAGATATTTCCCGACCACCGCGCCTTCACTCGTGGCGAGCCCCGCGATGCCGGATGTTTGGGGTACCGTCGCTGTCGTCACATCCGCAGGACCGATTTTCGTGTAAGGATAGAGGGTATGGGTCGTGACGACCACCGTTTCCGTGTTCGCGGCCCGAAGCAACACCATCGACCCGATGAGACCGGCCGCGACGGCGCACACCACACCGAGAGCAAAGGACCATGTGCTCTTCCTCATCGTGACCCCACCTCCCGCATCCCTTCGAATTTCCGAGCCTTCCGAGAGTTGCTCCGCTCCGGCACTACGCGCAACGCTTCGAGCACGTGCGCCACCGCCTCTTGCACCTGGCGGCTCCCCGCCAGCGGCCCTGCCGTCATGAGATCGCGGTAGAGCCGCCGGTCCTCGGGGATGTGCACCACGTCCGATGGGATGCTCGCTTCCTCAAGCAGGCGCAGCGCACGCCGGTGTTCCGCGACGCCCGCCCGAATGCGGTTGACGGCGACCACCACCCGCGCCGGTGTCTTCAGGTGCCGGACAAGTTCGTACTCTTCGAGAAACCGCTTGAAGGCCATCCACTCCGGCGTCATGGCAAACACGACCCGGTCCGCCCGTTCCAGCGCCGCGTACGTGGCGGGTGATGACGGACTCGTATCGATGAGCACGATATCGAAGGAGGTCGCAAATTGATGGATCAATCGCCGCAGCGTGGTGTGATCCAGACCGTCTCGCGTCCGGCCGCTCGGAAGCAGGTACCAATCCTCGACGCGCACGAGCGACTCCCGAAGGGTGGATTCGTCCATCTGTGCGGGCAGTCGCGTGAAGTCATCGGTCGTGAGTGCGGCCGGCCGGTGATGGATGGCCTGCAGGTTCCCCTTGGGATCAAGATCGATGACCCCGACTGCGACACCCTGTCTGGCCAGTGCGCGGGCAAGCAGCGCCGTGAGGGTGGATTTGCCGACACCGCCGCGGGCGCTGTGAATGACAACGACCCGGCCGCGCAGCAGCGGATCCGGGTCATCCTGGCGAAGCGGCGGTTTTGCGTGCGTGACGACACCGGTGGACACCGGCGAACTTCGTCGTTTCAAAATGGCCTCCATGGGCGTGAGCGTGGTGGTTGGCCCGACTGGTGGCTCTTTCGCCTCCTCTACCGGAAGCCAGCGACGCAGATAGTCCATGGGAAGCGGATACGTCACCACATCCACGCAACCGAGATCCTTTGCCATCTCGTACACGCCATCGTCAGCCGTGGACGCCACGGTGATCGCCGGGGAAGCAAGCCCCGAGTTCCGCAACCGTTGGACCATTTCCGGCGGCCAGTCTTTGCCGACGAGCAAAAGTTCAACGGCGGAGAGATCCACCTGGCCCAGTTGATCCTCATGGTCCACCGCCTTCAGCGTCAGACCCGCCCGTTCTGCGGCAGATATCGCGGCCGCTTGTTTCACGCGGTCAAACTCGAGCAACAAGAGCATCCTCATCACCTCCATCCATCGCTTGACGGCCGGGATCGACGAAACATGCGGAGATTCGCGTAACAAGCGGAAGAAACTGCTGCGCGAAACCAGGGTCCAGGTCAACTAGCGGTGTCTTCATGCGCATTGCGTGAAACTGTCGGGGTTCATGCAAGATGGTCACGGTCTCCAACTCCGGATTCATGGAGCCAAGAACCCCCTGCGTGTGATGGTTCACAACCAAGAGCACCCGCTCACTCATCCCCGGTTGCTCCGTCAGAGTCTGCTGTGCTTCCCGCATTTGGATGGCATCTGGCCACGTGACGACGAAAATCAGGTCGATGCCTGAAAGGGGTATCCCCGAGCCCTGTCTTGCATCGAGGATGACGCGGTATCCTGGCGGTGGATCCGACGCGTACACGTGCTCCGCAAGGCGGGCGTCACACCAACGGTTCAGGGTCTGCGGGGCGTCTTCGACCACGGCGGCTGGCAACTCGTGCGCGTGGCACAGAGTCATGAGCTGTAGCGCCACAAAACTCTTCCCACAGCCCCGCTCTCCAAGAAGTCGAACCCGAACGGGCGCAGGGCTTGGCCAGACAACGCGGCGAACCGGGTGCAGGGTGTCCCGCCCTTCTCCCAAGCGCGGCTGGGAACCATCATCGGCGGACGGTGGAAGCCAGGCGTCCAATCGGCCCGGTTCGTGCTGTGGGATCGGCGCCCATGTAAACGGCGCAGTTTCCTCTTCAAAGATATCCACCACACGCGGGTGTTCGATGACACCCGCCTCTTCCTGTCGCAGATACACGTTGATGTCGTCGGCCGACCGGGGATGGGTAAGAAGGGCATCGAGATCCTGAAGCACAAGTTCGTCGCCCACAAACAGAAAGTCATAGACGCCCATCAGGCACAGATCGCGTTTAAAACCGTCCGATTCGTGCGCGGCCGATCCGATGAACACCACCCGCGCGCCGCTTTGTCGGACGTGGCCCAGGGTTTGCAAAAGCGCATGACGCTCGTGAAACATCCATTCGGAGACGACGAGTGTGTCCCCCTCATGAAACGGGGTGTCTCCGATTTTGCGGGCATAGGCCAGCCACTCACTGCCTTTGTAGCGATCCCGAAGGTCGGTTGGCAACGCCAAATACAGCAAGGTCACATCTCCTTCCTTGACTGCGAAAATTTTTCGTTTGGAATGGAGCCGAAAACGGTGTTATGAGCGAGAGGAAACCGGTGAAGAGTACACAACACGGTGCGATCCGTGGCATGAAGTCCATGACCGGTCATGCCGGCACACCGGATCTGGATTGACCCACCTCCCATCACGTACACGGTATCACGGCCTACCGGGGTATCGGTGCCGCGACAGTGCCAAAACCGACTCGCGTCCTTGGTTGCGGCAACACGACATCCCTCATCTTTGCGTGGACGGCGGACTCTACAAAATCCATCGTGTGTATGTGTCGGTGAATCTGGACGACAAGCCGTACAGGGTGAAATTCTTTGTGGAAAGTCGAGAGCCGGGCGGGCGATGGCGAAATTTCATCATCACGATTCAAAAAGGATCTGCTACCGCATGCGAAGCGGTTGTACTTATAAGTTTTCCCTTACCGTTCCAAATTGCAGAAATAAAGTGCCCAGAAACTCTTCATTACGGGCCAGGCGGCTTGATTTTCTTCACGATTACTGATTTTTCTTATGATTAACTTTGTAATAAACCCTATGCCCTTCTACTACAACTCTTCGTGTTCTGGTTGCACCCGCTTATTTTGCACATGTTGGATGCGGCCTTTTTGGCGCGCTGACGGTGGCAACGCTGAGCTTGGATTCTACCGCTGTCTCCTTTGCCGACTCGTCTCCGTCTGCTTCGCCGTCGCCCACAACCACCGTGTCTGATCTATCGACGCTTCATCACTGGATTCCATTTTCAGTTTTGGGCAATCCACAGCCCGGTTCCACCAATCAGAGTTAGGCGATGACGCCTGTGGTTATGGCCACCGTGCCTGATCCACAGACGATATCTGGTAGCATTGTTTCTTTCCTGAATCCGTGACACCGACATCAAAATCCTGGGGCATCCTCCGTGTCCATCCTCGGGCACCACCCAAACGGCTGGCTAGGTGCTTCGATGGGATGACCAAGGCTTTGAAAAGTTGTCCACATGTGAATAAGCCTCACGATCTCAGGCGTTGTCCAAAGGTGTATACATGGCACGCACACTCACCCAAACGCTTGATACAAACGAGTAAACACCGATAACCACCGATTCCCTCATCCCGAGCGTAGCCGTGGCTGCCGCGCATGCCTCGTCATCTTCGCCGCCAGTGTGATCAGGTTCCGGATCACCGTGCGGATGCGACGTCGTTGTACCTTCTTCCGGAGCGGTCCATCTTGTACTTGTGGACTTTCCTAGCCAATGATACGCAATAGATTGTAAGCCATGACGCCGAAGTGCAGCACCACATTGTTCGTCGCAAACTTCCCCGACGGAATCCGTTCCAAGTCCAGATCCGTCTATAGCATCGTACAGTGTCATGTTACCTCTGGGACACAGGAGCCAGGGTGCCATGACGGTGCCACAACAAGAATTGCAATTGGACTTGCTGAATCTACAAGAAAGACATGCATCAACGCCGGGCTGCCCGTAGAAATGGAAGTTCAAAGAATCAGAAATAGGCATATCTGCTGGCGTAGCGGTACGGAATAAATCCACTACGGACGGAACTGATTCCACACATACGCATCCCATGGACAGACGCATTGGGCAAACCGTTGCCTCAGAAGATGCAGCGGGTATGACCAGAGATCAGTGAAACGTCCACAGCAGTATGACAACCAGCGCGGCGAATGTGAACACAGTCAACAGGATCTGCCTGTCCTGTATGAGAGTATGCTCCGGCCGCCCCCCTGTGCCCGCGACGTGAATGAGCAGCAGATAGCGAAACACGCCGTAGATCACGAACGGAATCGTCAACATGAGCGCCGGAGTGTGGCGCGACGTGAAGCTGAACATGGAGTATGCCATGATGACCAACGCCGCGGTGACGCCATTTAGTTGATTGAGCAACTCTGGTGAATACTCACGCAGTACGTCGCGATGGCATTCGCCTTCTGTTTGGGCCTTCAACACCTCGTAGCGCCGCTTGCCCGTCGCGAGAAACAAAGACAGGAGCATGGCACACAGAAGAAACCAGGACGTAAACGGAACTTGAATCGCAACGCCCCCTGCGATGGCGCGCAAGACGAAGCCTGCAGCGATCGCAAACAGGTCGGCGATCGGGATATGTTTGATACGCAGTGAGTACGCGACGTTGAGGATCAAATAGGCGGCGATTGTGGCTGCGAGCAGCGGTCGCAGCACGAGCGCGACGCAAAGCGCAACAAGCAAGAGACCGCCGGCAAAGACAAGTGCGGTGCGCGGTGACAATAGTCCGGCGGCAAGCGGTCGGTCCTGCTTCTCTGAGTTGGCGCGGTCAGACTCCAGATCGATGAAATCATTGAAAATATAAATGCATCCGGAAACTGCGCTAAACAGGACAAAGGCGACCACTGCCTGTCCAACCATGGCCGGATTATCGTTCGGAATGTGAAAGAGCAACGCGGCGAAAACGAACAGATTTTTCGTCCATTGCGCGGGTCGCATGGCGCGAAGCAACAGAGAGAGTGTCATCTGCGACGTCTCCTTACGGGGTGGTGCTGTTGACCGCAAAAACCGTGAATTTTCCCTGCCGATTATACACTCGAAAGAGCTGCGGATTTTCCATGGCCGCACGGTATTGGGGAGAGTGATCGGTCGTCATCAGGTACTGGATATGATCCCGGACGATTTCCTGATCAAACGCATGTGGATTTTTCACCATGATTTCCAACACCGTGTTTTGCGCGTGTCGCCCAAACAACGGATACGGATAGGCCACCAATGTCGTAAATCCGATCACGGTTGGATGCCGCAGCCCATCCACCCAGGCGTATTCCGGCAGGAAGATACGACCGGTGGTGCGCTCTCTTGGCGGCAAGCGCAGCGACAGGAGAAAGTCTTGCGAGATCGTTCGCGTTCCACCATATCCGTTCAGCGGCCCTTGCTGCAGGGACAGGGTTCCACCGACCACGTACGTGGCCACGACCAGAATGAGCGCCAGAAGATACCCCGTGGATCGCAGTCCGCGCATACGAAGACGTTCCAGCATGTACGCCAGTGCAATCGCGCCAAACGCCACCATGAACATGGTGTACCGGCCCCACCAATTGGCAGTCTGCAGCCAGAAGATGATCCACAGCGGGACAACGAATAAGAAAAAGGTGCGGCGATCCCGCCAGAGGGTGTAGACCGTAAACAGAACCAACGCGGGAAACTCCAGCAGGATCCACTGTGGACCGAACGCATCGATGGCCATGTCGTTGGAAAAATACGTAGGAATACCCGTCCATGCCAGCCAAATTTGCTTCCATGGCGGCAACCCAAGCAGCGAAGTCGGCGTATTCGGGCGCATGACCAACTGTTGGACCGTCCCGAATCCAGGGAAGAGAGGATGACCCAGCACCGTCACGACAAATGGATAGATCGGATTCCCGTATAGAGACCAGTCTTGTATGTACCAGTACGATCCCAGAACGCATAGCGGCACCAAAAAGGCGCTGATGTGCCCAGCAAGAGCAGCGCTTCGTAGGCCATTTTGCCGCCTTCGCCGCAACGTTTCGACCAGCATCCATAAGGCGCAGATTCCGATGTACAAGGCCCCGTCTGCCTTGATCCCCAGTGCGATCCCGCCAGCCACACCCGCCGCCAGGCTGTATCGTGCGGTGGGATTTCGCATGTAGGCCTGGGCGAAGTACAGGGCCGTGAGAAACATGGAGGCAAACGCCAGATCCACATAGTCGGTGCTCGCCTGCACGAAAATAGTGGGCGCCAGAAAAAAAAGAGTGGCCGCCGCAACTGCGCCGCCGCGCGATACGCCGAGCATCCGCGCCAATCCCGCAGTTGCAGCCATGCCGCAAAGAGCAAACAACCATTGACCCAGATGGACCAACGTATCGTCATTTTTAAAGAGATACAGCCACGTAAAGAGTAACTCCGCGTTTTTGGGATAGGCGTCCGACCATACTGACACGTTGCTCTGAATGATCTGTCTCGCGTGGATCCACGTCGCCACCGTCACCAGATGGTAACCCAGTTCATCCGCCGCATAGGGAGGCACGAAGTATCCGATCATCGCGATGACGATCAAACTGACGGCGGCGAGCCCCACATAGGCGTAGCCAATCTCGCCCAGATTCAAGTGTTCCCGCATCCGAATTGGGAGTACGGAAACGGTGTGCGAATCCGTTGCGACAGACGCACGATGCCAGAGCCACAGCGGTACCGTGTACGCCAGTGCCAGCACGACGATACAGGCAAACACGTCCACAGAGGACAGGTCACGCAAAACAGCGCCAGCAAAAAAGACGGCGACCATAACCTGCGCGATGCCAAATACCAACGCTGTGATCACACGGTCAAGAACACCGGGAAAGAACACGCGCGCGACATGGATGGATCCAGCAATGACGACCAGTAAACCAGCGATTCCATAGAACATCCAAGTAACCTCGATACCTATTTATTTGGGCTGAGTTCGGTATGCATGTTACTTAAGAGCCGTCGAAGAACAAGTGTCTCTACCGGGAAATAACGTAGTGATCCCCATTTTCGTCGTGGCGCTTGTGGCGCGCCAGCGCCATGGGGGGCTACTCCGAAAATAGCTTGTTCGCACTCATCTTCATCCTGCTGATGGTGACGCGCAGTGTCATGGGAATCTATCCGGGTTACCTATGACTTGCCTGCGCCCCTTTCTACGCATTATGCTCATTAAACTTGACGCGGTTATTCGCCGGTTGTTTAAAAAGGGAATTTCCAAAAAACGCGTATGGCGCTCTAAGGCAGGAGCTGCCACCAGGAGCATACGCGTTTTTCGGGCAACTGTACACTTACAATCTGGGAACCGGACTGGAATCCAATGATTTGCTCCGTCTTGGGTCCTCCATAATTCGATACGCTGTCCGGGTCTGTTCAAAGACCATCCCCATCCATCCAGCGGGCCTACCATCATGGCGGAGTCAATGGGTACACGGCCTGCACTGGCACGGGTGCTAGGCAAATCTGTGCCATGTCTGTTCTGGAATTCAGAGTCTGCGCGGCATTTTGATCAGCCTGTTTCGATAAGGCGATGGAAGAGACCCCAAACCCGGACAACACGGTCACCGTACTCACAACAAGAGCCATCGACATGGCACGAAATTTGCGTCGGGATTTCACTGCACGCCGCCTCTTCCTCTCAGGACTTCCGATTAGACGATTCTTACACCATAAAGGTTACAGAGCGGCCGCGGAACGAAGTTTCATCCTTTTACGGCGGCATTCCCCCATGTGATGTCAATGGTCGATCTGTGCTCCAATCATGTTCATCTTTGTGACCGAACATCGAGTCGGGCTGCGTGTCGACGCTCTGGCCAGTCATTTATTCTGTCGGACACCGCCCCACCACTCAACCAGGGCGATCGGGATGAGGACACACCATATATTGATAACAGGATACATGTACCGGCCTGTTGGGAGAAAGATCCATTGCGCCAGAATGATTGCCATGGTACTCAACGCGATTGTTCGATACGGCTTCAAGAATAGTAATAGAACCATGGCAATGGCTCCCATGACACAGAGTACATGATAATACAGGAAGAATAGCTGAGAATCCGCAAACGCCCAAGCTAACCAAGGTTGCCCGAAGAAGTAGGGAATCCGTCCTACCGTATACCAACCGGCGTACAGCCAGAAATGACTTGTGAATCCATGCAGCAGATGATGGACCGCGAAATCAAGCAGCCCTTGATGGGATTGTCGGGCAAGCGCCAGCAGACGATACGAACCTATTTGAAAATAAGGATCGGCGCCCAATAAGAATGGATTACCGTACTCCGATGAAAAAGGGATGAAACGGTGAAATAGGACAGCATTTCGAATCCACCAAGGCGTCATGACGATCATGACGCCACCGAGCAGAAAAGCAATCCGGGTGAATCGTGTATGCTGTCCAGTTGTGAGACTCCAGTTCCTGCGGGCACCCCACTGAATGCAAAGCCAAACGGGCAACATGACTGCAACTATTGGTCGAACCAATATTGTGTACCCCAGTACAACGCCCGAAACGGCATACCAAACAGGCTTCTGAGAGCGGTGAGCGATCATGATGCATAACAGTGTCAGCAGCAATGCAGGCGCAAATACTGCCTCTGTCAGCAGTGTATACCCAACATACTGATTGGGTAGGTAGCTCGCTGACAGGATCGCCGCTGCAAGTCCTGTCCTGGGGCCCCTTGAAATCCTACCGATTAAAAAGGACTCGATTGGTATGAGAAGTGTCAGGATCTGCTGAAACATCAGAAAAGCATGTATGGACTGGATGGAGGTCAATCTGGGGTCGTCGAATGTCGAAAGACCCTTGTAAAAGAGAGCAATCACTATGGGGTAGCCCGGCGTCACGTACGCATCCGGCTTGTTTCCAAAACCCAAATATCCTGCATAAGCCAAATGATTTGCCATGGCATTGTACCGAATCATATCCCCAGTTAAGTTCAAAGGAACAGTTACCCATATGAACACGTGATAGACTCCAAGACCAAGCACCAAGAACACAGCGACTAGATAGGGCCATACGCTCCGCAAAGCCGCCAAGGACCGCTGTGTTTTCCCATTCATCAATTCTGGTTCAGGAGCTTGAAATTGATAATCCATTTTGATCCATTTTTTATAACGTCCATATTTGTAGTGACTGGCCTTCCTCCACTAACGCCCCTAAGAGCAGAGGAAACCACAACTGTCGCTTCGCGCTCCGAAATAGGTTCGACACTCAGAATGTGAAACATGGTAACCGGGTCCTGGACTATGCTGTTCTGTAGGAATTGAATCTGTCGAGCCTTTGATCCCATACCCTGAAAACGCACATATTCAGCTGCCTTCCGTGGCCTCCCTTGCTGCAAGTCTGTGAAGTAATTTTCTACCGCAAGGTATGGACCCTGAAACATCGGATGACCAGCGTATGGATTGTTTTGAGCCGTGGCGCGAGAGAGACCGATCGTTGCCCCGAACACTAATAGGAAGAGGGCACCATACAACAAAAAGCGTCCGAAACCACCACGCCCAAATTTGACCATGTTACTCATTACCGTAAACTCCCTTCGATCACATTGACCATAACAATCTGGAACAAGTGTGGGCTCACAAATCGTGAGCCCACACTTGTTCCTTGCGTTTCTAGTAGTTCAGTGTATCTGAGCCATACGTTGAAACGGCCGATGTCGAGGAAGGGTTTGTAAACACAAGGTAAAATGTGCCGTTGGACGCGGTGAAGTCCTGAGTTCCAGCCGAATAAATCCCGCTCGAGTTCTGTGCCGCCGCAGGAAAGTAGCCCTGCCCGATTTCCGTTCGTTAATTATTGGGATACAATTGGACGAGAGAAATCACATACTGGCCCGCACTGCCTGTTAACTCTTGTCCGTAGGCAAGGATATGCTGGTATTGCCCGGCTGGCACATTAAACGTTGACGTTGCATCGTAAGCACCAGCACCGTAGGTTGTAGTCGGCCAGCTGTATACGAGAGTACTCGCCAAAGAAGTGTTGGTCGACGCAGAAGATACTGGTCGTACCGGCAAGGTGTTTCCATCTTGAATATTTTTTTGAATCTGCGCCTTTAGCGAGGGTGGCAAGTTGGGCTGACTGGCAGCAAAACTGGGCGTCGCTCCGACGAGGCAGCCGAGTAGGACAGCGGCGGTAGAAACGGTGGCAAAAGTTTTCTTCACAGTAGCACCCCATACATTATTTTTTTGTTTCGAAATACGAACAAGGCGTCATTGGTTGCGCGTGAACTCTCATCCTCACCCGGTTGCAGCATCCCCACTTACCGGATGAACCGGCAAGGTGTTTCCATCAAGGATATTGGCATGTATCTGCTGCACGAGTGACGGTGGCAGCAGATCAGTGATTGCTGCCCGACTTGGTGGGGCCGAGGACAAAATGACTGCCACCGCGATAGCTGCAGTCAAAACGGCGGGTAGAACCGATACCAACAAGGGTCTCCCTCGAATAGTCTGCATCTTTTTCACCTCCTTCACTGTTCAGGCACTTAGATAGACGTCATGTATACGCTCAATATTTCACCTTTTTTGCTTGTCCCAATAAAACGTCCATAATGCGATTCATGGCGCGCGCGCTGATTGCCATATCTCCGTAAAAGGAAACTCGAAAGGTCACAATACGGATCGGATCGTACCAGATGAGAGTAGTCTCGTGGTTCATAACTCCGTTATGAACAGCATACACAGGATGTCTCTGCAAGCCTGGTGCAACCCATCTGCGGACTGACGGACGGTATGAATTTAGAGAGGGCACCGTGTTACCGGCCTCTTGATTGATTTCAACGATGAGATGTCCGGGCATGTTTCTGCGACCATAGAACACGGAAATGGAAACCAGCCGACCGTTCCCCTTCTCAACCATCTGAGTGGCCTTGGCCTGATAGGCCGTAAGATTGAAGGGCAGGCGATCCGGCATGACGGAGTTATGAAACTTGTGCATCACGTTCGACAGGCCGATGTAGGAACGACTGATACTGCTTGGAGGCGTTGTTGGGGGGGTATCGATCTCGCTCCCTAACTTCTTCATGCCAGACAGCGTCATTTGCGACGATACGATGGAGTACTGCACACGGTTTTTGACGAACGTCAACCTGATCCATGGATTGTTCAATGATCTGTCTACCAGTCCCAATGTGCGACCGACATGAACCAGCATACTGCCGATTGAAGGTTTCGCAGGCCGCACTGGGAGCGAGTACAAGTTTTCCGACAGAGTAAACGCTGGGTACATGGCTATAAAGTAGGACTTCGTATCACCCGAACTGATCCGTATATCAGTCGGCGGCCCAACCTGTTGCGATGACGGCAATAGCGGATTGAAAGACAAAACCTTTCTATAGACTTTATGTGCAGCAGTGACCATGGCTGCTTGGTAACTCCAGTTCACGTACCACACGGGACCGGCCAGCAAAAGACTGATTGCCGTAACAACGGACAGTCGTATGAATCGACGTGATCTTGGGCGAGCGACACGAGCGCTACTATAGATATAACTCCTCAAATTCTCTGAAATCTGACGGGAGATTTCATTAGGCAAAGTGACTTTTGGCTCTGTCCTAAGGATGAAGTCGGCAGTCCTCCGGTCAATGTCTTTCTCTGCCGGCGAAACTGGAGCCGTGTTCCGTTTGAATGTATGTGTCATGCCCCCGTACCCTCTTTCGCAAAGTCTTCAGTGCACGGTGTAACTTTCGTGTAACCGTGTCGTTGGACCACCCTAGGGAACTGGCCGTCTCGTCCACGGTAAGGTCACAAACAATACGAAGAATAATGACGTCTTTATAATCCTGTTTTAAGGACCGCAAGACCGTCCACAATTGATGAGACTCCTCGATTCCTTCGAGATGTATCGACGGATCGACCGTACGTTTATCAAAGAGAGGCAGAAGCTCTCCAAGTCGTCCTATCAGCAGTCTTTCCCTGCGCCTCTTGCGTCGCAAATGGTCCGCGACAGAAGTTCGTGCGAGCGTGAACAGCCATGTTCTATAGGATGCATCATTCCTATATCCAGGCAGGCCTTTAATGGCTCGAATGAAAGTCTCTTGCAGTAGGTCTTTGGCTTCTTCTCCATCGCCAATAGCGTGCGTCAAATATCGATACAGTTCGTCCTTGTGGGCAGAAAACATTTCCTCTATTACATCCGCAGTCTCCGAGGTTGTGTACCTGTTTTGATCCAATTACACACCTCCCCCATATCATGATAGACGTCACGACCATGTCAAACTTTCACTTCAAAGAAGAAAAAAGTGCAGTCTCACAAACCGCTACCCCACCCGACCGAACTTTGAGCGTGCGCTGTCTATAACCGTACCTGGTTGCAAGAAGTCTTGATTTAACAGGCTTTTTCGGCTTTCTTAAAAAAACCAGAAACCGGCCTATCGGTGCGTTTAGTCGGGCATTCGCTCCGGTCGGCGGCTTCGTCGTCTTCTACGTCACTCTCTTCCCTCCTCGTTGCCTTGTGCCCTGCGCCAGACGCTGCGTTGGCGATCATCCCGTTATCCACGATACAACAAAGCAAGGACCGAGAAGCCAAGAACCGCGAGGAAAGTTTCGACAGCAATCGAGACAGCGCGGAACTGATTTTACCATGCACTGCAACGTCGCGCAGTATGAAAGCGAGAAAATTGGCATCCGCATCCGCTTGGGGAACTTGGAAAAGGCCCGGCAGGGGAAGTGGTATGGAGGTGCCCCGGACGGCCACGCCTTGAACCCAGAAATCAACCGATTGGAAATCGATCCGGTTCGCGCTCCCCTGATCCAACGTATCTTTGATTTGTATGAGAAGGGACACGGAACCCTTCGGGTTAGCAACATCTTGAATGCGGAGGGATACCGATCTGTACAAGGGGCGCTATTGAATTTGACGCGGGTGCGCAGACTGCTGCGAAATCCCGCCTATTGTGGCGACGTGGTTTACGGGAGTCGCGGACGGGTGCCCGCCTGGCCGACCGATGACAACCCGATGGCTCGCCGGCGTCGCACCGTATTCACGCGGGATGCCGAACGGATCGTGGTCTGCCGTGACGCGCATCCGGCGACGATCGATCGCCAGCGTTCCGAACGCATCCGCGGGTGATGGACGGCCGGAGAAAGATGTCGGGGCGGAACGGCATGGAGTTCCGTTCGTACTCTCACGGCCCCCCTGTCCGATACGTGGGCAGGAGTTGTCCGTGGAGTCCGAGTTGCGGGAACGAATCGGTGGCATACGACCGATGCCAGGCCGGCTGCGCCTGTCCGTATCTCGCAGACGGATCCGGAATGGGATGCAGGAAGTACCATGTGGGATAACCGAGGGTCTGCGCCAAGTCCGTGTTGGTCCATGTGACCGAAGAACCTTCGGCGGTCAGGAAGGTGACAGACGCCTCCAGGCGTGCGGCAGAGGACGGGTCTCCACTCAAATTCCACGCCGTCAACTGGGAAAAGGAATCCGGCACGCCTGTGGCCGCGTATTTTGGGATGGGCGCGTTCACCCAACCGTATTCTGCGGCGGGCGGCGGATAGCCGTTGCCGGAGGGATCCCACACTGGCACGTCACCCTGGTTGACCATCGTAACGGGAAGCAATCCGAATGTCTGCGTCCAGACATGGGCCTCGCCGTCCGGGTTCACCAGCCGGAAGGTCACGTCGGCACTCGCTGGCATGTCGGATGGCGAGCCGGTCCATTTCAATCGATAGGCGATTCCTCCGCCCACCCGGACGTATACTGCCGGGGCGCGAGTTGGGTTGCCAAACGTTGGCCGAGGCGTTCCTCCGCCAAGGGTGGATCCGTCCGCATAGGGATCGTTATTTTGCTGGGAAGCGCCTGGATTCGTCGGTGACCAGACGTCTCCCAGCTGGCCTGGATCGTAAAAGAGGCCGGTGACCTGAAAGTGACCGAGATTCAGAGGGTAGTCGTGATGATACGTGATGGGATTGTCCACCCACGTGTACGCCGTGCATCCCTGGCCGTCCGTGGTGGTCTGCAGTTGCCAGCGCGTATCCGTCCACGTGAGCATCTGCCCACCGGATCCATCCGGCGACCAGTTGTAAGAGAGCACCTCATTTTGCGGCATGGCCGGCACAGAGGGTGGTGTACAACCCCCGCCGCCGCCACCCGGTGGAGGTGGAGGCGGTGGGGGTGTTGGAGATTTTGTGACGGTGAATGACGCACTGGCCGCGACGGCCGCGCGGTTGAACCAATCCTTCACATAGAAGTGGATGACGTACCGTCCAGGCGATAGCGCTGCGGTGCTGATTTCATTCAGTCGCCCGCTGCCACCGTCGGTCGTTTCGACAAACGTTGGCGGATACGTGGTGGCGCCCCCGCCCGTCACTTCGACCATGGGAGAGCCGTTTGGCGCGTACAGCGTCTCGCCGTTGTAAGGAGCCCGGCCCGCAAGTGTCGTTTCACTGAAACTCTGCGCGGTGACGTTCCGCCCCTGAGCGTTCGTCACGGCGATGAGTTCAAAGTGATAGGCCGTGTGATACGCTTCGATGAACGCATGGTTTTCAAACTGGAGCGGCTTGCCCTGCTCGATGGTATCCGAACCCACGATGGAGATTTGCGCCCGCGGCGGATCCGTCGCGTATACGGGCTGGTCGAACCAGTTCTGGCCCGGTTGCAGCGGCACGAAGGAGGCGCCACTTTCATCGACAATTTGCGAGACATTGGAGACGGGAAAGGTTTGTCCGGCGCTGTCGACGAAAGTCGTGTTCCAAGAGTGAGACTGCACATAAGAAGGATCGCCCTTGAGCGCGGCGATCCACTGCGACACCGTCGATTGACCCACCATCTTGTACCCATTGTTCGAGGAAATCGGGACTCCGTCATGGCTGACATGGTCGAATCCCCAGATTCCACCGAGCGGATCATGGCCGTTAAAAATCGGGATGCCGTCCGGGCCATACTTGTAAAGATCGCCGCGATCTTGAATCGAGGTTAACGTCGGATCGTTCGTATGCTGAATCAAAAACGGCGCCCCACCGACAATCTGGCCGTTCGGTATGATGGAGCCCGCCGTTCCAGGAGGATTGTCCGCCCTCTCCACATACGCCAGTGCAGTGGTGGGCATCACCAGAAGAATGGATAAGACGGACAGCATAGCGACGCCCACACGGAGTTTCAACCTTTTCACTCGACTCATAAATCATCACTCCCCTTCCAGTCATTTCTTAGACCCAGTTCCCAGTCAGGAACGGACCACATGAACGGAGAAACCCGAATGGCCAGCCGAGGTCAGGCTTCCTCGTTTCGGATTCGCGCGCACCGCGTTACAATAGCCTCGCAGGAGTCATTGGGAGGATCAAACATCCCGAGGCACGGCATATCGTTGGGAGATAGAGAACCATGCCCACCAGCAAGGAGGAATTGCCTTGCCTGAGAGACCGCATCGGGGATCCGATCACGCTAGAAGCGGCATATGCAGCGATCCAATCCATCATGAAACACGATGATCAGGCGTGGTATTGGACGGAACGGTGGCAAGTGGGCGAACAAGAAGCGGATGCCGACAAGACCGCAGGTCGGGTTGGCCACTCTTGGATTCCACAGAGGAACTCGTGCGCCATTTTGATGAAGGAAGGGAAAGACGAGCGCAACTCATGAGAGTGGTTCTGCAAGCGCTTGGCACAACCGCCCCATTCTCGCGAAAGATCACGGTCGAATCGTGCCCAAAGCCGAAAAGACTCTGATTGAATTCACTGATTCCATCACGAACCTATTGCGAAACATCGATCGCCGCGGTGAGCGTGGAAGAATTTCTGATCTGGGATTACCCCACCCAGGTGGGCTGTCCACTGCTGTTTCGGATTTGCGGTGCTTGAATCCCCAAGGACGGACGCAAATCCACCTGCACAAACGTGATATCGTGATTTGGGAAAATCTCGCTCACTCCCAATTCCGCATGTCCCCTTGTCCTGACCAAGACGTCACTTCCAGGGATCGTGGTGCCTCCGTTTCCCGGGTCCCGTGAATCGTATCCGTAAAATCCATTTGCCGTTTTCCACAATCCTCCACGACCTAGACTGTACTCCGTGTGATTGCCGGACGGATTGTAAAGCGATCCGCAGGTGACTTCCATCTGGTTGTGATCCGACAACCAGGGTAAGACGAAGGTTAAGTTGCCATTACCGTTCACCGTAAATGTGATTTTATCGGCAAGTCGAACGGCATTCCCCTGCCCAACGGATGTCATCCGCGCATTGACATCCGGATTGTGTGCAAACGCGGGCTTCACATCGTACGGTCGGAACCAGAGATGATAGGATCCGTTGGCATCTTTCGCATATCCCCGATACAGCGCTGTCAGATTGGACAGAAGATGGGTCTCGCTGACCTTGGTCAGGGTTCCCGCCCCGATTCCTTGATTAAGATGAACCGCATTCGCCCAGGCAACCGTGTTGCCACCCGCGTTCCACGACAAGTCACGGTCCGGAATGCCGACATACCGTTGATACGCATGGTCGACGGTCTGCACATCCACGGAATCCCCTGAGCCAAAACGACGGGCGCTGTCTGCGGCGAAGTAGCCTTTTTGCAGCACCGCGTGCACATACGGCCAGTTCGAAGCACTCACATCCTGAAAAGGATTGGAACCGGAGTCATCCGGCTGGATATGCAAAGCATTCATGAAATTCTTCACGACGGTCAGTTTCGTCACGGATGGCGATGACTCCGACGTTGTCATGGACCATGTCCGTCCATTCCAGGTCGACGCGATACCCATTCGCTGGAGTACCTGCATCAAGTACCACATCGGAATATACGATGTGACCGCATGCCCACTGACATCTCGATGCGCAAAGCGCGGCGCGACTTCCACGGGGATTCCGTTGATTTCCATGCTGATCTCAGATGAATTCAACGATCCATGTGGACGATTCGCCAGGTTGGCATGCAGACCGCTTGGCAGTTCGAGATTCCAATGACGTCCGTCCCACGTGCTTCGGATGTGCAGCTTGGACAGTACGCCGAACAGATACCAGATGGGCAACCAACTGGTCGCCTCCGACTTGGCACTCTCTTGACGCACGAGATGCGCCGGATTCGATACGTCCTGTCCGTTCAACTCCAACCGAGTCGGAGCGGATGGCACATGTGACTCCGTTTGCGCATCCGAAACGGGCGCATACGAGGTCACACACACCACCACAGCTGACGACAACAGTGCCACGGTCGATTTCCTCAACTGGTTTCCCTCCTTTTTCTCGGTATGACGAGACTACCACGCAAACATGTGGGGCGAGTGCCGCCCGAGTGCCAACCGAAACGTTCTTTTTTCGCAGACGTCAAAGGACTGTACGCCTGAGTTCATCCACTGAAAGACGGATTTGTCACGTCCGTGGCACCCCCGGTCACACGAAACGGCCTACGCTGTCACCATCCGAACCTTTTCTTTAAGAAAAGATTCACTCCCCCTTGTCGCAAAGTCAAGTCCTCCCTATGCCATCCCGCGTCAGCAGACCAGGAACCCTATTTCACCACCACACTTTGCCCAACTCAAGGAGGACCGGTCCCCATGAACCTGTTTCCACCCCTGTCGGAAACGCCCTGCCAACGCGTGCAGGAGCACTCACCGTCCGATGGAACAAAAAAGGTGACACTCAAGGGCCATGGTGTCACCGTAACCGTCACCTACAATTGTCCCACGCCGGATGCACTGGAGAAGTTTGCGCACACGCTTCATGACATTCTGCTGCACATCGCGGGGGGAGAGGGCGAGCCGTCCGACGTGAAATCGCCTCGTCTCTCACCTTGATGCGGTCCGTGTGTGGGAATCGCCCTCTTCCCAAATGAGCGCAAATTCACCGCCCAGCGCCTCGAACAGTCTGTCGAGAATGGCCACCCGCTGACGAAAAAAGGATCGGCGTGACAAAAACAACTGTTCCCACGCGATCGTGTTGTTCTTCTGTTCAAAGTACTTCAGCTTCACAAAAGCCATTTCTTCCCCGGTCAATACGGACAAGGCGTTCTCAAGCAATCGGATCCGAAACTCCAGAGGCCGAATCTGCTGCTCTTCGATGACCATCCGTTTCTCCACGGCGTCGTACGTGGGATCGCTGATCTCTCCCTTCACGAACGAAGGCGCCGGACGAAATGCGCAGCGAACCCGGGGATAGTCGTCCAGTTGCGTCCGCAGGCTCTTCAGCCGCCGCTGCCAGGCTGGATAGGCGTACAACCAGGTTTCAATCTGGTGCAGGCGCGGGTCCGTCATCGTGTATCCGCCCACTTGGTCTGCCGCACGCGTCCCTTCACCCGGCGAAAGGCGTCATGCCGCATCAGTTTCTCGTACTCCTGCATCCCCTGCGGGTAACGGCGCATGTCATCCTTGGCACGCGCCGGCCTCCCAGCCAGTGTTGAACGTTTTTCAGTGGTCATGCTCCGCACCTCCCGTTTGCTCATGTTTACTTTTGTAAACATTGACGAGATAAAAAAGCGCGTCGAAGGGCTTGTCCAACACATGGCAAAACTGCTGGGCGGCCTGCGGACTGGGATTGCGAAATCCCCGCTCCAATTGACTCACATAGGCAATGCTGTAATCGACCGCGTGGGCCAGTTCCCGCTGGGACAGCCCTTTCAGGACCCGCGCCCGTGTGAACTCCTCCGGCTTGACCCGGATCGGCCCCGAGACCTTCGACATGGTACCGCCTCCCGTCTACGCTTGTGTAATCCCATCATAAGACGCGTACCCTGGAACTGGCAACCGTATCTTTGATTACTTTTGATAACTTTTCATTGCGCATTCGTCGCTTCGAATGGTATCATCGCCACAGGATCGACGGCACAGGATCGAAAGGTGTGAGTGAACATCCGATGGACGAGGCATTCGGCGCCTGGTTGCGCAGACAGCGCAAGGAGAGAAAATTAAGCGTGCACGAGGTGGCCAAGAGGGCAGCCCTCACACCTGGGTACATCTCGCTCATAGAAAACGGCAAACGAAAGCCAAAGGCCGGTACGCTGGCTCCGTTGTCCCAGGCGCTGGGCATGGCCTACGGAGAGGTTCTCCAGGCGGCCGGCTATCTGGACGACCAGCATATGATGTTCGCCCATCGCCTTCGCACCACCCGGCTGGCCCGGCAGATGAGTGCCTCCGACTTGGCGCAGTTGTGTCATCTTTCGCCGCGAACCATCGAACAGTGGGAATTCGGCAGCAGCCGATTGCCAGGCCGCCAAGCGCTTGGGCGATTGGCGGACGCGCTGCAGGTGGATCCCGACTACCTCGTCGGGGCCACGGACCGCCAGCCCCTGGATCTGGACGTCCTGCTGAACCAAGAGAATGTATCCTACCACGGTGTTCCCTTGACCAAGGACCAACGCACATTCGTCCGCGATTTCATCCACCGTGCGCTGCAGCTTTCCAGCAACCCATCTTCCGAAGGGTCGGCGCCGGATGACGCAGACTGACGGATCAGGGTGCGCCGCACGGGCTTTTTTCCTTCTGACGCGCGTACAGGACGTATCCGCGATGGCGCATGGTTTTTAGGCATGTCGGCTCATCGGGATCATCCTCCAGTTCCAGGCGAATCTTTCGAATGTAGACGTACAGTTCGTCGCGTGGCGCCATGCCATTCTTGCCCCACGCACGGCGGATCAGGTCTTCACTGGTCAGCACCTCACCCAAATGTTCCGCCAAATACCGAAGCAACCGAAAGGCGATGGGTGTCAGGTATTGGGTTCCCCCGTCTTTCATGAGTACTTCGCCATCCAAATCGAGGTAACAATCCTGTCCCAACCCAATCCGGCTGTCATCGCCATGACGTTCCATCCCCTGTCCCCCACTTCGTTGGCAACCCATTTCAAAGAGGGAATGCGCGTACAGGGAGAAAGCCGTCCTGAAAACGGCAACTGGCTGACAATAGGTCATCCGAACCATCGACCCGTAGTCCCTGTAGCTTTGCGTCCCCTGCTTTCGCAGGGTTTGCTTTTTTCGTTTGGTGGCGCGTGGCTCTTGCATCCGACGATGGGTCCGTCTTCTTCAATCCGCCCTGAAACGATTCTCCGGAACGCGGGCCCGAATCGCCTGTGTGGGCAAAGCGATCATTCGATCACCTGCCGGAACCCGTTCACACACCCATCGGCCGCGTTCCGTCAACTCCTGGATGATGTCCTCTCGGGCTTTCCACGGCAGGGACGCAAGTTCCTCTCCAAACCACCCGACGCCGCGGATAAAATGCTGAACCACCTTTTCCGGATCGTGAAAATACATGACAAGGGGAGGCGCTGCCTCCTCCAATATCGGAAGCCCCAACTCTTCAAAGTTCCGGCGAACCTCGTCGGGATCCAGCAGAAAGTCTCTGGGTCGATCATTGCGTTTGGCGGCCAAATCCAGAATGGGCGCAAACCATTCCCGAAAAAACGGCGCATCAACATCCATTTTCAGGGGATGCCAACTGGCGATGACGCCCCCGGGCCGGACCACGCGTTTCATTTCCTGCAGGGCTTGCGCGCGATCGGTGAAATGGAAGTAACCAACCCCAACCGCCAGATCAAACCGTTCCTGATCCACGGGAAGTTGCTCCGCCTTTCCTTGCCGAAATTCCACCCAGTCGATCCCGTTTCGTCTTTGCTTCGACCGGGCGCGCGCCAACATGCCAGCCGCTGGATCCACCGCCACAACGGTTCCCGACGACCCGACCTGATCCGCCAGCCCGGCATCAAACGTCACCACGCCATCGGCACAACCGAGTTCCAGCACCCGCATGCCCGGCCGCACATCGACGAAGCGGAGAAACTCACGACGCTGGTCCATGGCGTATGGCCAAATCTCGCGGGCCAATTGTTCGTAGTTGTGAAACAGATTGAATTGGGAGACCCAGAGCGTATGCAGCCGATGCCGGAAGTAGCCCGCCGTCTGCAGTGCGTCGGTGGTTTTCGCCAGCACGCGATGACCTTCGTCCGTCAACCGGACAAAGCGGCGCTCTTCCCTTCTCTCCAGCCGAATGTTCCCGAGCATGCAGACGAACAGAATCTCCTCGCCAAGACTGTAATCCACCCACGGCCGGTGCCACGACCCGGTGACGTACTCGCGTTCCGGAATCTCTCCGTAATGCGCAAGGGCGTTTAAATTCTCCCAACTGGTCACGAGCATGTACAACTGCAGCAAGACGCCAAACCCATGCCGGTCGATAAAAGATTCCACTCGGCGGATCGCGTCGCGAGCCAGCGCTTCTGTCACATCCAACTCGCCGGTTTGCTGGTGTGCGAAGTATACGGCGGTGGACGCGGCCGTTTCGTACACCGCAATCTGCGGCATCCGTTCCGGAGCCGGCAAATCCCCCAGCACACGGCCACGCTGTGCCTCCGTCCAGTGGATGAGGGCACACTCACGGGCGCGCACGTTCAACATTTCATGGATGTCCGGGTCAAACCGGGCGCTGCCATCGACACCGGCCAACCACGGGCTGATGACCAAACCCGCTGCCCACAGCTGCTGCAGGGAGTCTGTCAGATCCGGGTAGATGAACAAGGACTCACACCCTTTCAATGTCGTACTCTGAATATTCAACACACAACTGGCAAGTTCCTGTACGTGGACGTGTAGCAAGTGATCGTATGTACTTGACTCAGAGAGCGGATCACCGTTCGGCCGTCATCCGGCGATCGCAGACGTGTTTATAGACATCGACTCGACAGGTCTACACAGGGAACCCGCCTTTCGGGGCGGGGTAGGCCCACGGGTGGCATGCCGATCAACCTTGCCAAATTTTAAGGTTCAGATTTTGATGAAGATGCTATACTTTTTCTACCATACAGCTTTTGATAACAGCCATCCCAAGCGGTTTTCTCTGTGCAACGGATCGATTGGTCAGACTCACGAACACTCGGCTTCGTTCGGAGGGGCGGAAATTCTCCGGAAATAAAATCGCCCGGACGGTCAAGAAAGCATCCTTGATGATGAGGGTGGGGTTCTATGGAAGGGATACACGAGGCCGTGGAACAAATCGTCCATACATATGGAACCAACGATCCGTTTCGCCTGAGCCAACTCCTGCATATTCACCTGCTGCCGAGCCGCACACCCGCAGGGATGTGGGGCATATTGTATCGCCAGGACCAGGGCGCATTCTTCGGCTATGACGTCCATGCCGACGCTTCCAGCCAGTGCCTGTATGTCGCGCACGGCATTGCCCATCTTGTTCTTCACCGTGACCATGACCCGCTCTTCATTGAACTGGACGAACCCGGCCCGTCCGCATGGGAAACGGAAGCCCGGGAGTTCGCCGTTTGGTTGCTTCATGGAGCGCAAACCGTGGACCGACTTGGGTCGCAGAGAATGATTCCCTGATTCCTCATGTTTCAGGCGCAGGGTTCCGTTCGAGAGCGCACGCTGCGTTTGATCCGGCCAACATCTTGTCCGCCACAAAACAGGAAAAACGGCGAAGTTCCTCTCCGCAGTTCTCTGAGCACCGCGTTTCCCATAGGAACAACAGTTCGTATTTATCCGTCGGCAGGAGCGCTTTGAGTTGCTCCGTCAGCGCATCCGGCACCCCTTCCCGATTCTCGCCGCCATGAAAACCCTCCTCATAAAAATCATCGATCAGTTTCTCCGCCAGCAGTTGCTTCACCCATCCGCACATGGCCATCGCCCTCCCCGTTCCCTGGTTGAGTGACAGATTACCTCCGTTTCGAACATTCATCAAGTCCTCACGAGACGGGTTTGGCACGGTCGGCGCACCCTTCCCCCGATTTCCTGAGATACGATGCGAGAGTACCCATTCCTCTTCCCGTGGCCGCAATTCTGCCGCCTTTCTGATCGACAGGAAAGGAGGTGAATCCCTTGATGTATAGGGAAGATCCACTCGAAGTGTGCCGTACCCCACCTGCTGCACCGTGTCCTGCGTACATCACGTCACCGCCGTACTTGCGCTTGTGCAGCCTCCGGGACACTTGTGGCACCCGTTGCGCACCACTCCCCCTGCTCTAAGGAGGTATCCTGTTATCACAGAAAAAAGGTTCGAACGCAGGGCAGCGACACGGTCGCTGTCTTTTGTCGTCCATGAGGAGGTGTATCCATGCTCCCAAGCCCCATCAAATGGCAGGGCGGTAAATCCCGACTGCGTCGGGTCATCCTCCCGCTCATTCCGGAGCATACCTGTTATGTCGAACCGTTCTTCGGCGCGGGATGGGTGTTCTTTGCCAAACCAAAGTCCAAAGTGGAGGTGATTGCCGACGTCAACACGGAACTGATCCATTTCTTTCACGTGGTCAAGTCCGACTGGGAGGGTTTCCTGCGCCAATTTGATTGGACGCTGTACGCCCGCGAAGAGTTCGTCCGCGTCATGGACCGCCGCCACACCGAGCGTGACCCATTATTACGCGCGTACGATTTTTATTTCCGGGTACAATCGCACTTCGGCGGGAAGTATAACGACTCCTATGACTGGGGATACGGACGTGGCAAACCGGCCTTTGATTTCTCCGCCATCCGGCCCCGCATCGCAGCCGCGCACGAACGTCTCTGCGGCGTCTACATTGAAAACCGACCGTTCCACGACGTCATTCCCCGCTACGACGGGCCGGACACGTTTTTCTATTGCGACCCGCCGTACTTTGGCCTGACGGGGTACCACCAACACCCGTTCACCCGAGAGGATCACCTCCGCCTGCGCGACACCCTCGCGAGCGTGCAGGGCAAATGGCTGCTTAGCATCAACGACCATTCAGAAGTTCGCCAATGGTACGCCGATTTTCACATCGAGCCCATCGATGTCCTGTACTCCATCGGCCGACAGAAAACGGGCAAGAAGTCGGGTGAACTCCTCATCCGAAACTACTCACTTGATGTTGGAGAAGAGGTGAATATCCCTTGAGCGAAGGGATTCAAAAAGATGCTCAAAAGAAACAAACACCCCATCCCCTCACCTATTTCCGGGTCGCCCTGCCCACGGATGGTTCCTTTACGTCCGCGCAGGCACACACATTCGTGCAGTCACTGGCCGCAATCGCTTGGCAACGGCAAAAGTGGGGATGGCAGAGTGCCCTGCCCATTCGGTTCCTGGCGGTCAAGGATCCCGGCCAGACGGGCATTCGCCTGTATTTCGGCCTATCGGTCGACCGTGCCCTGGCGTTTCGCGCCGCTTTTGCGGCCTCGTATCCGACCGTGCACTTGATCCCGGAAACCGCCTCCCCCACGGCCAACCTGTCGACGACCCGGCCGACCGTCGCACTCGCGGTGCGCAAGGGCGGGTACGGACTGGATCCGTGGCTGCCGCTCGCCCTGTCACACGCCGGTTCCGTGGACGATCCGCTAAACGGGATCCTGACCGCCATCGGCTCGGATACGGCCAGCCGTTGGGTGTTTGAGATTTGGATGAAGCCGCTCCGGGAAGGCCGGTTCCGCCGCGCTCTCTTGCAAAAGTCCCGTGTGCCCGGTGAAAGCAAGAGATCGGAAACCTTCTCGCCAACCGAGATTCTCGCCGGGGTGTTCGGCAAACCGGCGCCCCCGAAGCCACCGGTACGGGTTCTGAGTGAACGGGAAACCGTACAAAAGCAGGCCATCCGAACGCGCCTCGCACCCAACCAACGACCGTTCCAGGTGTCCATCCGCCTGTTCGCCGATGGGTCCACTGCGGCCAGGGCACACCTTCCGGCGGTTCTGGCCGCGATGGGACAACTGCGGCAACTTGGGTGGGTGGTGCCAAGCCGCATATCCAAACGCAGGCTCGCCAAAGCGCTCGAACGCGGCACGCCAACCCGTCCCATGTGGTGGACGTCCGGGGAACTGGCCTCCCTCGTCCATCTGCCGGACAGCAGCCAGCCCTGCTTTCGCCACGTGGCGGCCGCCCAGGGCCTGATTCTCCCCCCTCCGAAGGCATCGTCTTGTGACGGCCTTCGGCTCGGATGGTCCAATTTCCCCGGCTTTGAAGACCGGGAAATCCGCGTTCCGTTTAACCAGGCGGCCAAGCACACGTTTCTCGCCGGGGCGACCGGTTCCGGCAAGACGACCGCGCTTCTGCAGATCATGCTCGGGATGATCGACCAGATGCAACAACATCCTGAATCCGCACCTGGTTTCACGTTCTTTGACCCGCACGGCGGCGCCGTCGAACGGCTTCTCGCGCACATCCCGCCGAGCCTGCAGGACAAGGTGCACGTCATTCCGCTCGGCCCGACCGACTATCCACGCGGCCTCAACCTGTTTCGCATGGACAACCGAACGGACGCCGAGGCGATCACCGGGGAATTCATCAACACGCTGCAGGAACTGTGGCCGGGTTCGCGGCCGCGATCGGAACATTACCTGCGCAACAACGTCCTGTCGCTTTTGCAACACCCGCCCCAGACCGTGCTTGGCATTGCCCATCTGTTCGCGGACGAAGGGTTTCGCAAGGCACTGCTTCCCAAACTCTCGCCCCATTTGCAGCAGTTCTGGACGGGCGAGTTCGCGGAAATCCGCAACATCGCCGATCACCTCGGCCCCATCTGGAACAAGCTCGGCGCGCTCACCACCTACCCTTCTCTGCGGCGCATCCTCGGCCAGACCCAGAGCGCGATTGACACGCGGTCCGTCATGGACGAAGGCCATATCGTGCTCATCGACGGATCCGGTTGCACCGCGGACGCGGTGAAAATCATCGCCGGACTCTACCTTATCGACCTGCATTTCACGTGTAAGCGCCGACCCGAGCATCGATCCCGGCTCCATGTTTTCTTCGGCGATGAGAGCCACTTGTACGCGGTCAACGTGCTGCAAAAAATTCTCGCCGAAGACCGCAAATTCGGCCTGACCCTGTTTCTTGCGACGCAGTACCTCGACCAACTGCCCGACCCCGTTCTCGCCGGCATTCTCGGCAACGTCGGCACGCTTATCCTGCTGCAACTCGGCGGCCCCGATGCGGACCGGTTGACCAAGTGGCTGAGGCCCGACGTCTCGGCCCGTGAACTGATGACCCTGCCGGAGATGAATGCGCTCGTGCGCACCAAACTCGACGGCGGCATCACGGAACTGTTCACCATGAACAATCCGCTGGCCCCGGCTGGCCACGTCGAGTGGGCCGAGGCTGTGCTCCGCCGCTCGGACCGGGTGGACGGCCGACCCGCCGACCAGGTGGACCGGGATATTGCGGCCATGTACAGCGCCTCAAAGGGCAGCACACCCGGCAAAGTCGGCGAACGCCGGGGGAGTGCCCGAAAATAACGATGCCGACCGACCACTGGCTCCGGCTGGCCACGTCGAGCGCGCCGAGGCTGTGCTCCGCCGCTCGGACCGGGTGGACGGCCGACCCGCCGTCCAAGTGGACCGAGACATGGAGGCCGTGTACAGCGCCTCGGAGGACGGCGCCCCCGGCAAAGTCGGCCAATGCCGGGGCAGTGACCGACCATAACGATGCCGACCGGCCACGCAAGCGCGGAACGAATACGAAGAAGGTTGTACAGCCACTTGGGGAGTGCCTTGCGCAGCAGTAAGAAGCCGTCCGTCCGCCGAAAACCCCGCGCCGGGCGCGGCTTCCCGGCGCGGCCGCGAAGGAACATCCATCCAAATCGCGCGCCTGCAGAAAGGAGCGCCCACAGGCCATGTTCGTGCCCAGCCGAACCGAGAGCGAGATCCTGCTTGCCCTCTACCGCTACAGCCTGCTCACCATCGATCAACTCACTGCGCTGCTGCATTACGAACGAAAGACGCTGTACCAAGCGTTTCACAAGCTGAAGGAGAAGGGATGGGTGGAACCCCTCCCCCTTGGCTTTATCAAACGGCATGTCAAAGGATGGACCCTGACGAAAAACGGGATGGAGGTCGCCTTCGGCCTGACCAAGGAGTACCGAAACCGACTGCTGCGGCAGCCCCCAAGCCTTGGCGGGCAAGCCGGACATCTCTACGGCAGCAATCAGTTCTTTGTCCTCCTCATCAAGGGGAGCCTGTTCCGTCCACGGGGAGAAGGGCTCATCGAATGGATCGGCATGCGCGACGCGGGCAACCGATACACCGTGACGGACCAAAAAGGCAAGAAGACCACACCCGTGCGGCCGGACGGGATGGGTACGTACCGATTTTCGGATCAAAGTGAAACCACGTTTCATGTGGAATATGACACTGGCAGTGAGCACCTGTGGGTCATCCACAACAAACTCTGGCAGTATGCGGACGTGCTCAAACAATACTGGAGCGACATGACGCTTGCCAACGTGCTGTTCATCACCCGGGAACACCCTCGTTCCCTGCGGATTCTCGAGCTGTGGCGGGATATGAACGAGGAGGCATTTCGCAGGCAACCGGTTCCGGCGGTCTGGACAGCGACAGAGCAGAGTCTTTTGGAGCAGGGTTCCTTCGGACCCGTTTGGATGGGGACCGGCGGCCAGGGTTCCTTTGAAGATTTCCCGCGCCTGGAAGGTCGAACGGATGACGGGATGATTCCCCTTGGGAAACAGACGCGGGAACACCCGTTTTCGAACCGGACGGCAAGGGGAAACGGCTCATGAACCGTACGCGCCCCGTTCAGATTCTCTTTTGAATCATATTTTCGATATTCACCGTGGATGCGAGGGGAACTTGACACACCCCACCGTTCTCAAGCACCGTCCTTCTCACTGCAGGAATCCACCGTGTTCCAGGATCAGACCGCTGTCGGCGTTTGCAATCACGATCACAGCCTTTTGTCATCTTGACCCACACTGGAACCCTTGGGCGGTCTGATCGTATGGAAGTCACTCTACGATATGCAAGTGTATGGCAAGGGATCGTATACCGTGATCGCCACGGCAGAGGTGGAGGACCCGGCCGTCCAGGTGACGATTCCACAATCGCCCGTCCTGAACAGGATTCAAGACGACGCCAAGTCGTTGATGTCATCCCCACAACCCGCGTCCCCCGGACATCCGAAACAACACCGACGCCAATACATTCTTCCGCAAACCAAGGAGGGGATTCCCATTCCATTGCGATTTCTCGACCTGTTCGCTGGCATTGGCGGCATGCGCCGCGGACTGGAGGACGCAGGCATGTCTTGCGTCGGGTTCGTGGAGCGCGACAAATTTGCGAGGCGCTCCTACAGCGCCATCTTTCAATCGGAAGGAGAGTGGTTTGCCGATGACATCCGAACCGTTGACGCCCGTACCATGCCAAACACCGAGGTCTGGACATTCGGTTTCCCTTGCCAGGACCTGTCCGTCGCAGGGTCGCGGCGAGGATTTGCCGGTGAACGAAGCAGCCTGTTCTTCACCGTCCTTGACCTCATCAAAGCGCTACCCGAAGACGCTCGACCCGAATGGCTGCTCGCTGAAAATGTTGGCGGCTTTCTCTCCAGCAACCGGGGCTACGACTTCCTTGCCGCCCAAGTTGCGCTGGATGAAATCGGGTATGACTGTGAATGGGATGTGCTTGATGCAACCTCGTTCGGTATTCCCCAACACCGCGAGCGCGTGTTCCTTGTCGGTCATTCTCGAGCCCGAGGCCGACGAACGGTTTTTCCTCTCCGTATCGGCAGAACAGATCCTGTTGACGCAATTGGCGAAAGAACAGAGTGTCCAGGGCAAGCGAAAGGGGCCGACGGCGTGACCGACATGCGCGATCGTGACCCGAATCCAGTGTTCTCTGCGGTCGCAACCCCAGGTTTCTTAAAAAAACATCAACGCCGTCGTTTCAAACATCCAAGCGAGCCCATGTACACCCTGACGGCCATGGATCCACACGGAGTCCTTGTCACCAGGCAAGGGCGCGGATCCGAGGCCACATGGACCGTCCGGGACGTGGCCACCTGCCTGGATGCGAGTTACCACAAAGGACTCGATGCCCACCAGATGCGCACCGGAGTGGCCATGCAGAGACCCATTGCACGACGGCCAAACGACTCCGGGCAAACGGGGCGAGTGTTTGATCCAAGCGGGTTGGCGCCCGCGCATTTGAACCACCATGGCGGAGCCATTGCCAAAGTCCCCGTGGAAATGCGCATCCGCCGCCTCACCCCTCGGGAGTGCTGGCGGCTCATGGGCCGGGCGGATGCCGAGTTCGACCGCGCCAAAGCGGCGGGAGGTTCAGATACACAGCTTTACAAACAGGCCGGAAACTCCGTCGTCCCTCAAATCGTCGCCGCCATCGGTCGGCGCATGGTCGAACGGACCGGCCGGAACAAGCGCCTCTAACCATCAAGCCGCTTCATGACCCTTCACGCTTTCTACGCCACGCCACCACTTCACTACCCGATCTAAGGAAAATCAGCCATTCCCATGCGACGAGGAGGTGAGTTTTGTGGACTTTATCAGCACGGGAATCACTTGGGCGGAGCACGTCCTGCAGGCCGTGTTCCTCGCCGTCGCCGTGTATCGCGGCGTCAAACTGTACGCGAGAGGCGAGCACAATCACCTGTGGTCGCACATCATCCTCTCCTGCATCCTCGCGGTGTTCGTGTTCTTCCCGTCGATCACGGAATTTCTCGCCAACTACCTGCTGCAAAAACTCGGCATCAATCTCGGCTCCTGACACCTTGGCCGAACAAGGAGTGTGATGCGACATGCCCGAACCGCGTGCGGGTCAGGCCTTTTCCCATTCGTACCGATCGCTCTTCAAGGTGAACACGGTCCTGTACCAGATTGGCGACATCCGACTGTGGATGCCGATCGACCAAGATCTCATCCTGCTCTGGATGCAACTCTTTCTCGTGTTCCTCGTGTTCTACTCCGTCATCCCGATCCTCGCCTGGGTCTCCCCGTTCGGTCCGGCGCTCACCCTCAGCGTCGGTCCGGCAGTTCTTGCGTATCTCGCGCACAAACTCGATCCGGCCGGGAAATCGACGTCGGCCTACCTGCGCGATATCGTGCGGTTCCTGGTCCGAAAGAAACACATCCGGCGGTTCGAGCGAATTTCGTTGCCTCGCGCACACCGGACGCTTCGCTGGTCCCTGTCCGCCAGGCGTTACCACACGGTCGATCTATCGAACGGACATCACATCCGCTTCTTTCTCGCCGAATCGCTCGACGGGTGGCTCGAACCCGGTTCCACCCTGCGCGTGTATCCGAAAGCAACGCTGCTCTGGCACCGGCGCACCCATCGCTTCTCCCTTGCGATTCTACCCGACAAGCGAGCCCGGCGCATCGAGGAGGTCCGGACCAAGCGCGGCAAGCGCATGTGGGAATGGACTGTGACGGAACCGGCGGATCTCACACTGACCGCATCCGATGCCTCTGTAGAGACCCACCGAAGGAGGGAAACCGGATGAAATGTCCTGTCCTCTACTACGAGCAAAACGTGCTCGTTGACGCGAGACGCCAGGCGTGGGCCGCGTACCGGATCCCGCAGCAACCGTACGCCTTTGCATCCCCGGAGAAAAAGCGGGCCATCGTCGACAGCCTGCGCGGGTTCCTGCAGGCGCATCGCGGCGCCTGCCACCTGCTCTCCCTGACGGACGACATCCGTCCGACCGGATTCTTTCCGGGCGACGACCGCCAGAACGCGGAATTCGAACGATACCGCGAGGCGGTCATCCGCAAGGTGGCGGGTCAACGACCCTGGCGCCGGTCCCTGTTCCTGCTCGTCAAGCTTCCCCGCTCCCGATTCGCCGTGCCCGACCTGGACCTCGCCGCGCCCGGCCAAACGCTGGCCTCGCTTCGCCGCTTCGCCACAGGCGTCGGCCGGACGCTCCGACAGCACGTTCTCTCCGCCCCGTCCGGCGGGATGGACCGACAGGTGCTCGAAGACACCCTCTCTGCGGAGTCGCTCGTCGCCCAGTCGGTCCACGCAGCGCTCGGAGGTGAGCGGTTGCACAGTGGCGACATCGAGTGGCTGCTCCGTCACCCGTTTCACCGCGCCCTGCCGGGCGAATTGGCGCCGCGTCTGGGCCTTGCGCCGAGTTACCAGATCGCCGTGCGCGGTGAGCGCGTCATGGTGAAACCGCGCCAGTCGCTGCCGATTCTCGTCGCGGGCGACGCCGTGATCGAGGAGCGGATGCGCACGCTCGTCATCCGGCACCAGGATGACGGGGCGCGGCAGAGTTGGCAGACGTTTTTCTTCCTCGTCGACGTGCCCGAGGAAGTTTCGGACATTGGACAGGAGTGGCTGTATCGCCTCGATGACCTATCCGATCCCGTCGAATGCAGCATCCACCTGGAGATCGAAGCACCGCATACGGCATCCGCCGGCCTCGAGCGCAGCCGCAAGGCGCTGAGAGACCAACAGCGGGAGTTTGTCGACGGAACCGGCGAACTGCCGCTCACGCTCGAATGGGCGGGCGATCGCGGACGGCTTCTGGAACACAAACTCCAGCAGGGGATGCCGCTTGTCCGTGCGACCGTCACGTTCGCCGTCTTCGCGTCCACCCGCGAGGAGTTGGAGGCTCGCGCGACTCAACTGTCTCAACTCTGTAGCACGCTGCGTCTGCGTGTCGTGCGATCACCCGGTGATCAGGCGCGGGGCTTTCTCGACGGCCTGCCCGGCGCCGACATGGAGAAAAAACCGTGGGCCATCCCCATGGATCCGGGGTACCTCGCCGCAGGCGTTCCCCACGGCAGTCGGGATGCCGGAGACCCGACCGGCGATTACATCGGCCGTACGCGCCAGGGCACCCCCGTGCTTCTCGACCTGGCCCGGCCGATGTCAAGGGAACTCAACCGCAGCGGCGCCATCGGGATCGTCGGAACGCTTGGCGGCGGCAAGTCGGTCTTGAAAAAACTCCTCTTCTATCTCGCCTTCAACCGGGGCGGCAGCCTCTTTTCCATCGACCCGAAGGACGAGGACGGTTGTTTTGCCGGCATCCCTGAAATCGCGAACGGGCTCACCGTCCTTCGCCTGTCCGCCGGATCCCGGACGCGGATCAATCCCTTTCGCCTGGCGCACAGTGAGGAGCGAAGCCACGCCATCGCGCAGGATTACCTGAGCCTGCTGCTCGACGGCCAGCGCAACGACGAGCGTGCGGACATCCTCATGGAGGCCGTCGAGCGGACGTTTGCGACCCCGTCGCGGGACCTGTTTCGGGTCATGGCCGAACTGCAGAAACTGAGCCAATCCGGTGGCCACGAGGCCATGCGTGCGGAAGCGCGGCGATGCTTCACCCGGCTTCAGGGCTATAGGAAAAGCCCCTATGGCCAGCTGGTCTTCGCGCGCGACGACGGTATCAGTTCACTCCCCGACACGCGGTTCGTCGTCGCGAGCCTGGCGGGGTTGCCGCTGCCCAAGCGCGCCCCCGGCGAAACGGGCAACTTCACGCCGAACGAACGCTTTGGCGTCGGGATGATGTACCTGATGGCGGCACTCGGTCGTGAGCGCCTCTTTCACACATCACCGGGTGGCCTGAAGCTCTTTGGCATCGACGAGGCGTGGCTCTTGCGCTCCTTCCCGGAGGGGCGGCAACTGATCGACGAAACGGTGCGCATGGGCCGCTCCTACGGTGTCGTTCCAATCCTCGTCACGCAGAATCCCGGCGACATCGCCGAGGAGGAACTGCGCAACAACCTTGGCGCCATCTTCTGCTTTCGCACGGAGGATCCGCGCGCCAGCCGGGACAACGCCGTCCTGCTCGGCCTGGATCCGAACGAGGCGTCGCTCTGGCAGGAGTTTCGCAGCCTGCGCTCCGGGGACTGTTTCTTCAAGGACATCGAGGGACGGGTCAGTCTCATCCATATCGATCCGACGCCGGACGATTTGCTCGATGTGTTCAACACCTCCGTGGATGGGGGGCGGTCGTCATGAAGCGAAAGAGACGCTGGATGCGGCTCGCCGTCATCGCCATGTTTTTTCTCTGTCTCGGCGTCGCGGGGATCGCCCCCAATGCTGTCAACTTAGGATGGTATGAATTGGTGTTCCCTCTGGTTATTCGAAATCTGGGTCCACAGAGTGGGGCAA
>NZ_JAMCCX010000016.1 GCF_024706985.1 Alicyclobacillus sp. SP_1 | reverse complement strand
TGCAAGCGGCTCGCCAAGAAGAAGAGGCCGGGGACGACGATGATCCCAAGGACGAACCGCCGACTTCGACCGAGGCAGGCTCAAAAGGTGACTCAAAAACAGAATCTCAAGAACCCCAGACCCATCAAGGAAAGCTCCTTCTGGATGCGACTTGTGCGCCGTCCGATATCGCGTATCCGACAGACCTGTCACTGCTGAACACGGCGCGTGAGAAACTAGAGGGTATCATCGATACGCTCCACGCACCGCATAAAGGGAATATGAAGAAACCCAGAGACCGGCGGTGTCAAGCTCGCCGTGACTACCTGAGAACAGCGAAGAATCGAAAGCCGGGTCGCTCAGAGATTCGCAAGGCGATTGGACGGCAATTACGCTATGTTGCGAGGGATTTGAGATTTATCGAACAATGGGTGCAACACACGTCACTCACAGCGCTCTCGAAAAAACAGTATCGAGATCTCTTGGTCATTCATGAGTTGCATCGCCAGCAGCGAGAGATGTATCGGTCTCGAAGTCATCGGGTGGATGACAGAGTCGTAAGCATCGCTCAGCCAGATGTTCGCCCCATTGTGCGTGGGAAGGCAAAAGCGAATGTGGAGTTCGGTGCAAAGGTGGCCATCAGTGTGGTGGACGGATACGCCATGATGGAGAGAACAAGCTGGGACAGCTTTAATGAGGGCACGACACTCATCGAGTCGGTGGAGAGATATGTGGAGCGCTTCGGATGTTACCCCGAAGCGATTCTGGCCGACAAGATCTATCGAACGCGGGAGAACCTCAGGTATTGCAAAGAACTTGGTATCCGATTGAGTGGTCCCAAGCTGGGAAGACCGCCCAAGCACGTGGAACCCGAGGAACGAAAACTGGAACGGCAGGACATGGGTGAGCGCAATGCGGTAGAAGGTAAGTTCGGAGAAGCGAAGCGAAATTACGGACTTGGCCTAATTCGGGCACGCCTTCGTCAGACCAGCGAGACGGTCATCGCCATGCAACTGCTGGTGATGAACCTAGAAAAGAGGCTACGGCTTCTTTTTTGGCTCATATTTATGGAGCTTATTGGGACTGATTTAGGCTTTGCAGGGGAAGTCGCCTGATTCATTCAGCACCCCCTATTTATGGTTCACTGTTGGCGAAAACGGCAGAAACCTCAGGACAACGCGCCCAAAGTTTCATGGAGACATTGGGCATTTTTGTGGGATTGGCGACTTGGGACCTTTGGATGGCCGTTCTGGCGAGCTCGTTTCGAAAATGGGCTAGTCCACAAGTAATGCGCATCGTGTCTGTCGCGGCTGGCGCCGCACTGATTGCATTTGGCCTGTATTTTGCTTTCCAGGCTCATCGGCAAATCTTTTCACCAGCGCTATCACTCGCCTGAACCTCGCTTCCCCGAAACGCATAAACATGCGATGACGATGAGGGGAAGGTGTGGGCTTTGACACTGTATACCAAGGACTGGTTGGACGAACGGGTGATGGAGTTAGGGGAGTGGCCCAGTGAAGCCTATGGAGAGTTTCGGGACCGAATGTTGGATTTGGAAATACAATTTCCTTGCATTTTAGGTCAAAAAGGATTTCGTGCGAACCAACTTCGCTTTGCTTTTCTGAGCGATTTCCGCTCCTGTAAGAGCCGCGAGGAGTTGGCAAAGGCGTTAGCAGAATACGGCCAACAAGCGCGCACGTGCGGACAGTACACATCGTTTGTGGCTTTTTTTGACACGCCTTGCAGTCTTCGTTCGAGTTACGGTGTGGAGGATTTCGAGCAGGTATTTTGGTCTCTTCTGCAGGATATTCACGAACTCGATGAACAGAGTTGGCCAGTCGATGTGCCGCAGGATGTGGACCAAACTCTGTGGGAATTTTGTTTCGGGGGTGAGCCCTATTTTGTCTTGTGTGCTACTCCCGCGCACCATCGTCGAAAGAGCCGCGAGTTCCCGTACTTTTATGTGGCGTTTCAACCACGGTTTGTCTTTGAAAAGATTCACGACCAAACCGTGTTTGGCCGGAAAATGAAAGAACGCATACGAGAACGACTCATCGAGTACGACGAAGCTGCCATCCATCCCGCATTGAGATGGTATGGACAACCGGACAATCGCGAGTGGAAGCAGTACTTTTTGCCGGACGATGAACGCGTTGCGACGCATTGTCCCTTTCACGCAGGCGCAATGAATAAATCACTTGTGTCGGAGTTTACGACGCGCCCATCGGAATTGGGGAGACTTGATGAGAATGGACAGAGCTGCAATGCCCCCAAGCAGCAAGAGGCTGATGAAAAATCCCGGCCTTGTCGTGGGGTGCAGTGACGTCCCCAATACTGCCACGAAGATGAGCATGACGGCGAGGGACGACTTTATTCTCTGTGCCCAGTTTGCTTTGTACAATTTCCAAAACGCGGCTACGATGAACATCCATGTATACATCAACAAGAGACCTGCCGCTGTGGCGATATGTTCATACAATTGCTTAGGGAGCAGCAGTGAAAGGAGAACAGAGAGAATGAGAAAACTGGCAGTGAGTGCGAGAGCCGGCCAAGGTAGGCGGCCTTGCTGTGCGTTTTGTTGCCCCAGTTGAATCCACGCGGGGGCATCTCCATCCTTGGACAGCGTCACTACCATGCTCGTGACCGCATAAATCGAGGCCACGAGAACAGAAAAAGCGGCTACGATGAAAATTCCGTTGAATAGGTGGGCGAGAACGCTCAATCGATAGAATTGCAGGGTGGAAAGGAACGGGCTTTGCGAGACGGATATGTGCCGATAGTCAACACTTCCAAGAATGAGCATCATGGAAGCTAGGTAGAGAGTGGTTACCGTGATCATCATCGCTAAGCCTGATTTTGGCGCCGATTTCGGCTGCTTCAATTGGACGGCCATCAGTCCCATGACTTCAATCCCCCCGAAGGCGTAAAAGGCGAATATGAAACTGGTCCAAACGTCTCGAACAGGGAGAGACGGGGCCTTCTTTTGCACGATGTCAAACGGAGCGCTCGAGGCCACGAGCTTGGACACGATGTGAAAAACCCCCGACGCATCCCCACGCTGTTGCCAGAGTCGTGCAGCGGCAACCGAAACGACCACTAGGAAGCCAACGATGGCCGCAATTTTCACCAATGCAAGAACGTTTTCTGTGCGTTCAAACGCTCTTGTTCCCCACGCCACGATGAGCACGCCGAGGCAGGCATAAGCGCCCGTCAATTCCCAGAGCGGCATGTGCGGAAGCCAATATTGTGTAAACAATCCGAGAGCAGTCAATGTGCTACCGAGAACGAGGCATTCTGAGGTCCAATAGAGCCAACCGTTTCCAAACCCGGCCCAGGGACCAAATGCGAGTTTTGCATAGGTCCGAAATGAACCTTGTTGTGGATTCTCGGATACCAACAAAGATAGTGCTTCCAAGACGAAGTACGATGCGATGGCCGCCAACGAGAATGTCAGCAGTACCCACCAGCCTGCCATCCGTATCGCGAGGGCAGAGGCTAAAAAGTACCCCGTTCCAGTCGTAAATCCCACACCCAGTAACGTCAGTTGCCAGCCAGTCAGATTTTTGTCCAAGTGTGAAGGTGCACGCTCGGATGCTTGCCGTGAATTGTGCATGCATGCCCTCCTCTGTCCTTACCTCATTCTGCGAAAGGAGAATGGCATTTATGTATAGAGCGGAATCTGACGCATGGCGGCTCTCGCAGGTATGCGGTCTCCAAACCGATGACATACTCGAAACAGTGGAGAAACGTGGAACGGGGGAATTTGAGTGTCGGATTATTTTCTCGAGGCGGGAACCGGATGTGGGTTTACGGTTCAAAAGGGCGATTTTATGTTCATCAAAGATGTTGAAGGGGAGCAGGTGGCCGATGTGGTTTTTTACACGGCAGCGGACAAAGAGGAGCGGTTCGATCCGACTGTGACTATGGACGCCTCTCACTCGTATGCCACAGGAAAAGGGTCCATTCTCTATTCGAACATCTATCGTCCGTTAGCGACGGTCGTCGAAGACACCGTCGAACAACACGATTTGCTCAACTCTGCCTGCCGTCCCGAGATGTACGAATTTCTCTACGGGGAGCCTTTGCATCGTAGTTGCTTCGAAAATCTGAACGAAGCTCTCCGCCCTTTCGGTATTCCTGCACCTCATCAGCACTATCCATGGAACGTTTTCATGAACACAGTTGTAGGAAGTCATGGGTCTTTGACCGTGGAAAGGCCACGTTCACGCCGCGGGGATTTTGTGGTAGTTCGCGCCGAGGTCGATTTGATTGTCGCGGTGTCCGCGTGCCCGTGCTCAGAAAGCGCGTGCAATGGCTTTCACTGTACGCCCATTGCGGTCTCTGTCTCACCTACACTCTAGGCTGCCGTCACTTTTTTGCGAAGGTTACGTCTCGGGTAACTGCGTGTCGCGTTACGCTTGAACGGTCACGAGTGTCCCATAGTGAAGAATGGTCCAAACGTACGCCGCATGCGAAATGGGTAGTTCTACACAACCGAGACTTTGCGGGAAGCCGTAAGACGCACGAGGAAAACCGTGCACTGCGCAACCCTCGTAGAAGTAGTTGACATAGGGGACACCGGGATCGTCATAAGGAGTTCCCCACGGGTTTACGCCCTTCATGGTCTGTGAGCGGTATCGTAAATAGATAGGCCAGGTGCCGTTGGGTGTAGGACTCTGAGCGATGCCTGTGTTACAAAGCGTGGTATAGATGATTTTTCCGTTTTCCCAGAGGTGAAGGAGTTCTGGTTTGGATTTTGTGACATCGACGTACACGTAAGGCCGCGGGTCCAATTCATCGACCTGAAGCGCCTTTTCCATGGCTGCTCGAACTTCCGGCCCTGCAATCCCGTCGACGGCAAGCCCGTGCATGCGCTCAAAGGACATGACAGCGCCTTTGGTGATCACGGTATCGACCTCCGGATTCCACAGCTCGGTCAAACTTTTCGGGAAGTCGTATTTCCACACGAACGTACCGCTTTGGGGATTAAGTTCATGGGACTGCAACTGCCGTGCAAACAGGTTGTCTAAAGAGATCCTTGTGGAGCCACCCGATATTTTACTGGAATTTGCAGAGCGGCTACCGTAGACGGCGTTCATCGTATTGGTGGGGGGCGCATTGGCCGGTACGGTATTGGACGAGGGACTGCCGGCGGACAGGAAAGAGAGTGGCAAATAGCCGAGTTCGGCCAGCGCTTCGTTCAGCCAAAGTGCGTATTTTCCATGGTCTCCCTGGGATATGAGTGGAATTGCTGGCTTTTTGACCGGGGGCAATGACTTTTGGATACTGACGGTCACCGTGGGAACAGGCAGTGGATCGACGGTTTTGGTGGGTGCTGGTAAGGGTGTGGATGTGGTTCCGGCGGTCACAGCGTGATGTGTCGGAGCGGTAGCGCATCCCGTAAGAAGTAAAAACAGACTTGAGGCGGCCGCCAAAACACTTCTTTGAAAACGAATCCATTGCACAATCATCCACCATCCTGTCAGACGAGCCCTGAGATTCCCGCGGACGCCGAGTTTTCTACCGCAACGTGGAAGTACGCTGTGCTCCAGTCGTGCGGTAGTGTAACATGTGCCTATCGTCACATGCTGTCGAACGGTGACCCGCGAGTTAGTCTATTTTTATGGAGTGGGACGCGCAGTCTAGCACTTTTTCTTGCAGGTGTGCAAAAATTGGGCACAGGAGCTCGCGGCGCGAGGGGTCGGCTAGGTAGAGAGGAAGGGCGGCAGATGTCAACCAGTCGTTGGGATGTGAATAAAGTACCGAGAATGGATGGGAAGACGGTAGTTATCACCGGATCGAACAGTGGTATTGGCTTGGAGGCAGCGAAAGTCTTGGCGAGCCGGGGGGCGGAGGTCACGCTGGCGGTTCGCAATGTGGAGAAGGGGGAGCAGGCGAAGCGGAGCATTCTGGAGGAGTCTCCGGGTGCCATGGTCTCGGTTTCTAAATTGGATTTGGCTGACCTAGGAAGTGTCAAGGAGTTTGCAGAGAACTTATTGGGGAGTGGCCGAAGGCTTTCGGTGCTCATCAACAATGCCGGAGTCATGGCGGTGCCATATGCTCGCACGGTAGACGGGTTTGAAATGCAATTTGGAACGAACCACTTGGGCCACTTTGCGTTGACGGGTCGACTGTTACCGGCACTGCTCAAGACTCCAGAGGCGCGCGTGGTGGTGGTCAGCAGTATGGCGCATCAGAGTGGAAAGATGGACTTTGACAATCTGGATGGGTCGAAAGGCTATCGTCGCTTTGGCGCCTATGGCCAGAGTAAGCTGGCAAACCTGCTCTTTGCCTATGAGTTCCAGCGCCGTTTGGAGGCATCGGGTTCGACCGTCCGTTGCATGGCTTGTCATCCTGGTTTCGCGGCTACCAATCTGACGTCGACCGGATTTGGCGGTAGACGTCCGTGGGTCGGTAAGTTTGTCGGAGGAGTGGCGAATGCCATGGCTCAAAGTGCCGCCATGGGGGCGTTGCCCACGTTGATGGCCGCCACAGAGGATGCGTTGCATGGAGGGGAATACGTCGGACCGGCGAGCCGCACGGGCATGCGTGGATACCCGGCGGTCGCGGTCTCGAGCAAGGCTTCTCGGAGTCAAGAAGATGCAGAGCGGCTGTGGGAAATATCGGAGCGGCTGACGGGCGTCACCTATTCGTTTGACGGGCGTCACCTATCCGTTTGACGGATTACAAGACTTTTGTAGTCCAGGACTCACAGTTCCAGATATCGGTGACGAATGGAGTGTAGAATTCAGGCTCGTGACTGATGAGCAAGATGGTCCCGTGATAGGCGGCGAGTGCCCGTTGCAATTCCTCCTTGGCATCGACGTCGAGATGGTTGGTGGGCTCGTCCAGAATGAGCACATTAGTCGCTCGATTTTGAAGTGTGCAGAGTCTTACTTTCGCCTGTTCGCCACCACTTAAGACGACCATTTTGCTCTCGATGTGTTGCGTGGTCAGCCCGCACTTTGCAAGCGCCGCTCGGACGTCGCGCTGAGCGAGATGGGGGTACTCATTCCACATGGCATCGATGCAGGTAAGGTCTGGCGAGGCCTTGACTTCTTGTTCGAAGTAACCAATTTCGAGCCCGTCTCCCGTTTCGACGGTGCCAAGGAGCGGAGGATTGAGACCAAGAAGACTGCGTAGAAGCGTTGTTTTGCCAATCCCATTGGCGCCAATCAGCGCAACTTTTTGTCCACGCAATAGAGAGAGCGTCAGCGGCTGAGACAGAGGCGTGTCATAGCCGATTACGAGCTTGTCCAAGGAAAAAATCACTTTGCTAGGCGTTTTTGCTTCGACAAAATGAAAGCTGGGTTTGGGCTTGTCCTTGGCGAGTTCCAAGACGTCCATTTTGTCGAGGCGCTTTTGCCGGGACATGGCCATGTTGCGAGTGGAGACACGGGCTTTATTTCGGGCAACGAAGTCTTGAAGCTGAGAAATTTCCTGCTGTTGTCGTTTGTATGCGGCCACTTTTTGTTGTTTCTGTTCTTCGTAAACGCGCAAGAAGTCGTCGTAATTTCCAACGTAGCGGGTCAACTGGGCGTTTTCTACATGATAAATCAGTCCGATCACGCTATTTAGAAACGGCATATCGTGCGATATGAGCACGAAGGCATTGTCGTAACCCAGTAAATATCGCTGCAGCCATTCTATGTGGGGCGCGTCCAGATAGTTTGTGGGCTCATCAAGCAAAAGAATATCGGGTTTTTCCAGCAGAAGTTTGGCCAACAGCAATTTTGTTCGCTGGCCGCCGCTCAATTCGGTGACATCGCGATGGAGGCCTATGGCCCGTAGGCCGAGGCCGTTGGCAATTTCATCGACTTTTGTGTCGATGAGATAAAAATCGTGCGCGTCAAGCGTCTCTTGTATTTGCCCAACTTCTTCGAGAAGTCGGTCCAAGAGCGCGGGGGACGCGTCGGTCATCTGCAGATACAAGTCGTTCAATTGGGTCTCCAGAGCGAAGAGCGGTTGAAAGGCGCTTCGTAACACGTCTTGAAGCGTGCTTCCGGGAGTGAGTGATGTGTGCTGGTCGAGGTATCCGACGCGGACGTTTTTAGCCCACTCCACGGTCCCTTCATCGGGTTGCAGAGTTTGAGTGACAATTTGAAGAAATGTGGACTTTCCCTCTCCGTTGGCGCCTATTAAGCCAATGTGCTCGCCTTTCAAAATGCGGAAAGAGACATCTTGGAAGATGATCCGATTTCCAAAACTGTGAGAGAGATGCTGAACGCTTAGGATACTCATCGGGGACACCTTTCCACAGGGATTTTCGCGCTTCCGACTCATTCTATCGGATGGCGTGACGGGTGTCACCTGCGCGGGGTGCGGTGCGTTAGTGCAGTGTGCGTTTCCGAATTGGGATACAATGAGAGAGTAAAGTTCACATTTCCTTAGCATGAGGGGAGAATGCGTGTGGCGGGACCAAAAGTGAGCGATTTACGAGACGTGGAGCGTGAAATTGAATCGAATCGTCATGGCGGGCCGTTTACGTCCGACTTGACGGGTCAAGAGTTCTGGCTGGTGATGGACCGGGGTTACGTACCGGTAGGCTTTGTCCTAGGCAACAGTGTGTTTTCGATGGGGGTCAGTGGTGGAATTGCAACTGCGCTGCGGGGGCTCGCACGTGGGGAACTGAAGGAGTACACTCAGTTGATGTACGATGCGAGAGAGCTGGCATTAGCGCGAATGAAACGGGAAGCAGAAAACTTAGGCGCAGACGGGATTGTTGGGGTCAACTTAGAAATTAGCCATCACGGAGACATTATGGAGGTGACAGCCACCGGGACTGCGGTACGCAAAGACCCAGAGGCGGCAAAGTCGGGTTCCGCGGCCCAAGTGGTTTTGCCAGTTTAACTCCGGGTGGGTGGTCTGGACTGCATGGGAAGCCAGGGCTCGTCGCGAGACGACCCTGTTTTTTCATTGTAAAGCAGACTGCATGGGACTGACCTATGGCATGTAGTCCTATACAGTTACGTGCGCCTACATGCTGTGACCGAAGCAGGAAGGAAGTAGTGACATAGCGACTGTAAAACAGGAAGTTGTCAATGGTGAAAAGAGTTACAAAAAAGCGAGGTATTGACACAATAGCCCGTCTATTCATAGATTATGGAGACAGGGGGACTTCAGTTGGACACTATCAAGAAAGGCCTTTGGATTGTCGCAGCATTAGTCGCGTTAGGAGGCGTAATTGGCTGTGGAGTGCGTGAAGCTCATCCAACGCTACCTGATGTATCGTCCGTCAGTCCAGCGGCACATGCAACGTCGCCAGACAGATTGCCACCGACAAAAGCGACATCTAACAGTAATACATCGACCAATCCTATTGAAATTAAGAATAATTCGGTAGCCGCGCAAGTGCCTATTCGCTTCTACAAAGACGTTGTAAAGGGTAATTACAGCGCAGCAGGAAAGCTCCTCGCACCAGATTTGAAATTCGAAGTAGAGCCAAGATGGATTAAATATTTAAAAAATATATACCATGTAAAATTCGACAAGTTTCAAGATATTTCGTCGACGCCAGGTCTGTCGGGCTCGCTCAGCAAGAACGACCTTTCATGGTATCGCGTAAAAGTATACTACGCAGTGATGCAGATGAAAGTGCACCATCCTAATCTCGTTCCAGCACTTGAGTATACCCAGTATCGGGAGTTTGTGGTTGTACAAAAGCATCCAGGAGGAAAATGGTATTTAGAAGAGGACGAAGATACGCCACCTCGTGCGTAGCGAGAATCTCTACTGAGAATGCGTATCTTACATGAAATTCTATTTATGCTATACTAAGGAAAATATATACACTTATGTAAAGTAGCGCGGTGTTGAAGGCGACAGGCGTTGAAGGAGAGATGAAATGAAAAGCTTACGGCTCGTCGGAGCGGTTGGTGTCTGTGTTTTGACATTAACAGGGTGTTCCACCAACGGCGTAGCCCATCCAACCAGCGTCACACAGGACACCACCTCGAAGGAGACGATTCCGCGCCCCCAGACACTGCAAAATCCTCTAGTGGATCAGTTACCGAACGCAGTCAAACAGAGTCTTGAAGTCACATTGAATAAGGTTTCGTTTCATTTCACTCTTCCATCGTATCACCCGTTTACTTCGCGCCAAGTGGATAGTGCTGGGAAAGGAAGTTCGCCCAACTCGACAGCGTACACGTTCTTCATGGTGGATTTTTTTAGTCCGATTCGAAACAATGAGCAGCAGGATATCAATGTTCAAGAATCGTATCTGCAGAAGAATCCTTTTAACAGTGCGAATGGAGAGAAGGTAGTGTTAAACCATGACGTGACTGCGTATTTTGACGCTCATGGACCCAATGGTACGACCTTGAGTTGGTATGAGCGCCATGTGGCATATGACCTCTCCGCTGCTAAAATCGACGTCAAATCTCGGACCTCTACTGGAGAGTTGAGTAAGGGAATGCTGGTCAAGATTGCGAATTCCTTTGAGGGATCATGATGAATGGCTTTGGGTCTAGCCCAAAGCCATCTATAAGGTGGTATTGTCATAGGTCATGGCACTTTGAATGTGTCAGTGGCTGTAAAGGGTGCTTTGCTGACTCCGTGGTGTACGGGTCCGCAAGGGATTTTTTAAACCTGGAATTGTGTCAGCGATTCTTGCAAGGACGCGGCGAGGGAATGAAGCTCCGTTGCGGAAGCCGCGACTTCTTCCATGGATGCCATCTGCTCTTCGGTGGCAGCCGAGACATTCTCTACATGTAGAGCGGACTCATCTGTAGAGGCGGCCATTCTCTGGACGGCTGCGCTGATTTCCTCTGCATTGGCGGACATTTCTTCCGTTGCAGCCGAGATACCTTCGATGGCCGCTGCGATTTCGCTGCTGGTCGTCTCGACATGGGAGAAGAGGGTGGCCGATTGGCGCATCATGTCTGACCCATGGGCGACTGAACTCGTCATGGTAGATATCTTTTCTACAGACTCGGCCACATCGAGTTGGATGCCCCGTATGAGTTCGGAAATCCCCTCAGCCGATTTAGTGGCCTCCGTCGCAAGATTGCGCACTTCGTTGGCGACGACGGCAAAACCTCGCCCGCTTTCTCCAGCCCGTGCCGCCTCGATGGCGGCGTTTAAGGCTAGAAGGTTTGTCTTTTTGGCGATCTCGGTAATCGTGCGAATAATTTCCTCAATTTGCGTGGAACGGTCGGCAAGTGACTGAATCTGGTTTTGGGAGAGTGCGGCTGCGGTCGCGATGCTGTTCATCATGTTGGCCGTCTCTTGCATCACGTCGTTGCCGGACGATGCACTATCTGCCAAGCTCTGAACTTTGCTCGTGACCTCGGATGCGGCTTCGGCGGTGACCTGTACGCCCGACGACATTTCTTCCGTTGCCAGCATGGTCTCGCGGAAGCCGCGATTCTGTTCTTCCATCTGGTGGGTGATGTTTTGTAATGCCTCGGCCACACTCTGTACGGCTTTGGTCGTCTCTTCGGCGCCAGCCTGCAGTGCGGAAGCGGCGTGAGCCACGGCGTTGGAATTGTCGCGGGTCTTCCCGACGAGTTGACGGAGATTTTGCTTCATTTGGTTGAAAGCGGTGGCCAAGCGTCCGATTTCATCCGAGGTGCGCACAGACATGTCTTCGATTTGCAAATTGCCGGAGGCCATCGCTTCGAGACGCTTGGCTACGTCCGGAACGGGCCTGATAGAACGTCGTACGTAGAAGGAAAGCAGAAGACAGGCTACGAACAGAATAAGTCCATAGAGCGGAAATTGAATTTCGTCGGCCTTAGCCATGTCGCTCGTATTGGCCGCTCGCTTGACGGTCATGTTTTGGCCGTATGCGACGAGTTCCGTCAGGTCATTGGTCAAGTTGTTCGATGCATTCGAGTTCGAGACATACATGGTCTCTTCCGCGAGTTTATAGTTGGTTTTGTAATCGGTTCGAACCTGTTGAAAATAGCCTTCATAGTCTGCAGCATCGGAGAGTGTCTGCTTCATGAGCTTTTGGAGCCGGGGAGTGGTAGCTAGTTTTTGTAATTTGGCGAGAGAAGCGTTCAGTTGCTGTTCGCCTTGTATGATTTGTTGATAAGTTGCTTGATTCAGCGAATGATTGCCGAAACTTTTGAGTCCGACCCACATGTTCGATTGGTCGTCCATGTTGAGGAATCCTAGATAGGCTTGGGTAGCGTCGTTTTCAAAGGGGAGGTCACGAGCCGAGATGGTGGCTGCATCCTGGTTGACATTGCGGGATGTAAGGATGGCTGTGAGCACCATCCCGGCGATCAAGACGAGAATCAGAGAGAGAGAAAGTGTCACTTTAACAATGAATTTCGAACGAATAGAGCGGATGATACCCATGAGTGCGTGCTCCTTTAGGCAAAGAGTATGATGTTACTGAGCGATGGTGGGGTGCGATACTGCTTTCGCGAACCGAAGATTTTGGCGGAGTCCGAATGCATATTCGACAATCTTTTCACAAATCCTCGTAGATTCGACATGACTTTGGCGATTTTTTTGGCTAGTTTGGCGGTCTGTTTGCAGCAGGTTAGAATGAAGTGAGTTGTAGACTGGGGAGGTTTTGCTATGAGTGGCTATGAAGATTTTGTGGGTGTGGTGTCGAATACGGTCCCCAATGAGGTAGAGAAGGGTGCGATTCGTAAGTTCGCGGATGCGATTGGCGATGACGACAGAATTTACAGAGAGGTTGAGGTGGCAAAGGCGGCTGGTTATCGAGGCATCCCCATCCCCCCGACGTTTAGCCGGACGTTTGATTTTGGCGTTATTGAAGGTCTGGTTCTTCCGACGAACGGTTTGATTCATGGGGAGCAACGGTTCAAATATAACGAACCCATTTGTGCAGGAGATGTGGTGTACTGTTCGCGTTCTCTGCTTCGTGTGCGTCCGACGTCGGGCCGCATGGGAAAGATGACGTTCTTTATGTTTGAAGGTGTCGTCAAGAGTGGCAGCGGTGAAGTTTTGTTGGTGGAGAATTCAACGGTCATCCAAATGGGAGCGGGGGAGTGAGTGAGATGAAGCTGGAAGTTGGCGAAAAACTACCAGAATTAGTGAAGCCGGCAATTACACAGACGCAATTGGTGATGTACTCCGGGGCCTCGGGGGACTTCAATCCGATTCATACGGTGGAAGCCTATGCAGAGCAGGTTGGACTTGGGGGGACCATTGCACACGGCATGTTGAGCATGGCGTTTGTCGGCCAGATGTTGAAAGAGGCGATGGGTCCACGCGGCCGTTTGCAGGAGTGGGGCGTTCGGTTTCAAGAGATGGTTCGTCCTGGGGACGTGTTGACCTGCAGTGGTACGATTACTGGCGTGCGTGAAGAGGCGGACGGTCATGTGGTGGAATGTGATGTGGTGGCTCTGACACAAAAGGGAGTCAAGGCAGTGTCTGGTACGGCGACGTTTCGTATGCTTAAGTGAGCAGTTCCGAATGAGGTTGCTTCCGAATCGGTGGCGAAGGCCGGGGCCGTTGGACCCGGCATTTTGAGTTGATAACGCGTGAGGGCGTGGGAATTCGCGCCGGACCAAACGCGCGTTCATCTCCTGCATTAACTAGTTAACTAATTATGTACTAAAGCACTTAATCAATTAATCAATCAAGTGATGAAGTAGTTATCTCATGAAGTCCATTGACTATCCTCTCTACTCCAACCTATACTAGTAGACAAATATGTGCAGAACGGAGCGAACTCCATGCCAAAGGAAGCGGGCGTTAAAGATACGTCGATGGTGATTGCCATCGACAATGGGAACAGTTTTGTAAAGGCTGCCTTCGATCAACTGGACAACATACTGATGATTCCGAATGTCATTGTTCCTTCAGAGATGAAGAGAAAAGTTATTCTCAACCAAGGTACTCCTATTGACAATTTGGACATCGAGATTGTCTCTCCAGCTCTACCCGAAGGGGTCGGCCGCAATTTCCACGTGGGTATCCTCGCTTCCCGAAACGCTAGGGCGCAGTCCATTCTCGGTCACCGGGCAGCCCAGATGAAGTCGCAACGGACGGAGACGATGATTACGACACTGACGATGCTGGCTTTTGCGACGGCTATGAAAAACCAACAGGCTATTAGCGCTGGTGTCCGTCGCTTGCGCGCCGATGTACAACTCGGCATTGGACTGCCTATCGCCGAGGTGGCCGAGGCGGCTGTTTTGGAAGCAAGACTCACGAGCGGAGTTCATACGGTGGTGTTCAAATCTACGCCAGGGCTCGAAGGGGTATCGGTAGAACTAAGCGTGTCTCTTCCTGATGGGGTCAATGTCGACAATGTGGCTGGCATTATCGATCTCGCGAGTGACCCGAAAAGCACTCTCGCGGACAAATCTTTTGGCGTTGCCGACTTGGGTGGCATTGACTTAGATATCGCCTTTTTCAAGCCAGGGCTGGAGCTCGATGACTATACGTCCACCGGCTTTCGCATTAACTTGAACGACATCGTGTCGCGCATTCGCAAAGACTTCAACGCCTCCGTCGGGCAGGAGTATCTGACGAGCGACGTGAATGTCGTAGACCGGCTCGTGCATAAAGAGTACGAGGTGCGCTGGCAAGGGCTCGTTAAAGGGAACATCTCAGACATCGCCAACTTGCATCTGACAGAGCTCGCGAGGGATGTGCTAGAGCGTGTGTTTGATGCCTGGGCAGCAGCTCCGGAGGCTGAGGAGTTTTTGTTTATCGGCGGCGGGTCGGTCATCTTATCGTCGTATTTAAAAGAATTGGATAGGCAAGGGCACCCGCTTCGCTTCGACCGCCCAGAACTGGCACAACTGCGAAATGTTCGCGGCACCTATCGCTCCTTGATAGCTGCTCTACAGACGGGCGCGGAGGTGGCGGCCACGGAGGCTGACTGATGGCTACTGAGCGGAGCCGAATCCGGCGCTCTAAGGACAAAGCGGTGCACCACGGAGATGTCATCCACATCTATGTAGCGAGCGACACACCACCGGCGGTTTGCGACTATTTGACCGCATTGAAGCAGCGCGGCGACTTCAGTTTTGAGATTCTGCGCATGGTTGAGGACTTTCTGCGGCGCACGGGTCAGCTGGCAGACGAGGGCACGAACATCAGTGAGTCGAGCGCCCGCGACAGGTCACGGCGCGAGTCGGCTGATCCGCTTGCTTCGCGGCCTCTCCCTGGCGATGCCAACCGAGAGATGGGCGTACAGGTGAATCCCATAGAGGAGTCAGAGTCGTCCTCTGGCACCCATACGCTCCCCACGTCCGCGTCCACGACTGCTCCGAATCCGGTCGAAGTACTGCGCAGACAGCGAAAAGCGTGGGTCAACAAAACTCAAGATACTTAACCGTAAGCGGCTTCGCGAATTGAGAACGATGAGAGGGGAATGACGCGTGAAGTTTTCTGAATACCCTTACGTTCGTCCAGATATGGACGAATTGGAACAGCGGTTTCGAGCTGCTTTGGAGCAGTTTTCGGCAGCCGCTACTGCGGACGAACAGGACCAACTGATGGCAGATATTAATCGTCAGCGGATGGAGTTTAATTCCATGCAGTCGATTGCATCGATTCGCCACACCGTCGATACGAGAGACGAGTTTTACGCAACAGAGCAAGATTTTTTTGACGAAAACTCGCCGCGGATGCAGGGACTGACGACCGAGTTCTACCGGGTCTTGGTCGAGTCTCCGTTTCGGAAGACTTTGGAGGCCAAGTGGGGTCGTCAGTTGTTTCGACTGGCAGAGACCACTCTCAAGACGTTCGACCCATCCGTCTTACCACTTCTCCAAAAAGAGAACGCCTTGGTCAGTGCCTATCAAAAGCTGATGGCATCTGCAGAAATCGATTGGCAGGGAGACAAACTCAATCTCTCCCAAATGGGACCTTACTTGCAGTCTGTTACTCGCGAAGTACGCAAAGAGGCCCAACAAAAACTGTGGGCCTACTTTCAGCAAAACGCCGAAGAATATGACCGTTTGTATGACGAATTAGTGCATCTTCGCGCTCAGATTGCCAGGGAACTTGGCTTTTCAAACTTTACTGAATTAGCTTATGCCCGCTTGAATCGGACCGATTATGACGCGTCGATGGTTGCGAATTTTCGGCGCCAAGTGGCTCAACATCTGGTACCTTTGTCGGTGCGGTTGAAGGAGCGCCAGAGAGAGCGGCTTCATCTCGACACTCTGCTCTATTACGATGAGAGTCTCACGTTTCTCTCCGGAAATCCGGCTCCAAAAGGGGATCCGCAGTGGATTCTAGAGAATGGGGTGGAGATGTACCGGGAGTTGTCTCCGGAAACGGACGAGTTTTTCCAGACCATGGTCCGCGATGAACTGCTGGATTTGCTCAGTAAAAAAGGGAAAGCCGTCGGCGGCTATTGCACCAATATCCCGAAATATGAAGCTCCCTACATCTTTGCAAACTTCAACGGCACCTATGATGACGTCACGGTTTTGACACATGAAGCTGGTCACGCGTTTCAAAGCTACATGAGCCGGAAATACCCAGTCCCAGAGTACTATTTCCCAACACTGGAAGCCTGCGAGATTCACTCGATGAGCATGGAGTTTCTGACATGGCCGTGGATGGACCGTTTCTTTCAAGAGGATGCTGAAAAGTTCCGATTCATGCACGTCTCTGGAGCTCTGCAGTTCATTCCATATGGGGTTGCAGTGGATGAGTTTCAGCATGCTATCTATGCTCATCCGGATTTGACGCCCGCAGAGCGCAAAGCGAAGTGGCGGGAAATAGAGGAAAAATATTTGCCACTTCGGAAGTATGAGGACAACGAGTTCCTGGAAGAGGGCGGCTACTGGCAAATTCAGACGCACATCTATATGGAACCTTTCTATTACATCGACTACACGCTGGCGCAAATTTGTGCCTTTCAGTTCTGGCTGAAAGCCGAGAGGAACCGAACGGATGCATGGCGGGACTACTTGCATCTCTGCCGCTTAGGGGGGAGTAAGTCGTTTCTTGAACTCGTTCAGGAAGCGAATCTGCAATCTCCCTTTGACGATGGATGTGTGGCCAGCGTGGTGGAACCACTGGCACAGTGGCTCGAGTCGGTCGACGATACGAAATTTTAAGGTCAGAAGGCCGCACGCACCGCAGGACGGGCCAACGGCGAGTTGAGAATGAAACATCTCCTTTGGAAGAAGACAGCGCGGGCGGGTGCATCGACCGATGTCACCCGCCCTTCACAAAGGCCCGTCTCTTTTATTAGTTACAGAGTATCGACTCTTCTTGAAACCGCAGCGTCAGTGCGCCATGCAACGCTCGATTTCTGCAATGGTTTTCGGGATTTGCCGTGAGAGGTTTTCGTGGCCTGTCTCGGTCACGAGAATGTCGTCTTCAATCCGAATGCCGATACTATCCTCAGCAACGTAGATACCCGGTTCAATGGTCACAATCATACCAGGTGCTAATACTGCGTCCCGGTCTCCGACATCATGCGTATCTAAGCCGAGTGGATGTCCAACACTGTGATAGTAATATCGGTCGAGCTCACTTTCCTGTTGAATCTTGCCGAGCTTCATCATCCCTTTTGCGAGCGAGCTCTTCGCAATGTCATTCAGTTCCTTCCACGTTACCCCAGGACGAACAGCCGCGATGACTGCTTCTTCCGTGTCCAAGACCAACTGATAGTACTGTTTCTGGAGCGCTGAGAATTTTCCATTGACCGGAAATGTTCTGGAAATGTCCGCCGAGTAGTACCGGCAGGCAGCGCCTAAATCGAGCAAGACCAAGTCTCCATCCTTGGTAGCCTCGCTGTTAGTCACATAGTGAAGAATGGTAGCCCGCTCGCCGCCAGCGACGATGGGCGGAAACGCATGCTCGCGCACCCCGCGGCTACAGAGAGTGAAGTTGAAGTGAGCTTCCAACTCGTACTCCATCATGCCAGCCTTACTGTGCGCCAACACATTTCGAATCCCTGCATCGGTGATGTCAATCGCTTTCCGAGTCTCCTCAATCTCAGAAGAAGATTTGTAAAGACGCATTTGTCCAAGTGCATAGTGAAAATTCATCACGCGTAAACCAGGGTATTTTTGCTGAATCTGGTGCGCAAATCGGTGCGCCGACTGCAGCGTAGGCTGACCGAAACTGTGCTGGTCAAAATCCAAATAGAGAGTTTGTAGATTCTGCCAACTCATGGCCCGGCCAAACCATCCCTCAAATGCCTCGGTATAGAGGACGGTCTCCAGTCCGCTATGTACCTTTGCCTCTTCCACCGTCATTCGCCTTCCAGTCCACTTCTCCATGTCTGGATTAGGCCGTTCGATGAACAAGATTTCCGAGACCTGGCCATTTCGCTTACTCATCACTAAGCAAGCACTTTCCCGGTCAATGCCTGTCAAATAGAAAAAGTTGCGATTCACCGAAAAATCGTATGCATGGTCTTCCGACTTCGGCGGAGCTTCTCCAGCAAAAAAAATCGCAAGACTTCCATCGACCATTTGATCCGCTAAATTGGCTCGGCGAGCAACTCTATCCTCGCAATGTCCCATCTGCTCACACCTTCCATTCTGATGGCGTCGTGAAGAGCGGCTTGGGCGTAGACGGCAAATAACCTCGTTGCACCGAGCGGATGAGCACCTCAGCTGTCGCCAAATTGGTTGCTACAGGAACGTTGTGAACGTCGCACAGGCGCAGCAAAGCCGTGATGTCCGGTTCGTGCGGTTGTGCGGTCAGCGGATCGCGCAAAAAAATCACGAGGTTTATCAGGTCCTGCGCAATCAACGCCCCAATTTGTTGGTCTCCGCCGTATGGTCCGGACTGCAGGCGGTGAACTTTCAGAGACGTTGCAGCCATGATGCGGGCGCCCGTCGTTCCAGTGGCATACAGTTCCGCTTGGCTGAGAATCCCCTCGTAAGCAATGGCGAAATTGACCATCCACTCTTTCAGGTTATCGTGCGAAATCAAGGCAATGTTCACGCCAACACCATCCCCAAGCCGATTTGGAGCACCATCGGTAGTAAGCTAAAGATACCATACATCAGCGCTTTCTTCCCCTCTTCGTGTTCTTTCGGGCCACCAAGAAGTCGTGTGACGCGATTGGGTTGTGCCTGTGGTTGGGGGTGACGATGTGTTGACGAATTCAGTCACGTATAATGGTTGTACACGAAGTCCGCGGTTGGCCTTTTACCCCCTGTGGTATGCTTGTTGATGAAGTGTCTAACGCGGGCGAATCCTTTCCCGGAACCTGCTCCGAGGTGCGGAGTCGCAGATAAAGTGAGGAATTTTCGAGCGTGATCGACATATTTCTCGGGAAATAACACGAGTTGGGGGTGTCAGAATGGAATCAAAGGAGCCGCTCGTCGATGTGCGTGGCCGTGCCTTGCATGATTTGCGGATTTCCGTCACGGATCGATGCAATTTTCGCTGTACCTACTGCATGCCGAAGGAAGTCTTTGGGCCAGACTTTGTCTTTCTCCCGCAGTCGCAGTTGCTCACTTTCGAGGAGACTGCTCGACTCACCCGCCTCTTCGTGCAACTCGGGGTGGTCAAACTGCGCATCACTGGAGGAGAACCGCTGCTGCGTCGAAACTTGGAACATTTGGTGGAATTGCTCGCCACCATTCCGGGTGTTCTTGACATCGCGCTGACGACCAATGGCTCGCTCCTCACCCCGAGCCGTGCCGTGGCCTTGAAGAACGCCGGACTGCGGCGCGTCACCGTATCCCTCGATGCATTGTCCGACGAAGTGTTCGGGAAGTTAAACGACGTCCACTTCCCGGTGCGCCGCGTTCTCGCCGGAATTGAGGCGGCCGAGGCAGCCGGGCTTGGCCCTGTCAAGGTAAATATGGTCGTTCAGCGGGGCAAAAACGACTCTGCAGTTCTCGAGATGGCGGAACACTTTCGAGGAACTCCCCACATACTGCGCTTCATTGAATACATGGATGTAGGCAACACCAATGGCTGGCGATTAGACGACGTCGTGCCAGCGAAAGATATTTTGGCGCTCTTGTCGTCGCGGTGGCCATTACACGCTCTTGACGCCCACTACTCGGGCGAGGTGGCAAAACGGTATGCCTACGACGACGGCGCTGGCGAATTTGGCCTCATCACGTCCGTCACGCAGCCGTTCTGTCGCGGTTGTACGAGAGCCCGACTTTCGTCCGATGGGAAACTCTTTACCTGCCTGTTCGGCTCCGATGGGTTTGACCTCCGGCAGTTGGTCCGATCCGGTGCGGATGACGATACGATTCTCACCTCTTTGGAAACGGTGTGGAGGCGCCGGGACGACCGATACTCAGAGCTGCGTACGAAGGCGACGGGGGGGCTGCCCAAGGTGGAGATGTCAAAGATCGGCGGATAAGGCTCTATGGGCTTTCTTCCAGGCGGGCGGCTCGGCCCCTCTCGTGGGTGAGCGCCTGTTTTGTCTTCTGTTGGGACACATTGTGCACGCCCAACGTCCGTCTCGGCATACGTTAGGGAGAGACTCCGCCAGGAGATATCAAGGCAGAGGAGGAACTATCGTGCCGAATCGAGTTGGGCGTGGAAATGCAGGGAAGCGGCCACGGGCTGCCGCGCCGCGTCGCCGCAGTCCGGCTACCCCCCCAGTGGCAGAGAGCTCTGTGCAACCGGAGTTGCAGCAAGAACAAACTCGCCAACAGACGGGGGCGCCGTTAAATACGTTGAAGTCCAATTTGTCGGGAAAGCGCAAAGCCATCTTTCAAATTCTCGACGACGTGAAAAAAGTGAAGCCTGAGCAGTGGAAGGACCCGCAGGAAGTCGAGTCGCTGGCCAAATCGTTTGCCGATAAGTTGGGTCTGCCCGTACCTGAGCAGCGCCTGAAGCAATTTCTTCACGCGTATACGGACGCCACGAAAGATGGACCGAATGCGAGCGTCGACGATTTGGTGAAGAAATACGGCAAAAATGTCGATGAGCAGACGCTGAAAGAAATCAAGAAATTCGTTCCCAAATCGAAGAACTGACATCGGGCATCTGCACCATGCCTCCAGGCGCCATCCGTCTGGAGGCATTTTCTACTGCGCATCCGGCGCTTCCACCCAGTCGCATCGCCATCGCTCAGATATCTCGCGAGGCACGGGGCCGAGACAAGCTGCACACTAAAATGGCGCATTCTCGTTAGAATGCGCCTGGATAGGGAGGTTGCTGCGGGGGAGGGGGAAGTGGCGCCCCTGGTGGTGGGGTCTGTGGTCGGGCCACTCCGGGTGGCGCTGTTGGCGCCGCCGCACTGCCCGGCCTGCTCACGCCAGGTTCCACTCCGGGACCAGGCCCAGGTGGCGCCTGAGGGCGGGCGGTGCCGCTGGCTACTCCTTCGTCTTTGGTGCCGGAAGCGGCGGTGGCCGCATCTGCGGGTGCATCGTCTGCGCCGCCTCCGAGACCTTTCATCATTCGGTCACCGAGAGGGGTGTTGAGAATGGACGACAGAATCGTGGTGAAGTCTTCCGTGGATAACTTCCGTCCCTTCGACTTCGCCAACCGGTCCAAGATGCCCGCTTCTTTTAAAGAATTGGTTGTACTGTACACACTGTCCAGCCAGACATCCGCCTGCTGCAGATAGCCTAGCCAATTTTTTACGGTGGAACGCACGTTGCCGACCGCTTTGACCGACTGCTGCAAATTTTTTGGAGTCAATAACTGAGAGAGTGTCCCTGGTTTTTTTGGTGCCGAACCGCCGTCCGCCTTTGCATTGCTAGAACTTGCTGGCTTGACGGTTGGTTTGCGGCGTTTTCCTGCATTTTTTCGAGCCGCCGAGTTGCCGCGGCGCGTTGAGGTCGATCTCGGTGTTGAACTGGTCGACTTACTGTTTCCTGCCAATCCTATCGCCTCCCCGAAACGCTGGGGCCATGGTGTCGGTCTCGACATGGTTCCTTCCATTAATGTATGGATTGGCAGTCGTCCGTGTGCCAAGGAGTGGCGATGGCGAAGCAGGCCTTCAGATGTGCAGCGGAGCGCTCGGTCAGAAGCCGAGCACCCGATGAAAGTCTTGAATGCGGCGCAACGCTTCCTCGACATTTTGCAGCGATGTAGCGTAGGACAGTCGAATGTTGTTTGGAGCGCCAAAAGCGTCTCCGGGCACAGTCGCCACCCAATGCTTTTCTAATAAAACTTCAGCATAGTCCAAGGCATTGCCGATGACTCGACCTTCGTAGGCACGCCCAAATGCGGCCCGCACGTTGGGGAACACGTAGAACGCCCCGTCTGGCAGTTCGCACTCAATGCCAGCAATGTTGCGCAGGCCAGCGACCAAGACGTCGCGTCGACGCCAGAAAGCCGAGACGACATCTGAGTTAAACGCAGCAAATGCAGCCAGTCCCGCCGCTTGAGACATGGTCGAAGGACTTCCTGTGCCGTGACTCTGTAACGAAGCCATCGCAGTCGCCAAATCCTCCGCACAGGCAACGTAACCGAGGCGCCAGCCCGTCATGGCAAATGCTTTCGAAAATCCATTGACGAGCAGAGTGCGGTCCATGAGGTCAGGACACGCAGCGGCAAAAGACGTATATTCTACGCCGTACACCAATTTTTCGTAAATTTCGTCGGTCACAATCAGACAGTCGTGGTTTTGTAAGACATCCCCCAAAGCGCGCAATTCGGACGCGTTATAGACCGCCCCTGTGGGGTTGTTGGGGGAGTTCAGCAAGACTGCCTTGGTCTTTTTCGTGAGGGCGGCGGCCAAGCGTTCAGGGGTCATCTTGAAGCCCGTCGATTCATCGCTCTCGACCACCACGGGGACTCCGCCAGCCAGGCGAATTTGCTCTGGGTAGGACACCCAGTACGGCGCAGGAACAATAACTTCGTCACCCGGGTCAAGGATGCTCATAAAGATGTTGTACAGTGTGTGTTTGGCTCCAGACGAGACGACAATTTGATTCGGTGTGTAGGCCAGTCCATTTTCTCGTGCGAGCTTTTCGGCGATGGCTCGACGCAGTTCCACCGTTCCGGCGGCTGCCGTGTAGCGCGTGTTGCCGTTGACGATGGCCTGAACTCCAGCGAACGCAGCGGCCACCGGCGTGTCGAAGTCCGGTTCACCGACACTCATGTTGACGACCGGTTGGCCTGCCTGCAGAAGCGCCTTCGTTTTGGCGTCCACACTCATGGTCGCCGATGGAGCGATTTGCTGTACGCGTTGGGAAAGACGTTGGACCACAGGGCAGGCTCCTCTCTCGAGATTGCCGTCATTTTACCACATATCCTGCGCTGCTTGGCGCCACGCTTTCCGCATCTTTCCACGATTCTGTGAGCGCCTTCGCGGGGGCTAAGGCGATGGGCCGCATCAACCGCCAAAGAGATGGCGAACCCAGGGCCAGAGGCCGTTTAGACGGTGTATCGGCCCTGGCGCTGGTTGATGGAGTGGGCACGATTCAACCGGTTCGCTACCCGGCTGGAAGTAGTCCGTCTCCGTGGTGCGGCAGAGGTTCGTGGCGAGCGCGCCCGTGAGCGGATCGACCGTGCGTTGCACGAGTCCGGATGGCGGCCTATACCATGGTGTGGGCAGGTGGTCTTGCGCGGTGCCCATGAATTTCGCCCAAATTGGCGCTGCTAAGTGCGACTCCGAGACGGTGAGGGGCTGGTTGTTGTCGTACCCTACCCAGACCGCACACACGAGGCTCGGCGTGTAGCCGACCATCCAAGCGTCTGTGTCAGTGGTCCCCGTCTTCGCCGCTGCCATGGTGTGCAGGTAGTTGTGCACGCCGTATCCTGTGCCGTGCGGCTCGAGCACACTGCGCAGCAAGTCGGTCACCTGAAAAGCGACCTGCGGTGACAGAACTGGCGCGCTAATGTGTTCTGCGTGAACATCCTGCTGCCGCCACTCCGAACGGATTTCCTCGACTGTGTATGGCGTCACGCGAATGCCGCCGTTTGCGAGCGTGGCGTAGGCCGTGGCCATTTGCAGTGGGCTTGTGGGCGAGACGCCGAGAGCGAGCGATGGATAAGCCTCGAGTGGTGACGTAATGCCCATCGCGTGCGCCGTTTCAGCTACGGCTTTTGGACCGACCTGGACATTGGTGGTGACTGCGTAGACGTTGTCGCTGCGGGCGATAGCTTCGCGCAGCGTAATCGGCCGACCTGCATAGAAATCACCGTAGTCGTGGACGGTGTAGAGGTTTCTTTGGCTACTATCGCCGCGGACGAAGGTGGTCAACTGACTGTTCACTTCACGCGCGGGCGACCAGTGGTGCAGAAGAGCTGATGTGTATAGCAATGCTTTGAAGGTCGATCCCGGTTGGCGCTCTGCCAACACTCGATTGTACGGGCTGCGCTGAAAGTTCCGGCCTCCGACCATGGCGCGAATGGCGCCTGTCTTCGGATCGATGGCGATCAATGCGGCTTGAATGTGGCTGCTGCTCGGCAAGGTGCTGGCAATGGCCCGCTCCGCCGCATTTTGCAAAAGGTTGTCTAAGGTGGTTACGACCGTCGCGCCACCTTGCAGCAATTCTTCGCTGTGCAGATGGTAGCGTCGGGACAATTCATCCATGACCGTCGAAGTGAAGTAGGGCGCCACTTCGAGCGGTGGATGGTTTTTCACAAAGTGCAGCGGTTCTTGGTAAGCGGCATCTGCTTCTGTTCGCGAAATGTAGCCGCATTGCACCATGCGGTCAAGAACAATCTGCTGGCGCTCCTTGGCGAGACGGTAGTGAGTCAACGGCGAATACAGACTCGGACCTTTCGTCAATCCAGCGAGCATGGCGCACTCGGCGAGGTCTAACTCGTGAACGGGTTTTCCGAAATAGATTTCCGATGCAGAACCAACCCCGTAAGCCCCCTGGCCATAGTAGACCACGTTCAAATACTGCAGAAGGATGGTGTCTTTTGATTCGTGGATTTCGAGTTGAATGGCGTACAGTGCTTCGCGAAGTTTGCGTGCAAGTGTGCGATGTTGCGACAAGAACAAGTTCTTGGCGAGCTGCTGGGTAATCGTTGACCCACCTTCTACCACCTTTCCATGCCGCATATCGACGAGCGTCGCGCGCACCATAGAAGGGATACTGAAGGCGCGATGGCGATAGAAGTTGGCATCCTCTACGGCGATGGTTGCTTGCTCCAATCGCTCCGGGACATCCTTCGCTGTCACGTGATGCGTGCCAGAACCAGCAATCGACCACGTTGCGATGCGCGCCCCGTCGCTCGACTCAATGTCTGTCGGATTGGACAGGCTCTCTTCGGGTAGCGGTGCAGCGCGAAGCCCAAACAAGAGGAGCGTGACGCCAGTAAAGCTTGCGAGCAGTGGCCATACCGTCAAGTGAATCCAAATGGACAGTCCAGCCCTGTCTTCGGAAGAATACTTTGGTGAGTTGTCTGGTGAATTGGATGACGTTTCGTGGCGGCTCTGTCTCCGCCACAACAACGAATGGAACACAGCGTCACCTCCGTCCGCACTCGAACAATGATGGGTAGTGTGCCCATTCTGTCCATTCTTATGTGTAGCTGTACATGCTCTTCCAGGCTTGTCCGAAGGAGTTTGTCACGCAAGTTTCGAATTGTGTCGATCTTTGCTGTTCTTTACAAAACGTTTACACAAACTACATCGAATCTTAATAAATGAATTCTAGGATGACTTCAGGTACTTGAATTGAGATTGAATTCCTTGTCGAAAGACAGTCAATCGAACTCTGCCAAACCAAAGGAGAGAACACCCAGTGTCATCGAACTCAGGGGTCTTGGAAGCATTCGATGAAAGTGGATTACAGAAATTCCATTGGAAGACCATGTTTACTGCTGGTATGGGATTTTTCACGGATGCTTATGATCTGTTCATCATCGGTACCGTTACGGCTATCCTCACGCCTATTTGGCATCTTTCCACGGGCGAGTTGGCTCTGTTAAACAGTACTTCGCTGGCAGCGGCAGCCATCGGGGCGCTTTTTTTTGGGCGCTTAATGGATATCGTGGGTCGCAAGGCGATGTATGGTGCAGAGGTATTTCTGTTGACAGTCGGTGCCATTCTCTGCGCGTTGGCTCCCTCCTTTGGATGGCTCTTGTTCTTCCGCTTCTTGGTAGGTCTTGGTGTGGGGGGAGATTATCCCACGAGTTCGGTCATCATGAGTGAATATTCGAATCGCAAAAACCGCGGCCTACTGGTGACGCTGGTATTTTCGATGCAGGGTTTAGGGTTGCTCGCTGGACCGCTGGTTGCTGCGCTTCTTCTCGGCTCTGGCATGCCGCATGCACTGGCGTGGCGATTGATGCTTGGCTTGGGGGCGATTCCCGCTGCTTCGGTCATCTATCTGCGGCGAAAGATGGCGGAGACACCACGCTATTTATTGACAGTCAAGCAAGATGGAGCAAAAGCCGCTGAGGTCGTGTCGGACTTGACTGGAGCGGATGTTGCAGCGAAGGCGCCAGCCCCGGCTGCTGCTCGTGTAACAGCTCCAGCCGTGAAACATTCTTTGTGGACGCGCAAAAATCTCATTCGTCTTCTCGGCACGGCGGGAAGTTGGTTCCTCATTGACGTTGCGTTTTACGGGAACAGTGTCTCCTCGCAGTTGGTTTTGAAGGCTCTATTACCCCATGCTGCGCTTATCACTACGACCTTGGTGGCTGCAGCCATCTTTCTCGTGGCGGCGCTTCCTGGATACTATGTGGCAGCAAAGTTCATGGATAGTTTGGGACGTAAGACGATTCAAGTGATTGGATTTGGTGTCATGGCGCTCGCTTACTTGGCACTGCTGCTGGTCCCTGGAGTCATCAAATTGCCCATTTTGTTCCTCATCATTTACGGAGTCAGTTATTTCTTCATTGAATTTGGCCCGAATACGACCACCTTTTTGTTTCCGTCGGAAGTTTTCCCGACCAGTTTGCGCGGTACAGGACACGGGATTTCGGCTGCTGGCGGAAAAATCGGCGGATTCTTAGGGGCGTTTCTCCTTCCGCTCATTCTCAAATCTGCCGGACTCGGCAATACGATGGGCTTGCTGGCGGGCGTGTCGCTGCTCGGTATTGCCTTGACGTTGCTCACATTGCCGGAAATGAAACAGCGCTCTCTTGAAGAGAATGAAGAAGTCAGCGACTCGCTGGCAGCGACGGCCGAAAAACGCTCGGTTCGCTATTCTTGAGCTGTTCGGTCTTTGCATCTTCGGGCAAATCCATGTATAGTGACAGGGCGTGGTGGATACAATACGAAGGTCGACGCGGGGTGGAGCAGTTGGCAGCTCGTCGGGCTCATAACCCGAAGGTCGCAGGTTCGAGTCCTGCCTCCGCAACCAAACGCTCAGTGGAGGGAATGTTCTCCTCCTCAACCACGTGGCACCTCTCCTTGCGGAGAGGTGTTTTTTGATATAATACGGTCGCAGGAGAGGAGTGCACACACATTGGCGAAGATGGACTTGTGGTTTACGGAGAGGCAGAGTGCGGATATGTCCCTGGGACTTCGGGTGACAGAGACCATACATAGTGAGGAGACCGATTTTCAAGGGCTCGATGTCGTCGAGACAGCCCAATACGGACGCATGCTCGTTCTCGATGGTTGTGTCATGACGACGGACAAAGACGAGTTTGTATATCACGAAATGCTCGCACACGTGGGTTTACATACCCATCCTAATCCAAAAAAAGTGCTGGTGGTTGGTGGTGGTGATGGCGGAGTCATTCGTGAAATTATTCGTCACCCGTCGGTCGAAAAGGCGGTCTTAGCAGAAATCGATGGTCGCGTCATCGACATCTCTAAAGAGTACTTTCCGGCCATTTCCAAGGGACTGTCTGACCCACGCGTTGATGTTCAGGTTGCCGATGGAATTCGACATGTACAAGAACATCCTGGAGAATATGACGTCATCTATATTGACTCAACCGACCCAATTGGCCCAGCCGTCGGTCTCTTTGCCAGAGACTTCTATCAAGCGGTATACAACGCGCTTAAACCGGATGGGCTGTTTGTGGCGCAGACAGAGTCTCCGTTTGCCAACGCCGATTTGATTCGAAACGTCCACCAGGACGTCCGCTCTATCTTTCCGCATACGCACCTTTATCTCGCCTTTGTGCCCACGTATCCGACGGGGATGTGGAGCTTCACCATGGGCAGCAAGCGCTACAATCCATTGGAGCCCGTTGCCTGCCGAGTAGAAGACACGAAATACTATACGACAGAGGTACACAAAGCGGCTTTCGCACTTCCGCCGTTCGTTGCGAAGTTGGTGAGTGGACAATGACATCGAGAAACCTCCAACATCCGTGTGAGCCCGCCTATAGCGGGAATGTATTCATCGGATCGACCCAAGATATTCGCAAAGCCAAAGCCGTCCTCTACGGCATGCCGATGGATTGGACGGTTTCCTTTCGAAGCGGCACGCGTCTCGGCCCGGCGCGCATTCGCGAAGTATCGCTTGGTCTCGAAGAGTACAGTCCATATCTGGACCGCGATTTGGCGGACATCGAGTATTACGACGCAGGAGACATTGCGCTCCCATTCGGAAATGCACCGAAAAGTGTGGATGTGATTTACCACTACGTGCGCGAAGTGTATGCCGCAGGCAAGTTTCCGCTCGGGTTGGGCGGTGAGCACCTCGCCACATGGGGTTGCATCCGCGCTGCGGCAGAGGCGTATCCAGACCTGCGCGTCATTCATCTGGACGCGCACACAGACCTTCGCGATGACTACGAAGGGGAGTCCTACTCGCACGCAACCGTCTTGAAAAAGGTCTGCGACCTCATCGGTCCGGACCGCGTTTACCAGTTTGGCATTCGCTCAGGCACTCGTGCCGAGTTCGAATTTGCTCGCCAGCACACACATTTCTTTCCGTTTGACGTGTACGAGCCAATGTCCACCGTTCTTCAGGAACTCGCCGACCATCCGGTTTACGTCACGTGGGATATTGATGTGTTCGATCCCGCTTATGCACCAGGAACTGGAACGGCGGAACATGGAGGCATTGCACCGCGCGAGGCATTTCAAGTGTTTTCGCTGCTCTCCAAGTTGCGCGTGGTCGGCTTTGACTTGATGGAAGTGGCTCCGCCTATGGATTCCAGTGAGCAGACGCAAATTCTTGCCGCCAAATTGGTGCGCGAGGCGCTTTTGGCTTGTGTGCGACCGTGACGGATGCAAAGCGTGTGCCGCTTCGATGGGAGCGGCGCGAGTTTACGGACAGCCGAACTGTGCAGCACAACGTCGACTGCGTGGAAGCTGCTACCTGGACAGTCAAACAGGGTCGGCACTATTTGCGCTATGAAGAAGCGGAGGGTGGCACGTTCACCACGCTTTGTGTTGACCGCCAAGAATTGACCCTCGTTCGCCATGGAGAAGTCACATGGAATTGCGCCTTTCGTCCCGGTCACGAGACGGCCTCCACGATGCATGCCCATGGGCTGGTGTTTGGGGTTCGCGTGCAGACGAAATCTTTTGAGGCAGAGGTCAACCAAGAGGGAGGACGATTGGCTCTCTCCTATCGGCTGTGGCTGAACGCGGACTTCGAAGAGGTTCAGCAAGAGGTTCTGGTGATTGTGATGTTTGGCAACTTTGTCGGTCAGAGTACCTAAGATGTGCTAAGAGCGGGGGGTGTCCTGGATGCTGACCAATCCTTCAGAGTGGTTTCCCGCCATCCTCGACACTATGGACGAAGGGATTCACGTGGTCGACGCCCATGGGGTTACAGTGGTCTATAACCGTGCCGCCAGTATGCTCGATGGTGTCGATCCGCGCGACGTCATTGGTCGGCATGTCCTTGAGGCTTTTCCATCACTCGGTGAAGAGACGAGTACGCTCTTGCAGGTTCTGTTCACCGGCCAGGCCATTCATCACCGCGCCCAGACGTTCACCAACATCAAGGGCATGCAAGTCCACACCGTGAATACGACGTTGCCTATTCGGAGGCAGTCTAAAGTCGTCGGTGCGCTCGAAATCAGCAAAGATTTTACGCACGTGAAGGAATTGGCCGACCAACTGTCCGAACTTCAAACGCGAATGGTTGGTGCGCGCAAAAACAAGGCGCAGCCAGTGGCCGCATGTACGTTTGAACAAATTGTCAGCGGTAGCGACGGGATGCAAAGTGCCATCGCGAGAGCGCGGCGCGCGGCGCGCACGGACTCGCCGATTTTGGTCTACGGAGAGACGGGAACGGGTAAGGAGTTGCTTGTCCAGTCCATTCACAATGCCAGTCCTCGCAAGGCTGGACCGTTCATGGCCATCAATTGCGCCGCATTGCCGGCCTCCATTTTGGAAGGACTGCTGTTTGGCACCATCAAAGGTTCTTTTACTGGTGCGGAGACGCGCGCTGGGTGGTTTGAACTTGCCGATACAGGCACTCTGTTTTTAGACGAGGTTCAGTCGCTTCCTCTTGAAGTCCAGGCGAAACTTCTGCGCGTCCTCCAGTCTGGGGAGTTTACGCGCCTTGGCGAAGCAAAACTGCGACAGACTGGAGCACGTGTCGTCGCGGCCATGAATGTCCCTCCGGAAGCCGCGCTAGCGTCAGGCACTCTCCGTGCCGACGTCTACTATCGCCTCAACGTGGTGCGCATTGACATACCCCCGCTGCGCGAACGCGGCGCAGACATAGACCTCTTAGTTCACCATTTTATCGACAAATGGAATCAACGACTCGGAACGCATGTGGAGAGCGTGCACCCACAGGTGCTTTCCCTGTTCCGTCGCTACCCGTGGCCGGGAAATGTTCGAGAGCTTGAAAATTGCATTGAGGCTGCACTGAATCTCCTCGAGAGCGGTACGCTGCAGATTTCCGACTTGCCGCGCTCGCTGCAGGAAGCGGCAACAAGGCAAGAAACGCAGCAACGCTCTGCCGATAATTCGGCAATGCGAAGTGCTGAAAAATCGGCGAATGCTCAATTGTGGGCACATGAGGTGGATGAAGTTGAGACCGTGTGGAGTGCACTCCTACAAAAAACGGGCTTACAACAACTGTGGAGTCACCTCGATCCACGTTTAGAGAGTGGAGAGCACGAGGAGACAGCTTTGTCTAGAGGGTTGCCGGAAGACGGGCGTGAAGGCGACGCATCTGGGGAACTTGGAGCCCCACTCTGTCCAACGCTGCCGGACGTTCTCGAGAAGGTCGAGCAAGCTATTTTGCAGAAAGCCCTTGAAAAGACAGGCCACAACGTTCAATTAGCCGCACGCAGACTGGGATTGCCGCGTCAGACATTGCAGTATCGACTGGCCCGTAAAGAAACACGGACAGGCGGCGGACAGAGGAGTAGCGGTCGCAAATTGTAGAGGATTTATCCGCGAGCCATGGCGTACACGGTTACAGTAACTGTCCTGTCTAGACGCCATCGAGCTAACACTTGAAAAGTTGGCATGAAAATTGCTGTATATCGTAATAGAGGCCGCTTTCGGTGGCTCTGAAAGGTTTGCCGCCAAAAGGGGGTGCTGATTTGGTTCATTCATCCAATTCCGATGGGTTCGGACTTCGCCGCGTTCTCGAACCAGCGGGCGCTATGCCACAGTCCGCTTGGAAGATTGACAATACGATGGTCTGTGGCCCAGAAGAGTTGTTGCTGGACGTGGAGACACTCAATATCGACTCGGCCTCGTTTCGGCAGATAAAGGAAGAGGTTGGGGAGGCTGCTGATGCGATTGCCCGGCGCATGTTGGAGATTGTCGCAGAGCGTGGAAAGCACCATAATCCAGTCACCGGATCGGGCGGAATGTTGATTGGCCGTGTGGCAGAGGTCGGCGCGGCCCTCGTCGGGAAGACCGAGGCGCAAGTAGGAGACCGCGTGGCGACGCTCGTTTCGCTGTCGCTCACACCCCTTCTGCTGGATGAAATTGTGCACGTGGACGTCAAGAATGGTCAAGTGCGAGTGAAAGGGCAGGCGATTCTCTTTGCAAGTGGCATTTTTGCAAAAATGCCAACTGACCTTGAGGAGAACATTGCGCTCGCCGTCTTCGACGTCTGTGGAGCTCCGGCGCAAACCGCTCGGCTCGTGCATCCCGGACAGTCGGTAGTCCTCTTCGGCGCGGGTGGCAAGTCGGGGCTGACCGTGCTTGCACAAGCTAGGCGGTCGTCGCCGACGGGACGGATTGTGGCTGTGGAGTATGGCGAAGAAGCGTGCCAACGAGTGCGCGAACTGGGCATGGCAGACGTGGTTTTGTCGCTGGATGCCACGCAGCCGGTAGCGGCGTACGAGGCTGTTCGGGAGGCTCTCGGACCAGCGCATGCAGAGGGGGCGCACGTGGTCATCAACTGCGTCAACGTGCCCAAGACCGAGATGGCATGCATTCTCTGTTGTCGCGACCGTGGCGTAGTCTACTTCTTTTCGATGGCGACCTCGTTCACGGCTGCTGCGCTCGGCGCGGAGGGTGTAGGCAAAGACATTGAAATGGTCATCGGCAATGGATATTGCAAGGGCCACGCTGACCATGCACTTCAATTGTTGCGAGAAGAACCCAAATTGCTTGCGTTGTTCCGGCAGAAGTTTGCTTGACATCCCAAGACTGCAAAAGGCCATCGCGCAATCATGAGAACATACATTTATGGGAGGTTATCGCATGAGCATCATGGAGCCAGAAGCCAAGTATCGCTATGGAAAAAAACAGCGCCACTACAAGGAAGTCGAGCTTTGGAAGGATGTTACGGAAGAGCAGTGGAATGACTGGAAATGGCAGCTGACGCATACTGTCAACACGATGGAAGATCTTGCTAAAGTCGTGAACCTGACGGATGACGAAATGGAAGGCGTCAAGCATGTGAAAGAGTCCATTCCGCTCCGCATCACCCCGTACTACGCGATGATGATGGACCCGGACGACCCAAATTGCCCGGTCCGCCTTCAAGCCGTGCCGCTGTCCAATGAGATGCAACGGTCACCGTGGGATATGGAAGATCCGCTTGATGAAGACACCGACGCACCAGTGCTTGGGCTCACGCACCGCTACCCGGACCGCGTGCTCTTCCTCATCACGAATCAATGCTCGATGTACTGCCGTCATTGCACACGCCGCCGTTTCTCCGGTGCTGTCGGCCACGCCGTGCCAAAGCCACAGTTGGATGCAGCGCTCGACTACATTCGCAAAACCCCGACCGTGCGTGACGTGCTTCTGTCCGGCGGCGACGGATTGCTCGTCAATGACCGCATTCTCGAGTACATCATTTCCAGCTTGCGGGACATTCCTCATGTGGAGATCATCCGCATTGGTACGCGCGCTCCGGTCGTGTTTCCGCAGCGGATCACCGACAATCTCTGTAACATTTTGCGCAAATACCACCCGGTTTGGGTGAACACCCATTTCAATCATCCGGATGAAATCACGCCCGAGGCTGCCGAGGCTTGCATGAAACTGGCGGATGCTGGCGTGCCGGTTGGCAATCAGTCGGTACTCATGCGCGGCGTCAATGACTGCGTGCACGTGATGAAGCAACTGTTGCACGACCTCGTGAAAATCCGCGTTCGTCCCTACTATCTCTATCAGTGTGACCTGTCTGAAGGGATTGCTCACTTCCGCACGACGGTCGCCAAAGGTATTGAGATTATGGAGCAGTTGCGCGGACACACGTCTGGGTACGCCATTCCCACGTACGTGGTTGATGCGCCGGGTGGAGGCGGAAAGATTCCCGTTCAGCCTCAGTACATCATCTCTCAAGGTCATGGAAAAATTATTCTGCGCAACTTTGAAGGCGTTATCACCACCTACCATGAGCCAGTCTATGAAGATACGGGTTGCCCGCCTACGTGCACTCACGACCACTCGAAAGACAAAGATGAGTTGATTGGCGTGGCTCGGTTGCTGAACGACGTTCAGCTGTCCCTGGAGCCGAAAGGCTTGGAGCGAGCCGAGCGCAATCATCACTGACGGTGGTCCAATGAAACTTCTTCCACTTTGCGAAGAGCGCGGTCTGCGCCGCATCGCGTTTGTCGGGGCCACGAAGCATGCGGGGAAAACGACGGCGATGAACGCTTTTCTCCGCGAGTTTGCCGCCTCGTCAGAGTCGCAACGGTCGCCCACGTCAACGCAGGCGCACGGTTTCGAGTCGCCGTCGGTGCAACCCTTTCGTGGCGGATCCGCCAGTGACATTGTGAGACCGACCGTCGGCATCTGCAGTATTGGCCTCGACGGCGAGCGTTTGGACGCCATCCTCGGACTCGCCAAACCTCCCGTCGAGGTGGCTGCAGGCACGCTTGTGGCGACGGCGGAACGAGCCATTGCGGCCGCTTCTGCTCCACTCGAGTGGCTCTTTGCCACGGGCATTCACTCGCCGCTCGGTGAAGTGGTCGTGGTGCGGGCCACCGAGTCCACGAACGTCCTCCTCGCAGGTGTGCGCAGTCGGCAGCACGTAGCTACTGTGATGGAGGCGCTGAGGCGCTTTGGCGCAGACTATGTCTTGGTCGATGGTGCGTTCGATCGCGTTGCCGCCGCTGCCCCTGGCCTGGTGGACGCGGTGGTGCTGGCGGTTGGAGCGGTCTCCGGTCGCACTGTGTCAGAGGTTGTCCGCCATGCAGCCTACGTCAGTCAGCGCTTTCTGCTGCCGCCCGCATCTCCCGAGGTGCGCGCTCTCTTTGCCGATGCGGTCGCTTCCGACCACATCGGCATTGCCTATGCTTCAGGCGTCACAAGGCTCTTCCCGCGCGAACAAAGTGCCGAATTCGCGCATGGCCTGTTTGCCGCGAATGAGGCGGATGGGAGTGCAGTGACAGCCGTCTATGTGCCCGGCGCGGTGGGAGACCGCCTTCTTCAGGCGGCCGTTTCCAGTGAACGTCCAGTCACCGTCGTTGTGGCGCATCCGGCCCAACTCTTGGCCGAAGAAAAAGCACTCAGCAGCTACTGGCAAAAAGGTCACACCTTGGTGGTCTGGACGCCGCTTCCGCTTCTCGCCATCGCGGCCAATCCAGTGCACATTCTCGGGCACGCGCTCGACCGCGGTGAGTTGCTGCGGGAGATGTCAGCCGCGTTTCCGAACGTGGCTGTGTACGATGCTCTGGAGGGATGATCCGTTGTGAATACGGCTGGAACACACTCGAACGGTGCGCCATTTTTGGATGCGGCGACGGTGGCGGCACTTCAGTTGCCGGACCTGTGGGAGAATCTACAGCCAGTCACGGCTTACGGACACCGCTGGAAACAACATTTGCGTCCGTATCTGCCGGGACAGGAGGCGCATCTCACGGCAGAACTGGGCCAACTGCGCCGCGATGCACAGTCCATCTCAGAGGCAACTGCAGATAGACATCGCGAGTGGTTGGCAGGCTTGGTGGACATTCATCCAGTGCTAAGCTCCCTGGCAGCCGGATGTAACTCAGTCTCCAGTAAAGAAGCGCTTCTGCTCAAACAGTTCGCGTTGCATTTGCGCCACGGACTGCAGCAGTCGCAGAACCTCTGCGATAGTTCACTCTGGGATATTTCAGTGGATGATGTCGCGGCCGTTCTTCATCCATTTCGCGAGACCGAGGAGCCTGGTTTTTCTGTGGCGCATCTTGCCGACGCAGCCTATCGCCAAGCAGCCGAGCGACTTGCCGAGGCGAGGCGAGCGAGGTGGCAGGCGCTGCAGGCAGAGTCTCAAAAATTCGCGGCCATTCACCCGGCACTGCGCATGCTGGCGAGCGGGGAAGTAGTGCTCTCTCTGCCGGAGGGTCGGGCTGTTGTGCCGGAACTGGAAGTGCGGACAGACCTTGTCAAACAGAGCGAGACGCCGGTCGCGGTCCGCTACGATTCGATTCCTGGACCACACCTCGTGGAGGTCAGTCGCAGGTTCGAGGCGTATGAGGGGCAGCTGGAGGCCGAAGGAGAGCGACTTTTGCAAGCACTGGCAGCGCAGCTACGCCGCGACCTTCTGATTTGGCAGCGCCTGGTCCTTGCAGTGACCGCAATGGACGCACGCCTATCAAAAGTGGTCCTTCTGCATGCCTGGGACGGGTGCGTTCCGGAACTGGGAGAAGCAGACCTTCACGTGGTTGCTGGCGTCCATCCACAGATTCGCCAGCGCTTCTGGCAACAGCGGCAAAAGCAGTGCTTTGTGCCCATCGATTTCGACAGCGATGGAGCCCGGGTGCATGCCATTGCAGGCTCGAATATGGGTGGAAAGACCGTTGCCATGTCTGTCCTGTTGCTCGCACAAATCTTTTTTCAGTATGCTCTGCCCGTTCCGGCGAAGGCGTTTTCGTCTCGGCTGTTTGGTTGCGTTCGTTTCGCGGCTCCGCCTGATACGGATATCCGCCACGGCCTGTCCTCGTTTGGTCAGGAAATCGTGCGTCTGCGCGCGGTCTGGCGCGATGCCACAAGCTATGCGCCTGCACTGATGGCATTCGACGAACCAGGGCGAAGCACCAATCCGCGCGAAGGCGAAGCTCTGGTCATGGGCTTGTTGTCCGCCGCGCAGTCCGCCGAGGATGGGCGCATGGTCCTCTTTGCCACTCACTTTGCACAACCCACTTTGCGCGAAGACATCGCCCATTGGCGCGTCCAAGGATTGCGCGCTCGCACAGACGAGATGCCAGCGAGGAACGAGCAAGCAGCTTTGTCCGAGACCGAGGACGAGGCGCGAATGGCCCTCTTAGAACAGTGGATGGATTACCGTTTGAAACGAAGCCAGCCGGGCGAGTGGCGTGCCGAGGCTGTTCCCATCGCCCGTCTGCTCGGATTGCCAGATGTGATTTTGGAGTACACCGAAGAGTACCTCTCCAGTCATTCCAATGGGGAAGAAGGGACGCACAGATGACTGACAAATTACACTTGGACCCAAACGAGATTGCTCGTGCCCGGACTGCCGCCCGCACCATCGCGGACCAGGTCGACCAGTATATCCGCCAGCGGACCACAGTCGCCGTCGAGCGCACCGTACTGCGCCTGTTTGGCGTGGACGGAGTCAATGAGGAGTATGTGCCGCTTCCGAATGTTGTGGTCGATCACGCTCTCGAACGGGATCTCCTCGCGAACGGCATCACCTATCCGTTTGTGGGGGCGGTGCTGTCCACGGGCCAATCCGTGATGGACGTGGCTATGCAGATTGCCGCTGGTCAGGTCGATCTCGCGGCCATCGACATGCCCCCTCGCGCCGAGATTGAAGCGCACGCCAAGCGTTTGGCGACGGCGGCGCTTGCCGGAATTGCGGCGAACCGCGCGAAGCGCGACGATTACTTGGAGCGACTCGGGGAAGGTGCCAAGCCTTACGTCTACGTGATTGTGGCCACGGGCAACATCTACGAAGACGTGGTTCAAGCGCGCGCGGCGGCGCGCCAGGGTGCAGACATCATTGCCGTCATTCGCAGCACTGGACAGAGTTTGATTGATTACGTGCCGTATGGGGCAACGACGGAAGGTTTTGGTGGAACGTATGCCACTCAAGAGAACTTCCGCATCATGCGCGAAGCGTTGGATGAAGTGGGGGAAGAGGTCGGGCGCTACATTCGCCTCTGCAACTACTGCTCGGGGCTTTGCATGCCCGAAATTGCCGCCATGGGGGCGCTAGAGCGGCTCGATGTCATGCTCAATGACGCGCTCTACGGCATTCTCTTTCGCGATATCAACATGCAGCGGACGCTGGTTGACCAGTCTTTTTCGCGCATGATCAACGCGTTTGCAGGGGTTATCATCAATACGGGAGAAGACAACTATCTGACCACAGCAGATGCGGTCGAAGCGGCTCATACGGTGCTTGCCTCGCAGTTTATTAACGAACAGTTGGCACTGAAGTCGGGTCTGCCACCAGCCCAGATGGGACTCGGGCATGCGTTTGAGATGAACCCTATGCTTGAAGATGGATTTCTCTACGAGTTGGCGCAAGCCCAAATGGCGCGCGAAATCTTTCCGGAGGCTCCGCTCAAGTACATGCCGCCCACAAAGCACATGACGGGAAATATCTTTCGCGGACACATTCAGGACGCCTTGTTCAACATGGTGGGTATCATGACGAATCAAGGCATTCAGCTGCTCGGAATGATGACGGAGCAGATTCACACCCCACTTATCTACGACCGCCATCTGGCGATTGAGAACGCCAAGTACATTTTTAACAACGCGCGCCATCTCGGGGAAGAGCTGGAGTTTCGCGAGAATGGACGGATTGTTCAACGCGCACATCAAGTGCTGCACGAATCGGTGGAACTCCTGGAGAACATGGTTCATCTCGGACTCTTTGAGTCGCTCGCAGCGGGCTTGTTTGCCGATGTAAAACGGTCTGTGACAGGTGGGAAAGGACTCGGTGGCGTGATTATCCGCGGGACTCACTATTTTAATCCCTTTGAACAGAGTCTGCGCGAGCAGCTTGGACTGACTGAGGCCGGAGCTGACACCGCCGCTGGCGCGAACAAAGCGGACTTGGCAAGTCAGACGACGGGGGTGAAGCAAGCATGAGTAGTCTGTCACAGACGAGTCTACCGGGCGGTAGGGACGAAGCCAATCGGCAGCAAATCCTGAATTCGCAGCAGGCGGATTTGTCGTACAAGAGCCGGATTGCCAAAGCGGATTTGACCAACCTGCGCCCGTACGGCGACACGATGGACGATGGGAAAGTTCAACTCAGCTTCAGCCTGCCCGTTTCGGATGGTCCAGAGGCTGTGGAAGCGGCTCGGCAATTGGCCGCAAAAATGGGACTTGCCAATCCGAGTGTCGTGCACCACGAAGACATTGGCGAGAACTTCACTTTTTTTGTGCTCTACGGGAATTGCCAGTATGCGGTCGACTATGCGCACATTCAGGTTCCCAAAGTGGAGACGAGTGTCCTCAGTTTCTATGAGGTGAACGAGTACATTCGGACACACATTGGCCGCAAAGTGACGATTCTTGGTGCCTGTACAGGAACCGATGCGCACACGGTCGGCATTGATGCCATCATGAATATGAAGGGCTATAATGGCGAATATGGGCTGGAGCGATATCCAGAAATGAACGCCATCAATCTCGGCAGCCAAGTCGAGAATGAAGAGTTGGTGAAGCAAGCCATCGCGCTGAAAGCTGATGCGTTGCTGGTCTCCCAAGTGGTGACTCAGAAGGATGTTCACCTCCACAATCTCAGCGCTCTTGTCGACCTACTCGAAGCAGAAGGGTTGCGCGACAAACTGGTGCTTGTGGCGGGGGGCCCGCGCATCACGCATGAATTGGCTCTCGAACTCGGCTATGATGCAGGTTTTGGTCCCGGCACGTTGGCGCCGGATGTGGCTTCTTTTGTGGTTCAGGAGATTGTCCAACGCGGATTGGTATAACGCGTGTCGAACGCGGTGTGGCGAGAGGAGGTGGGGAGTAGGTGATGAAGCGACGTACTGGCTGGGTGGTGTTCATCGCACTACTTGTTGTCGTTGTAGCGGTTGTGACGGTTCATTTCACCTCTCGCCCCCATCTCAGCAAAGTGGCCCAGACGATACAGGCCGAGATGCAGCAGGGGCATCTGGCCCGTGCCAGCTATCGCGGACAAGCGCTCGCAGCGACCCATTTGCCTTCACTGCAGAAACTCCTCGCAGCAGTCCAGTTGCAGCCACCCGTAGGGACCGGCGAGAGCGCCGGCGGATTGACCAATGATTCGGTCGTTGTCACGTACCAGGGGCACGCGCCGTTCGACGTGACGAATGTCGGAGGCATCACGTTTGAGGTTTTTGAAAGTGCTCCGACAACCGTGCACCGCATTCCCATCGCCACGTTCAACAACAACCAACTGGCCATCTGGTGGAGTGAGCATCTGTCCGCAAGTTCTTCCGCTTCAGCGATTTAGAAACTAGCGCAGCATACTTCGCATCCATCCCCGCTGGTTGATAAGTCAAAAGTGCTCCTGAAAAGATACTCCCTCGCCCTCAGCGACAGAGGCGCGCCAAGGCGCGCCCGTTGGTATGCCGTTCCTCAATACGCAGCAGCCCCATAATTCGGGACAATCAGGATGAAGAGGACAAAAATAATCAGGAAGACTACCGCCCAACGCGTGTAACCACCAAAACATTCTCCCATCTAAGGTCACTCCTCTCATCTGCGACATGCCCTACTTTATGTGGGGTAGGAGTCCAGACGGCGCGGTGTCTGTCCCGTCAACGGGAGCACAATTTTCGCCCCTTCCGTCTGCGTGGCACGCGTGAGCTTGAGACGCATAGACTGCTACTGGGCAGCTTGTGTGCAACCAGGGGATGCCCAAGAATGGGACAGAAGGTGCTGCGAATGTCGAGAATCGTTCTTGTGGGTGCCGGGTTTGGCGGGATGGTAGCATGTCACTCTCTGCTCCGTAAACTTCCAGGCCACCATGAGATTCTTTTAATCACTGAGAATAAGCCGTTTTATATGAAAGCAGCCTATCCGATGATCGCATTGGGAGAATTGCGTTTAGAAGATGTTGCTCTGTCCGTAGGCGAGGTGTTTCATCGGTCGCGAGCTCAAATCATCCTTGGCCGTGTCACGCACGTCGACGCAGACGGGAGCAGAGTCATCACGGAGCGTGGAGTGTATCCATACGATTATCTGGTTTTAGCCGTGGGTGTTCGCTATGCGTTTGAAAGAATTCCCGGTTTTGACCGTTATGGGCAGTCCGTCAAAACTCCTGAGCAACTGCTTCATCTTCAGCAGTCGATTCGCCGCTGGGAGGGAGGGCGCCTACTGATTGGCGCCTTAGAGAATTCCTGTGAGGGTCCTGGATTTGAAATGACCTTCAAACTGCATCACGCTTTGAAACGACGACATGTGCTGTCTCGGTCAGAGATACACTTCTTCACCGACAAATCTGAGATATTCCAACCGGGCGGACCCACTGCTCAAGCGTACGTTCAAAACCAAATGAAGGACAGAGGCATTCACACCCACGCGGGCGTCCAGTTGCAGGAATTGAGACATCATGTTGCGCTGTTTGACAACGGGCTCCAGATACCGGCTGATTTTGTATTGGTACTTCCACCTTATGAGGCGCCGCAGTGGATTGCGAACAGCGGCTTGGGCGGTGCGCAAGGGTATATTGCGGTCGATCACGGTCTTCGCTCTCGATTCTTCTCCAATATTTACGCAGTCGGGGACGCCATTGACTGGAAAGGCCCAAAGATGGCTCATAACGCCATGCTCGGCGCAAAAGTGGTTGCGCACAATCTGTGCTATGATATCGGGCTTACAACCTATCGGAAGTCGTTTCATCCAGAGGTCGTCTGCGTCATGGATATGGGCGGAAGGGATGCAGCGTACATTGAGGCGGATACAGAATGGGGTGGGCAGCGTAGTCGCGTGCCCGTCACCGGATCGACAGCCAAGTTCATGAAAGAGTCGTTTATCCGCTATTTTCTTCAAACCAAGGGAGACGTCCGATACATTTTATAAATGCTCTGGCCTTGACTTGACAACGTTTCTCGGTTGAGTCTGTTTCGGGGTTGATTCCATAACAACATCGCGGTCTGTTTTCCCTCGAGAATTCGTCTCTTTCCCATCTGTGCATGAATCGACCAAGGACGTGCATTCTAAGCTCATCTGCATTTTGGATAGGATGAGTTTATATGCCAAAGTTCTTTTCGTCGAGCAAGACCAGAAAGACACGACCGACCCATCCGGTCTCGAGTCGCGATGAGTCGAAAGGTGATTCGGCTCAACCTGGTCAGAGGAGCGGTTCGTCTGAAGCGCGCGATGCGCGAAACGACCACTGGCGGGGGGAGAACAATCCGTCTGCTTTGCAGAGCCGAGGTACAGAGAAAGGACGCGCAGCCACGAAAGCAGACTTGCTGAAGAGTGCGCGTGTACCCAAGTTGAACGGTCATCTACAGGTCTCTAGTGACTGGTTGCAGTCCCGCCTAGGCAGTGATGCCGACTTTGTCGAGCGCAAACTCGTCATTGGCCGGTACCGGGCGGCCTGCTATTTTCTCCGTACGCTTATCGACAAACCGCTTCTCGAGCGCAATATATTGCAGCTCCAACAGCACGCCTATCCACGCAAGAGCTTGCGCCAAATGACCGACTATCTGGTGGAACGGGTCTTGTCTGTGTCTGAAGCTATGTCCATGCACGACTTGCAAGATGTGGAGATGGCTCTCCTCAAAGGATATGTCGTCATTGCCATCGAAGGCTGTCCTGATGTCATTGCCTTTCCGGCCAAAAGTGTCGAGCATCGCTCCCCGGAGCCCCCAATGATGGAGAGTTCGTCGCGGGGCTCGCAAATCAGCTTTGTGGAGTCGCTCGACCTGAACATTGCGCTGGTTCGCGAACTGCTGTCAAACGGTCAACTTCGCGTTCGCCGGGTGACGCTCGGCACACGGTCGCAGCGGGATGTGGCCGTCATTTACTTAGAAGATGTGGCGAATCCGACGCTCATCCAAACCATGTCCGACCGCCTCCAATCCATCAACATCGACCTTATCAGTCAAGGCTCTGCGGTCGAAAATCGGATTGTTGGAGACACATGGACGCTGTTTCCGCTGACGCGAACCAGCACCCGCGTGGACAATGTCATCCGAGAAGTCAATCAAGGGAAAGTCGTGCTGATGGTGGATGGAGACCCGACCTCCATGTTGTTCCCATCCACCATCCACGACTTCTTTCAGACGGAAGAGGACTATGCCCACACTACGTGGGAGGCGACATTCATTCGCTTTCTGCGCATCATTGCGTTTGTTTTTGCCTTGTACTTGCCTTCCCTCTACATTGCATTTGTCGATTTCAATCCAGAATTACTGCCTAAGTTGCTCGGCTTTCAAATTGCCAAATCTCGCGAGTCGGTGCCGTTTCCAGCTGTCGTTGAAGTTGTGACGATGGAGATATTTGTCGAGATTTTGCGCGAAGCGACGCTTCGAATGCCCAAACAAATGGGTCAGACCCTCGGCATTGTCGGCGGTCTGGTGGTCGGCGAAGCCACCGTTCAAGCGGGAATAGTCAGCAATATTTTGATTGTCGTTATCGCTCTGTCTGCCATTAGCGTCTTTGTCACTCCTAGTTACGAATTTTCGACCACCATTCGACTTATGTCGTGGCCGATGATTCTCGGCGCCACCGTTTTCGGACTGTATGGGATTGTGCTCGTGACGATTATCTATCTGTACGAAATCGCCTCGCTCAAGTCGTTTGGCGTGTCTTACATGGCACCGTACAACGGCGAAAATTTGCGCGATGCGTTCATTGACGGCATCATCCGCATCCCGGTCATCTTTGCCAAGCGACGGGCCAGTTATCTGCATCCACTGGACGCCAATGGCGAACAAAGTAGCCCACTGCCAGACCCGTATCCACAATTGGAGAAAAGCCGAAGGCAGCGGCGGCGCCGAGGCTCCTCTTCATGAAACAAAAGCTTCTTCGTTGCCTCCAACTGGTCGGTTGCACCTTGCTCGTCCTCACTCTTCCTGGTTGTTGGGATTACGAGAAAATCAATGAGCGGGCACAGGTCATTGGCATTGCGGTCGATCCCGCTGCAGGCTCCGCCGACCGCTTTCGCTACACTTTCCAAATCCCCAAATTTGGGAGCGGAGACACGAGTGAGCCGAGCCAAGCTGGATCCGGTCCATCCGATGCAGGGCGCAGTCCGAAATTCCAAAATTACACGACGGAGGCGGATGGGCTTATCGATGCTTTGTCCAAAGTGCAATTGGAAAATGACAAGATGTTTTATTTGAGTGACGTGGAAATCATCCTCGTTCCGGAGAAACTTGGTCGGGAGGCAGTTCGGACGCTCGTAGCTGAATGCATGCGCATCCCGGCGCTCGATAAAGAGGCCTTCTTTGCAGTGACGACCTGCCCTGCCTACGAGATGTTTCAAGGTGGAGACGGAGACAAAGCGCCTGCCGATGAGATGGAGCATTGGCTCGGCGGGACCATGCGGCAAGTTGCCTATTCGCCTCGCGTCCACCTATGGCAGTTTTGGCGTGACCTGCGCACGCCAGGCATCGACGCCCACACTGAAGTCGTGCACAAAGTACCGAACGGCTACCGCATTGGTGGGATGATGCTGTACCGCTTTGGTGTGCCTAAACTACAAATTCCACCGAGTGAGTCCCTGTACTTCAATATGCTGACCATCGGCGTCAACCATGTCGGCGTTCCCATCCCCTCCAAACCGCATTCGTTCATTTTAGGGAATATCGCGACAAGCGGGAGACATTGGACCACCCTGAAAGGCGGACAGGCCACGCTGCACGCGCGCGTCGAAATCAAAGGCAAACTCGACCGAAGTCCTGGGGGACGGGAAGAAAGTTTAACAGCCGCAGACCTTGCTAGACTTCAAAATACAGCAAGTGCCTATTTTCAACAACAACTTGCGGACACCATGGAGCAAACTCAAAGGATTGGTTCGGACCCCTATGGATTTGGTGAATGGCTAGTAGATGACCATCCGGAGTTGGAGGGGTTGATTCGCGTGAAATGGCCCATCTTGTACGAGAAGGCCAAAAGGGATATTCGAGTGCGCGTGAAAATTACGCAGAAAGGGACGTTGGTATGACTTCTCGTTCAAACACGTCTCAAATCACTCCCATCGTTTTGTCCGGTTTTCAAGTCACTTGCTTTATCGCGTCCAGTTTCTTGCCGCTCTATTTCTGGGTGTTTCCTCGAATTGCGGTAGACGCGGCCGGGTTTGATGCGCAGTGGTCTGTCCTGCTGTTGCTTCCGGTCGGCATGGTGATTGGATGGCTTCATGCGGAGACCAACCGCCTGTTTCCGGATGTCGCGGGGGCAGATTTGTTGATGGCGGCGTTTGGTAAAGCCGTTGGTTGGGTTGTTGCAGCCACCACACTCTTACTTTATATTTGGTTCGTCAGCCTCAGTCTCACTTTATTCGCCTATACGTTGCGGATGTACTTTCCGAATACCCCTCGACTTGCGATGCTCCTCGGGATGGTCGTGGTCGCTTCGTTTGGTGCATATAAGGGAGTGGAGACTCTGGCGCGCACCGCGAGCGTGGTCTATCCGCTGACGGCAATCTTTGTCGTCTTTACATTTGTTTTTATTATTTTTCAGTCTCCACATCACTGGTTTGTCCATCGTGTGTATCACTTGTCTTCAGTTGGCAAAGGCATTTACATGCTCATCCCGCTGTTTATGGGCTTTAACATCACGGGAATGCTCAGCCCATTTTATACAACAGCCCCACGCCGCTGGTGGTATCCTTTGATTGCCGTCATGATTGGCGGCGTGGTCATGTGGATTATCTTTGCGGCAGTACAGTTGCTTTTTGGCGTACGTGCCATGCAGGACCTCGGCTTTCCGATTCAAGTCATCCTTCAACTCATGCGTTTACGCGGGTGGATTATTGAACGGTTTGGGATTTTTGTGGTCATTTTTGCAACCACGTTCACAACGGTCTTTCTCAGCAATCACATCTGGGGCCTAGCAACCCTCTTGACGAGAGTCTGCCGGCAGCCAGAACAAAAGAATTACTTGTTTCTGTTTCCCGTAGCCGCCGCTATTGCAACCGTCGCCGTACTTTACCCCAATGAGGAAGTCGCATTTTTGCATCTCCGTACTTTTCTGGTTCCGAGCGGATGGTTGTTACTCGTGGTCATGCCGCTGTTGGCGGTGATTCTAGGATACATTCGTCGCGGGTTCAAGCCGGAGTTCCCTGAGTTGACGAAAGCTCCGAGCAACCTCCGCGGCCGCAGTTGGTGAGGCGCCGTATTCGCACTGATTTCGGTCAAGGTAGTTTCGCTCGCCTTGATGATCTTCGGCGTCATCGGATTGAACCTTACGGCTACCCGCAGCGGTTGACGTGCCAACATCACGGGTCTCCATTTCTTTGACAACTTGTCACAATTGCTTCTATACAGACCGAACGGTCGGTAGGTATAATGAACCTACGCCATCGACGTCTCATGTCTCTTGCCGCACCAGAATGGCCATCAACGAAATGGCCGTCAACGAAATGGCTGTCATTGGACGAATCACGATTGTCCATCATGATGACTATCATTCTCGGCGGCGTGTTCGGTATACTGTCAGGGCATGTATTATTTCAGGGCATCCTGCAAGGAGGGCGCATTCATGGGTTACATCATTCAGGATATCGCATTTGTTCTCGTGTTTGGGACGGCGCTCTACCTATTCTTTTCGGCCGTCTTTGAGCGGTACCGGTTTTTGAAGTTGGCCGCACCAGACCCTACCCGTTTTGAAAACCCGGGCAAACGCTTTCGTAGCTTCGTCGTGAATGTGTTGGGCCAGCGAAAAGTCTTGGCCGAACCATCGGGGCTTGGGCACTTCTTTATCTTCTGGGGATTTTTATTTCTCGTTTTTGGAGATCTCGATTTTATCTCGTTTCACTTGTTCCATTGGAGTTTTCCTTGGGCTACTTCGCCAGTCTACCTGTTCATTGAGGAGATGTTCTCCTGGTTTGTGTTGGTTGCGATTGTAGTTGGGCTGATTCGCCGCTACATCCTAAAACCCATGCGCGTAGAGCAAACGTTTGAGGCGGGACTGATTCTTGGTTTGATTGGCACCATCGTCCTGACCTACTTTTTCGCCACAGGTGCGGATATGGCCTACGCAGGCAGCACAGGAGGTTGGTATTCGCCGATTGTTTCCCTGATTGCTCGCTGGTTTCACAATGTCTCTAAACCAGGGCTCCTCGCCATCAGTGATATTTGCTTTTGGATTCACATTTTGGCTATCTCGACGTTCCTTTATTTCATTCCGCGCTCCAAGCACGTGCACATGATTGGAGCTATGTTCAACTGGTATTTCCGCCGCTATGAGCCAGTTGGCAAGCTTCGGAAGCTGGACTTGGAGGACGAGTCCATTGAAGAGTTTGGCGTGGGTCAAATTCAACAGTTTACGTGGAAACAGTTGTTGGACGGCTACGCTTGTACCGAGTGCGGTCGTTGTCATGTCAGTTGTCCTGCGACCTTGTCAGGAAAATCCTTGTCCCCAAAACACTTGATTTTGAAGATGAAGGAAGCCATCGTGGCTGAGGGACCGGGTATGCTCGCGCAGATGGCAGCCGGCGCCGAGAACATCACGTCCGCTCCAGTCTTTGAGGGCGTATTCACGGAGGATGAGGTGTGGGCGTGTACTACCTGCCGAGCCTGTGAAGAGGCTTGTCCGGTAGCGAATGAACACGTGCAGGACATCATCGACCTGCGTCGGCATCTTGTTCTCACGGAAGGTAAGACTTCACCGGAAGTTACGAAAGTCTTTAGTAATTTGGAGCGGCAGTCGAACGAGTGGGGTATCCATCGCCGCGAGCGCGCAGCCTGGGTAGGCGATTTACCAGTGCGCACGATGGCTGAAGTCGAGGGCAAAGTGGAGTATCTGTACTTTGTGGGAACTGCTGCGTCTTACGATCAGCGCAGTCAGAAAATTGCTCAAGCCTTCGCCAAAGTTCTGCTTGCCGCGGGTGTGGATTTTGCCATTCTCGGCACAGAAGAGGAGAGCGATGGCGACTCAGCGCGGAGACTGGGAAATGAATTTCTCTATCAGGAATTTGTGCAGAAAAACATTGAGGTGTTTCAAGAGTACGGCGTGAAAAAAATCATCACGACAGACCCGCACGCCTTTAATACGTTCAAAAACGAATACCCGGATTTCGGCTTTACCGCAGAGGTCTACCACAGCACTCAATTTGCCGCTAAGCTTATTTCTGAAGGCAAGCTGAAGCCGCAAAAGCGCATTGAGAAGACCATCACCTATCATGACTCCTGCTATCTGGGGCGGTATAATGATGTGTACGATCCGCCGCGGTTCATCCTGGAATCCATACCTGGCGTGCGTTTGGTGGAGATGGAGCGCAGCCGCAACAAGAGCATGTGTTGCGGCGCTGGCGGCGGCGGGATGTTCAAGGAAGAAGGCGGCGCAGCTCGCATCAACGTGATGCGCGCCGAGCAGGCGCTGCAGACCGGCGCCGAGATTGTAGGAACGGCTTGTCCGTACTGCATGACGATGTTGATTGACGGCACGAAGGCGAATGGTGCCGAAGAGCGTCTTGAGACGTTTGACGTCATTGAGTTGTTGTCTCAATCGATTGCCTAAAGGTTTCGTTGTAGCGTGTAACCGGGGAGTTTCGCATCTTTGAGGAGCAAAGAAGGGCTGTTTCAGCCCTTCTTTGCTGCGATGATTGAGCGGTGAACTTTGCGATTCGAACTTTGTTATCATAGGAGAGGAGTGTCGCAGTCATGGAGGATGCAGTGATTGTCAGCGCGGCGCGCACGCCGTTCGGAAAATTTCAAGGTGGGCTGGCCCCAATGAAAGCGGTTCAACTGGGTGGTGTGGCTATTGCAGAGGCGCTGCAGCGGGCCAACATGGAGCCGGGAGACATCGATGAAGTCATGATGGGCATGGTGCTGCAAGCGGGAACAGGTCAGATTCCTGCCCGTCAAGCGGCGCGGTTGGCGGGAATACCTTGGGAGACACCCAGTCTCACCATCAACAAAGTCTGCGCGTCCGGGTTGCGGGCGGTGACGTTGGCCCGGGCAATGATACGCGCCGGTGAGGCGACGGCCATCGTTGCGGGAGGCATGGAAAGTATGTCGAATGCCCCTTATGCTCTACCGACCGCTCGTACGGGACAGCGCATGGGCGATGCTGCACTCGTCGACCTGATGGTTCATGATGGACTGACATGCGCGTTCCACAATGTCCATATGGCCGTATTGGGTAGTGAGGTCGCCGCGGAATACGGGATTACCCGGGAAGCACAAGATGAATTTTCCGTCCTAAGTCATCGCCGTGCTGTATCGGCTATTGACTCCGGGCGGATGGCGGACGAGATTGTGCCAGTGACGGTTGCCACGCGTAAGGGCGATACGCTCGTAGCGGTGGACGAAGGACCGCGCCGGGACACTTCGCTGGAGCAACTGGCTAGACTTTCTCCCGTGTTTGCGAAAGACGGCACGGTGACAGCCGGAAATGCGCCCGGTGTCAATGACGGATCAGCCGCGTTGGTTGTCATGGCCGAGAGCCGCAGTGTGGCAGAAGGCAAGGTGCCACTCGCCTATCTTCGTGGCACAGCCCAAGTTGGAGCGGAAGCGAAGTACATTGCGCTGACGCCTTCTTTAGCCATCCAAAAGTTGCTGGCACAGACGGGGCACACCGTGTCGGATATCGACCTGTTTGAAGTGAACGAAGCATTTGCGGCCGTGGCTTTGACGACAGCACAGCGGTTGAACCTTGATTTAGAACGTGTCAATGTCAATGGTGGCGCCGTTGCTCTGGGGCATCCGATTGGTGCGAGTGGGGCTCGGATTTTGACTACGCTCATCTATGAATTGCGGCGGCGCGGAGGCGGTCTCGGCATTGCCGCCATCTGCAGCGGCGCGGCGCAGGGCGATGCCGTTCTGGTGGAAGTGCCAGCTTGAGTTCGTTCCTCGTGCGTGCGAGTAGGTGCGTCTATGAATGGTCATGAATGGTTTTGCAGAATCATCGACCGCCGAAGGGTTGGTCGGAAGGAGCGGGATGCTGGGTGAAACAGATACAGTCGGTGATGGTCGTCGGTGCGGGTCAAATGGGCAGTGGCATTGCCCAGGTGGCAGCAGAAGCGGGGCTTGACGTCCTTTTGAATGATATTCAGGAGGACTTCGTGGAGCGCGGACTTCGCGTCATTCGCACGAACCTCGCGCGCAACGTGGAGAAGGGCAAAAAGACGGAAGCCGAAGCGAACGAGATTCTCGCCCGCATTCGCACATCCACAACACTCGCGGACGCGAAGCGAGTAGATATGGCGATTGAAGCGGCCACCGAGAACATGGAGATTAAGCGCAATATTTTCCGCCAACTGGACGAGGCACTTCCGGAAGGCGGAATTCTCGCTTCGAATACGTCGTCTTTGCCGATTACAGAAATTGCTGCCGTGACCAAGCGGCCAAATGATGTCATCGGGATGCATTTCATGAATCCGGTGCCTGTGATGAAGCTGGTCGAGGTCATCCGCGGACTCGCTACCAGCGATGAAGTCTATCAGACCGTTCATGCACTGGCCGAAAAGATGGGCAAGACAGCGGTCGAAGTGCAAGATTTTCCTGGCTTTGTGTCGAATCGCATCTTGCTGCCGATGATTAACGAAGCTATCTATTGTGTCTACGAAGGAGTAGCCACCCCGGAAGCGATTGATGAGGTCATGAAACTGGGCATGAACCATCCCATGGGTCCGCTGACCTTGGCGGACTTCATCGGACTCGACACGTGCTTGGCCATCATGGAAGTGTTGTACGAAGGATTTCGTGACAGCAAGTATCGCCCCTGTCCGCTCCTGCGCAAATATGTGAAAGCGGGTTGGCTCGGCAAGAAATCCGGTCGCGGCTTTTATGTCTACGAGTGAATCTGCCCACCTTTTTCGAGAGAATCTGAGAAGCAGGGAGCTAGAAGCAGGGAGTTAGAGGAGGATTCGCATGACGGATTTTCAATTCACAACACTGAACGTGGAAGGCCCTATTGGCTGGTTGACTCTGACGCGCGCGAAGCAACTGAACGCATTGAACCACCGCGTGATGGAGGAATTACACGAGCATCTCGCGGTCATCTCCAGCCATCCGGATATCAGAACCGTCATCCTCCGTGGTGAAGGGCGGGCTTTTGCGGCCGGAGCGGACATTGCGGAGATGGTCGATTTGCGCGTTACAGAGGCTGAGTACTTCTCGCGCCAAGGCCAAGACGTATTTGCCGAATTCGAGGCCTTGCCGCAACCGACCATCGCACTGATTCAAGGCTATGCGCTCGGCGGTGGATTGGAACTCGCTATGGCGTGTGACCTGCGAATTGCCGCAGAAGGAGCGAAGTTTGGACAACCGGAAGTGACGATTGGCGTTCTCCCCGGCTTTGCTGGCAGTCAGCGCCTGCCCCGCTTGATTGGCCAAGGGCGGGCACTGCACCTGCTGCTCACGGGCGATACGATTGACGCGGCGACAGCACTATCTTACGGGCTCGTGACACAAGTTGTGCCGGAAGCGGAGCTGGAGGCGGCAGGGCGAACGCTCGCTGAAAAGTTCGGCGCGTTGCCAAAATCGGCGTTGGCTCTGGTCAAACGAGCCGTCTATGAAGGGGATTCCATGGATTTAAGGCATGGTGCGGCTCACGAGGCGGCCTTGTTTGGTCTTGCCTTTTCAACCGCCGACAGGCAGGAAGGCATGCGTGCTTTTGTCGAGCGGCGTAAACCCGAGTTCCGAGGAGAGTGAGCGAGACCGATGGACTTCGAATTCACAGCGGAACAGCGCGATATGCAGCAGTTGGTGCGGCAGTTTGCCCGGGACGTGATTGTCCCACGCGCCGCCGAGATTGATGAGCGGGACGAATTTCCGCGCGATATCGTGAAGGAGATGGCCAAACTTGGCATTCTCGGTTTACCCATCCCGGAGGCGTGGGGTGGCGTAGGCGCAGATTTCGTGTCGTACATTCTCGCCATTGAAGAAATTTCCTACGCTTCAGCGGCCCTCGGGGTGGTACTTGCCGTGCACACGTCGGTCGGCACGTTCCCCATCCTCTACTTTGGCAGTGAGGAGCAAAAACGCAAGTATGTGCCCAAACTCGCCAGCGGCGAGTTCCTCGGAGCGTTTGCATTGACCGAGCCCGGGGCTGGATCGGACGCATCGTCCATTCGCACGCGCGCCGTCCGGGACGGAGACACGTACGTGTTGAACGGGAGCAAAGTGTTCATCACAAACGGTGGTGAGGCCGATGTCTACTGCGTGTTCGCCGTCACCAATCCAGCCGAAGGAAGTCATGGGGTGACTGCCTTTTTGGTGGATCGCGATACGCCAGGCTTTCAAATTGGCCGCAAGGAGCGGAAAATGGGGCTGCATGGGTCGTCGACCGCAGAACTGCTGTTTGAGGACGCGCGCATCCCCATGGACAATCGACTGGGCGCTGAAGGAGAAGGCTTTACCATCGCCATGCGCATGCTTGACACGGGGCGTATTGGTATCGCGGCGCAGGCGCAGGGGATTATGCGCGCGGCGTTTGATGCGGCCAATCGCTATGTGCGCAATCGCAGGCAGTTTGGCAAAGATCTCTTCCAGTTTCAGTCGGTTCAGTTCACGCTCGCTGACATGGCGACGAAGATTGAAGCCTCGCACTGGCTGATTTATAACGCGGCATTTCGGAAGATGCGTGACCTGCCATGCGCCAAAGAGGCATCGATGGCCAAATTGTTCGCATCGGATGCGGCGATGCAGATTACGACGGATGCTGTGCAGTTGTTTGGTGGATACGGGTACATGGCGGATTATCATGTGGAGCGATTCATGCGCGACGCGAAAGTCACACAAATTTATGAAGGTAGCAATCAAATTCAGCGGATTGTCATTTCCAGACACATTTAACGGTCAGAACCGACCGTCGTTGACCGGCCTCTGGGCCATGGTTGATGATTGTACAGGCTAAGCTTGCAGACGTGCGAATTGACTAAGGGAGCGGATTTTCTGTGAAATTCACATTGGATAAAGAGCATCAGCAACTGCGCGAGTTGGTGAGGTCGTTTGCGGAGAAAGAAGTGGCGCCGGGAGCGGCGGATCGCGATGAGAAAGAGTACTTTGACCGCAGTCTTTTTGACAAGATGGGCGAACTCGGTATAACCGGCATTCCTTGGCCGGAGGAATACGGCGGAGCGGGTATGGACTTTCTCGGCTATGTGATTGCGGTGGAGGAACTGTCTCGCGTTTGTGCGTCGACGGGCGTGGTGCTGTCGGCTCACACGAGCTTGGCTGGCTGGCCGCTTTACAAATTTGGAACCGAGGCGCAAAAGCAGAAGTACTTGAAGCCGATGGCCGAAGGTAAAACCCTCGGGGCGTATGGGTTGACCGAGCCCGGTAGCGGATCGGACGCGGGAGGTATGCGCACGACCGCTCGCCTAGACGGGGACAGCTATGTGCTCAGTGGCAATAAAGTGTTCATCACCAACGGTGACGCAGCCGAGACGTATGTCGTCTTTGCGGCGACCGACCGCAGCAAGAAGACGCGCGGGGTGACGGCGTTTATTGTGGAGAAAGGAATGCCGGGATTTCGCATTGGCAAGCATGAGAAGAAAATGGGCATCCGTGGGTCGACCACGGTCGAACTCATTTTTGAGGACTGCCGCGTGCCGGTCGAGAATCGCCTCGGCGAGGAGGGCTTTGGCTTCAAGATTGCCATGATGACGCTCGATGGTGGGCGCAACGGCATTGCCGCGCAGGCGGTTGGGATTGCCCAAGGGGCATTTGAAGCGGCGCGGGATTACGCCAAGACGCGTGAGCAGTTTGGCGCACCGATTGCCGACCTGCAGGCGATACAGTTCAAACTCGCGGACATGGCGACGAAAATCGAAGCGGCTCGCTTGCTCACTTATCAGGCGGCTTGGCTTGAGTCGGAGGGATTGCCATACGGACAGGCGTCAGCCATGAGCAAGGTGTTCGCGTCCGACATCGCCATGCAGGTGACGACCGAAGCGGTGCAGGTGTTTGGTGGGTACGGGTTCATCCGCGAGTATCCAGTGGAGCGCATGATGCGGGATGCCAAAATCACGCAAATTTATGAGGGGACCAACGAAATCCAACGCCTGGTCATCGCCCGCAATCTGTTGAAATAGAGGAGAGAGAGCTGGTGCATCCACTCGTTTCGCGCATTCTTCAGGGTGACGTGCGGGCGGTCGCAAAGGCGCTGTCCGTCGTCGAAGGGGAGTCGCCAGAGCGGCGTGAGGTCTTGCACGACCTCTATCCGTTCGCAGGTCGGTCGCACGTGGTGGGCCTGACCGGGTCGCCTGGTGCGGGCAAGAGCACGTTGGTCGATGTCTTGCTGCGCCATCTGCGCAAGCAGGACCTGCGCGTTGGTGTGCTCGCGGTGGACCCGTCCAGTCCGTTTACGGGTGGGGCGCTTTTGGGCGATCGCGTTCGAATGACGGCACACAGCGCCGACCCTGGGGTGTTCATTCGGAGCATTGGCACGCGCGGAGGTCTCGGTGGTTTGGCGGCGTCCACGGAGGATATGCTTCATGTCCTCGAAGCGTACGGTTGCGATGTGATTCTACTCGAGACGGTGGGGGTTGGACAGTCTGAATTGGATGTGCTGACTGTCGCGGACACCGTCGTGCTTGTGCTCACCCCCGGCTCGGGCGACAGCATTCAGACCGCAAAGGCGGGTATTATGGAAATTGCCGACATCTTTGTCGTCAACAAAGATGACCTTCCCGGCAGTGATGCGTTGGTGCGCGAAATTCAGTTGATGTTGCACGACAAGCGCAGCTACCGAGAAGAGTGGAAGCCGCCGATTGTCCGTACGCGTGGGGCCGAAGGGGTGGGGTTGGAAGCACTGGTTGCAGCCATGGAGGCCCACCGCGACCATCTTCGCGAGAGTGGGTACTGGGAGGCACGTCGGAGACGGCGGCTTGAGGCCGATGTGGAGCGAGCGCTGGTGGCGCGTTTTCGCCGCCACTTTGCCACTTCCGTGCGCGAAAGCGAGGAGTGGAAGCAGGTGTGGGCGAGTGACGAGCGGGATCCGCAAAAAATTGCTGACGATTTGATGGTTTTATTTCCATGGATGACCTTGTGATTCTGTTCCCGTCTTATGATATAATCCACACATTTGGAGTGAGTGGATACCGAGGCAGACTCCCTGGCAAGCCGTCACTGGGTCGTTTTCACCAGTCCCGTTTCCAGGTACGCCAGCCGGGTGTGCCTCTTTGCCTTGAGGAGGAGTTGTGAATGGCGGTTGCACTGAAAAAGAGCAGCGACGAGATTCGGCAAATGCCGCTCGTGGAATTAGTGTACGAAATCCTCAAAACCAAACGGGAGCCACTCTATTTCCGCGATATTATGCGGGAGATTCAGACGTTGCGCTCGATGAGCGACAGCGAGGTGCAGGATGTCATCGCACGCCTCTACACCGAGGTTAACGTGGATGGGCGGTTTACCTGTGTGGGGCAAAATGTCTGGGGATTGATTCGTTGGTACCCAGTCGATAAAACCAGTCACAGTGGGGTCGGGAAAAAATTCATTCGGCGTTCCGGGGATGCATTCAGCGAAGAGGATGAAGAAGACGCCTTTGAAGAGGATGCCGTGCCAGAAGAAGACGCGGATGCAGAAGTTGATGCATTTGCCGATGTCTTAGAAACTGCAGACGACTTGGCGGACGAAGACGATTTAGAAGACGCCGATGGCGACGATGCCGAGGAAGAATTCACCGAAGAGCCTCTGCTCGAAGAGGACGAGGAAGACGACGAAGAAGAAGACGAGGACTGATTTGCCTCAGGGCTCTGACACCAGAGGCGCGTTCTGGAAAAATCCCAGAACGCTTCTTTTTGTGCGAGAGGGCGAGCGGCAAAGGACGATGCTCGCCCCTCGGTTGTGACGGAACGACTGCAAGTGCGGTATCACCATTGGGGAGGAACTACCATGTCCACGAAATTCATCTTTGTCACAGGCGGAGTGGTATCTGGCCTGGGCAAAGGCATCACTGCTGCATCGCTCGGGCGCCTGTTGAAAAATCGAGGATTGAATGTGACCATACAGAAGTTCGATCCATACATCAATATTGACGCGGGCACGATGTCGCCCTATCAACATGGAGAGGTCTTTGTGACCGAAGATGGTGCCGAAACGGATTTGGACCTCGGTCATTATGAGCGGTTCATCGACATCAACTTGACACAGGCCAACAATGTCACAAGTGGCAAGGTGTACTGGTCGGTCATCACCAAAGAACGCCGAGGAGACTATCTCGGTGGGACAGTCCAAGTCATACCGCACGTGACCGCAGAAATTAAGGAACGCATCCTCCAAGCGGCAACTCCTCACACAGATATCGTCATTACGGAAATTGGTGGAACAGTTGGAGACATTGAGAGCTTGCCATTTCTCGAAGCCATTCGAGAGATGAAAGGGGAAGTGGGGCGGCAAAACGCACTCTACCTCCACGTGACCCTCATTCCGTATCTGCGCATGGCGAGTGAAGTCAAGACCAAGCCCACGCAGCACAGCGTGGCTGAGCTTCGTTCCATCGGGATCACCCCAAATATTATCGTCTGCCGCACCGAAGTCCCACTTTCCATTGAGGTCAAAAAGAAAATCGCCCTCTTCTGCGACACAGACATGGACTCGGTCATTGAGAATCGTGATGCGGACAACCTCTATGAGGTGCCGCTGATGCTCCAGCAAGAGGGATTGGACGACATTGTCCTGCAACATCTCGGCATGCAGGCTCCGGAGCCGGATATGACCGAGTGGCGCGAGATGGTGCACGCGGTGGCCAATTTGCACCACCAAGTGACAATAGCGGTCGTGGGCAAGTACGTCGCGCTGCCAGACGCGTATGCGAGCGTGGCGGCCGCCTTGCATCACGGTGGATTTGCGCATGATGCGAGTGTCGACATTCGATGGATACAGTCCGAAGACGTGACCTCCGACAACGTGGCTGATTTACTGGCTGGAGTGGATGGCATTCTGGTGCCAGGAGGATTTGGCGATCGCGGTATCGAAGGGAAGATTGTGGCGGGCCAGTACGCTCGGGAGCACAACATCCCCTACTTTGGCATTTGTCTCGGCATGCAGACGGCGGTCATTGAGTATGCTCGTCACGTGCTGGGCTGGGACGATGCGCACAGTAGTGAATTTGACCCGTCGACGGCTCACCCGGTCATCGACCTTCTCGAGGACCAAAAGGACGTTGCGGACAAAGGCGGAACCATGCGACTGGGGGCATACCCTTGCCAATTGGCAGGCGGGTCGAGAGCGCGCCAGGCGTATGTGGAGGAGTTGGTGCACGAGCGGCATCGTCATCGGTACGAGTTTAATAACACATTTCGGGACGAACTGCAGGAAGCGGGGATGCTCATCTCGGGCACGTCTCCCGATGGGCACTTGGTGGAAATCGTCGAGTTGCCAAATCACCCGTGGTTTGTTGGCGTTCAGTTCCATCCGGAGTTTACGTCTCGCCCCAATCGAGCTCAACCTCTCTTTCGCGATTTTGTGGGAGCGGCGCTCGCTCGCGGCCGTGGGTCCGCATCGTCTCCAATGAAGGGATTTGCAGGTCAATTATAAAGTTCTTTGCGGGGTCTGGGGAGTCGAGCAGAGTGGAGTGGTACTGGAATGGGACCAGTCAAGGGAGTGCAACCAATATGTCGCATAAAATTTTAGTCGTGGATGACCAGTTTGGTATTCGAATCCTCTTGCAAGAAGTGTTGGAGCGAGAGGGGTATCACACGTTTTTGGCGGCAAATGGCGCCACCGCGCTGGAACTTTTTGAGCGGGAGTCGCCCGATTTGGTCTTGCTGGATATGAAAATCCCGGGCATGGACGGTTTGGAAATTTTAAGGAATTTGCGCAAGTTGAATCAAACGACGCGAGTGATTATGATGACGGCTTACGGGGAGCTCGACTTGATTCAAGAGGCCATGCAAATGGGGGCACTCTCTCATTTCACGAAGCCATTTGACATTGATGAACTGCGCGAAGCAGTCCACGAACAACTGCGAGGTGACGCGATTGATTGAACAGGAAGCGGGTCTAGAAGAGTGTGTCATCCGACTGCGCATGAGCCATCACGATGCGCACTATGGGGGGCAACTGGTAGACGGCGCGAGGATGCTCGGGTTGTTCGGCGACGTGGCGACGGAATTGCTCATCCGCCTCGATGGCGACGAGGGTCTGTTTGTCGCCTATGACAAGGTAGAATTCCGGGCGCCTGTATATGCTGGCGATTATATCGAGGCGCGCGGCCGTATCACCCGAGTCGGAAAGACGTCGCGGGCCATGGAGTTTACAGCCTACAAGGTCGTTGAAGCGAATATTTTGCCAGACGTTCCCTCGGCAGCGCGCGCGCTTGACCCGCCGCAAGTGGTGACGTATGCCACGGGTACTTGCGTTGTACCGTTGGCATTGCAACGACATCAGCGCGGAACCTCTGAAGGCATAGAAGAGTCTTCCAAGGGGGAGTGAGCATGGAGCCACTTATGATTACAGCGGCCATGGTGGGTGCGGAAGTGACACGTGAACAACAGCCGCATCTACCCATCACTCCCAAAGAAATTGGCGTAGCCGCGGCGGAGTGTGCGGCTGCAGGAGCGAGTATCATCCATCTCCACGTGCGCACCGCCGATGGACGCCCTACTCAAGATAAGGACATCTTTGCCGAAGCGATTGCAGAAATTCGCTCTCGAACAGATGCCATCGTGCAAGTGTCTACGGGTGGCGCCGTTGGAATGTCGGCAGAAGAGCGCCTTCAGCCTGTTTTTCTTCGTCCCGAAATGGCAACGCTGACATGTGGGACGGTTAATTTCAGTGACGACGTCTTCATGAATTCTCCATCGGACTTGCGTCGTTTTGCAGAAACCTTGCAACGTCACGGTGTGCGCCCCGAATTTGAGATTTTTGACGCAGGAATGATAGCGAATGCCTTGCACTTAGCCAAGCTCGGCTTGGTCACGCCGCCTTATCACTTTGACTTTGTGCTCGGAGTGCCAGGTGCCTTGCCAGCTACGCCTAAAAATCTTCAATTCTTGGTGGATTCGCTGCCCGAAGGTGCAACGTACAGCGTTGCCGGAATGGGTCGGCATCAACTGACGCTGGGCACTCTCTCTATTGTGATGGGTGGACACGTGCGGGTGGGATTTGAAGACAATATCTACTACCGCAAAGGAGTTCTGGCGGACAGCAACGCTCAATTGGTCGCGCGAATGAAGCGCTTGGCAGACGAGTTAGAGCGCCCCGTGGCCACGCCAGACGAGGCGCGCAAGATGCTCGGCATTGTGCGTTCGTAGGAGAGGAGCACTCATGGAATTCTTGCTCGATTCCGTCGACATTCGAGAGGCGAAATTGGTCGCCTCTTGGGGCGTTCTTCGCGGGGTGACGCTGAACCCACTGGCGTTGCATCAACACGGACTTCCGACCGAAGAAGCGGTGAGTGTATTCGCGGAGTTCGTCGATGGGCCTATCTTTGCCGCCACCAACAAGTTGGATGCGGTCGGCATTGTTGCGGAAGCGGAAGTGTTGCGGCAAGTGAGCGAGAAAGTCGTCCTCAATGTCCCTCTGACCGCAGAGGGTCTGCGTGCCATCCACGAGATTTCGCAGCGGGGTGGAAAAGCGGCGGCGACGCTCGTCTACACGGTGCCTCAAGCTTTGCTCGCGGCTCAAGCGGGATGTGCCTACATTTGTCCTTTTCTCGGACGAAACGAGGACATTTCAGAAGACGGAGCGAGCCTCATGAGAGAGATGGTGGGTATTTACCGCAACTACGCTCTTCCGACGAAAGTACTGGCCACGAGCCTTCGCCATCCGCTGCATGTTCTGCAGGCAGCGCGCGCGGGTGCGCATGGTGCAGTCTGTTCGTTAGACGTCATGGATGCCATGATTCGGCATCCGTTGACGGACTTGGAAATTGAGCGAGATTTAATGGAGTGGAGCACTTTGCACAAGCCGAGCGTGGACCAAGGTTGGACGCGTGTAGGGATAGAAGTAGCGGATGAAGCGCATTCACCCAATGAGGAGTAACCGGAGCGGGAAAAGTTTTGACCAGAACTAAAAATAGGGAGCTGGGAGGGGTAGCGCATGTCAGAGGCATGGATTCGGGACTTGTTTGCAGAACGAATTGGTGGAAGCAATTTTGGATTGGATACGGTGATTTATAAATTCGAGCGGATTAAGCGAGCCAAAGCGGCAGCGCTGGCTGCTCATCCAGAGCGGACCATCATCGACATGGGGGTGGGCGAACCGGATGAGCCAGCTCGTAAAGAGGTGGCAGACGCACTGTATCATGCCGCTCTTCAACCGGAGAATCGCTTTTATGCGGACAACGGCATTCATGCTTACAAAGTGGCTGCGGCGCGCTACCTGTCTGAAGTCTACGGCGTTCATGGGTTGAATCCCGAGACGCAAATCAATCACAGCATTGGGTCTAAGCCAGCACTAGCCGCTCTTCCGTTTGCGTTTGTCAATCCGGGGGATGTGGTGCTGCAGACGGTTCCAGGATATCCAGTGTTGGCGACCCTCTCCACGTGGCTCGGCGGTTCGGCTTACAATCTTCCGATTTATCCGGGGAATGACTATTTGCCGGATTTGTCCTCTATTCCGGATGAAGTGTGCCGACGCGCGAAGTTATTCTATTTGAACTATCCGAACAACCCAACGGGAGCGGTTGCACCTCCTTCTTTCTTTGAAAAGTTGGTCGATTTTGCACGCCAACATCACATTCTCGTCGTACACGACAACGCCTACGGTGCCCTCACCTTCGATGGGCATGCACCGTTTTCGTTCTTGTCTGTTCCCGGTGCTGTGGATGTCGGTGTAGAAATTCATTCCATGTCGAAAGCATTCAATATGACGGGCTGGCGTCTCGGTTTTGTCGCCGGCAATGAACAAGTGGTCAAAGCGTTCGCGACCGTGAAAGACAATCAGGATTCGGGTCAGTTTCGGGCGATTCAGATTGCATCCGCCGAAGCATTGGCGCATCCAGAGTGGACGGTGGAAACGGCAGCGAAATACTCGCGGCGCCACAACAAGTTGGTCGACGTGCTTCAGTCCTGCGGTTTCCCGGCCATTAAGCCGAAAGCGTCGTTTTTTCTGTACGTGCAAGCTCCGCGTGCTGCGGAAGGTGGCCCATCGTTTGAAAATGCCGCCGAGTTTTCCGAGTATCTCATCCAGGAATTCTCCATTTCAACTGTGCCTTGGGATGATGCGGGGCATTTTGTCCGCTTCTCTGTCACCTATGAAGCAGATGGTGAAGCAGATGAAGATGTCGTCATGGAGGAATTAAAAAGACGTCTGTCGCGTGCTCGGTTTGTTTTTTAGTCTGGGTTGCGGCAAAATGATATATTTGCCATTTTGACAGGCTGAGGGGTTTGTCACTATACTGAGCATATGAGTGAGTCCGAATCCTTCGGACTTTACCCCTTGTTTCGGAACAATCAATTCATCCTTCCTCTTCTTCTAAATTCAGTGAGTAACCTCGCTTGTCGCGAGGAAACCATCCACGGGGCGGAAGTTCTGGTACTTTCCCGGTTTACGTATGTTTGCAAGGACAGGTCTCGTCCAGCTCTATCGTCATGAGGCGTGGAATCTATAAGATGGCAGCACCCTACCACTCATGCGAGACATGCTCGTTTGTGAAAAGTGCGTCAATGTTCTAATGCCATCCGAGGAACTCTCATGTCATCTCAACCGAATTTGTCGGTTGCGGAGCAGAGCAACTAGTCATCTTTCACAAGAGGAGTGTTTTCCGCGCCATGGAACGAGAATTGGCTTTGGAAATTGTCCGAGTAACGGAAATGGCCGCACTGAAGAGCGCCCGTTGGATGGGGCTTGGACAGAAAAACGAGGCCGATGGTGCTGCCACCAACGCCATGCGGATGATGTTTGACACCGTTCATATGGATGGAACCGTGGTGATTGGTGAAGGTGAAATGGACGAAGCCCCCATGCTTTACATCGGCGAACGGCTAGGGACAGGCACAGGTCCACAGTTGGACGTTGCGGTCGACCCACTGGAGGGCACGAACATTGTCGCCAAAGGGCAGTGGAATGCGATGGCGGTGGTCGCGGTCGCCCCGCGTGGCACCTTGTTGCATGCTCCGGACATGTATATGGACAAGATTGCGGTGGGACCCAAGGCGCGTGGTCGTGTCCATTTGGACGCCACTGTCCGAGAAAACTTGGTAGCTGTTGCCGAGGCCACGGAAAAGTCCATTTCAGACGTCGTCGTGGTCATCATGGACCGACCTCGTCATGAGCATTTGATTGAGCAGGTTCGCAGTGCCGGTGCGCGAATCAAATTGATTCAAGATGGGGATGTTGCTGGTGCACTGAACACGGCCTTCGACGACACTGGGGTGGATTTGTTGCTCGGTGCGGGAGGTGCCCCGGAAGGTGTGCTGGCGGCAGCGGCGCTCAAATGTCTCGGCGGGGACTTCATGGGGCGACTTCTCCCGGAAAATGATGAACAACGCGCGCGCTGCCGTGCGATGGGCATTGAAGATGTAGGGAAGGTTCTCGAATTGTCCGCTCTCGTCCGGGGCGAGGACGCGATTTTTGCGGCATCGGGTGTTACGGATGGCGAACTGCTGCGCGGCGTTCGTTTCCTCACACGCAACCAGGCGCGCACCCACTCGATTGTCATGCGTGCCAAGACAGGCACGGTTCGCTTCGTCGACGCACTGCATGACCTAGCACGGAAACCAGCCATGGGCGACTGAGTACAGCGAGCGGCTTCTGGCCGCAATCCGCCAATGCGCGTGTGCATAGACGAGTGCATAGAATGGTCGTTGTAACGTAGGGTAAAAGAGATGGCATTCCCTTCTGTCCGAAGTACGGGAACAGATGGGCAGAAAGGCGCACATACAGAGTCGTGGAATGCTCAAACGGGAAGAATGTGGGGGACTTACTTGGATATCAAAGAGCTAGAAGAGAAAAAATTGACAGAGCTCTACAAATTCGCTAAGGAATTTCAGATACCATACTACGGAAACATGAAGAAGCGCGAGCTGATTTTCGCCATTCTCAAGGCGCAGGCTGAGAAAGATGGCTTGATGTTCGCGGAAGGCGTTTTGGAAATTATGCAGGATGGCTTCGGATTTCTCCGGCCGATTGGATATCTGCCCAGCACGGAAGACATCTATGTCGCCGCGTCTCAAATTCGCCGCTTTGATTTGCGGACAGGAGACTTGGTTTCGGGCAAGGTTCGCGCGCCCAAGGAGAACGAACGATACTTTGGATTACTGCACGTGGAGGCGGTCAACGGCTACAGCCCAGAAATCGCGGCAGAGCGCCTGCACTTTCCGGCACTAACCCCTCTCTTCCCGAATTCGCGCATTCAGTTGGAAACAACCCCTGAGCATCTCTCGACGCGTGTTATCGACCTATTCGCTCCGGTTGGCTTCGGCCAGCGCGGTCTCATCGTTGCCCCGCCGAAGGCTGGCAAAACTGTGCTCCTCAAAGAAATCGCACACAGCATTGCAACCAATTATCCAAATGCCCAGTTGTTTGTTCTACTCATTGACGAACGGCCTGAGGAAGTCACCGACATGCAGCGGTCCGTCCGTGGCGAAGTGGTCGCGTCCACGTTTGATGAAGTCCCTGAAAATCACATCAAAGTCGCGGAACTGGTCCTTGAACGGGCGATTCGCTTGGTCGAGCACAAGCAAGATGTCGTCATTCTCTTGGATAGCATCACGCGGCTAGCCCGCGCTTACAACCTCGTGGTACCACCGAGTGGGAGAACTCTTTCCGGTGGTATTGACCCGGCAGCGTTCCACCGTCCTAAGCGATTTTTTGGGGCTGCTCGGAAGGTTGAGGAGGGTGGCAGTTTGACCATTTTGGCCACCGCCTTGGTGGAGACGGGTTCTCGCATGGACGATGTCATCTACGAGGAGTTTAAGGGTACTGGCAATTTGGAATTGCATTTGGACCGCCGTTTGTCCGAGAAACGAGTCTTCCCAGCTCTCGACATCCGCCGGTCAGGCACTCGTCGTGAAGAAATGCTCATGCCTCGCGATGAATTAGAAAAAGTCTGGGCCATTCGCAAGTCGATGGGTGAGAATCAGGACTTCACGGAGATGTTTCTTCGCAAATTCCGCCACTACAAGACCAATGCAGAGTTTCTCGATTCGTTGTCATTGCAGCGCGAGAAAAAGCCAGCACCATCCGCGCCTCACCCTGCTTCTGCCGCCCCCGTACCAGCGAGCGTCTAAACCGCGAGCGATTGGCGACACTGTGACTAGTTTGTGGTTTTTATCAGGCGACAGATTCCATAAGAGTCTTGTGTTGCTTGCGGCGGTAGCTTGGCCGTGCCCTCATGAGAAGTGCTTGACCATGTATGTATAAGGCTGTGTGCACCCTGCCAGCCGAGCAGGCACAAAAGAAGGAAGGGAACTGTGTGAAAACCCCAAAACTTCTCTACGCCAATGCGGCAGGGGAAGTCATGGACCATCCGCGGTATCTAGCCCCCGGTCGAACTGGCGATTATCTGACTGATGTCGAACCTCATGAATGGATTCCGCTGCCGGAAGGAGCAACGCTCACCTGGCTGCCAGGAACGCGCGCTATTGGCATTCGTCCTGAAGATGGGCAACTCGAAGCCCTGCCGACCTCCTGTTATGCGGTTGGAGCTCTTTTGCCGCAAGGCTACACCCGGTTGTTCTTGCCGGGCTATAGTAAACGCGCAAAAGAAGAGGAGACCCTCCCGCTGTTTGGTTATACTGCCGTTGGGTGGCACAAGGATGCGTTTGTCGTTGCGGCTCATCCGACGGATGCATCGGATGAATGGAACCCAGAGACTGTCTCCGAGGCGGACGTAGAAGCCGCCGTTCAGCGGGTCCTGCAAACCTTTCCGGAAAACCGCCTCTTCGCGCATTTATCCCATTGTGCCTTGGTGTATGGTTGTATGACGGCGCGAAACACGTTTCTCGGCCGTCAAGAAGGAGCGATTCCTGCATCCAATGTCTGCAATGCCGCGTGTGTCGGATGCATTTCAGAACAACCGGAGGGTGCTCCGTTCCCAGCTCCACAGACGCGTCTGACGTTTCGTCCGACGGTCGAGGAGATGGTGGAGGTGATGCACGCGCATATTCAACAGAATCCGCGTGGAGTTGTTTCTTTTGGGCAGGGCTGTGAGGGTGAGCCATCAACGCGTTTTCTGGACATTGCCAAATCCATTCGCGCTTTGCGAGAGCGTACGTCCGATGGATACGTGAACATCAATACGAACGCGGGGTTTACCCGCGGAATTCAGCGCATTGTCGACGCAGGGTTGAATTTGATGCGGGTTTCCACCATCAGCGCCATTCCTGAGCATTATGATGCGTATTATCGACCTCGTCAGTATAAGGTTTCTGATGTTGAAGCTTCCTTGGCTTATGCAGCCGACCACGGCGTTTATACGTCCATTAATTATCTAGTATTTCCGGGGGTCTCAGACCGCGAAGAAGAGGTTGAGGCGATGGCTGCGTTTTTGCGACGGGCAAAGGTCAAACTAGTCCAGATGCGGAATTTAAACATCGACCCGGAGTATTATCTGCGGATAGTCCCCCAACGGAAGGGGGACATTCTTGGTATGGTCGACATGATGGATGTTCTGAAGTCAGAGTGCACAGGCCTTGAAATTGGCTCTTACACGCACGTTCCGCCTGTTCAACACAACGGAGTTCAAACTCAGCACGCCCATTGACTGTCTTGCTCCTTGCTCGTTACCGTTAAGACTTAGTGTTGCTGGACGGAAGTGGTCACGTCGTCGTAGTAGTCAGGCGGTTCGTGGATTTGTGGAGCGTTTGTGACGGCGGCGCTCGTCGCGTCGTAGTAGTCGGGTGGTTCGTGGACTTGCGGGCTAGTCGTGTGCAGCATGGGCATGGTGAGTGCGAAAAGGGCGAAAGCTACGGTGGTTAGGCCAAGCCATTTTTTCATAAAGTCACTCTCCTCTCTGCGTACTTGTTTCGGCCAGTCGTCGTCCTGTATCCATCTCTGAACTGGCACCTCGACTATACGATGGGGCTTTCATGCCATCAATTATTGGAAGTGAAAATTCGCGTTCTTAAGCAGTCCTGTAATGAAGCAATTTAAGATTTGCTAGATTAAAAAACCTCCTGGTATCGTGGTAGGTGACGA
>NZ_JAMCCX010000015.1 GCF_024706985.1 Alicyclobacillus sp. SP_1 | reverse complement strand
AGACCTCCAGCGCCGAGAATACTTGGGGTGCAGACCCCTGGGAAGGTAGGACGTTGCCAGGCGAGAGAGACGAACGAAAGCCCCGAGTGTGGGGGTGCAGAGAGGAAGACCATCTCTGTCCACCCTCCCCTCGGGGCTTTTATTGTTGTGGGTGAACACTCAGGCCCACGCTGCCGGCTGCTTTGGCAAAGGCGAGCTCGGCACGTGGGCACGGGTCTGGCACAGGGCTTACCGAGCAAGATATGAGGGTGCGAAGTGCGGGTTCTGCTGAACTTGCACCCTCAGATTAGACCGTATCTCCTTCATCTTTTGGCTTGGCCAACAGTCCATAGAGAAAGACATGACTGAACATTCTTGCAATCTCTCGCGCCGTCAGTTTTCCGGACGTCTGATACCATCGGTAAAGCCAATTACAGGAGCCAAGGATGGCCAGAGCCGCAATCTTGGTATCTTCCACATCAAACTCGCCTTGCTCTCGACCTTCTTCGAGAATGGTGGCAACGAGATCGACATATTTATCGGTTTGGTCCAAAATCATCTGGTGCTGAGGTTCATCTAAGGCAAACGCCTCGCGTAACAGGACAGTGGTCGTCTGAAGGTTGGTGACACTGACCACAAGGTGGTTTTCAATCATCAGGGAGAGTTTATCGCGAGCTGGTATGTCCTCCTCGAGAATCCGTTCCAGCGTGTGATTAAATTCACCAATGGCCTGCTTGGCAATTTGCAGTAAAAGTTCTTCTTTTGAGTGAATGTAATGATAGAGACTTCCTTTTTGAAGGCCGACGGCATCCGCAATGTCTTGAACCGATGTGGCCCTGTATCCTTTTTGTTCAAACAGGCGCACCGCTGCGAGAGCGATTTCTGTTTGCCGGTTTGCTGACATAGAATGGTCGACAACCTTTCTCGGCGAATTTCCTTTGCACCAAAGTGTACTTCTCTACGCATCGAGAAGCAACGGTTGGAATAGTTCTGCAGGAGACAAGGAATTCTAAAACAAAAATCCGCGATACGTGAAGATGCTTGCGCTTTGCAAGGGTCGTGCTATAATAAGGTCAAGGAAAGTCAAAGTCAGAAGCCGCGTTGCGGTTGATTGTGATGCGGGGTCCAGGCGAAGGTTTTCCGAGGAGCAGAGTCCGCATCAGTACTGGGGGAGGAGGAGCCTATTGGGACGGAATGTAACGGATATTATCGAAGAGTATCTGAAGTCTGTGATGAGCGACAGCAAGTATGGTACGGTAGAACTGCAAAGGTCTGAGTTGGCAGAGTTGTTCAAGTGTGTGCCATCGCAAATCAACTACGTCATCTCCACTCGGTTTACAGTGGAGCGGGGATACATTGTTGAGTCAAAGCGAGGCGGCGGCGGGTATATTCGAATTCGGGAAATACCCTCAGACGATACCCACACGCTCGTCAAACTCTTGCAGTCGTGGCCCACAGAAATGTCGCAACACGACGCGGAAGGCGTGCTTGAAAGGCTGGCTCGCGAGTCCATCATGACTCCCCGCGAAGCGATGTTGTTGCGGACGATGGTGCGTCGGGAAGTTCTTTCCGTCGACCTTCCGACTCGAGACTGGTTGAGGGCGCGTATTCTCAAACATGTGCTCCAAGTTCTCTTGCTGGAACCGAACGAGGCAGAGAATTCATAAAAACCCTTCGTATCAGGAGGTGCTCCGTATGCTGTGTCAGAAATGTCACGAGCGACAGGCCAATGTGCATGTGAACAAAATTGTTGGAGGCAAGATGAGCGCTACGCACCTGTGTGAGCAGTGCGCCAAAGAGAATGGGGACTTCTTAACACAGTTTGCGGCCGGTAACCCGTTTGATTTCAATCATCTGCTGAGTGGGCTCCTGAATATGGAATCGTCTCCAGGTGTCAGCCCACCGGGTGTAGTGGCGCCGGCACAATGCTCTACCTGTGGAATGACGTATGGTCAATTTACGAAAATTGGGCGTTTCGGCTGCCCGGACTGTTACGACCATTTTGCAGTTCGGCTCGATCCGCTGTTAAGACGCATTCAAAGCAGCACTACACATACCGGGAAAGTCCCAGCTAAGTCGGGAGAGCGCGTCAAACAGCGCAAAACGCTGGAGCAGTTTCGTCGCGAGATGCAAGAAGCCATCGCTTCGGAGCAATTTGAGCGAGCTGCCGAGCTTCGGGACAAAATTCGCGAGTTAGAAACACAATTGAGTGAGTGAGGAGGGAAGGGACGTGTCACTCAGCGACTTTTTACAAAGAGCCACCAGCCGTTGGATGAAGGATGGCGGACCGGAAGACGATATCATTCTGACGAGCCGAATCCGCATTGCGCGGAACTTGCAGGGACTGCCGTTCCCCATACTGCAGACCGATACACACGCAGATGAGGTCATTCGGGCCGTGCAAGAGGCTGTCGCTGCGGAGGCTGTCGCGAAAGTCGGCAAGTTCGAGTTCATTCGCTGCGCCTCTCTCAGCCCATTGGATCGTCAGGTGTTTGTGGAGAAGCATCTCATCAGTCCCGACTTAGCCGAGGCGGAAAAACACGGTGCCATCGCGTTGCGAGACGATGAAGCGATATCCATCATGGTCAATGAAGAAGACCACCTGCGCATTCAATGCATTATGCCCGGGTTGCGCTTAGAAGACGCCTGGCATCTCGCGAGTGCCGTAGACGACGCGTTAGAACAGAGTCTCTTGTACGCATTTCATGAAAAGTTCGGGTATTTGACGGCCTGTCCAACCAATGTCGGCACGGGTATTCGAGCTTCCGTCATGATGCATCTTCCCGGGTTGGTGCTGTCCGGGAACATTCAGCGCATGCTAACGGCAGTATCGCACGTGGGCTTAGCCGTGCGCGGAATGTACGGTGAAGGCACCGAGTCCAATGGAAGCCTGTTCCAGGTGTCGAACCAAGTGACTCTTGGCGAGACTGAGGAAGAAATTATCGGTAATCTCTCCAGCGTGGTCCATCAATTAATCGACCATGAGCGCGCCGCCAGAAAAGCACTTTTGCAAGAGAATCGAGAAGCTCTAGAAGACCGAGTCTGCCGCTCTTTCGGCATTCTCGCTTACGCAAGGCGGATGGATTCTAGAGAAACGTTGCAGCGACTGTCGGATGTGCGCCTGGGTATCGATCTCGGTATTCTCAAAGGGGTCTCCTCGGGTATTCTCAAAGAATTGATGGTCATGACTCAACCAGCGTTTTTGCAGAAGTACTTTCACGAAGAACTGGCGCCGGGTGAGCGCGATATTCGCCGCGCCATGCTGGTTCGCGAGCGGCTTCGATTAGACGATACGGAGGTGCGTTAACATGTATGCTCGATTTACAGAACGTGCGCAGAAAGTGCTCGCCTTAGCTCAAGAAGAGGCAACTCGTTTACATCATCCTGGAGTGGGCACGGAGCATATTCTACTTGGGCTGGTCCGCGAAGGCGAGGGAATCGCCGCAAAAGCGCTCAATAGCTTGGGTGTCAGTTCTGACAAAGTCCAAGCGGAAGTGGAGAAAATCATCGGTCAAGGCCAGGGTCCGACTTCCGGCTTGACCTACACTCCGCGAGCGAAGAAAGTGATAGAACTCTCCATAGATGAGGCTCGCAAACTCAATCATACGTACGTCGGCACGGAGCACATCCTGCTTGGACTGATTCGTGAAGGAGAAGGCGTGGCGGCTCGGGTACTCAACAACATGGGAGTCGGACTCAACAAAGCGCGACAACAAGTCTTGCAGTTGCTGGGTGGCGACGCTGCAGAACTTGGAACGGACAAAGAAAGTTCTGCTGGCACGCCAACATTGGATAATCTGGCACGCGATTTAACGCAGATGGCAAGGGATGGTAAGCTCGATCCGGTCATCGGCCGCGCAAACGAGATCGAACGAGTTATTCAGGTGCTGTCGCGGCGTACCAAGAACAATCCGGTGCTGATTGGAGAGCCTGGAGTCGGCAAGACGGCCATTGCGGAGGGGTTGGCACAACGCATCATTGCTGGGGACATCCCGGAGACACTGCGGAACAAGCGCGTCATGGTACTGGATATGGGAACCGTGGTGGCGGGAACCAAGTATCGCGGCGAATTTGAAGACCGCTTGAAAAAGATTATGGAGGAAATTCGTCAAGCGGGAAACGTGATTTTGTTCATCGACGAGTTGCACACACTGATCGGCGCAGGCGGCGCAGAAGGTGCTATTGATGCGTCGAATATTCTGAAACCTGCATTGGCCCGAGGTGAATTGCAGTGCATCGGGGCGACAACCCTGGACGAATATCGCAAGCACATTGAAAAAGACGCGGCCTTGGAGAGACGGTTTCAACCGATTACGGTCGACCAGCCGACCGCCGCAGAGGCGGTTCAGATCTTGCGCGGATTGAGAGACCGCTATGAAGCGCATCATCGGGTCAAAATTACCGATGAAGCTTTAGAGGCTGCGGTCCACCTGTCTGACCGCTACATCGCCGATCGCTTCCTGCCAGACAAAGCGATTGACTTGATTGACGAAGCGGGGTCGCGCGTTCGATTGCGGACACATACCGCCCCGCCGAATCTGAAAGATTTGGAACAGAAACTGGAGAAAATTCGCAGCGAAAAAGACTCGGCAGTACAAGGACAAGAATTTGAGAAGGCTGCAGGGTTGCGCGATTCGGAACAAAAGCTAAAACGGGAATTGGACGCGTTGAAAGCAGAGTGGCAGAAAAATCAGGATCATCATGATGTTAAGGTCACTGTCGACGACATTGCGCATATTGTTGCTTCTTGGACCGGAATTCCAGTCAAGCAGTTGGCGCAAGAAGAGTCGGACCGTCTGCTCAATTTGGAAGAGGTTTTGCACCAACGTGTTGTTGGCCAAGAAGAAGCGGTGACTGCGGTGGCGAGGGCCATCCGTCGCGCCAGGGCCGGGCTCAAAGACCCGAAGCGTCCGATTGGTTCCTTTATTTTCCTTGGGCCGACGGGTGTCGGGAAGACGGAGCTGGCTCGAGCTCTTGCAGACGCCATGTTCGGGGATGAGGATGCGATGATTCGCATTGACATGTCTGAATTCATGGAGCGGCATTCGACCGCGCGATTGGTTGGGGCGCCTCCGGGGTATGTAGGCTTTGACGAAGGTGGACAGTTGACGGAGAAAGTTCGGCGTAAACCCTATTCGGTGGTGCTCCTGGATGAAGTCGAGAAAGCCCACCCAGAAGTGTTCAACATCCTGCTCCAAGTGCTTGACGATGGACGATTGACGGACGGAAAAGGTCGCACCGTGGATTTCCGCAACACAGTCATCATCATGACGTCGAATGTCGGAGCAGAGTCGGTCCGCCGTGGCGGGACCTTAGGGTTTAAACCGGATCGGTCAAGCGAATATGAGGGCATGAAAGGCAAAGTGATGGACGACCTGAAGAAGTCTTTCCGTCCAGAGTTTCTGAATCGAATTGACGAAATCATCGTCTTTCATGCGCTGGACGAAACGCAAATTGGCCATATCGTCGATTTGATGGTGGCAGATTTACAAAAGCGTTTGAAGGAGCAGGAGATTCAGTTCACGTTGACGGACGAGGCAAAGCAGTTCTTGGCTAAAGAAGGGTTTGATCCGCAGTACGGAGCTCGCCCACTCAAACGGGCCATCGTGCGCCACATTGAAGACAGACTTTCAGAAGCACTTCTGTCGGGTGAAATTCGCAAAGGACAGCAGGTGCGGATTGGGCTTGGAGATGGCGGATTAGACATTGAGCAAGGTGCTACTGTTTAAACTCGGTTGGTGCGAGCCATCCATTGGAGAGTGGGCTTGCCTTCGGTCGAGCAGACGCCATCGAAAGGACGGATGAGTTTGTAGAAGCTCACACTGCGGTGTGAGCTTTTGTTCTGGATGTTTTCTCTTTTGACGCATTTTTCTATTCAGTGTCATGGACAAAATTAGACCATCGAGTATGATAGATGGATGAGTCCTAGGGTAGCGCCTGACCGTAGAGGGGTAAAAATGAATGGCGAAGCCAAAGTCAAAATTCATCTGTCGAGAATGCGGCACGGAGTCAGCAAAATGGCTGGGAAGATGTTCAGGATGTGGCGAGTGGAATTCTCTTGAGGAAGTCGTTCAAACCGTTCCCGATGCGCGTGGAGGCGTCTTTGGTCAGGCGAGTTCTGCCATTGCTATCGATGATGTTCACTTCGAACGCGAAGAGCGATACAGTACCGGCATGTCGGAATTGGACTGGGTGCTCGGTGGTGGCGTGGTCCCTGGTTCGCTTGTCTTAATCGGTGGTGACCCAGGCATCGGAAAATCGACGCTACTTTTGCAAATTTGCCGAAACTTAGCGAGCAGTGGGAAGAAGATTCTCTATGTTTCTGGAGAAGAGTCGACGACTCAACTGAAGATGCGCGCCGAGCGACTCGCCGCGTTGTCTCCAAGGTTATTTGTTCTGGCAGAAACGAATTTGGATGCGGCACTGCAACAGGCGAGTGCTCTTGCGCCAGACTTCATGATTGTCGATTCGATTCAAACCGTCTACCGAAGTTCGGTAACGTCTGCTGCCGGTAGCGTAGCGCAGGTTCGCGAGTGTACGGGGACGCTGTTGAGAATGGCGAAACAAGCTGGCATTGCTATCTGTATCGTTGGGCATGTGACGAAGGATGGACTGCTGGCCGGGCCTCGACTGCTTGAACACATGGTGGATGCAGTACTATACTTTGAGGGAGACAGATATCACGACCAACGAATTGTGCGTGCTGTAAAAAATCGATTTGGCTCTACTCATGAAATGGCCATTTTTCACATGCGTGAGCATGGGTTAGAGCAGGTGGCCAATCCTTCGGAAATGTTTTTGTTAGAGCGTCCTGATGAAGCGCCTGGTTCGGCGGTGGTGGCGGCCCTTGAGGGGAGTCGTCCGCTTCTGCTGGAGGTACAGGCGCTGGTTGCGCTGTCTAGCTTTGGCACACCGAGGAGGATGGCAACCGGAGCGGATCAACAGCGGATGAATATGGTGTTGGCGGTACTCGAACGGCGCGTAGACATGCATTTACAATCATCTGATGCATATGTCAATATAGCTGGCGGTGTGCGTGTTGACGAACCGGCTTTGGACTTAGGGATGGCCATGGCGCTTGCTTCGAGTTTTCGCAATCGAGCTTTGCATGCAGGAGATGTTTTCATTGGGGAAGTTGGGCTTACTGGCGAGGTTCGTCAAGTGTCAAGATTAGAACAGCGCATTCGCGAGGCGCAAAAATTGGGTTTCAAAAGATGCGTTGTGCCAAAGCATGGGTGGAGCCCATCGCTCCTTCGAGCGGACAGTCTGGAAGTGGTCGGTGTTTCATCGATTGGCGATGCGCTGACGGAAGCTTTCTCGAGGTGACGAGATGAGAGAAGACGCAAAGAGAGAAGCGATGATCACTAAGATTTTGAGAACAGTGGCGCCTGGTACTGTCTTGCGCGAGGGTATTGAAAACATTCTGCGGGCGAAGACTGGTGGACTGATTGTCGTAGGTGCATCGGAGCAAGTGCTGTCAATTATGGATGGCGGATTTTCGATTCAATGTGAATTGACTCCGGCTCATCTTTATGAATTAGCCAAGATGGATGGAGCGCTGATTGTCAGTGAAGATTTGAAGCGCGTACTTCATGCGAACACAAATCTCAATCCAGACCACACAATTCAAACTTCCGAGACGGGGACCAGGCACCGTACGGCAGAACGAGTGGCGAAGCAGACAAACCAACTCGTGGTCTGTATCTCCCAGCGCCGAAATGTCATCACCTTGTACCATGGGAATTTTAAATACAGTTTGAAAGACATTGGCGTCATCTTGACGAAAGCCAACCAAGCGATTCAAACCCTAGAAAAATACAAGTCGGTTTTAGACCAATCGTTAACGAATCTGAGTGCATTGGAGTTTGAGGAACTGGTGACGCTTCACGATATCACCAGTGTGCTGCAGAGGTTTGAGATGGTCTTGCGAGTGCGTGCCGAAATCCGGCGCTACATCACGGAACTTGGAAGTGAAGGACGGCTCATTTCAATGCAATTGGACGAATTGGTCTCGCGAGTAGATGAAGAAGCGTATCTCCTCGTTAAAGACTATGGCCTTTTCGATGCTGACGCAACACCTCACCAAATGCTGACTCATGTTCACGAACTGGGCACCGAAGAACTTCACGATGGTACGACACTGGCGCGCGTGCTGGGATATGGGCCGATGGTCGATTTGGCTGACGAAATTATACCCTCGCGTGGATATCGTATATTGAATAAAATCACCAGACTTCCTCAACCAGTCATCGAAAATCTCGTGGAATACTTCGAGACGCTGAGCAATGTTTTAGCAGCTTCCGTCGAGCGGTTGGATGAAGTCGAAGGCATTGGCTCCGTTAGGGCGCGCACTATCCAAGAGGGCTTAAAGCGAATTCAAGAACAAGTCTTCATTGACCGTCACCTGTAATGCAAGTCGTCCGGTTGTCATCATGAAGGAGGATATACAGAATGGGGAAAGTGATTGCAAGTTTTCTTACCCTTACCAATCTGTTCTTCGGTCTGGCTGCGCTTGCACTCACTCAGTCAGGTGGGTACGAATGGGCTTCACTTCTCATTCTGGCGGGTATGGTTGTCGATGCTTTAGATGGTCGCGTGGCTCGTTTGCTCCATGCAGAAAGCGAGTTTGGTCGTCAGTTGGATTCTCTTTCTGACGTGGTCACCTTTGGGGTCGCTCCCGCAGCGATTATGTACGTTCTAACCTTACAGTACATCGGTATTTTCGGTATCTTGGTTGGTATTTTGTTTCCCGCCTGCGGCGTCTTGCGATTGGCTCGATTCAATACCGATACAAGGCCCCGTTCTTACTTCGTCGGACTTCCCATTACGGCGGCTGGTGGAATTGTGGCCACGATGGCCCTCTGCCGAAATATTCTGCCTGCTACGGATGTGACTCTTCCTGTGGGTATGGTCCTTCTGTCCGTGTTGATGGTCAGCAATGTAAAATACCCAAACTTCAAGCGCGTGCCGTTTCCGTCGTCGACCTTGATGGTGGTACCTGTACTTGCCCTGGTTGTCTATTTCATTGTGCGCTACGGCCATCCCTATGCTGGTCTGCTCATTTTTGCGGTACTGGCTGTGTATGCTGGGTATGGTGCCTGGCGCTTTTTGAGACTTCGCAACACGCAATTGGAGCAGGAAGAGGAAGACGAAGAGAAGGACAGAGCAATGGAAGGAAAGAGTCTCCGCAAGCCTATCCGAAAATCCTGATTCCGGAAAACTTTGACGCTTTTTTTGACGCGTGCTAAACTAGCATTGGGGTATAGTCTTTTGCAATGTTTCGTCGGCTTGCTCCCAAAAAGCTCCGTCGACTGGCCGGAGCTATCTCTGTCTCGCAGTTCTCGGATGATGGGGGTTTTCGAGCATTGCTTTTCAAAGAAGTCGGAACACCGCACGTATAAACTTAGGTTATTTTCCGCCAAGGGCTGTCCATACTGAAATCAGGAGGTGACAGTATCGTGTTGAAGCGTGTCGTCCACTTATTTTTCGCAGTTATTGGAATCGTATTAGGTTATGCCATCGTCCCGCACTTATTCAAATCCATTTTTCATATTACGAACAATGCAGTACTCGATTCGCACTGGTTTGGCGCTGCGCTAGGTGGAGCTCTCCTCATCCTCACTACCACGTGGTTGGTCAACTATGTGACTACCCTGATTCGTTGGGTGGAAGATCGGCTCAAAGTCACGCCTCTTTCGGATGTGCTCGGAGGCACTATCGGGATTGTCATTGGACTTTTGGTGGCATATCTATTTGGCACCGCCATTCGTGACATTCCGGTCGTCGGGATTCCTCTGCAGTTTTTCGTGTCTCTACTTTTCGCTTATCTCGGTTTAAGGATTGGCTTTACGAAACGGGAAGATTTGGTCAACCTGTTTTCGGGTAAACTTTCGATGAAAGATAAGGAAAAAGATAAAGATCGAGAAAAAGAGCGCAAAACACTGGCATTTCGCACAGGTGAGGCAAAGCTTCTGGATACTTCCGTCATTATTGACGGGCGCATTGCGGATTTGGTGGAAACAGGATTTTTGGATGGTGTGTTGGTCATTTCTTCGTTTGTCTTGGCGGAACTTCAACACATTGCCGATTCCTCCGATGTGCTGAAGAGAAACAGAGGACGGCGAGGACTAGACGTTTTGAACCGAATCCAAAAAGAGTCTAAAGTCAAAGTGCAAGTGGTCGAAATTGATTTTGAGGACATCCAAGAGGTGGATAGCAAGTTGGTTCGCCTTGCTCAACAGCTCCATGGTAAGGTGGTTACAAATGACTTCAATCTGAATAAGGTGTGTGAGTTGCAAGGCGTGGCTGTATTAAATATTAACGACTTGGCGAATGCTCTTAAACCGGTCGTGTTGCCCGGCGAGGAAATGTCTGTTCAAGTCATTAAGGACGGCAAGGAGTACAATCAGGGAGTAGCGTATTTAGATGATGGTACGATGATTGTCATCGAAGGAGGCCGTGAGTACATCGGGGGTAAACTGGATGTTTTAGTGACGAGCGTCCTTCAGACTTCGGCAGGTCGAATGATTTTTGCAAAGCCAAAACTACTAGAGCGTGCGCTTTAGTTCCCATGCCGCTGTCCTTTTCAAAGGCTGGTGATGGTTGCTGTCAGGCACGACATGCTCATTAAAAGACCTTGGGATTTTGGGAGAGGTGCGTCGGTAAGCTCTACTCAATGATTTGTGTCATGTTCCGGACTTGGCTGGGGATTCAAATTGGCAATCGAAGCGTGTTGCTGTGGGCATGTGGATGACGGCCTCCCTCGCGGTGAGGAAATGTCATCTGCATGCCCGTTTCTTGCAATTCTGCTGAAGAAAGTGTAGAAACGGTTAGGTGAAGACGGAACTCGTCACGGAGGGGCATTTTTCGCATGAATAGGAATGGATTTCACCGCATTGGCGTGTTGGTGGCGGCTGGTAGTGGGTCGAGAATTGGCTTTCGAAAGCAACATTATCCAATACGTGGTGTGCCGATGTGGATTCGCTCCGCTCAAGCACTCGACAGTGTCGCCCTGGACTGCTTGGTGGTCGTTGCCCCGGAAGACGAGGTGCAGCGCATGCGTGCACAGGCCCTACAGCATTCATGGCAAACAGAGTTGGATTTTGTGGCTGGCGGTACCCACCGAGCGAATTCGAGTCGACAAGGTGTTGAGAGAGCGATTTCGAAATTCGGGGATGTTGACCCTGCGACGTTGTTGATTGCCGTTCACGATGCTGCTCGTCCTTTCACTGTGAGTCAAGACATCGAGGCCGTCTTTATAGCCGCTTCATCAAGCGGTGCGGCAATTCTCGCGGAGCGGTGCAAAGATACAGTCAAGTGGTCTGTGGGGTCACAGGTCGAGAAAACTCTCCCGAGAGAGAATTTGTGGCTGGCCCAGACTCCGCAGTGCCTGCGAGCAGACTTGCTGTTATGCGCATATGACGGAGAGGCCAATCCAGAACATATGACGGATGAATCGATGTTTCTTGAGACAATCGGGCACCCAGTGACTCTGGTCTCTTCGAGCGCTTATAACGGTAAAATCACCACGCCCGAAGATCTCCGATTTGCGGAGTATTGGGCTGAACAGCGGTTTGGAGGAGGGTTGAAAGCATGAGGATAGGACAGGGGTTTGATGTGCATGCTTTTGCACCGAATCGGCGATTGATTTTAGGTGGAGTGAATATTCCACATGACTTAGGACTATTGGGGCATTCTGACGCAGATGTAATCTTGCATGCCGTGATGGATGCTCTTCTAGGGGCGTTGGCGCTCGGTGATATAGGTCAGCATTTTCCCGACACCCATCCACGTTATAAGGATGCAGACAGCGCGCAGTTATTAAGCTCGGTGATGGACTTGGTCGAAGCAGAAGGATATGAAGTGGGCAATGTGGATTGTACCATCATGGCACAGGTGCCGAAACTGGCACCGCATATTCCGCAGATGCGTTCTGCAATGGCACACTATCTGCGCACGTCCGTGTCTTCGGTGTCAGTCAAGGCGACCACTACCGAGCGTCTGGGTTTCGTTGGTCGCGAAGAAGGGATAGCGGCTCTGGCTGTGGTCTTGTTGCAAAGGAGGGGAAACAATGGGCATTCGGCTGTATAATACTCTGTCCGGAGAAAAAGAAGAGCTTCACACGCTGGAACCAGGTAAGGTGCGGTTTTATGCGTGTGGCCCAACTGTGTACAACTTGTTTCATATCGGTAACGGTCGAATGTTTGTGATTTTCGATACGGTTCGAAGGTATCTTGAATATCGGGGTTATGCAGTTCGGTATGTACAAAATTTTACCGATGTCGATGATCGCATTATTCACCGTGCCAATGAGACGGGGGACAGCGTGCGCGAGGTTGCCAACCGCTATATCGAGGCCTACTTCGAAGATGCCGACAAATTACACATTCAGCGCGCCGTAGTGCATCCGCGGGTGACCGAATGTATCCCGGACATCATACGTTTTATTGAAGAGCTAATCGATAAAGGGCACGCTTATGAAGAAGCGGGGACGGTATACTTTGATACGTCTACTTTCGCAGATTACGGGAAACTGTCGCATCAGTCTTTGGACAGTATGCAGGCCGGATTTCGTGTCGATGTGCTGGACGAGAAACACGACGCGACTGATTTCGCGCTTTGGAAAGCCGCAAAGGCCGGCGAAGAATTTTGGGAGAGCCCTTGGGGACCTGGTCGGCCCGGTTGGCACATTGAGTGCTCGGTCATGAATGAAAAGTATTTAGGAGAACAGATTGATATTCATGCGGGCGGGCGAGATTTGGTGTTTCCTCATCATGAAAACGAGATCGCCCAGACTGAAGCGAAAACCGGAAAAACTTTTGCCCGGTATTGGTTGCATAATGGCACTCTCAATATCAATGGGGAAAAGATGTCCAAGTCCACCGGCAATTTTATTATGACGCGAGATTTGTTGGAACGGAGAGATGCGCGCGCTTTGAGGCTGTTCCTACTCAGCGCCCATTATCGCCATCCATTGAACTACACGGAAGAGGCGCTCGACCACTGGGAGAATGCGCTGGCGCGCGTGGACAGAGCGCTCAAGAACTTATCTTTTCGTGCGGATTCGATTCAGGCTGCCCCACAGTTTCTCTCTGTTCATGGGGATGTTAGGAGGGAAACGGAGCGCGCAATAGAAGCGATACGAGCTGCTTTTATTCGTGTCATGGATGATGACTTTAATACGGCGGAAGGAATCAGCGTCATGTTCGATGCGGTTCGCCAAGCAAATCTTGCGTTAGAAGATAATGTGACTTTAGGAGATGTGACGGCTTGGAAGGATATTGTACTCGAGTTTCTTGATGTCCTCGGCATAGGTAGCCCTGAGCATGACGTGGATGTCGCCGAAGTCTACATCCAGTCTCTCATCGAGGAACGTGCACAAGCTCGGAAAAATCGAGATTTTGTCACATCCGATAAAATTCGCGACGAGTTACTCGCCAAAGGGATCGTTATCGAAGATACGCCGCAAGGTACGCGTTGGAGTAAAGCATGATGTCTAACTTATTTTTAAATTTGCGTGTCTCGGATTGGTCTCCGCTCGCAATGGCGTACATCGGCGATGCAATTTGGGAAGTGTATGCAAGGGAGCGCACGATGCATGGGGACATTCGTCGTCCCTCGAAACTGCATCAGCAGTGTACGAGATACGTATGCGCTGCCGGGCAAGCAGAGGCGCTACGTGGTATCGATCCCCTGTTGACCAACGAAGAACGGGATATTGCAAGACGGGGTAGAAACTCGAAGTCAAAGAGTATCCGCAAAAATGCTACCATGGCGGACTATCGACATGGGACAGGGTTTGAAGCTCTCATTGGCTATTTGGCGATGACGAGCCAATGGGAACGATTGCACATACTGGCCGGGTCTGCGTTGGATTGGATTGACCAGGTGAATGAGGGGGGCGCTCTCCGTGGAGAGAAGGAGTAAGGGGCAAGGCAGAGCATCGGTAGGCTCGGACAAGAAGTTCACGCGCACGCCGGTCGGAAAGACTTCAAGGCGTAGCGCATATGAAGAGGCACCTCGGGCCGCGAGAAGAGTGAAGGAAGTCGAACGCAAAACAGTGGAAACGTCCGACGAAATTCTATCGGGTCGTCATCCTGTGCTGGAAGCACTCAAAGCAGGTCGACCTATGAATAAGTTGTTGCTTGCAGAAGGGGCCGAAGGCGGTTCGCTAGCGGAAATTATCGCCCGCGCCAAGGAGTCTGGAATTGTCATTCAGAACGTCCCGCGAGCGTCTCTGACTCGTCTCGCTGGCGAGCGCCATCAAGGCATCGTTGCCTACGTATCTCCGCGCGCTTACGCGGAGGTGGACGAGATTGTGGCGAGGGAGACAGGGCAGGTTCCGCTTGTCCTGATTTTGGATGAGGTCGAAGACCCGCACAATCTCGGAGCGATTCTTCGGACTGCGGATGCTACTGGAGTGCAGGGGGTCATCATTCCTAAGAGGCGTGCCGTCCCCTTGACTGGCACGGTTGCAAAAGCGGCGGCAGGCGCTCTAGAATACGTTCCTGTCGCGCGCGTATCCAATTTGGTCCAGACGATGGAATACCTTAAGAAACAGGGGTATTGGATAGTGGGAGCCTCTGTCGGTGCCGAACAGAGGCACACTGAAGTGGATATGAAAGGAAAGATAGCGCTCGTCATCGGAGCTGAGGGCAAGGGCCTCGGACGACTTGTGGAATCCACTTGTGATCACGTTGTCTCACTACCCATGATGGGACAGTTGCAGAGTCTGAATGCGTCAGTTGCCGCAGGCGTGATGCTCTATGAAGCGGTCAGACAACGGTCGTGAAACGGGGCACCATCGGTGTTTGATTGTCGACGGATACAATTTTCTGCCGCAATGGCTGGGTATTCCTTTGCCGAAGATGATTGACTTGGAAGGTGCCCGGTTGAACTTAGCTGGGCGCCTGATGGAGTATTCCTCCATTACCGGCGAAGATGTACTGCTGGTTTTTGACGCGCACCAGACGCTTCAGCGGCCTCGTGAAGAGTCGCTAAGAGGCAGTGTGTCTGTGATATATACAGACCGTGGAGAGACCGCCGATGAGCGCATTGAGCGCTTGGTTCGCGAGCTCTCCGGCGTCTATCGATACATCACGGTAGTCACATCGGATGCACTGGAACAGCAGATTACTTTTGGTGGCGGCGCGCTCCGTATTTCCGCCCGAGAATTCAGTGCTCGCCTAGGCCATGTTATGGATAAGATTTCTGCCAACGCGAAGGAAAGCGGTTCGTCTGCAAAGGTGGGATTGGCAGACAAACTGTCGAAATCGGTCGCTGAAAAATTAGAAGCCTTGCGGCGTGGGGAAAACTAGCGTTGATTCCGCTAGGCTACATAATGTATAATGTCGGCATCCTACGGGTCCGGGGGGTTTCGGCTTGACCACCTTACACAACTCAGATTTCGCCGCGTTAGAATGTCTGGCGGACGAGGTGTTGGTCGAATGCGTTCGAAATGGCGACTCGTTGGCGCTGGAATACTTGATTTATAAGTATAGGAATTTTGTGCGCTCGAAAGCCCGCTCCTACTTCCTGATTGGCGCCGACCGTGAGGACATTGTGCAAGAAGGTATGATTGGCTTGTATAAGTCCATTCGCGACTTTCGAGAGGACAAGCTCGCTTCCTTTAAAGCATTTGCCGAACTTTGTGTCACCCGCCAGATTATTACCGCTATCAAAACTGCCACTCGCCAGAAGCATATACCTCTCAATTCTTATGTCTCCCTTGATAAACCCGTCTTTGAAGGTGAGTCGGATCGCACGTTGATGGATGTCATCTGCACCGCTCGTGTGACAGACCCGGAAGAACTCGTCATCCACCAAGAAGAATTTGACGACATCGAGGTTAAAATGTCTGAACTCTTGAGCGACCTTGAGAGGAAGGTGCTAATGCTCTACTTGGATGGGCGCTCTTATCAAGAGATCGCAGTGGACTTAGAGAGGCATGTGAAGTCGATTGACAATGCTCTTCAGCGTGTCAAGAGAAAACTTGAAAAATATTTAGATTATCGAAATGTCTATGTGTGAGTGCTAGATGTCTGTACCTACGCTTCTACATCCTCTGCTACCTTTGCCATTACGGGAAATTTGCCCTGGATGTTTTACAGGAGAGGTTCGTTGTCTGTTTACGTAACCATCGTGTCCAAACTCGCCTAAAGATGATTGACGTAGCAGTGTGTCTGTGCTACAGTACACTGGGTGTACGGGTCCCGAATGGATGGGGTTCGTTTGTTTATGTTTTTGGACAGGTGATGCCTGTCGAAGGAGGTGCACTATTATGCGCGTCATTGTCACGCTCGCTTGCACCGAGTGCAAACAGAGAAACTACACGTCGACAAAAAACAAGAAAAACGACCCTGACCGGGTTGAGCTCAAGAAGTTCTGCCGATACTGCAATGGACAGACCGTTCATCGTGAAACGCGCTGACGTCACGCCTTGCAAAGTGAGGTTTTATTGAATGGCGAAGCCGGACGAAACGACTCTGGAACCTCGCAAACATCGCGGCGGGCTGGTATCTTTCTTTTCCGAATCCTATCGAGAGATAAAGCGAGTACGCTGGCCTACCAGACACGAGGTTGTCAATTACACGACAGCAGCACTGCTGACGTGTATCATTATTGGCCTGATGGTTTGGGGCTTTGATGTGGGGATTGCGAAACTTCTGTCGATGATTGGCCTTGTCTAACCTGAGAGCGAGGGAGGTGCGGGGCGACCGTCCTTGGAATGATGGAAAATCTAGAAAAACAATGGTTTGTCATTCATACCTACTCGGGCTACGAGAACAAAGTCAAGAACAATCTGGAAAGCCGTGTCCAGACGATGGGTATGGAAGATAAGATTTTTCGGGTGCTTGTACCCACAGAAGAAGAAATGGAAGTAAAAAATGGCAAGCGTAAAGTTGTCCAGCGGAAAGTCTATCCGGGGTATGTCATGGTCGAGATGATTATGACCGACGATTCTTGGTACGTGGTCCGAAATACGCCTGGTGTGACCGGTTTTGTGGGGTCGTCCGGCTCTGGCTCTAAGCCCACTCCTTTGCTCGGGGATGAAGTGCAGTCTATCATGCGGCAGATGGGTGTAGGCGAGTCGAAAGCGGTGCTTCACTTTGAGGTTGGCGAGGCCGTTCGCTTGATTGGCGGAGCCTTCGCAGATATGGTCGGCACGGTTGAGGAAGTCCATGAAATGAATCAGAAACTGCGCGTCTTGGTGTCGATGTTTGGTCGAGAAACTCCAATGGAATTAGACTACGCGCAAGTTGAGAAATTATCCTAGTGGCAGAGTAGGCGCCTTGATGGCGACCTTTTCTGTGACGCCTTGCCTTCTTGGGTGGCGTCCATAGATGCGCTATGGTGTTCCACCTGGTGCGTGGGAGGGTCCTGTGCCCGTCAGACCACATTTTACGGCAAAGGAGGTGGACACGTTGCCGAAGAAAATTGTGAAAGTTGTAAAGCTGCAGATTGCAGCAGGGAAAGCTACTCCTGCTCCGCCGGTAGGGCCTGCTCTAGGCCAAGCTCAGGTGGGAAATATTATGGGGTTTTGTAAGGAGTTTAATGCTCGCACGGCAGACCAAGTGGGACTCGTTATTCCTGTGGTTCTGTACGTGTATGAAGACCGTTCGTACACTTTTGACTTAAAGACACCTCCTGCAGCGGTGCTCCTGAAAAAGGCTGCAGGCATTGAGTCGGGTTCGGCAGAACCGAACAAGAAAAAAGTTGCCACTGTCAAGAAAGCCAAAGTTCGCGAGATTGCGGAGCAAAAAATGGTGGACTTGAATGCTGCTTCTGTAGAAGCTGCTATGCGAATGGTTGAAGGCACGGCCCGGAGCATGGGTATCGTAGTCGAAGAGTAAGAGGTTTCCTTCGTGTCATTAGGGAAACAAAGTGGGAGGTTTTCGGACCTGAGACCACAAGGAGGTGGAATGGATGGCGAGAAAGTCAAAGCGTTTCGCGGAAATCGCGAAATTGATTGATAAAAATCAGGTGTACGATGCATCGACGGCGTTTGACTTGGTGAAGCAAATAGCGACTGCCAAGTTTGATGAGACAGTCGAGGCAGCTGTGCGTTTGGGCGTTGACCCAAAGAAGCAGGATCAACAGGTGCGCGGTGCGGTGGTGCTTCCGCATGGTACTGGTAAGACTGTGCGCGTCTTGGTTTTTGCCAAAGGAGACAAGGCCAAAGAAGCTGAGTCTGCTGGAGCAGACTATGTGGGCGATGACGACCTTATCCAGCGTATCAGCCAGGGTTGGTTCGAATTTGATGTAGTCATCGCGACTCCGGACCTGATGGGTGCCGTGGGTCGTCTGGGACGCGTGCTTGGGCCAAAAGGACTCATGCCAAACCCTAAAACTGGAACGGTGACCTTTGATGTTGCTCGTGCGGTTGCGGAGTCTAAGGCAGGTAAGATTGAGTATCGCCTGGACAAAGCGGGTATTGTGCATGTCCCGCTCGGCAAAGCATCTTTCGATGTGACGGCTTTGCTAGGTAATTTCGAAACACTGTTGGACGCACTGCAGAAAGCAAAGCCTTCGGGTGCTAAAGGTCAGTATGTACGGGGTATCACCGTTTCTTCCACAATGGGCCCCGGCATTCGCGTGAATCCATCGCGAGTGGGCGCGGTGCAAGAGTAACGCAAGCAAACTTGTTTCCAGTATGAGCCGTAGACCGTAGGTCCGAGTTTGGGATAATGGGAAACCGCCTACCGAGGTTCGCAACAATCCTTTCTTGTGGATTGGGCGTCTTCGCTTCTGCGGCGGCGCCCTTTTTAATGCCTCACTTCTTTGGGTGGAAACAATGACTTTGTGAGGCAGCGGATTTTCATAGGAGTACTTACGGGAGGTGTTGAAATGTCCACAGCGGTGCATCAAGAAAAGGCGCAGCAAGTTGACGAGATTGTCGAGCGCCTTTCTCGCAGTAAAGCAACTGTAGTGACCGACTACCGCGGCCTGACCGTGGCGGAAGTGACAGAACTTCGGAAGCAGTTGCGGGATGCCGGGATTGATTTCCAAGTGTTGAAAAATACACTGGCACGCCGTGCGACCGCGCTGACTTCACTTTCAGACTTAGACGAATATCTGAAGGGTCCAACGGCCATCGCCTTTAGTTATGACGATCCGGTGCGTCCAGCGAAAATTCTGAGTGATTTCGCGCGACGCCATAAAGCGTTGGAATTGAAAGGTGCGGTTGTCGAAGGGCGCGTCATCGACGCACAAGGTGTGTCCGAATTGGCGACCCTGCCATCTCGTGAAGGGCTGCTGTCCATGTTGCTCAGTGTGTTGCAGGCTCCTATGAGGAATTTGGCTTATGCCGTCTCACAAGTGGCAGAAAAGCAAGAGTCAGCAGCAGAGTAGGGCGTGTGTTGGTTCGCGATAACCGGATGCGAATTCTGTGTGCGAATGCGTTGAGATTGTGAAAAAACATGATTGATTTGAGGAGGTCATTGGCGTGACGAAAGAAGAAATGATTGAATCGATTAAGGCGATGACAGTTCTGGAATTGAATGATTTGGTGAAAGCAATCGAGGAAGAGTTTGGAGTAACAGCAGCAGCTCCGGTCGCTATGATGGGTGGAGCTGGCGCTGGTGCGGGTGCGGAAGAAGTGGCTGAGCAGACCGAGTTTGACGTTATTTTGACCAGTGCAGGTGGTTCGAAAATCAACGTCATCAAAGCGGTTCGCGAAATTACAGGACTTGGCTTGAAAGAAGCGAAGGACCTCGTAGACAATGCCCCGAAGGCTATCAAGGAAAAGGTGTCCAAAGAAGATGCGGACAACTTCAAGGCCAAGTTGGAAGAGGCAGGAGCTTCTGTCGAAGTAAAGTGAGCCTTTATGTCGGAGCGGTCAGGCGCCTGAAATCTGGGTGCCTGATTTGTCTCATTTGAAGGGGATGTCTTTGAGCGAACACTATTTCACTGAGAAGCCGTCGTCCTCAACGGATCGCCAGCGGATTCGAGTCTCTGTGCGTGGTGTGGAGCGGGAGTTTTGGACGGACAGCAGCGTTTTTTCAAAGCGAGGTTTAGACTTTGGGACGAGGTTGCTTTTGGACAAAGTCTCGTTGCCTGCAGAAGCTCAAGCAGTGGATTTAGGATGCGGTTATGGACCGATTGTAGCGATTCTTGCGTCTGTCTATCCAAACAGTCAATGGATTGCCGTCGATATCAATGAGCGGGCGTTGGCGTTGGCCGAAGAGAACTGTGTGGGTCTAACCCGTGTGAAGTTTGTCCAGAGTGATGGTTTGACAAAGCTACAGGGGTATCGGTTTACGGATGTTTTGACCAATCCACCGATTCGCGCTGGGAAGCCCGTTGTGTATCGATTTTTTCGAGAGTCTCGGGAAGTACTGCTCCCGGGTGGCCGCCTGTGGGTCGTCATGGCGAAAAAGCAGGGTGCGGAAAGTGCGGCCGAATTTCTACGGACTCTGTTCTCGAAGGTGGAGCGAGTAGCTCGGGATGGTGGTTATCATCTGTTGTGCGCAGAAGTAAAAGGGTAGAGAAATATGTGTGATTTTCCGACTTTGTTTCTTGCGTTGTCATTGCAACTGTGATATTATCATTTATTGCATACTGGATTAGATGGGACGGTTGCCACCACGCTATGAATAAAAACCGTACCGATAGGGAATAGGTGAATAAAGTATCCTTGGCACCAAAATGTGGTTACCTGTAGCCTCATTTTCTTTTTTGTTTTTACGTGTCCGTCTCTCGCGCATCATTGGAGTCTACAACTCAAGGGGTGAAGAGTTTGCAGGGTCACATGGTCAAGTACGGGTGGCGTGAACGTCGCTCCTACTCTCGGATCCATGAAGTGCTGGATCTTCCGAATCTTATTGAGATCCAACAAAAGTCTTATGAGTGGTTTTTGCGGGAAGGGTTACGCGAAATGTTCGCGGATATCTCACCAATTCAAGACTTTACCGGTAATCTCATTCTGGAATTCATCGACTATAGTCTGGGGGAACCTAAATACGATGTAGATGAGTCCAAAGAGAGAGATGTAAACTTCGCAGCTCCTCTCCGCGTGAAAGTTCGCCTGCTCAACAAAGAAACTGGCGAGGTTAAAGAACAAGAAGTATTTATGGGAGACTTTCCGTTGATGACGGAGACGGGGACTTTTATCATTAATGGCGCTGAACGGGTTATCGTCAGCCAATTGGTCCGTTCCCCGAGTGTCTACTATCATGCAAAAATCGATAAAAACGGAAAAAAAGCATATTCTGCAACCGTCATTCCGAATCGCGGAGCATGGTTGGAATTTGAGACTGACGCGAAGGATATTGTGTATGTGCGCATTGACCGGACGCGCAAGTTACCCATTACCGTTTTGCTCCGGGCTCTAGGATTGTCTTCGGATGCGGAAATTGTGCAGCTTATCGGCGAAGATGAATATCTTCAGAACACTTTGGATAAGGACACCACGGATTCAACTGAGAGAGCGCTTCTGGAAATTTACGAGCGTTTGCGTCCCGGTGAGCCACCAACGTATGAGAATGCGCGAGCTTTGTTGTCAGCTCGGTTCTTTGACCCAAAACGATACGATTTAGCTAGCGTTGGCCGCTACAAAATCAACAAGAAAATCCACCTGAAGAATCGCCTGCTGAACCAGCGCTTGGCCGAAACTCTCGTGGATGCCGACACTGGAGAAATCATTGCGGAAGCGGGAGCTGTCATTGACCGCCGTCTTCTGGACCGCATCATTCCGGCGCTTGAAGGCAACGTCGGCCGTGTGACCGTGCCGTGCACTCCGGATTTGACAGGGTCCGATACGACGTTTGTTCAGATGGTGAAAATTTTTAGTCCGACCGAGGATGGTAAAATACTCCATGTCATCTCGAACGGCGAGATTGATCGCTCAATCAAGCATATTACGCCAAGTGACATTCTTGCGGCCGTATCCTACTTCTTCAACTTGTTGAGAGGTGTGGGCACGACCGACGACATCGATCATCTTGGTAACCGCCGACTCCGTTCTGTCGGAGAGTTGCTTCAGAATCAGTTTCGCATTGGTCTGTCGCGTATGGAGCGAGTCGTGCGCGAGCGTATGTCCATTCAAGATGCGAGCACCATTACACCGCAAGCACTGATTAACATTCGACCCGTCATTGCGGCTATCAAAGAGTTCTTTGGGTCCAGTCAGTTGTCGCAATTTATGGACCAGACAAATCCGCTCGCGGAATTGACCCATAAGCGTCGATTGTCTGCGCTTGGCCCGGGTGGTCTCACCAGAGAACGCGCAGGCTTTGAAGTTCGTGACGTTCATTACTCACACTACGGCCGGATGTGCCCAATTGAGACACCTGAGGGCCCCAATATTGGCTTGATTAACTCACTTTCGTCCTACGCTCGCATTAACGAGTATGGTTTTATTGAGACTCCGTATCGCCGTGTCGATCCAGAGACGGAAATTGTCACCGCACAGATTGATTACTTGACTGCTGACGAAGAGGAGAACTATGTCGTCGCTCAAGCGAACGAGCCTCTGGGTGAGGATGGACGACTTGTCTCTGAAGAGATTACCGTGCGCTACCGCGAGGATGTCATTACTGTTCCGCGCTCTCGCATTGACTATATGGACGTTTCTCCGAAGCAGGTTGTCTCAGTTGCAACGGCGATGATTCCATTTCTCGAAAATGACGATGCGAACCGAGCACTGATGGGGTCGAACATGCAGAGGCAGGCGGTACCGCTCCTCGTTCCTGATTCACCTTATGTCGGGACTGGCATGGAACACCAGGCGGCTCGAGACTCTGGTGTGTGTGTTGTAGCGCGCCGTGCTGGTGTGGTGGAACGTGTGACTGCTAGAGAAATCTGGGTACGCCATCAGCAGATGGTGGACGGGAAACTGGTGCGTGGCGATCTCGACAAATACAAGCTGCAGAAGTTTACGAGGTCGAACCAGAATACTTGTATTAACCAGCGGCCGATTGTCCGTGAAGGAATGCAAGTGACTGCCGGCACCATTCTTGCCGATGGACCAGCGACAGACCATGGCGAATTGGCCTTGGGGCGGAATGTGCTCGTGGCTTTCATGACATGGGAAGGGTACAACTACGAAGATGCCATCCTCCTCTCCGAGAAAATGGTTAAGGAAGATGTGTACACTTCAATTCACATTGAGGAGTACGAGTTGGAGTCTCGTGACACCAAACTTGGGCCTGAAGAAATCACGAGGGACATTCCGAACGTCGGCGAAGATGCGCTCAAAAACTTGGATGACCGCGGAGTCATTCGAATTGGTGCGGAAATTCGTACTGGCGATATCTTGGTTGGGAAAGTCACTCCGAAAGGTGTCACGGAGTTGACTGCTGAAGAGCGATTGCTCCATGCGATTTTTGGTGAAAAAGCGCGTGAAGTTCGCGATACGTCCTTGCGGGTACCTCACGGTGGAGCGGGGATTGTCGTTGATGTCAAAGTCTTTACGCGTGAAAATGGCGACGAGCTACCTGCCGGCGTCAATCAGTTGGTCCGAGTCTATATCGCCCAAAAACGGAAGATTTCAGAGGGTGATAAAATGGCTGGTCGTCACGGTAATAAGGGCGTGGTCGCACGCATCTTACCGGAAGAGGACATGCCATTTTTAGAGGATGGAACGCCCGTTCAGATTGTGCTCAATCCACTTGGGGTGCCTTCCCGTATGAACATCGGACAGGTGCTGGAGACGCATTTGGGGATGGCTGCTGCTGCTCTCGGGATTCGCATCGCTACACCTGTGTTTGATGGCGCGCACGCTGAGGACGTCTTCGAAACACTCGAAGAAGCCAATTTCTCTCGCGACGGAAAGCACGTGCTATATGACGGTCGTAGCGGCGAGCCATTTGATAATCGCGTCACGGTCGGGTATGTCTATATGTTGAAGCTTCACCATTTGGTGGACGACAAGATTCACGCTCGTTCCACGGGCCCCTACTCTCTCGTCACTCAGCAGCCTCTCGGCGGCAAGGCTCAGTTCGGTGGACAGCGGTTTGGAGAGATGGAGGTGTGGGCGCTCGAAGCCTACGGGGCAGCGTATACCCTCCAAGAAATTTTGACGGTTAAGTCAGATGACGTAGTGGGACGTGTCAAGACGTATGAGGCGGTTGTGAAGGGTGAAAATGTCCCTGAACCCGGCGTGCCAGAGTCGTTCAAGGTCCTCATCAAGGAGCTTCAAAGCTTAGGTATGGACGTCAAGATATTGACGGGTGACGAGCAAGAAATTGTCATGCGCGAGAGCGACGAAGAAGAGGATACGGGAGAAAAGCTCAACCTCAATTTGGAATATCACGAAATTGGCGAGTAGTGCCGCCCGAATCTGCCGCTGTATTGTGTACTAGCCATTCATCGAAACGGAGGGTGTGCGGTTGCTGGACGTCAACAACTTCGAGTTCATGAAAATTGGCCTGGCCTCACCGGAAAAAATTCGGTCTTGGTCGCATGGCGAGGTAAAGAAACCGGAAACCATCAATTATCGTACTTTGCGTCCGGAAAAAGAGGGTCTGTTTTGCGAAAAAATCTTTGGCCCGCAGCGGGACTGGGAGTGTCACTGCGGTAAGTACAAGCGCATCCGCTACAAGGGCGTGGTGTGTGACCGGTGTGGCGTAGAAGTCACGCGGGCGAAAGTTCGCCGGGAGCGCATGGGTCACATTGAACTGGCTGCACCAGTGTCACACATATGGTACTTCAAGGGTATTCCCAGCCGCATGGGGCTTGTTCTGGACATGTCACCGAGGTCGCTCGAAGAGGTCATCTATTTTGCGTCCTACGTGGTGACAGACCCTGGAGATACTCCGCTCGACAAGAAGCAGTTGCTGAGTGAGAAAGAGTACCGTTCTTATCGTGAGAAGTATGGCTACGCGTTTCAAGCGGGCATGGGGGCGGAAGCGGTTCGGCGGTTACTTCTCGAAATTGACTTGGACCGTGAAGTCGAGCAGTTGAAAGAAGAATTGCGGACGGCTCAAGGACAGCGTCGGAATCGCGCAATCAAGAGGCTGGAAGTCTTGGAAGCGTTTCGCGCATCGGGGAACCATCCGAGTTGGATGATTCTTGACGCGCTCCCAGTCATTCCGCCGGATTTGCGCCCAATGGTGCAATTGGATGGTGGGCGTTTTGCAACGTCTGATTTGAATGACCTGTATCGACGCGTCATCAACCGAAACAACCGTCTCAAACGCCTGCTTGACCTCGGGGCGCCGGACATCATTGTCCAGAATGAAAAACGCATGCTCCAAGAGGCGGTGGATGCGCTCATCGACAATGGGCGCCGGGGTCGACCCGTAACGGGGCCTGGCAACCGACCGCTCAAGTCGCTGTCTCATATGCTCAAGGGAAAGCAGGGGCGGTTCCGCCAGAATCTCCTTGGCAAGCGTGTGGATTACTCTGGCCGATCCGTCATTGTCGTCGGGCCTGAACTCCGCATGTATCAATGCGGACTACCGAAAGAGATGGCGCTTGAGTTGTTCAAGCCGTTTGTCATGAAAGAGTTGGTGGCGCGCGGGCTTGCTCACAATATCAAGAGTGCTAAACGCAAAGTCGAGCGCGTTTCGCCTGAGGTTTGGGATGTGGTCGAAGACGTCATTCGCGAGCACCCTGTTTTACTGAACCGAGCACCCACATTGCATCGACTGGGTATTCAAGCGTTCGAGCCCATTCTCGTGGAGGGCCGCGCTATCAAATTGCACCCGCTCGTCTGCACGGCCTACAACGCCGACTTTGACGGTGACCAGATGGCCGTGCACGTACCGCTCTCTGCTGAGGCACAGGCTGAAGCGAGACTCTTGATGTTGGCGGCTCACAACATTCTCAATCCGAAGGACGGCAAACCAGTCGTCACGCCGACGCAAGACATGGTGCTCGGACCGTACTATTTAACGGTTGAAAAAGAAGGCGCAGTAGGGGAAGGGTCAGTCTTTGCGGACGTTGCCGAGGCCCACTTCGCCTATCAGCAAAACCTTATCACCCTACATTCTCGCATCGCTTTGCCCGCCAAAGCGCTTGGCAAGACATCGCTCACTGCTGCACAGCAAAACGGATTTTTAATTACAACACTCGGGAAGTTAATATTCAATGAAGTCTTTCCAGCGGACTTCCCGTACTTACACTCCGGGTCTCGCAAGAACCTGCTGGAGGGTGCGCCAGACGAGACGTTCGTCTTGGAAAAAGGGTTGCACTTGCGAGAGTGCGTGGCAAATCGACCGATTCCTAAAGCGATTATCAAGAAAGACTTGGGGAATATTCTAGGAGAGTGCTTCCGCCGTTACGGAACTACCGTCACTGCGGAAATCCTTGACCGCGTCAAGCGTCTCGGATTCAACTACTCCACGCGCGCAGGTATCACTATTTCTGTGGCCGATATCATTGTTCCGGAAGAGAAGTACCGCATTACGGAGGAGGCGAATGAGCGCGAGCACAAGCTGAAGCAACAGTATCGGCGTGGGCTCATCACGGAGGAAGAGCAGTACATGACCTTCAGCCAAATCTGGTCGGAAGCCAAAGAACATATTTCGCACACGCTGATGACCAGCATGGATGAGTTCAATCCGATTTACATGATGGCGACCTCCGGTGCGCGCGGTTCCAACTCGCAGATTACACAGTTGGCAGGCATGCGAGGACTGATGGCCAATCCTGCTGGCGAGATCATCCAGTTGGCCATCAAGTCGAACTTCCGAGAAGGCCTCACGGTCTTGGAATACTTCATTTCCACCCATGGTGCGCGGAAGGGACTTGCAGACACAGCGCTTCGCACGGCGGACTCAGGATACCTGACGCGTCGCCTAGTGGATGTAGCGCAAGATACTATCGTCCGTGAAGTGGATTGTGGTACGGATAAAGGGCTGCGAATTGCGGAAATTCGGGACGGTAAAGAAGTCATCGAAGAATTTGCGGACCGTCTGGAAGGTCGTGTCGCATTCCAAGACATCCTGCATCCGAAGACTGGTCAGGTTCTTGTCGCTAAGAATGAGTTGATCGATGAAGAAAAAGCTGCTGCCATTCTTCAAGCGGACATTAAGGAAATTTATATTCGGTCTGTCCTAACATGTCGTTCTCGCCATGGCGTTTGCATCAACTGTTACGGACGGAATTTGGCGACCGGGAAAATGGTGGAGATTGGCGAAGCAGTAGGTATTATCGCTGCGCAGTCGATTGGCGAGCCGGGCACTCAGCTAACCATGCGTACGTTTCATACCGGTGGCGTGGCGGGCGATGACATCACGCAAGGTCTACCTCGGATTCAAGAGTTGTTCGAGGCACGCAATCCGAAAGGCCAGGCCGTTATTGCCGAGTTTGAAGGAGAAATCACCGATATTCGGGATGGTAAAGACAAGCGGGAAGTCGAACTGAACGGTGAGAGCGAGACGAAGGTCTATCCTATTCCGTATGGTTCGAGAATTCGGGTACACGTCGGGCAGATGGTTGAGGCTGGTGACGAGTTGACGGAGGGCTCGGTCGATCCGAAAGAAATGCTCCGTGTTCGCGGGCTTCAAGGCGTACAGAACTACCTCCTCCGCGAAGTGCAGCGCGTCTACCGTCTGCAAGGCGTGGACATCAATGATAAACACGTCGAAGTGATGGTACGGCAGATGCTTCGTAAAGTGCGTATTTTGGATGCTGGCGATACGGATCTCTTGCCTGGCACATATGTGGACCTCTTCGACTACGAGGAAGCGAACCGGCGTGCATTGCTTTCCGGAGGGGAGCCGGCAGTTGCTCGTCCAGCACTGCTCGGTATCACCAAAGCGTCGCTTGAAACGGATTCCTTCCTTTCCGCGGCCTCTTTCCAGGAAACTACGCGCGTTCTTACAGAGGCCGCCATCAAGGGCAAAGTCGACAGACTTCTTGGACTGAAGGAAAATGTCATCATTGGCAAGCTCATTCCCGCCGGAACCGGAATGGCTCGCTACCGGAATATTCGGCTCGTAGATGGCGCTGATGTCGAGGAGCCAAATCTGACTTCTGCAGAAGCTGCGGTACCTGTCGGAGAGTAACAGGGAATCTGGACGATGCCTGTCGACTCGCTCGCGCATGGGCGGTTGACAGGCATAAATTCCGGATGATAGAATCTCAGGGTGCGCCAAAGCGCGGTTCGCCAAGTAGCTGTGTAAAAGGAGGCTACTGCGGTGTCTTTAGATCGCATCCGCCTTGCGAAGAACCGTACCATCGGCTTGAATCAGACTCTAAAGGCAATGCAACAGTTGGCGGCGAGAGAAGTTTACGTTGCACGGGATGCAGAACCCAGAGTCCTACAGCCCGTACTTCAATTGGCCGAACAACAAGGATTGTCTTTGGTCTGGGTCGACTCTATGCGGATGCTCGGTAAGGCGTGCGGCATAGAAGTTGGTGCAGCAACTGCAGCGATTCTTGATTAATCACTCGTGGAGACGGAAGAACGGACGCGAGTTCATTCAAGTCGGTCTCATGCGACGATTTTTCTTGTGTTTGTATGAATCACCAGGCACTGTGGACTTAAAAATATGTGGAGGGAGGTGCAGCGATGCCGACCATTAATCAGTTAGTACGCAAAGGTCGCAAGCCAGTGACGTACAAGTCGACGGCTCCAGCGCTGCAAAAAGGCTACAACAGTTTTGACAAGGAACAGACGGACTTGCCAGCACCACAAAAGCGCGGTGTCTGTACGCGCGTGGGTACTATGACCCCAAAGAAGCCGAACTCGGCGCTTCGGAAGTACGCGCGTGTCCGCCTGACGAACACCATCGAAGTGACTGCCTATATTCCTGGTATCGGCCATAATCTTCAGGAGCACTCTGTTGTGCTTGTTCGCGGTGGGCGTGTCAAGGACCTTCCTGGTGTGCGCTATCACATTGTCCGTGGGGCCTTGGACACGGCTGGAGTAAAAGACCGTCAGCAAGCACGGTCGAAATATGGGGCTAAGCGTCCGAAGGTCAAGAAGTAACTGGCGAGCAGGCCAGTATACGCTGTGAACATCAATCATATTTTCGAGAAATTTGAAGGGGGGGACAGTCATGCCGCGTAAAGGACCAGTACCGAGGCGCGATGTGATGCCTGATCCAATCTACAGTAACAAAATGGTGACTCGCCTGATTAACAAGGTGATGTTAGATGGCAAACGCGGGACTGCCCAGAAAATTGTTTACTCTGCGCTCGACACAGTGCGCGAGCGCTCCGGGAAAGACCCGATGGAAGTGTTTGAAGCTGCAATGAGAAACATCATGCCAGTGCTTGAAGTCAAAGCTCGTCGTGTGGGTGGCTCCAACTACCAAGTGCCCATCGAGGTTCGTCCCGACCGGCGCTCTACCTTGGGCCTTCGCTGGCTCGTGAATTACGCCCGCCTCCGTGGCGAAAAGACGATGGAGCAAAAACTGGCGAATGAATTGATGGACGCGTTCAACAATACAGGTGGTGCCGTGAAGAAGCGGGAAGACACACACCGCATGGCCGAGGCGAATAAAGCCTTCGCTCATTATCGCTGGTAGGAGCATCGCTAGGACATTAGAAGTAGACAAGGAGGTTGCCCTGTGAGCCGTCAGTTTCCTTTGGAAAAGACGCGCAATATCGGCATTATTGCGCACATAGACGCCGGAAAAACGACGACGACAGAACGAATTTTGTTCTATACGGGTCGTGTTCACAAAATCGGCGAAGTTCACGACGGTGCGGCCACAATGGACTGGATGGTGCAGGAGCAAGAACGTGGCATCACCATTACTTCGGCAGCAACCACAGCTCAGTGGAACGGACATCGCATCAATATCATCGATACACCAGGGCACGTGGATTTTACCGTCGAGGTTGAGCGCTCTCTCCGTGTTCTGGACGGTGCCTGTGGCGTATTCGATGCAAAAGGTGGCGTCGAGCCGCAGTCTGAGACTGTGTGGCGTCAAGCGGACAAATACCACGTTCCTCGAATCGCTTACGTGAACAAAATGGACATCATTGGTGCCGACTTCCTTATGTGTGTGGAGCAAATGAGGACTCGTCTTGGTGCCAAGGCGGTGCCCATTCAGCTTCCTATCGGCGCGGAGGACCATTTTAAAGGCATGGTGGATTTGGTCGAAAATCGAGCCATCCTCTATACGGATGATCTCGGTACAACTTCTGAGCAGGCTGCCATCCCCGATGACATGCGAGAACTTGCGGAAAAATACCGCGTAGAACTCATTGAGGCGTGTGCTGAGGTCGATGAGGAATTGATGGTCAAGTATTTGGATGGCGAAGAGGTCTCGGTTCCTGAAATTAAACGCGCACTGCGCAAGGGTACATGCTCTGTGCAACTTTTCCCTGTCCTGTGTGGTTCCTCCTATCGCAATAAGGGTGTACAGCCGATGCTGGATGCGGTGGTTGACTACCTCCCTTCGCCTACAGATGTGCCGGCGATTAAGGGTGTGACGGCGGAAGGGCAGGAAATTGAACGGCACTCCAGTGACGAAGAACCGTTCTCCGCACTTGCCTTTAAAATTATGACCGACCCATTTGTTGGGAAGCTCGCATTCTTCCGAGTGTATTCCGGAGTCTTGGGCAGCGGATCGTACGTTTTGAACTCGACCAAAGGCAAACGAGAGCGTATTGGCCGCATTCTGCAAATGCATGCAAATCACCGAGAAGAGATTGCTCAGGTGTACGCCGGGGACATTGCGGCGGCGGTCGGTCTGAAAGACACGACCACTGGTGACACACTCTGTGATGAGAAGCAAGTGGTCGTCCTGGAATCGATGGAATTTCCGGACCCGGTTATTTCCGTATCGATTGAGCCGAAGACGAAGGCTGACCAAGACAAACTAGGCGTCGCCCTGGGAAAACTCACCGAGGAAGACCCGACTTTCCGCACGTATACGGACCAAGAGACGGGTCAAACCATTATTTCGGGCATGGGTGAATTGCACCTTGAAATCATCGTCGACCGCCTGCAACGTGAGTTCAAAGTCGAGTGTAACGTTGGCCGTCCGCAGGTTGCTTACAAAGAAACGATTACTCAACGGGTTGAGCAAGAAGGGAAGTTCGTTCGCCAATCGGGTGGTCGTGGGCAGTATGGCCATGTTAAAATCATTCTCGAACCACTCGAACGTGGTCAAGGCTACCAATTCGAGAACAAAATTGTCGGTGGCGTGGTGCCGAAGGAATACATCGCACCTGTCGATGAAGGAATTCAAGAGGCGCTTCGAAACGGTGTTATTGCTGGTTATCCGATGTTGGACGTCAAGGTCACGTTGTTTGATGGTTCTTACCACGACGTCGACTCTTCTGAAATGGCGTTCAAAATTGCCGGTTCCATGGCGCTCAAAGCTGGCGCGGTGAAAGCTGGTCCCGTTCTACTCGAGCCTGTCATGAAAGTGGAAGTGACAGTGCCCGAAGAGTACATGGGTGATATCATGGGCGACATCAACTCTCGTCGCGGAAGAATTGAGGGCATGGAACAACGTGCAAATGCTCGCGTCATTCGGGGCTTCGTACCGTTGTCCGAGATGTTTGGGTACTCGACGTCCTTGCGTTCCAGGACGCAAGGCCGAGGAACATATTCAATGGAACTTGCGGCTTACGAGGAAGTTCCGAAGTCAATTGCGCAAGAGATTATCGCCAAAAGTAAGGGCGAATGAGAACAGGGAGTGAAGCGTAATGGGAAAGGCTAAATTTGATCGTTCGAAACCGCATGTGAATGTTGGTACCATCGGACACGTTGACCACGGCAAGACGACTTTAACGGCTGCTATTACTAGTGTTCAAGCGTCGAAAGGCCAGGCACAAGCTCAGAAGTACGACGAGATTGACAAGGCTCCAGAAGAGCGTGAGCGTGGTATCACGATTAACACAGCGCACGTCGAGTATGAGACGAATGCTCGTCACTATGCGCACGTCGATTGCCCGGGTCATGCCGACTACGTGAAGAACATGATTACGGGAGCCGCCCAGATGGATGGTGCCATTTTGGTGGTGTCTGCAGCTGACGGCCCCATGCCGCAGACTCGCGAGCATATTTTGCTCTCTCGTCAAGTGGGCGTTCCACATTTGGTTGTGTTTTTGAACAAGTGCGACATGGTTGATGACGAGGAACTTCTGGAATTAGTTGAGATGGAAGTGCGCGAGTTGCTGAGCGAGTATGACTTCCCTGGCGACGACATCCCGGTGATTCGCGGCTCTGCGTTAAAGGCTTTGGAAGGCGATGCTGCGTATGTGGCTAAAATTGAAGAATTGATGGAAGCGGTCGACAGCTACATCCCAACGCCAGAGCGCGACACTGACAAGCCCTTCTTGATGCCGGTGGAGGACGTGTTCACCATTACCGGACGCGGTACAGTTGCTACGGGTCGCGTGGAGCGTGGTGTGTTGAAGGTTGGCGACGAGGTCGAGATTGTCGGCTTGGTTGAAGACAGCCGCAAAACTGTCGCGACCGGTATTGAGATGTTCCGTAAATTGCTCGACCAGGCGCAAGCTGGTGACAACATCGGTGCCTTGCTTCGCGGTGTTGAGCGTAAGGATGTAGAACGCGGCCAGGTTTTGGTTAAGCCGGGCTCCATCAAGCCACACACCAAATTTCAGGCTGAAGTGTACGTGTTGACCAAAGAAGAAGGTGGACGTCATACGCCGTTCTTCAACGGCTATCGTCCGCAGTTCTACTTCCGGACAACCGATGTCACGGGTGTTTGCGAATTGCCAGAAGGAACAGAGATGGTCATGCCTGGCGACAACATCACCATGGAAGTGGAATTGATTGCTCCGATTGCTTTGGAAGATGGAACCCGCTTCGCTATTCGCGAAGGTGGTCGCACGGTCGGCGCGGGCGTCGTGGCTTCCATTAAGAAGTGAGTTGACAAGACGGAGTTAGCTAGCGTTTAGGAAGCGTGCTGCCCGTCGCTTGAAGTCCCGTTAGCAGAGGAACCACTGTGGTTCCTCTGCTTTTTTAGTGCCTTCCCGACTTTCCCGACACCCTTGGCTGTCGTCATACATGCTGCCGAAAAGATTTTCTTGTGCTTTGCCGACTCTTCTAGTATAATATCGAACGTTGGTCTCTGACAGCGATGAGGCAGAAGGTTGCTTATGTGCTTTCGCCATATGAGGCACCGCTGAGGAAATTTCTGCAGAGTATGTCCAATTCATTGGGCGACTGTCGACTGGTGTCCGCGAGACACTGTCAAAGCCCGTACAGCGAGGGGGGAAACATATGGCGAATCAAAAGATCCGTATCCGTTTGAAAGCGTATGACCATCAGATTCTTGACCAGTCCGCTGAGCGAATTGTGGAGACGGCCAAGCGTTCTGGTGCACACGTAGCCGGGCCTATTCCGCTTCCGACGGAGCGGTCAGTCTTTACAATTCTGCGAGCTCCGCATAAGTACAAAGATTCACGGGAGCAGTTCGAGATGCGCACTCACAAGCGCCTCATTGATATTTTGAATCCGACATCACAAACGGTCGATTCCTTGATGAGATTGGACTTGCCGTCCGGTGTTGATATCGAGATCAAACTTTGATTTTCTGTTCAGGGAAATGGTTAACGATGGTTTTCGGAGGAGGTGCGCGCGTGAAAGGTATTTTAGGCCGTAAGCTTGGTATGACTCAGGTCTTTACGGAAGATGGCACAGTCGTGCCGGTCACTGTCATTGAGGCTGGGCCGTGTGCGGTGTTGCAGGTCAAGAACAAGGGAACTGACGGTTATGAAGCAGTGCAACTTGGCTTTTCAGACAAGAAGCTGAGCCGCTCCACGAAAGCTGAACAGGGGCACGCGCAAAAAGCAAATACGGCTGCGAAGCGTTATGTTCGCGAATTTCGCGGGGTGGATATCTCTGGGTATCAACTCGGCCAGCAGTTAAAGGCGGATGTCTTTCAGTCGGGCGAACTCGTAGATGTCATTGGTGTCTCCAAGGGCAAAGGTACTGCAGGTCCAGTAAAGCGTCACAATCAATCCCGCGGCCCGATGGCTCATGGTAGCAAATATCACCGGGGAGTCGGTTCGCTAGGTTCGATTGCTGCCAACCGCGTGTTCAAAGGTCAAACCATGGCTGGCCGCATGGGTGCTGAAAGAGTTACAGTTCAAAATCTCGAAGTGGTCAAAGTAGATGCCGAGCGCAATTTGCTGCTTATCAAGGGTTCGGTACCAGGCCCGAAAAACTCCTACGTGACAGTGCGTTCCGCGATTAAGTCCGACGGGAAATAATCAATTAGAAAGGAGGAAACTCTGTGCCGAAGTTACCTGTTTACAATATGTCCGGCGAACAAGTGGACGAAATGGAATTGAGCGACCGCGTGTTTGCTGCGTCGGTACGACCCGATTTGATGCATGACGTCGTTCTTATGTACTTGGCGGGTCAGCGCCGCGGTACTCATAAAGTCAAAGGGCGTTCTGAAGTATCTGGCGGCGGTCGGAAGCCGTGGCGTCAAAAAGGTACGGGTCGCGCCCGTCAAGGCAGTATCCGCGCTCCACAGTGGAAGGGTGGGGGCGTGGTCTTCGGCCCCAAGCCGCGGGATTACCACTACCGCCTACCTAAGAAGGTTCGCCGCTTGGCGCTGTACAGTGCCTTGTCGACGAAAGTGGGCGAAGGTAAAGTGGTGTTGCTTGATCAACTTTCCGTTCCGAACATCAAGACGAAACACATGGTCACGTTGTTACAGAAATTCGACCTCAATCGAGTTTTGGTAGTCGATGCTGAGCGCGAAGAGGACGTCATGTTGTCGGCGCGTAACCTCCAAGGTGTCAAATACGTAGGTGCCAATGGGGTCAATGTGTACGACCTTCTTCACTACGATCATGTTGTGTTGACCAAGGACGCCGTGCTTAAAGTTCAGGAGGTGTTCGCGTAGTGGATCCGCGTGATGTCATCAAGCGCCCAATTATCACAGAGGCGTCTACCGCGATGATGGAGGACAATAAATACGTGTTCGAAGTCGATAAGCGCGCCAATAAAATTGAGATTCGTCAAGCTGTTGAAAAAATTTTCGGCGTTAAAGTCGCATCTGTTCACACGATGCGTACGCCTGGTAAGAAGAAGCGTGTGGGTCGCTATGTCGGCATGACGCCTGAAAAGAAAAAAGCAATCGTCGCATTGACTCCGGAATCTAAGGGTATTGAGATATTTGGCGAGAACTGATTTTGGCAATTTAGGTAGGAGGATGTTGGTCAATGGCTATTAAAAAGTATCGTCCAACCTCCCCGGGCCGCCGTTTCATGTCCGTTTCCACGTTCGAGGAGTTGACAACGGACAAACCTGAAAAATCATTGTTGGCTCCGCTGCATCGGCGGGCCGGGCGCAATCATCAGGGAAAGATAACGGTTCGGCATCAAGGGGGCGGACATAAACGCCAGTACCGAATTATCGACTTCAAGCGATTAAAAGACGGTATACCCGCAAAGGTAGCAACGATTGAATACGACCCGAATCGCTCGTCTCGCATTGCTCTGTTGCACTATGCGGATGGAGAGAAGCGCTACATTATCGCCCCGCACGGTATAAAAGTCGGTGATGTTGTCGTTTCTGGTCCGGGTGCGGATATTCGAGTGGGTAATGCTTTGCCGATTGCTAACATTCCGGTCGGAACGGTCATTCATAACGTCGAATTGAAACCGGGCAAAGGCGGGCAACTGGTGCGTGCTGCCGGAGCTTCGGCGCAGTTGATGGCCAAAGAAGGTGCCTATGCTCAAATTCGTCTTACGTCCGGCGAGGTCCGTTTGGTACGCATGGAGTGCCGAGCTACGATTGGGCAGGTCGGGAACTTAGACCATGAAAATATCAACATCGGTAAGGCTGGGCGGTCGCGCTGGATGGGCAAACGTCCTACGGTTCGCGGCTTGGTCATGAACCCGGTAGACCATCCTCATGGTGGTGGCGAAGGCCGAGCGCCGATTGGACGCAAGTCGCCTATGTCTCCTTGGGGAAAGCCAACGCTGGGTAAGAAAACTCGCAAAAAGAATCACCGGACGGACAAGTATATTGTGCGCCGCCGCAAGAAGTAAAGTGCCATCGACCGGCTGTATGGGGGCCGGAGTTTGGAAGGAGGTTCGAGTTTTATGGGACGTTCTTTAAAAAAAGGTCCTTTCTGTGACGGTCACCTGATGAAGAAGGTGGAGACTCAGAACAGTAGTGGCGAGAAGAAAGTCATTAAGACTTGGTCGCGCCGTTCGACGATTTTTCCACAGTTTGTAGGACATACCTTTGCTGTGCACGATGGTCGTAAGCATGTGCCGGTGTATGTGTCTGAGGACATGGTGGGCCACAAGTTGGGTGAATTTGCGCCAACACGCACGTTTAAGGGTCACGCTGGCGACGAGAAGGCTTCTCGTTCGAGGTAATTGAATGGCACAAGAAAGGAGGGAGTTCCGTGGAAATGACACAGACACGAGCGGTTGCTAAGTATATTCGTATTGCGCCGCGTAAAGTTCGTCTTGTAGTCGACCTGATTCGGGGGAAGAACATTCGCGAAGCTCTGGCGATTCTCGAGTTCACGCCACGAGGTGCGTCTCCGGTGGTGGCTAAAGTGGTCAAATCGGCCGTGGCAAACGCTGAGAACAATCACAACATGGACAGCGAGCGATTGTTCGTGAAGGAAATCTATGTTGACGAAGGCCCCACATTGAAACGTTTCCATCCACGCGCTCAAGGCCGCGCCTACAGTATCTTGAAGCGCACGAGCCATGTCACTGTCGTGGTTGCCGAAAGGGAGGGATAAGAGTTCATGGGTCAAAAGATCAACCCCGTAGGAATGCGTATTGGCATCATTCGCGACTGGGAGTCCAAATGGTTTGCGAATAAGAAAGACTACCAGGATTTGCTTCATGAAGACATTGAGATTCGCAAATATGTGTTCCGTCGCCTCCGCGACGCAGCTGTGGCGAGTGTTGACATTGAACGCGCCGCAAATCGCTTGAATGTGACTGTTCACACAGCGAAACCAGGCATGGTGATTGGCAAGGGCGGCACGGAAGTCGATAATTTGCGAAATCAGTTGAGTCATCTCACTGGTAAACGTGTTCACATCTCGATTTCGGAAATCAAAAATCCAGACCTATTCGCTCAATTGGTGGCTGACAACATTGCTAGCCAACTCGTTCGAAGAGTTTCATTTCGCCGCGCGCTGAAGCAAGCCATCCAGCGCAGTATGCGCTCTGGGGCCAAAGGGATCCGTGTTCAGGTGTCCGGTCGCTTGGGAGGCGCGGAAATTGCCCGCACGGAGGGCTATGCGGAAGGTACTGTTCCGTTGCACACCCTGCGTGCGGACATTGACTACGCTCTGTCTGAGGCGCACACGACCTATGGTCGCATTGGAGTAAAAGTGTGGATATACCGTGGCGAAATTCTCCCGCAACGGACGAGAAAGGGCGCCGAAGAAGGGGGTAACTAATCATGTTGATGCCAAAGCGGGTCAAGCACCGCAAAGAACATCGCGGGCGCATGACGGGTGCTTCAAAAGGTGGCAACGAGGTCGCGTTTGGCGAATTCGGGTTACAGGCTCTCGAGCCAGCTTGGATCACCAACCGGCAAATCGAGTCCGCTCGTATCGCGATGACCCGTTACATGCGTCGTGGCGGAAAGGTTTGGATAAAGATCTTTCCGAGTAAGCCCGTAACCCAAAAGCCAGCGGAGACCCGTATGGGTAGCGGCAAAGGTTCGCCAGAAAAGTGGGTTGCAGTGGTTAAGCCTGGCCGCATTCTTTTCGAGATTGCTGGCGTTTCAGAGGAAACAGCGCGTGAAGCTATGCGTCTGGCCGCACATAAGCTGCCTATCAAGACGAAATTTATTGTTCGTGGTCAAGAGGGTGGTGAATCTGATGAAAGCTAAGGATTTCCGTGAACTGAGCAGTGATGAGATTGTCGGTCGCGTCGATCAATTGAAAGATGAATTGTTCAACCTGCGCTTCCAGCACGCCACAGGGCAATTGGAGAATCCGACGCGGATTCGTCAGGTTCGAAAGGACATTGCTCGCGCGAAGACCATATTGCGGCAGCGGGAGCTCGGCATCAGCTGAGAGAGGAGGAATCCTGGTTGGAACGGAATTATCGCAAGGTGCGAGTTGGCAAGGTTGTCAGTGACAAAATGGAGAAGACCATCGTTGTAGCCGTAGAGGAGAACATCAAGCATCGTCTCTATGGAAAGACCATTCGCCGCACGAAGAAATTCAAAGCGCATGACGAACACAATGAGGCAAAAATCGGCGACACAGTCCGGATTATGGAGACTCGCCCGCTTTCTAAAGAAAAACGCTGGAGACTCGTCGAGATTGTCGAGAAGGCTGTCGTTATTTGAGCGAATTGCTTTTGAGAGGAGGGGAAAGTTGTGATTCAACCGCAAACGCGGCTGTTGGTCGCTGACAACTCCGGAGCGAAGGAGATCATGTGCTTTCGTGTGCTCGGAGGATCGAATCGCAAGACTGCCAATATTGGTGACGTCATCGTAGCCTCTGTCAAGAGTGCAACACCAGGAGGCGTTGTCAAGAAAGGCGATGTAGTCAAGGCGGTGGTGGTCCGTACCCGCCGAGGGTTGCGCCGAAATGACGGATCGCACATTCGTTTTGATGAGAATGCAGCAGTCATCATTCGTGATGACAAAAGTCCACGTGGTACTCGTATCTTTGGCCCTGTGGCGCGGGAATTGCGCGAGCGTGATTTCATGAAAATCATCTCCCTGGCGCCCGAAGTGCTGTGAGTCGGAGTGACGCGAAGAGGAGGTGGCAAGATTGCCGAAAATGTTTGTCAAGAAAGGCGATAAAGTCATAGTCATTGCGGGTAAGAACAAAGGGTCGGTGGGGCAGGTATTGGCTGTACTACCCAAAGAAAACCGCGTGATTGTGGAGGGCGTTCAGGTGGTCAAACGCCATACGAAGCCCAATCAGAATAACCCGGACGGCGGGATTATTGAAAAAGAGGCGTCCATTCACGCGTCGAATGTCGCATTGGTTGACCCGAAAAGTGGCAAAGCGACCCGGATAGGACACAAGTTTTTGGAAGACGGAACGAAAGTAAGATATGCGAAAAAGTCTGGCGAAGTGATTGACTGAGTAGCCAGGTGAAGGGAGGTTTCAAGATGGCCCGTCTGCGGGATCGATATACAAGTCAAGCTGTACCGGAACTCATGAAGCAATTCAATTACACGACCATCATGCAAGTGCCTCGTGTAGAGAAAGTCGTTATTAATATGGGCTTGGGTGAAGCCACTCAGAACCCAAAAATCATTGACGCTGCCGTGGGAGATTTAACGCTCATCTCAGGGCAGAAGCCAGTTGTGACGCGGGCGAAAAAGTCCATTGCTCAGTTTCGCTTGCGCCAAGGGATGCCGATTGGTACGAAGGTGACGCTGCGCGGAGATCGGATGTACGAGTTCCTAGACAAGCTGGTGAACGTGGCCTTACCTCGCGTTCGAGACTTCCGTGGAGTATCACCACGCGCATTTGATGGTCGCGGTAACTATACTTTGGGACTCCGCGAACAGTTGATCTTTCCGGAAATTGACTACGACAAAGTCGATAAAGTGCGCGGTCTGGAAATTGTGGTTGTAACCACTGCACCTTCTGATGAGGAAGCCAGAGCTTTGTTGACAGTGTTGGGAATGCCGTTCCGTCAGTCATAAGTCGATTCACACGGAGAGGAGGGCGAGTTCATGGCGAAGACGTCCATGATTGTGAAATCTCAACGCAAACCCAAGTTTAGTACTCAGGCGTATACACGGTGTCGCGTCTGTGGTCGTCCGCATTCAGTACTTCGCAAATTCGGTGTCTGCCGGATTTGCTTCCGAAATCTTGCGCATAAGGGTCAGTTGCCTGGTGTTCGCAAGGCTAGCTGGTAAGTTGTTGAACAGGAAGGAGGTTTACGAAAGATGGTTGTGAGCGATCCAATCGCCGACATGCTCACTCGCATTCGTAATGCGAATCAGGTCGGTCATGAAAAAGTGGAAGTCCCAGGTTCAAACATTAAACGGTCCATCGCTGAAATCTTGAAAAATGAGGGTTTCATTCGCGACGCCGAGTTTATCAGTGACGAAAAGCAGGGTGTTATTCGTGTCTTTTTAAAGTACGGCAAAGCGCAAGAACGAGTGATTACTGGTTTGAAGCGTATTTCCAAGCCGGGCCTTCGTGTGTACGTGAATCATGACAATATACCGCGCGTCCTGGGCGGACTTGGAATCGCCATTTTGTCGACATCCCGTGGTGTCATGACCGACAAAGAGGCGCGTAGAAACGGTGTTGGCGGCGAAGTGCTGTGCTACATTTGGTAATGTCGCAAGGAGAGGAGGTTGAGACGGATGTCTCGTATCGGTAGAAAACCAATTCCGCTGCCGCAAGGTGTAGAATTCACCGTGAATGGCACTTTGGTGAGCGTGAGCGGACCAAAGGGGACGTTGTCCCGCAATATTCATCCGGACATGAAATTAGTGGTTTCGGACGGGCAGGTTGTAGTGGAAAGACCATCCGATGAAAAAGTGCATCGCAGTCTGCATGGCACGACGCGCAGTGTGGTCTACAATATGATACAAGGTGTGACGGAAGGATACACTAAGGGGCTCGACTTAGTCGGTGTCGGATATCGCGCCGCCAAGTCAGGCAACAAAGTAACGCTTTCCCTCGGTTTCTCCCATCCTGTCGAATTGCCGACGGTAGAGGGTATCGAAGTAGAGGTTCCTACCCAAACAAAGCTTCTTGTTCGGGGTATCAATAAAGAATTGGTTGGCGAGTATGCGGCAAAGGTTCGTGACTTGCGTCGTCCTGAGCCGTACAAGGGTAAGGGTATCCGCTATGAGAACGAGGTTGTTCGCCGCAAGGTTGGTAAGACTGGTAAGAAGTAATGTCCTGATTGGAAGGAGGGGTTCCTTTGATTACAAAGGAAAATCGCAATGAGGCACGCCAACGGCGGCACATTCGAGTTCGAGCGAAAGTGTCTGGGACAACTCAGCGGCCGCGCTTGAACGTGTTTCGGTCCAACAAGCACATCTACGCACAAGTGATCGACGACGTGACGGGTGTCACGCTGGTGAGTGCGTCCAGCTTGGATAAAGAATTGCGCGATGGTCAAGCGAATGGTGGAACGGTTGAAGCTGCGAAGAAAATCGGTCGCTTAGTGGCGGAGCGTGCAAAGGCAAAGGGAGTAACGGCGGTTGTTTTCGACCGCGGCGGATATCTCTATCATGGCCGCGTTCAAGCGCTCGCAGATGCAGCGAGAGAAGCAGGGCTGGAATTCTAAAAGAAAGGTAGGTGCCAGTGTGCGAATCGATCCAAGTCAGTTAGAACTGTCGGAACGCGTGGTTTCCGTCAACCGTGTGGCAAAAGTCGTCAAAGGTGGTCGTCGGTTTTCGTTCTCCGCACTTGTTGTAGTCGGCGATGGGAATGGACATGTGGGCGCCGGTCTAGGTAAAGCACAAGAGGTTCCAGATGCTATTCGAAAAGGCGTCGAAGACGCCAAGAAGAATTTAATTCATGTGCCGATGAAGCGTACGAGTATTCCGCATGAGTCTCTCGGTCACTTTGGTGCAGGGCAAGTTTTGATTAAACCCGCTCCGGAAGGAAGCGGCGTGATTGCCGGTGGGCCTGCTCGCGCCGTTTTGGAGTTGGCCGGAGTGAAAGATATTGTCACCAAATCGCTTGGGTCCGCAAACCCAATCAACATGGTGCACGCCACATTGCAGGCGCTGCGCCAATTGAAACGAGCAGAAGAGGTAGCGCGTTTGCGCGGTAAGACGGTGGAGGAAATTCAAGGTTAAGGAGGGTGCCACATGGCGAGGTTCTTGGCTATCACACTGACGCGCAGCACGGTCGGTCGTCCGGAAAATCAGCGACGCACGGCTTACGCTCTTGGCCTGAGAAAGATGCACAAGACCGCTGTACATGCGGATACGGAGACGATTCGCGGCATGGTGAATCGTATTCGCCATCTCGTGACCGTCGAAGAGATAGAACAGGAAGTTGTCACAGAATAGGAGGTGTGTGTGGTGCAATTGCACGAGTTGAAAGGCAATCCGGGCTCTCGTAAGTCACCGAAACGGGTGGGGCGCGGTACCAGTTCCGGACACGGTAAAACCTCGACACGTGGACATAAGGGACAGTGGGCCAGGTCTGGAGGCGGCGTGCGTCCAGGTTTTGAAGGTGGTCAAAATCCGCTCTTCAAACGCCTTCCCAAACGCGGCTTCAGCAATGAGCCTTTCAAGAAGGAATATGCTGTGGTCAACTTGGAGTCTTTGAATGATTTCGCAGAGGGTACCATTATTACGCCGGAATTGCTTCGTCAGCATCGGATCGTCCGGAAGGTCCTGGATGGGGTCAAGATTCTTGGCACCGGAGAACTTACGGTGAAGTTGACGGTGCATGCGCATGCCTTCTCGAATTCCGCCAAGGAAAAAATTGAGGCGGCGGGTGGCACGGTCGAGGTGATTTAAAGTGGGGCAAACCATCGCGAACCTGTGGCGACTAAAGCATCTGCGAAATCGCATTTTGTTCACCTTGTTTGTGATAGCAGTCTATCGTATCGGCACCTATATCCCCGTTCCTGGGATTAATACGAGCACGCTGACGTCCGGTGATCACAATGCTTTGTTCAACCTTTTGAACATGTTCTCTGGCGGTGCGTTTTATCGGTTCTCCATTTTCGCGATGAGCGTGACGCCCTACATCACGGCCTCCATCATCATGCAACTACTTCAATCGGGTGTAGTTACACGATTTGAGGAGTGGCAAAAAGAGGGGGAGTCGGGGCGCCAGAAATTGACTCAAGTCACTCGTTATCTGGCGGTCTCGTTCGGTATTCTACAAGCGGCTGGCTTGACATTCACCTTTCACAGAAGTGGCGTGTTGCTCTCCAATAGTTGGTGGGAATACGCGGTCATCGTCATTTCTTTAGCCGCTGGTGAGACGTTGCTGATGTGGTTTGGAGAGATGATTACTGAAAAAGGCGTGGGAAACGGTATTTCCATTCTCATCTTTGTCAGCATCATTTCTCAGTTCGGGCAGTTTGGCCAGGCCGTCTATGAGAAGTGGTTTGTTGGCCAACATCAGCACTTGTTCTTGAGCATTCTGCGCGTCGTCATTTTGCTCGTGGGAGCGGTGATTCTGTTCGCTGTGATTGTCTATGTTCAGCAGGCAGAGCGCCGGATTCCAGTGCAATATGCCAAACGCGTGGTAGGGCGCACAGTGTATAGTGGGCAACAGACGCATATTCCGCTCAAGGTCAATGCGGCGGGCGTTATTCCTGTTATTTTCGCAATCTCCCTGTTGATTTTGCCGTACACCATCGCGTCTTATTTTCCCGGCCACGAGTGGTCGACCCTTGTGCTGCGGTACCTGTATCCGTCATCGTGGTGGTTTGTGGGGCTGGAAGTGCTGTTGATTATTGCCTTTACGTTCTTCTATACGCACATCCAAATCAACCCACAGCAGTTAGCGGAGCAGTTGCAAAAGCATGCGGGATATATTCCAGGAGTGCGACCGGGTGCTGAGACAGAGGAGTACATTATAGGGGTTGTCAATCGTATTACGGTGTTTGGCTCACTGTTCCTGGGCATTATCGCCGTGTTGCCCTTTGTTCTGTTGGAGGGCATGGGACTACAGTCGTTTGCGATTACCGGTACTTCCCTGCTGATTATCGTCGGTGTGTCTCTTCAGACGCTGCAGCAATTGGAAGGCCAAGTGCTACAGAGAAAGTATCGCGGATTCATCCGCTAAGTGCGAGGGGGCCAAAGCGTGCAGATCATGTTGCTCGGGCTACCCGGTGCTGGAAAAGGCACGCAGGCAGCTCGCATTCAGAGCGAATACGGAATAGCGCATATCTCTACGGGAGACATGTTTCGTCGGGCGATTGCGAGCGGCAGCTCACTCGGTAACACTGTCCAGGAATACCTGGATAGTGGTCGACTCGTTCCCGACGAACTGACCATTGAAGTGGTTCGTAGTCGTCTCATCGAAGAGGATGTCCAGTCTGGGTTTCTGTTGGATGGCTTTCCGAGGACTCTTGCACAGGCAGATGCTCTCGGTGAACTCCTCGAGAACCTTCAAAAACGACTCGATGCTGTCCTGTATCTTCATGTTCCAGAAGACGTACTGATGCGGCGATTGACTGGCCGGCGGATATGCTCGTCCTGTGGTGCGACTTATCATCTGGAGTACAATCCGCCCAGCCGGGAGGGCATCTGTGACGTCTGTGGAGCGACTCTCTACCAGCGCCCGGACGATACAGTTGAGGCGGTAAGCACGCGATTAGAACAGTACGCCCAGACGGCGCCACTGGTGAACTACTATCGCGACAGGAGTCTATTGTATGAAGTCGATGGACTGTTGCCTATTGACGAAGTCTTTCATCAGGTTTGCGTCATCCTGAATGGCCTGCGAAAGTAGGAATGGACTTGAGGATGAAGCGAGAGTTGCCGAAGCTGGGAAGCGTCGTCGAAGTCATGAGAGGCAGAGACACTGGTCTGTATTTCGTGGTTATCGCTCACGCGCAGGAGAGATTCGTCTATTTGGCGGATGGAGAGGTTCGTCGAGTCGAACAGCCGAAGAGAAAAAATGTTCTCCATGTGCGCAGTACTGGGTATGTCGGACTGGATACAGAGTCTCTGCTTCAAAATGGACAGCGGTTGACGAATGCAGTGCTGCGCTATGACATGCGGCGATTCCACGCGGCATACGGGCGGGAAGGAGATAGCGACCATGGCGAAAGATGATGTCATCGAAGTCGAGGGCAAAGTGATAGAACCACTCCCCAATGCCATGTTTCGAGTGGAGTTGGAGAATGGGCATAAGATATTGGCCCATGTCTCTGGAAAAATCAGAATGCATTACATTAAAATTTTGCCAGGTGATCGCGTTACAGTAGAACTTTCTCCCTACGACTTGAGTCGTGGTAGGATTACCTATCGTTTCAAATAAGCTAGACTGGCATGGTCGATTGGACTAGGGTATCATTTGGCGAGTGAGGAGGGATTTCCGTGAAGGTGCGTCCGTCGGTGAAACCAATGTGTGAAAAGTGTAAGGTGATTCGACGCAAGGGCAATGTCATGGTGATTTGTGAAAACCCGAAACACAAGCAACGTCAAGGTTGAGGATAGCGCGTCCTATGACCGCATCCCTTTTTGTCTCTTGTTTCCGCCATGGAATGCAGCGCGGCTGCCGTATCTACGGAGCTGTATCCATGTTTCTATAGATTGAAAAGTCCTTGGAGGTGGATATTCAGCATGGCCCGTATCGCTGGCGTAGACTTGCCGCGCGATAAGCGCGTAGAAATCGGCCTGACGTATATCTTTGGGATAGGTCGGACCACATCGAATAAGGTGTTGAAGGCGACGGAGATCGACCCAAATCGCCGTGTCAAAGATTTGACTGAAGAAGAGGTCATTCGTCTTCGTGACTACATTGACAAGAATTGCAAGGTAGAAGGCGATTTGCGCCGAGAAATTGCGCTGAACATCAAGCGTCTTGTGGAGATTGGTTGTTATCGTGGATATCGTCATCGCCGCGGCTTGCCAGTTCGTGGGCAGCGCACGAAGACGAACGCTCGTACACGCAAAGGGCCACGCCGTACGGTTGCTGGCAAGAAGAAATAGGAGGGAGTGTGACTGATGGCGAAGGTCAAACAACAACGAAAAGGCGGACCAGCGCCGCGCACAAAGCGTCGCGACAGAAAAAATGTCGAGATTGGCGTTGCGCATGTCCGCTCAACTTTTAATAACACGATTGTTTCCATCACGGATTTGACCGGTAACGTCATCTCGTGGTCGAGTGCCGGGAATGTCGGTTTTAAAGGTTCTCGCAAAAGCACGCCTTTTGCGGCACAGATGGCAGCAGAGGCAGCCGCACGCGCGGCGATGGAACATGGGATGAAGCAGGTCGAGGTGTCGGTAAAAGGACCTGGAGCTGGGCGCGAAGCGGCCATTCGCTCCTTGCAGGCTGCGGGGTTGGAAGTCAGCGGAATTCGCGATGTGACACCCATTCCGCATAATGGATGCCGTCCACCGAAACGTCGCCGCGTCTGACGCGATGCATCAAGTCCTTCAGGCGCCGACTCAAGATTGTTCCATAAATCCGCGGAAACTATGCACAAATTGGTATAAGTAATATTGGAGGTGTCAACACTAGAATGGCGAGATACACGGGACCTGTTTGCCGTCTCTGCCGTCGCGAGGGAATCAAGTTGTACCTCAAGGGAGAGCGGTGCTATAGCGAAAAGTGCGGGGTTGACAAGCGCCCATTTCCACCGGGACAGCATGGTCAAGGCCGGAAGCGCAGTTCAGAATATGGTTCTCAGTTGCGTGAGAAGCAAAAAGCTCGTCGCTTCTACGGTGTGCTAGAAAAGCAATTTGAGCACTATTACGAAGAAGCAGCCAAGCATCGCGGCGTCACAGGCGAAAATCTTCTTCAAATTTTGGAAAGCCGATTGGACAATGTGGCTCACCGTCTGGGCTTTGGTGCATCGCGCGCGGAAGCACGGCAAATCGTACGCCATGGTCATCTTACGGTCAATGGAAAACGAGTGGACATCCCATCCTTCATGGTCAAAGTCGGCGATGTCATCGCCGTGCGCGAGAAGAGTCAGGGACTGGCTCGAATGAAAGAACTTATTGAGTTGTCGGCTAGCAAAACCATACCGCAGTGGCTGGAATTGGATGCAGAAAAAGCTACCGCGAAAGTCGTTCGCAAGCCAGCACGCGAAGAGATTGATACGCCGGTGGCTGAACAGATGATAGTTGAGTACTATTCGCGCTAAGCGGGCGACGATGCGTCTGGCGGTCGGTCCGTAGCGTCGAAGAGGAGGGTAACGGATGATCGAAATGGAGAAGCCCAGCATTCAGACGGTCGAGCACACTCCTGTCTATGGTAAGTTCATTGTGGAGCCGCTTGAACGAGGATACGGGACGACACTCGGCAACTCGTTGCGAAGAATTCTTCTCTCGTCTATACCTGGTGCCGCCGTGCGCTCGGTAAAGATTGAAGGCGTGTTGCATGAATTCTCCACAGTGCCTGGAGTGGTCGAAGACACGACCGAAATTATTCTGAATCTGAAGCGCCTCTCGTTGAAGATACACTCCGACGAAGAGAAGTTGCTGGTCATCGATGCGGACCAACCAGGTCCCGTGACGGCGAGCGACATTCGGGCCGACTCTGATGTGGATATTATCGATCCGGAAATGCACATCGCCACTTTGACAGAAGGCGGACGCATTTATGCGGAATTACGCGCAGGTCAGGGACGCGGCTATCAACCGGCCAATCGAAATAAGTTGGAGGAGCAAGAGATTGGAGTTATTCCTATCGACTCCCTCTATTCCCCGATAACGCGGGTGAATTTTTCTGTTGAGAACACTCGCGTTGGCCAGGTCACGGATTACGATAAATTGACCCTGGAGATTTGGACGGATGGTAGTGTGAGCCCTGAAGAGGCGGTCTCGATGGCGTCTCGTATTTTAGCGGACCACCTGTCGCTCTTTTCCGCTTTATCGGATAGTGGTCGGCGGGCGGAGCTGTTGATTGAAAAAGAAGACAGCGGCGCGGAGCGCGTTTTAGATATGCCGATTGAAGAACTGGACCTCTCCGTGCGTTCTTACAATTGCCTGAAACGCGCTGGAATTAACACGGTTGCGGAGCTGTGTGCAAAGTCAGAAGATGAAATGATGAAAGTCCGAAATCTTGGTCGCAAGTCCCTTGAAGAAGTGATGGAGAAGTTGATTGGGATGGGCCTGTCCCTTCGTCCGGAAGACTGAGAATTAATGTCGGCCCAAACCCTTTCGTGAGACGTGGCTGGAAGGCCGCGCTCTGGATAGTGGTCGACAGAACAATTTACTGCAAAAGGAGGACTCTCGGTGCCTTATCGTAAGTTAGGTCGCACTTCGTCTGCGCGAAAAGCGTTGTTTCGCAGCATGGTGACGGATTTATTCCTTTACGAACGTATTCAGACGACGGAAGCGAAAGCGAAAGAACTTCGCTCCATTGCGGAAAAAATGATTACTCTGGCGAAACGTGGAGATCTTCATGCGCGCCGTCAGGTTGCGAGCTATGTCCGTCGCGAATTTCTCACTGCGGAAGAAGGCAATCCCGACGCCATTCAAAAACTGTTTTCTGAGCTTGGCCCGCGGTATTCCGAAAGGAATGGTGGCTATACTCGTATCACCAAAATTGGTCCCCGTCGAGGGGATGCTGCACCGATGGTACTGTTAGAACTGGTTCAGTGAACCGCTGGGATGATGGACCATGGCGAACATCAAGTTGGTCGTGGCATACGATGGCACGGACTTTCACGGATTTGCGCGTCAAAACGGTCTCCGAACGGTACAAGGCACGCTCGAGGCGGTTGTACAGAGATTGGTTGGACACCCCATTGAAATTTATGGGTCAGGCCGAACTGATGCGGGTGTTCACGCGCGAGCTCAGGTTGTGAACTGGGAACAGGACGTAGGGCCGCCAGCTGAGCGGTTTACCTATGTCCTGCGTCGCTGTTTGCCAGGCGATATCATCGCTCTGGACGCGACGGTTGTGGACGATGCTTTTCATGCCCAATACTCGGCCATCGGCAAGACCTATCGCTACCGCGTTGATACCCGTCGTGTTCCCGACATTTTTGGCTATCGGTTTGCGGAGCACACTCCGTACGCTCTGGATGTGTCACGAATGGAGGAAGCAGCGCGCGCACTTCTTGGTCGGCATGACTTTACGTCGTTTTGCGCGACTTCAAGTCAAAGTCAAACCAAAGAGCGGACGGTCTACGAGATTGACATCGCACCCTCTGGTGGTTACCTCGATTTCTTCATTACTGGAAGTGGGTTCCTTCAGCACATGGTTCGCATCATGGTTGGCACCTTATTGGAAGTGGGACGAGGGAGAATAGCCCCGGGTGCAGTGGAACACATTTTGTACGAGAGGGACCGAAAACTTGCTGGCCCGACAGCGGCGGCTCGGGGTTTGAGTCTGTGGAACGTCTACTATGATGAGACCGACTTGAAGCTTGCTATTTCGAATCGCATGACGTATCATGAAGATTAGTGCATTCTGTCCATCGTAAGCCCCGTTACAATGGATGTAGAATGAATCGATTCGGGAGGGACTCCTATGACAACGACGTACATGGCGAAACCGAACGCCGTGGAACGTAAATGGCTGCACATAGATGCCACAGGGTGGCGTGTAGGTCGTTTAGCAACGGAAATTGCTTCGCTCTTGCGGGGCAAACACAAGCCTGAGTTTACTCCTCATGTGGATACGGGTGACTTTGTCATCGTCACCAACGTTGAAAAAGTCGTCTTTACCGGGAGAAAACTACAACAAAAATTGTATCGTCGGCATTCTGGATATCCTGGTGGATTGAAAGAAGTGAAGGCAGTAGATATGCTTCAGAAACATCCTGAGCGGGTGCTGGAGGCGGCTGTGCGCGGAATGTTGCCTCACAACTCGTTGGGCCGTAAGCAGTTCATGAAGTTAAAATTATACGTTGGGCCGGAGCATCCGCATGCAGCGCAGAAACCTGAGCCTTTTACACCGGCTACGAAGTGATGAAGGAGGGACACTAGGTGGCTCAATTACAGTATTGGGGAACCGGGCGTCGGAAACAGTCCGTGGCGAGAGTCCGGTTGTTGCCGGGTGACGGTACCATTCAGATTAACCAACGAAATATGGACGATTATTTCGGGTTAGAGACGCTGAAGTTGATTGTGAAGCAGCCTATGATGCTGACGGATACTTTGGGCCGTTATAACGTGGTTGCGAATGTCTATGGTGGTGGCGTATCTGGTCAGGCTGGCGCCATTAGGCATGGCATTGCCAGAGCCTTACTTCGCGTGGACCCAGAGCTTCGGCCAACATTGAAAAAAGCTGGCTTGTTGACTCGAGATGCTCGAATGAAGGAACGGAAGAAGTATGGCTTGAAAGCTGCTCGTCGTGCCCCACAATTTTCAAAGAGATAGTTTCACGCGATTTTGGGGAAGAGTTTCTTCCTTCACGTCGGCAGGGTTGGCACAAACTGTTCATAATAGACAAAGCCATGAACATACTAGTTCATGGCTTTGTCTATTTTTTTTATGACCACGAATAAAATGACGTAGACGTGGCAGGCTAGGCGCAGGGATATTGAAAATGGATTAAGTTCCATGGATAGGATTCATTGAGCGGCATGGAATACCAGGACATCCGTTTTAAACCGCAGAGCGATAAGTGGGGTGAGTGCCACGAAGAGAACGGGTAGCACGTTGCAACGTTGGAGCAGCCGTTTGTTTGGCTTGGTTTCTTGTGCCTTGGTTGTCGCACAGTCTGCGTGTCATGTTGTCTCGGCACAGCCGCTTGCAGTGTCGAAAGGAAACAATTGGAACGGTTTGTTCGGAAAGACCATCGTCGTGGATGCGGGGCACGGAGGCAAGGATACTGGTGCGCGGGCATCGGACGGATCGACCGAAAAGAGCTTGAATCTAGCCATCGCAAAGCGACTGGCAACGGATTTGAGAGAGGCCGGGGCCTTTGTGGTTATGACCCGAACAGAGGACGTCGACTTGGCAAGCGATGCGGATGAACGCCGGCGACATCGACATATGGGAGACTTGCAAGGAAGACTTCGGGTGGTTCGAAAACAGTCGATTGACGGATTTGTGTCGATTCACTGCAATGCCGATCCGTCTCCTACCTGGTACGGAGCACAGGTGCTGTATTTTTCTCGTAATCCAAAGGGAAAAGAGTTGGCGGAGACGGTCACAGAGGCTTTTCGGACCAATGGGATGCATGGCGTTCGTAGCGTTCAGTCCAACCAAACACTGTACTTATTGAAGAGAATTCCTGAACCAGCAGTTCTCGTGGAGGTAGGCTTTATCACCCATCCAACCGAGCTTCATCGTCTGCAGACCGCCCGTTACCAGGAGCTGATCGCCTTCTCCGTCTATACGGGATTGATTCGATATTTTGAGGGGGCATCCCATCATGAAGTTGCGCCAGAAAACGGATCGGCCCATCGGGTGGGGTAAGTGGCTCGTGGCGGCATCGGTGGTTGCGGTGGGTATCTTGGTACTGCATCCGGAGACGAAGGCAGCGACCGTCGTCTTAAGAAGTAATGCGCACCATCCACCGCGCCTCGAAGCAACTAAAATGGCACAGACGTGGCACGGGCAGCCTGTGTATCTCCTTGCCAATGAATCTCGAGTCACGCTGCACCACCTCATTTTGGAGTCCTGGAGCGGAAGTTTGTTGCCTTTTTTGACGACCCCCACCGAAGGTCAGTTCGTGGCCCAAGGAGCGACATCGTCCCCACTGCGCGTGCAAGACCACGGCCCTTACGACTTGTCACCTGGCGATGCCATACTCTTTGCAGCGCCAGCTGGAGTTGGGCATGATGCTTCATCTTTCACGGTACTCTGGGATGCAGCCGGGGTAGAAGAATACGAGAACATACACGCTGGCACAGAGGTGCCTCCTGCGTTACACTAGTAACGGTATTAGACTGGGTAGAGTGGGGGAGTCTCGGTGGTTACAAAGGAACAAATACTCGACGCACTGCGGCCGGTGGAAGACCCAGAGGTCCATCAAAGCATCGTCGATTTGGACATGGTCCGGAATATTGAGGTCCGCGGCGGGAAAGTATCTCTCGAAATTGTGCTCACGATTCGCGGGTGCCCTCTGCACTCAGTCATTGAAGCGGACGTTCGGTCCGCTTTGTCCGAAGTTCCCGGAGTCACTCAGGTCGACGTCTCCATTGGTCACATGACGGACGAGGAGCGAGCTGCATTCGCTGCGAAAGTCCGCGGACAGTCACCTGAGGCTGCGATGGCTACACCAGCCTTGCTCGCTCCGGATGCAGGAGTGACGTTTTTGGCGATAGCCTCGGGCAAAGGTGGCGTTGGAAAGTCGACTGTCACCGCGAATCTCGCTCGTCAGTTGGCGCAACTTGGATACTCCGTAGGAGTCATCGATGCCGATATCTATGGGTTCAGTTTGCCTGGAATTTTCGGCGTGCAGGAGAAGCGACCCACGATGATTGACAACTTGATCATCCCGGTCGAGGTGGACGGAGTAAAACTCATTTCCATGCATTATTTCGTGCCAGATAAAAGTCCAGTCGTGTGGCGTGGGCCCATGCTCGGGAAGATGCTACGGAACTTCTTTGGGGAAGTGCACTGGGGCTCGGTTGACATTGTGTTGCTCGACCTGCCACCCGGTACAGGAGATATGGCTCTCGACGTGCATACTCTCCTGCCACAGAGCAAGGAATTGATTGTAACGACACCACAAGAGGCAGCTTCGGATGTCGCAATGCGGGCGGGCATCATGGGGATTCGTACTCATCATGAAATTATTGGTGTTGTAGAAAATATGGCATATTTTGAATGTGGAGGTTGCGGGGATCGCCATTATCTATTTGGACGTGGCGGTGGCGACCGGGTTGCGGCGGCACTGCAGACCGAGGTCATTGCACACATACCCATCGCCAGCATGGACCAGCAGGCGCAGTCTCTGTTCCAGAATGAGACTGATCAAGGCAGTGAATATCGAGTACTCGCAGAACGTGTTGCCCAAAAACTTCAATTAAAGACACCGAATCCTGTATCCGTAAGATAATTCGGAAGCACAGGTGCAGAGTGACGGTTGAGTCGGATAGCTGATGGCGTGAGCAGTACCTTTCGAGGGTGAAGGACATTATGGTCTCGTCCGGTGGCTGAGGTGCAAGCACTGATGGCTCAGCATGATGGAACCCGCGCGATTCACCTCACCAGTCAAAGACAAGGTCCCACCACTGAGCATCTCGCCTCGGGTGGGACCTTGTTTTAACTACCGCCGCCTCCACTACCGCCTTCCTCTTTATCCGATCCCGATTGTGAATCCCCACCCGAGCTCTTCCCGCTATCTCCGCCGCTACCGCCTCCACTCTTTCCGCCACTTCCTGAGTCGTTCTTGATGGCGTCTGCGACTGCTTTTTTCAACGCATCCTGAAACTTCATGCGAAAGGCCGGATTGTCCAGAGCTTGAGTCATCACGGACATCATACTCTTGCGAAACTCAGGAGTTTTCATTTGGTCCTGCAGGTGCGTCGTAAAGTCATTGGATTTGAGGAGCACGAGGATATCCTTTTGCGAGTCGGGATCTCTCAAAAGCTGTTTCATGGTAGACATCATTTCTGGTTGGGTTGCTTTGGCTAAGGCTGCCGCAAATTCTGGATTGGCTGCCTCGGAAGCGAGAAAGGACTTGTTTTTAGACGATTGTAGCGTGGCTGCGACGGCCTTACTCACATCGGTATTCGACACAGCTAACTGCTGTTTAAAGGTCGGTTCCTTCAAAATGTCAAGAAGGGCCGCTTTGCCTTCGGATGAATGCAAAATATCAATGACCATTTGCTTGGTTGTACCGTAGTCCTGCGTGTTGCTGGAAGTTTGAGCGCCGTTTTCTGCGCCCATCCCCATCGTATTTTCGCCACATCCTGCAACCAAGATGGAGGTAACGGCGAGCGCCAGCCATACTCTCTGCTGTGACATGTGCATCCCCCGTTCTGTCTACGCGTGTCGAGTAAAGTATGGCTTTGTCGCACGCCCCCTATTCCGGTACCATCCATCCTGTATCTGAGGTATGATGAGGAAAGCGGCGCGTTCCCCAGCATTTTCAAGTCATTGCTGGACCTTGGTGGAGACTTTGGCGTTGCTCAGCAACTCGGAGACCGTGACAAATTGATATCCCTTGCTTCTTAGTTGGTGGAGGATTTGCGGAAGAGCCTGGGTGATTTGTTTCGACGAATCGCTGGCGTGCATCAGGATGATATCCCCCGGAACGGCGCGAGTGACCACCCGGTGAACGATGTTGTCGACACCTGGATTTTTCCAATCCAGCGAATCGGTGTTCCACTGAATGACTTTATATCCCATACCTTGCAGTGTTCTTAAGACGCGCGGATTAAAGTCTCCGTTGGGTGTGCGGATGAGCGTAGTTCTTACTCCTGTGGTCTGCTGAATGGCCTTTTGCGACTGTGCGACTTGTTCTCGTATCCAACTGTCTGGATAGTTGGAGAAGTCTTTGTGCAGATTTCCGTGATTCCCGATTTCATATCCCATGGTCTGAATCCGTTTGGCTATTTTGGGATGTCGCAGTGTCCAAGGACCACTAAGGAAAAAAGTAGCCTTTGTGACGTTCTCTTTTCTCAGAATGTCGAGAACCGGTTCCGGCACCTTGTTTCCCCAAGAGATGTCGAACGTCAGCGCCACGATTTTTTTGTCGGTGTCTACCTTGTAGATGGCGGAGGGCTTTCCAGAGCCTCCTGGACTGCTCTGGGTGCGAGCTTCGGGACTCGAAACAGAGAGTGCAAAGAAACAGGCTGCAGAGACTGCAGCAATGAGTGCTCGGGACAGTGATGGGTGTTTTCGACCACTGGGCATGGTTGGTTCGCTCCTTTTTGAGGGGATTGGCTCTGGTTTTCAAGAACATCTCAACGCGAAGTGTTCTCCTCCAGACCAATCTCTATTCACTGGATGAATGCTTGTTGACACACGTTGCTGGGAGGACCACCGATGGCCAAAGTTCGACCGCAAGGAATCCGTACGCTGTTTCTGGCATCCTTAGGGTTTTTACTCATAGGTGCACTACTGGGTTATTTTGCATCTGCAGATGTCGGACACTTGGCACTTCCAATACTGCACGAGATGCGGCATTCGTTTGGAAACGTCTATGCAAAAGGTGCCTGGCTCCGGTTGTTCTGGTTGATTTTTGTCCACAATACGGTCAGCATCGCGCTGGTGATGTTGCTTGGCTTTGTGCTCGGTATTTATCCTGCGTGGAATCTATGTCTGAATGGGTTGGTTATTGGCTATCTTCTCCATAGCGACGCCGTATTGCACGGCATCGCACCATGGCGGCTGATTGTCTTTGGACTGGCTCCGCACGGAATTTTTGAATTGACGGCGGTGTTTTGGGCATCGTCAGTAGGACTACTGAACGGGTGGGCTGTGTTGCGTGTGATTGCCGGTCTGGCCCGTCGCGTGCTGCTGCCACGAAAGGCGGTTGCGGTCAGAGGCGTCGAACAAAGTCAGAGTACGCCAGTCCAACACTTTCGCGAAGTTCTGGACTACAACTTGCACGTCTTGCCGATTTTGGTCGCACTTTTACTCGTAGCTGCCTTTATTGAGTCGCGGATTACGCCAATTCTCATTCAAATCGGGATAGGCCACTCGATCCGTTAGGTACAACGAGAGTTTACAGGGTATTTGTAGTACTATTTTTCAGAAGGATGTTGGGAGGAGATTGGTCATGGCAAATTTACGGATTATAGGTGCACCTTCAGATTTTGGGCAAGGACGCCGTGGTGTAGACATGGGTCCTAGTGCCATTCGGTATGCCGGATTGACAGAGCGCCTTAAACGACTGGGGCATCACGTCCAAGACTTGGGGGACGTCGCCGTGCCCACACCTGAGATGCATACAGTGAAGCATGAGAAACTCAAGTATTTCGATGAAGTCAAAACCGTTTGCGAAAATTTGTTTCACCAAGTCGGCAGTGCTATGAAAGAGGGCCATATACCCATCATTCTCGGCGGGGACCACAGTATTTCGATTGGCAGCATTGCTGGTATTGCGTCCGCCAATCGCTCTTTCGGCGTCATCTGGTTTGATGCACATGGCGATATGAATACGGAAGACACGACACCGTCTGGAAACATTCATGGAATGCCGCTTGCCGTGAATGTGGGCATCGGCAATGAGCAACTCGTCCATTTGGGAGGTTTCTCTCCCAAGGTAAAGCCTGAGAATGTGGTGCTCGTGGGCATTCGCTCTATTGACGAAGGGGAAGCCACATTGATTCGCAAGTCGGGAATTCGTGTCTACACCATGGCCGAGATCGATCGCGTCGGAATGGGCCCCGTCATGGAAGAAGCCATTCGCATCGCATCTGCGGGAACAGATGGCATCCATCTCAGTCTCGATCTCGATTCTCTCGACCCGACCTTTGCTCCGGGTGTGGGTACTCCGGTCAATGGGGGTGTGACTTATAGAGAAGGTCACTTGGCGATGGAGATACTGTCCTCTTCGGAGAAAGTTCGTTCCGTAGATGTTGTCGAAGTGAACCCAATCCTCGACAGTCATAATCAAACAGCCAACATGGCGGTAGAATTGCTCGAATCTCTTTTTGGCAAGACCGTGATGTAAGGTGCGGGCTATTTGTTTTGAGGAAAGCACACGAGTCTTCGGGACCACACTGTTTCTCGCTGGTCCCGCTCGAATTCCACTTTCTCCAAAACCAAAGCGATGAAGGGGGACCAGTTGGGCATGCTTTACGTGGCACTCGGAGATTCCATCACTCATGGATACGAATCGACCGCAGACAGCAAGCGGTTCGTCGCGCGGATTCAACGGGAGCTTTCCCGCAACCGCAGGCGCGTCTCTCTCCATGTTCAAGCTCGGCCTGGCTGGACCTCGAAGCACCTTCTTCGCTCTCTAAAATCGGTTCCTGACTGCGTGTGGGAAGAAGCCAAAGTCATCACAATTCTGGTCGGCGGAAATGATATTATATGGGCACTGCCATGGCTCATTCAAGGAAACAGTGCAGCTTCGATGCGTGTTGCCGAGAAATTGAGGGTCAACTTGACCGACATTGTGCGGACTGTAAAGCGTCCTGGCTCGGAGATTTATATTGGCACCATTTATAATCCCTTTCCGAACTCTCTCGTTGCGGAGGAGTGCACTTCGCTCATCAACAAATCCATCCGCCTTGTGGCGCGGCGGGAGAATCTTATTCTGCTCGACCTACACAAACTGTTCTTCAAAGCCGAGGACAAGTATATTAAAGGGTATCGCCGGGGCGTGGTCAGTGATTTTAAATGGAAGGGAAACCCCATTCATCCGAATGACGCGGGCCACGCTGCCATTGCGAAAGCGTGGTTGAATGCGTATCGCGCATATCACAACAATCAAAAACAAAAGACTGGTGCTCCGTCTAACCGCCGTACACTGCCGACACACCGAAGGAGAGTTCGAAGACTTGGGTGACGTGAGAGAGATGGGTGAAATACAGTGAGTGCGTGGCTTCAAATTCTCCGCAATTTTAATGTCTTGAACATTTTGGACATCTTGATTGTGGCTTTTGTTCTCTATCGAGTTCTGTTGATTGTTCGCGGTACGCGGGCTGTCCAGTTGCTCAAGGGAGTCATCGTTATTTTGATTGCCACCGCGCTCTCCAGTGCTTTGCACTTGCAGGCGCTCAATTGGTTGCTGAACAAAATTATTACGGTCGGGTTCTTCGCTATACCAGTCGTCTTTCAACCGGAGCTACGGCGGGCACTCGATCAATTGGGCAGAGGGGGTTTCTTTTCCTTTTCAGAGCATCAGACGACGGAGGGCGTTGCCAAGACCATTGACGAAATCGTTTTTGCCGCCGTTCAATTGGCGAAGACGCGAACGGGAGCGTTAATTGTCGTGGAGCGAAAGACAGGTCTCAGCGAGTACGTCGAGACGGGCACTGCTCTTGGAGCGCGCGTCAGTTCTGCTTTGCTACTGAATCTTTTTGTTCCCAATACGCCTTTGCATGATGGTGCCGTGATGGTTCGAGGGGACGAAATTCTCGCGGCTGGATGCTTTCTCCCACTGACCGAAAATCGCGAGTTGGACAAGCAGTTGGGGACCAGGCACCGTGCGGCGCTTGGCGTAAGCGAGCAGTCGGATGCCGTATCCATCGTGGTGTCGGAAGAAACGGGAGGAATTTCTGTCGGAGTGGACGGCAGTTTGGTTCGCTTTTTGAGTGAGAACTCACTGCGTCAACTGCTCAAAGATTTGCTGGTGACGAAGAGCGCGCGAAACATCCCATTCTTTCGAAAGAGAGTGGCGCGATGAATATGAACAAGTTCCTCCAGAACAACACCGTGCTAAAGATTTTGGCACTCGTGATGGCCTGCATCGTGTGGGTGATTGTCCATGCACCTGCGTCGAGCCCAACCGGAGCTGCCAGCGTGATGGAGACATTCCACCGCCCGATTCACGTGGCCATTGGCCCGTCGATGACGCTCGCAGCGATTCATCCGAGTGAAGTCAGTGTGTCGGTTACCGTCAGCGCAGCTAATGCTGTCTTACTTTCCTCGCAAATGCAGAACGTGGATGCCACCGTCAGTGCGGTTGGCTTGGCAGCCGGAACGCATGAACTGCGAGTCAGTTTGCAGGGAATGCCTTCGGTGCAGGCGTACAGTGTGTCGCCCAAAGTCGTGCAGGTGGTTCTGGCTGGAAAAGCGTCTGCATCTGAAACGGTTCAAGTGCAGACTTCGGGACACCCGGCGAGCGGCGGTCTGCTGGGTACCGTGACCGTCAATCCGGCGGTGGTGTCTGTGACTGGACCAGACCCTCAAGTAAAGCAGGTGGCGGCCGTTATTGCAGACGTCTCGGTCGACCATGCTACGCATACCATAACAGAAACCGTGCCCGTCGTGGCCGTCGACGGCGACGGTCATCCGGTGCAGGGCGTGGCGGTGTCTCCCAGTCGAGTCATGGTCACCGTGCCGATTGTCTCTCAGCATGACCACGTGACCTTGGTTCCGCAGTTGTCAGGAAATCCGGCAGCAGGCTATGCGGTTGCAGGCGTGTCCTTAAATCCAGGTCATGTGCAACTGTTTGGGATGCCAACGGCGATCTCGGTAGACGACTGGACTCTTCCAGTCTCATTAGAGGGACTGTCTTCCAGCACCACATTGCACTTGGCTGTCCCGCTCTCGAGGGGCGTGGAGAGAGCCAATCCTGCGAAAGTGGTCGTGCAGGTCAACATTGAGCCCGCAGCTACGCGTAGCTTTGTGAACCTACCCATTCAAGTTATCAATGTTCCAAGTGGAGAATCGGTGACGCTATTGAGGGTTCAGAAGGAAGACGTCCATGTCTACGGACCTGTTTCCTTGGTTGACAATTTACAGGCAGACGACATACAGGTGACGCTCAATGCTGCGAACCTACCTGCTGGAGACGACGAGGCTACGGTGGCCGTTCATGTGCCACAGTGGCTTGTGGTGACTGGCGTGTCTGCAACATCGGTGCCAGTCAAAGTGACGTAAAGTCTATCCATTGTCTTGTGGAATCAACTTGTGGCAAAATGGGTGGGTGCTTAAAGGGGGATTTGCTCTGTGGGCAAATGGTTTGGTACAGATGGAGTTCGGGGGGTCGCCAATTGCGACTTGACTCCCGAGTTGGCCTATAAATTAGGGCGCGTTGGCGCGTACGTGTTGACTGCCCGTCAGCCATCTTCACGGATTGTTATCGGTAAAGACACACGCATTTCTGGAGATTTGCTGGAAACTGCGCTGATCAGTGGTATTTTGTCTGTCGGAGTGGATGCCATGCGTCTGGGAGTCATTCCGACACCTGGTGTGGCCTATTTGACAAAGCATCTGAGAGCGGATGCGGGGGTCATGATCTCCGCTTCGCACAATCCGGTAGAGGATAATGGAATAAAGTTTTTTGCTGGAGACGGATTCAAATTGCCGGACCACATCGAAGATGAGATGGAACGATGGATGTCCCTCGCCGTGGATGAACTGCCCAGACCCACTGGGGCGGCGGTTGGACGCTTGTACGACGAGCCTGCTCTCGGAACTTATATCGATTTTCTCAGCAGTACCGTGCAGCATTCGATGACGGGGTTGCACATTGTTCTGGACTGTGCGAACGGAGCTGCTTCAGAGATTGCGCCCGCCCTGTTTGAGCGATTGGGTGCAAAGCTGACAGTGATTCATGCTGCTCCAGATGGGGTGAACATCAATGTGGCGTGCGGTTCAACGCATCCGCACGTCGTTCAGCGCGCTGTTTTGTCGACAGGGGCTGATGTTGGCCTGGCATTTGATGGAGATGCGGATAGACTCATTGCAGTTGACCAAAGCGGTGAAGTGGTGGATGGCGACTTTATTCTTGCTATTTGCGCGAAAGCACTCAAATCTCGAGGGCAACTCGTGGGAGACCGAGTGGTCTCTACAGTCATGAGCAATTTAGGATTTTTAAAAGCGATGGCCGATGAACAAATTCATGTTGATGTGACATCGGTGGGAGATCGCTATGTGATGGAACGGATGCGGGAGACGTCCGCGATTCTCGGCGGAGAGCAGTCAGGACACATCATTTTTCTCAATCACACAACGACCGGAGATGGGATTTTAACTGCCTTACAGTTGGTGGATGTCATGCAGGACACGCAGCGACAGCTGGCAGAGTTGCGTCAGATGATGCGTCGTTATCCTCAGTTGCTCGAAAATGTGCGGGTGTCGGATAAGACTGCATGGCGGAACAATCCTCGTATTCAAGCAGCGCTTGAGGTAGAGGTAGCTCACCTAGGTGAAGAGGGGCGAATCTTGGTCCGTGAGTCAGGCACAGAACCGATTGTGCGTGTCATGGCAGAGGGGCCAGACGAACTGTTGTTGCAGGCTTGTGTGAGTAGGCTTGTGGCTGTCGTGCGGGAAGAGTTGGGTGTCGCCTAATATCCTAACGGATTGATGCACACGCAAGAGGTTCATCTCGTACAAATGTATGAATCATACTAAATATCCTGAATGAATCCAGACCATCGAGAATGAATCCAGACCATCGAGATGGATGCTGGGACAATGCGCGTTTTGTCGAAGCAGGAAAAGAAGTACGCAGACGATGGGATGCGTGTTGGAGAGGAGTGATGCTGTCAAGAGAGCGGATGCAGAGGTTTGTCATAAGATGCGAGCAGAGAAAGACTGTCGTCGCAAATCTGACCGTGACGATGGGAAAGCGCCCGGACTGTGCACTATGAACAGTTGACGCGGAGGAGGTTGGCGAAGCATTCGGCGGATGCCTCCCGGTGTTGGTCACGCCGTAAACAAAACCCGAAAGTCGCGAGGTGACTCGCGAGACAAGGGTGAGTAGACCTCAAGGAGGAAAAGTGAATGTGTGGGATTGTGGGCTATATCGGATCGAGAAATGTGAAAGAAGTCGTCGTTGGTGGGCTGCGCAAATTGGAGTATCGAGGATACGACTCTGCTGGAATTGCCACTTTAGAGGATGGCAAACTTAAAGTCATTAAATCGGTTGGACGACTTGTGAATTTGGAGGATAAGCTTGTTACGGAGAGTTTGGATGGACATCTTGGGATTGGTCATACGCGTTGGGCGACGCATGGACGCCCGTCCGACGACAATGCTCATCCCCACCAGGACTGCAGTGGTAGGTTTGCGATTGTGCACAACGGAATTGTCGAAAACTATCTGCAGTTAAGGGAAGAACTTGAGGCTGCTGGGCACACGTTTCGTTCGGAAACCGATACGGAAGTGGTGGCTCATTTGATAGAGGAAGTATATAATGGCGATTTGTTTCAAACGATGATAGCTGTGGGGGAACGAATTCACGGAGCGTATGCTCTCGTCGTATTGGCCAAAGACCATCCAGATACCATATTCGCCATGCGCAAATCCAGTCCGCTTATTGTCGGATTGGGCCAAGAGGAAAACTTTATCGCGTCGGACATTCCCGCCATTCTCGAGTATACGCGCAATGTTTACGTGCTCGACGATGGTGAAATGGCCGTGGTTAGAAAGGACCGTGTGGACTGTTTTACTCTGGATGGAATACCGGTGCTGAAAGACGTCTATCAAGTCACCTGGGATGCAGTGGCGGCGGAGCGCGGCGGATATGATCACTTCATGTTGAAAGAGATTCACGAACAGCCGAAGGCCATTCGCGACACGTTGACGGGACGTATTTCAGAAGATTTATCTAGAGTCGTTTTGCCGGATTTGACCCTGTCAGACGACAAAATCCGCGCGATAGATCGGATCCATATTGTCGCCTGTGGTACGTCTTGGCACGCGGGACTCGTAGGAAAGGTAGTTCTGGAAAAGTACGCGCGCATCCCGGTGGATGTAGAGATTGCCAGTGAATATCGTTACCGGGACGCGGTCAGGACGGACAATACGTTGATTGTGGTCATCTCGCAATCTGGAGAAACGGCGGACACGTTAGCCGCTTTACGCGAATGTAAAGCGCGGGGGCTCCACGTGCTGGCCATCACGAATGTTGTCGGAAGCTCTGCGGCACGCGAAGCCAACGATGTTTTGGTCACTTGGGCTGGGCCGGAAATTGCTGTTGCTTCGACGAAAGCTTACACCACTCAATTGATAGCGCTCTATCTACTCGCGGTGCACCTTGGACAGATTCGTGCAGAATTGACACTGGCACAGGCGCGAGATGTTCTTGTCGCCCTGGACAGTTTGCCACAGTTGGCGGAACAGGTTGTGGATACGGCGCCGCATATGGAACAGTTTGCAAAGGAATGGGTTCACGCCGAGCATACCTTCTTTATCGGTCGCGGACTGGACTACTCTGTCGCTCTAGAAGGTGCATTAAAATTAAAAGAAATTTCCTATATCCATGCAGAAGCCTATGCAGCAGGTGAACTGAAGCACGGGACTCTTGCGCTCATCACCGAGGGTGTCCCAGTGATTGCCCTTGCCACACAGCCGAGTCTTTATGAAAAGACGGTCAGCAATATCAAAGAAGTCAAGGCGCGCGGAGCATTCGTGCTTGGACTTACGTGGGTAGGCAATGAGGATTTGGCCAAATCGGTCGATGCGGTGATTTACCTGCCTCTTACAGCGCCCGATGTTGCCCCCATTCTTCATGTCATTCCGTTACAACTGTTGGCCTACTATGCAGCAGTTTCGCGTGGCAATGACGTGGATAAGCCGCGTAATTTGGCCAAATCGGTGACAGTAGAGTAGTTGAACAGGACACCAGGGTTGGTTGTGTCGATGGCACAAGACAGAGAACATCCTGTAGTCAATGTATGCGTCCGTCTATGACCGCAGAATGACATTCGTGGGAACCTTGTAATGCGCAAAACTAGCGTATTACAAGGTTTTTTTAGACTCTTTGAGGGTCTTACAGATTACCTCGAGAATTAATTTTCGCACAGCGTTTGCAAAGAAGAGTCCGAGGCAATACCAAAAACAGATTCAATGTCCGTCTTGAGTGCTAGTGAAGAGCCACCGTTTCGTTCAACATGCCCGTTCTGAATGCCCAGTTTGTCGTGTAGTTATGAATAACATGTTATTTTGTGCTGTAGAATGAGGTGGGTTTGTGCAGGATATTTTTGAATTGTATCGTGATCGACTTATCGATTTAAGTAAGCGAAATCCCAGTTTACGATTACTCAAATTAACGAATAAAAATCACGCGGACATGTGTTCCATGGAGTTTGCTGAAGAGGGTCATTCCATTCGAATCGCTCAAGCAGTCGTGGAGCAGAAGCAGGAGATTGTTCTGATGACGGCGCTAGGGCAGTCCGATGAAGAGCTTCTTTTGAATCGCCGGTTAACGACGCTGAGGCGCGAGTTGGATTTAATCGAACAAGAGACAGGTGCGAATACATTCCATGTGGCGTATGGTTTTTTGGAGGGGACCTTGGTAGAAGACTTTTTTCTCCGCAGCCCCATTCTAATGTATCCTGGGCATTTGCTTAAAAAGAAAATCCGTGGCGTTCCTCATTGGGTCATTGACTTGGAATCTGAAAATCCGCCTTTCCTAAATCCTGTGTTGGATTTGGCTTTAAATAGGTTTCTCGGCGTTAACTTGGGTGAAGCCATGAAACAAGTGGGTGAAGAAGTCCCAACCTACGATGTATGGTCGTGGGTGGATTCGATTTTCTCAGCTGCAAATATGAAAGTCACGAGAGGCGAAGAATCACTAGCTCCGTTTCAGTCGTTAACGAAGTCCGATATTATAGTAGAATCAGTGCCATTTCGGATTCAGCCGTTCATGATTTTCGGTAAGTTTCGTCAATCGACCAGTAACTTGCTCGTCGATTATGAAGCATTATTGAAGAATCCGCCGACGCATGGCTTGTTATACCGGCTCTTTGATAAAGAGCCAATCGATGAGCAGTTGTCGGAAGTGAAGACAGAACTTTTGAACCAGCAGAAGGAAGAGGAAGCATTTTTCGTACTGAACACGGACGCGAGTCAAGAAGCAGCAGTAGTCGCCTCGCGGGGGCGAGATGGACTTATCGTCCATGGACCACCGGGTACAGGAAAGTCTCAAGTGATCGTCAATCTCATTGCAGACCGGCTGGCTCGCGGCCAACGGGTTCTTGTTGTGTGTCAAAAACCAGTTGCGCTCGAAGTCGTCTACAATCGTCTTGCCGCAATTAACTTAAATCACCAAGTGGTGCTCGTGCACGATGTCAATCGCGATAAAGCGGTTGTTTACGGGAAAATCGGGTCTATTTTGCAGAGGAATATACCCGCTGGGGTTACGGCTCTTGAACGCATATCCACCGAAATGGATACGTTGGCTAACAGTCTTAACATGATTGCTCACTCGCTGCATGTTGAACGACCATTCGGAAAGACGCTTCAATATTTATACGGCCATGCCAAATGGGATCAGAATTTGATCATTGACGTGTCTGACTTGGCAAGCAGCATGACTTATGATGAATTGCAAAAGCGTCTGTTGGAGATTCGATCGATCACCGTGATGATGCAGAAGTTTGATAATTCAAAACATCCTTGGGCAAAGCGAAAATCATTTGTCTCTTTTGGAAATCAGCAACACATGCAATTGGAGGGAACAACGAAACGGCTATCTAGTGCTGTTCATCAAGCAAGTGAGATATGGATGCAGGTGGAATTGCCTTATACGCCTCAGTTTTTACTGCAAAACAAAATAGCATTGGTTAAATTGAAGAGTGCGGTACAGAGATTGCAGCGTACAAATCTTCACGAACATGTGTCTATGTTTTACGCGGGCGGTGGTAAGTCATTTGAATCCAAGGAACAAATCGGAAAAGTAAAACAGAAACACCAAACAATTAGCCCAAAATTGAATCGCATGAAAGAGTCGACGGATTCTGTGGATCACCTCTCTGTGTTGGAAGCAAAGGAATGTGCGAAAAAGATTGCTGACTTTCTTGGCTATCAGCAAAAACTGACGCGCTTTGTCTCAACATCTTGGTATGGACTAAAAAAAGAGGTACAGGCATATTGCGTCAAATTCGGAGTTCAGTTCACTAGCAAAGCTCTACAGAAGCAGCTCGATTCAATTAAAAGTTTTCTTTTGTTCCAAGAAATGCGTGAAGATTTAGCCGAAGTTCATTTTTTCTCCGATGTACCTATGACAAATTCCATTGAAGAGTGGGAAGCTTGGGCGCGAAGAAAACAACATGCACTTGAAATTTTGGATAAATACGTTGAGGCGCAAACTTGCTTTAAAGATTGGCTGCCTGATTTAATGACGAAGGAGGACTTAACGCGACTGACAGACCCTCGCTTCACTTTAACGGTAGACAGGCTTCTCCAAGTGATATCCTTAACTGAACAGGCGAGCATTGATATTGAAGACCTCAATCCGTATCTAGATGGCGATGCCCTGACCGAGCTCCATGAGATGATTCGTCAGGGAATTTTCGATGCGAAACGTTTTGATGATTTACATCAAGCAGTTCGAGACTTTGACAGTTTACAGCGTCTCGATCAAATGAAGGACGAACTCGACGGCTTCAATCGAGTCTTGATGAATCGATGTCGCGAACGAGCCCCTATAGAATCAACGCCCAGTGTCGTTGATCTATGGACACAAATGATCGAAAACAGTTTTATTCATGCTTGGATCGATGCCATTGAACAGGTGGAGAAACATGTGTCGGAAGTATCGACAGGACTGTTCGAGCAAGCCCGAAGCCGCTACGGTTCGCTGTTACAAGAGAAGCGCAAATTGGTTCCAGAGTGGATTGACCAACAATTAGCACTCGAGGTTTCAAACGTGCGTGGTCAAGCAAGAACAACTTTAAAACACGAAGCCGGTAAGAAACGTCAATTAAAACCGCTGCGCAAAGTCTTACGTGAGTATACGCCTGACGTTTTAAGGCTCGTACCATGCTGGCTTTGCACTCCCGAAGCTGTAAGCGCAATATTTCCACCAGAGAATGGATTGTTTGATCTCGTTATTTTTGATGAGGCTTCCCAGTGCCCTGTTGAAAATGCCCTTCCTGCGATTTATCGAGGAAAGCAGGTTGTGGTTGCAGGGGATGAAAAACAACTCCCACCAACTAATTTGTTTCGCATCACGGATGACGAAGATGATCTCGATGATGAGATAGAGGATTTTGCCCGCGACCACCACAGGAAGGCGCAGCATTTGCTCGATTGGAGTAAGCCGAAGATGGCAGACCAATGGCTGACCTGGCATTACCGCTCTGTCAATGATGGCCTCATAAATTTTTCTAACTATGCTTTTTACGGAAAGCGGATGCAGACGGCTCCAATCGTCGGATTTGGTAAGGAAAAACCGATTGAGTTCATTCGCGTGGATGGAAAATGGATGGGTCGTCGGAATCAGAAAGAGGCAGAGAGAATTGCAGATGTTGTCATTGACATCTTGAAATACGACCAACAACATCCAACGCTAGGGATTATCACATTCAATGCAGATCAGACCGAACTCATCCATGACGTCTTGGATGCAAGGGGACAGAGCGACCCATCTGTTCAAGACTTGATTGATCGAGCGCGTTCCCGCAAAGATGGCGACCAATATGTTGGACTTTTTGTGAAAAATATAGAAAATGTTCAAGGTGATGAACGAGACATCATCTTGTTCTCAGTCGCGTACGCCAACGATCAGGATGGGAAAATGGTCAGTCAGTTTGGAGCTTTATCGAAAGACATGGGTGAAAACCGCTTGAATGTTGCAATAACGCGGGCCAGGTTCAAAATATATATTGTATGCTCGTTTGAGCCAAGTGAGTGGACTCGGGTTGAAACATATTCTCGCGGTCCACGCCTTTTGAAACGTTATCTTGAGTATGCCAAAGCCGTTTCTGATGGTGATTATCGTCGAGTGAATACCGTTCTTGAAGGTGTTTTGGATGCCACAGCAGTTCAATCCATTGAAAATGTGTCGATTTACGACAGTCCGTTTGAAGAAGAGGTTGCGATAGGGCTTCGCAATCTTGGATATCAAGTTCAGAGTCAAATCGGATTTTCAGGGTATCGAATCGACCTAGCGATTGTACATCCTGACGATCCGCAACGATTTATCTTGGGTATCGAGTGCGATGGTGCCATGTATCACTCTTCAAAAGTCGCCCGGGAACGGGATTTATATCGCCAACGGTTTCTTGAACAGCAAGGATGGTCAATTCACCGGGTATGGAGTCGGAATTGGTGGAAATCAAAAAGCGGGGAACTTGAGAAAATTCAGCTTGAAGTAGAGCGCTTGAGAGGGAGACTCAGGTGAAGGCCTTGGCAGGCACGCGCAAGCACAATTCATTCGTTCTTCATTGGGCGTTCATTCGTGCTAAAATTGGACGAGGATTGCCTTCGGCAATTGCAGACAACCCGGAAGATTATTCGAAAGGGAGTAGGCCAGTCATGCATCTTTCTAATCAAGCGGTCCAGGTGATTAGCACGGTTGTTCTGATCATCGGTGCCTTGGTCGTGATTGCCGTGCGGTGGCAGGCAGCCAAGCGGCCGACTTCTGCGCGCAAAATTATGATTCCAGCGATGGGGATGATATCTGGGTTTCTCATGTTTGTCATTCCCATTCTTCGTGTTCCCTGGCTCTATGCCCTGATTGCTTTTGCTGCAGGGTGGCTGTTGTCGCCTCCGTTGATTTGGACTTCGCAGATGCGAGTCGAGGGAGACAAGGTGTATCTCAGACGGTCACCAGCCTTTATTCTCGTGTTGATTGGCCTGTTGATTGTTCGACTTATTTTAGACAACGTCATTTCGAAGTATGTCACTCTTCCTCAAACCGGAGGTATGTTTTTCATACTTGCGTTTGGCATGCTTCTTCCCTGGCGAATTGTGATGTTACTGCGTTACCGAAGTATTGTGCGCCAGTCTCACTTGCGCGCGCAGCGGCAATAGTCTCTCGTTGTGTGCTGCGATGACCAGTGCGACTGCCTGCGTCATACCACGGTCACTACGTCAGTCCACGCTAGCGCCGGAACTACTGTGGATTTTCATCGGGGGCCTTGGCAGACCGCTCGTACCACTCAAGAAATGCTTTATCGAGTACCTTGCGGAGTGCACTTTCTTCAACCGGACCAGAGTAAATGGACTTATCGTCCGTCCAATCCGCCCACCCCCCCAGTTGACCGTGTATTTGTTCCCACTCATCGTCGGTTACGTGAATGTCGACGTTGTCTCCTTTGCACGTGGCAGATACGGCGAAATTTGGGCGGACGGAGTTGGTCCGTTTGTTGTACGAAATCGTAAATCCGGTGGTGCCTGGTGGTGCCTCTTCCAACGACAGATGTTTCCCGGTTTTGATGTATTCCTTGGCGACATTTTCGAACCAATGTGCGACAGCCTCTGTGGTCCGCTTGGTGTGAAGTTCGGAGAGGAACTGTTGCTGTTTGGCAGCGGCTTGCTGCTGTTCAATCTGGCGATTAAGCTCCTGCATTCGTTGATGCAAGTTATCCACCTATGCGCCCTCCTCGTATGCTCACTTTCGGTTCTGCATCTTCGGGCCAAGTGCCTCTGGACGGCCCTGAACTCGAGTCATCGGTCGTCTCAATAAAATCTCGTGCATGCCGTTGGTCCATTTGAACGGCATTAAGGGCCATAGGTAGGGAACACCGAACGATTTTCGTGTGGCCAAAAAAACAATCCAAGTGACCACAGAGAAGACGAATCCCCATGCATGAAGATGTACCCAATGCCCTACCTGCGTCCAAAAAATAATCCAAAATCGGCTAATTTGATTGGCCGTTGCCAGCTCGTAGGAAGGGAGAGCCAATTGAGCCACCAGTACAAGCGCCACATAGAGAAGTACCTGCGGCGGTAAAAAGTTGACGTTCGGAGCTAATTCTCCAAATGCGAAAGCGGCAATGATACTGACCATCGCGGCAATGTTGACGGGGGTGTTGAGCACCGCCATACGCAAAATGTCCAATGCAATCTCCGCGATAAACAGTTCTGCCCACAGTGGCATGGGCCCGTTATTTTTGATTTTTAGGAAACCGAACTGTGGAGGCACCACATTAGGGTGTAAATTTGCCAATAAAAAGATACCTGGGAGGAGAACGCTGACCAAGCAGGCAATGATGCTGACCCAGCGCATGTACGTTCCAACCGTCGGATAAGAGTGATATTCTTCAGGATGTTGCAGCAACTGAAAGAGCGTGATGGGTGCAATGATGACTTCCGGACTCGTGTCTACGACAATCACAATGTGTCCATCCACCAATGCCGTGGCTGCTACGTCCGGGCGTTCCGTATAGCGGACCGTCGGATAAGGGTTCCACCCGACTTTCGCAATGATGTCGGTGACTGCCTGCTCTGCCATGGAAACGATGTCAGAGTCGATGGCTTGAAGGGACTTGCGCACACGGTTCACCAGGGTAGTGTCCCGTCAAGTGGTGTAAATTGAGTGCAACTACTCAGTGTCTGCTATTTATGCAAAACTGACGTTAGCGCCAGCAATTGTTGTTCGTCGTTGCCGGTTAGTTTAGCCATAGACTCTCGGCTGAAATACCGCCTTGCAACAACCCATTCAT
>NZ_JAMCCX010000014.1 GCF_024706985.1 Alicyclobacillus sp. SP_1 | reverse complement strand
GACCTCCAGCGCCGAGAATACTTGGGGTGCAGACCCCTGGGAAGGTAGGACGTTGCCAGGCGAGAGAGACGAACGAAGGCCCCGAGTGTGGGGGTGCAGAGAGGAAGACCATCTCTGTCCACCCTCCCCTCGGGGCTTTTATCTGTTCCTCATGCGCTATGATTCTGTTGGCGAGTGCGGCCTTGAGAAAGGTTGATTGCATTTCTAGAGGCGGGTGTGTACGCTGATAGCGGATCGGACGTGAGGTTCAAGATGGGGGAGTGAATCTCGATTGGAAATCAGCCCAAAAATTCACTTGTTAGACGGCACCGAGGGGAGTTTTAGTTATCTGGTGTTAGGGGATGAGCCTGTTTTAGTCGATACAAGTTTGGCTTCACGCAGAGACCGTTTGGTGCGGAGCTTAGAGCAGTGTGGCTTGAAGCCGACCGACTTGGCACACATCGTGTTGACGCATATGGATGTAGACCACATTGGCAACGCCAAATGGCTTCAGGATGCATCGGGAGCTACGCTGTGGGCTCCAGAGGTAGAGGTGCCCTACATTCATGGAGAAAGAAAAGCGCCAGGCTTGCGGGGACTGATTCAAACGATGATGAAGGTCGAACGTCCAAAAGTCACGGCGACTTTTCGAGAAGGCGAAAAAATTGGCGGGTTGGAAGTCATACCAGCACCGGGGCATACCATCGGACACGTCTGCCTCTTGAGTGGCGATGTGTTGTTAGCAGGTGATTTGGTCAATACTCGGAATGGCAAACTACGTCCTTCCCCGGGGTTTTTGACATGGGACAAGGTGGCTTTGCAGAAGTCGCTTCGGGATGTTGGCCGAAGGTCGTTCGATTGGGTCTGCCCCGCACACGGTCGGCCAGTACCACGGGCGTCGTGGTGGGATGTGTGGATGAATTAGGCATGGGCGAAGGATAGAAGCCTGTTCTTTCGGTCCAGAGAGAGGAAGTCAAAGCATTGGTCGAACATGTCATCACGGAAATGCAGGATGGGAAAAAGCTACATCGGGTAGTACGCCAAATGTTGCCCGGTGTCCCATTGTCGGGCATCTACAAGATGTTGCGGACAGGTCGGGTCAAACTGAATGGCAAAAAAGCAAAAAGTGAACAGGTCGTATCTACGGGCGACCTATTGAGTATATGGATGCAAGAAGAGGACTACGAAGAGGTCCGCAAGTCGCCAAAAAAATTTTATGGGGTGGATTCCAACATCGACGTACTGTGCGAAACGGATGGCTGGATGGCGGTCAACAAACCAGCGGGAGTGCTTACGCACGATGCTCCAGGCGAATATAAAAACACCTTGGTAAGTCAAGTTTTGGCGTATCTTTACCGAGCCGACCAGTTGTCGTCGGACACGTTTACGCCAGCTCCCGTTCATCGACTGGATAGGAACACGAGCGGCATCGTTCTCTTCGCCAAAAATGGCGTGGTAGCGCGTGAGCTATCGGATGCACTACAAAGTCGCGATGTCGAGAAAAGCTACTTGGCACTCGTGGTAGGTACGGTCATCAAAGGCGGCACGGTTCGCTCTCGCCTGGAAAGAGTGTCCGGGAACCGCACAGAAGTGTCGGACGAAGGGGTTCTCGCGATGACGGACTACTATCCGATAGCCAGTGCTGGTGAAACAACGGTAGTCGGGCTTAAATTAGTGACCGGGCGTACTCATCAAATTCGCATTCACATGCGCAATGCTGGCCATCCACTCGTTGATGACGTCAAATACAACCCTTCTGCTTGGCGTGAGGTCAAACGTCAAGGGATTGAGTCAGGTGTGCATCAGTGGCTACATGCGCTGCGAGTCGTTTTGAGAGACGGACAGGAAATTGTAGCACCCATTCCCGAGCCCATGCGTCGAAAATTAAAAAGCTTGGGCTATTCGGACGCGCAAATTCGGGAAATGGAGGGATTTCGTCCGCCTTCTCGTTAGATGGCGAGCTGTTCCTCAAAACACAAGAGTCCCAACAAGTGACATCAAGTCTCATGGTTGGCGACCGATAGATGGCGGCGGATGGCGTCTGGCACTCGCGTCGGGCGCCGCAGTTTTGCTTCCACAGTGACTACGATAACGATTGCGTCGAGGACCAGTTCACCTCGCTGATTGTCTATGCATTGACGCATTTTGAGGCTCGTGTTGCCCACTGAGATCAGTTGGGTCTCTACCCTCAAAGTGTCGTTTTGCCTTGCTTCTTTGCGATAATTGGCTTCTATCCTCGCCAAAACTGTGATGACATCCAACCCCAAGAGATACTCATAATCCAATCCACGCCGCTCAAACCAGTCTTCTCGCCCCCACTCTAAATACTCTAGGAACTTGGCGTTATTCACATGGGCATTGACATCAATTTCTGTAGAGCGAACTTGAAAGCGAATCTCCGAAATGGATTCCATGTTTTCATCCTCCATCCATCGTTCGAAATCTCGGCGCAGCACATAAAGAATTGGCTGAGTTTTTTCGTGGCATAGCGAGCTACCAAAGCGGAAAAGGTAAACCGTGAAGTTTTGCCGTATGGAGAAAGGGTGCACACGTATGCGGAAAAAATGGGATTTCGTGTTGCTTGGCATGATATTTATGAGCATCACCAACCCGCTGATGCTGGTTCATGCCGCAACTCAATCCAAGGTTTCCCCTAAGATATTATCGAAACAAGATACACGACTGGAGCCGCTTTACAAGAAGTATGGTGACAAGTACGACGTTCCCTGGTCCATTTTAGCAGGTATCGATCGATACGCGGAATTGACAAAGTCAAAACAAGGCCGATTGGAGGCACCCTTTTATGGATTTGCCTTTGACGAATTGGCTTGGGCAGGACTTGCTAACCCCCTGACGGACGATTATAATCCGACCACCATTCGCTTGTTCGGAGGACTTGGCGTGGATGCGAATGGCGATGGACTTGCAGCTCCGTTTGACGCGCCAGATCGCATTGCCGCTCTTGCGAGTTGGCTTGACCTCGAATCTGGCGAGGATGACTTTTCTGACGCCGTTTGGAACCTGTTTCAAGACCCAGTTGCGATGGACCGAGTTTTCGCGTTTGCTCGCATCTTCCAGGCCTTTGGTCTCCATCCGCAGGGCCATTGTTTCCCCATTAACAAGCGATATAACTACTCAGTAAAGCACACGTTTGGTGCTGGGCGTAGTTTTGGAGGACGCAGAATACACGAAGGTGTGGATATTTTCGCCTCATACGGTACGCCCGTCTTGGCCTGTAGTTATGCTTACGTCGAGTTGCTTGGATGGAACCGATTCGGCGGTTGGAGAATCGGACTGAGGGACGGGGACAATTATTATTACTATTACGCGCATTTGTCCTCCTTTGCAAAGGGTTTAAAACAAGGGGATTTAGTTCAGCCGGGTCAAGTGATTGGCTACGTAGGTTCGACCGGATATGGACCGCCAGGGACGGCAGGGAAATTTCCTCCACACTTGCACTTTGGCATTTACAAAGACACGGGTCTGCACGAATGGGCATTTAGCCCATCAGGACTGCTTGCCAGCTGGGAACGGCAAAAACAGAGAATAGTCGGGCCACACAGTTGATGTTACCCTCGGTTCGCTCTACAATGATGAAGGACTTTGTAGGATTGCGTGTAAACTAATCTATCGCGCGTTGTCAATGCATCGAAAGCAGCATCGATTCGCCCGCTTCGCGAGTTGCAGGAATTTCATATTCGTCTTCCTGTCTGTTTTCGATAAGAAAGGAATTTTTGATATGGACGGTAAACCAACCTCGGCCTCAAGGACAGTCATGACGGATTTAGTCCTGCCTCCGGACACAAACAATTACGGGACGATTTTTGGTGGTAAAGTTATGGAGTATGTGGATAAAATCGCCAGCATTGCGACCATGCGTCACTCGCGAATGCCTGTGGTCACAGCGTCTTCAGATAGTCTTGACTTTCTTCAGCCCATCAAGGTGGGAGAAGCTATTCGGCTCGAGGCGTTCGTTACGTATACCCATAGAACTTCTATGGAGGTGTTTGTGAAGATTGAGTCGGAGAACCTTCTTACCGGAGAAGTCAAGCTGACCGGAACTTCATATCTGACGTTCGTGGCACTTGGCACGGACGGCAAGCCGACCATCGTACCGCCGGTGATTCCTGAAACAGAGGAAGAGCGATGGCATTACCAAACAGCGCCAGAGCGTTTTGAATATCGAAAACAGCGCAAACAAGAGAGGGTGAAGCAGCGTGGGGACATTGCTCGTTGAAGTGATTCGTGGTGGGTTGGTGGAGAGCGTTCATAACGGGGACATTGCGGTTGTCGATAGGTTTGGTCAAATTCACGCGTCCCTGTCCGATCCCGCTCGGGTCATGTATGCACGTTCTTCTGCCAAGCCTTTGCAGGCGCTTCCCTTGGTCACGAGCGGCGCGGCGGATCATTATCAACTGTCTCCGCGAGAACTTGCATTGACGTGTGCCTCTCACAACGGAGAAGAAATGCACGCCGCATTGGTTCTGGAGTTACTTTCTCGTGCTGGCTTGTCCGTTTCGGACCTGCGATGCGGGGTTCATTCTCCTTACTATATTCCATCGTATGAGACTCTCTTGAGAGAAGGTCGAGAACTCACCGCTGCGTACAATAACTGCTCCGGTAAGCACACGGGTATGCTCTTGTTGGCAAAGTACCTGGGCGAGCCATTAGATACGTATCTTGGAGCGGACCACCCGGTTCAGCAGCGAATTTTGGACGCAGTCGAAGTGGTTTGCGAGGTGGACAAATCGTCCATCCATCTGGGGGTGGATGGATGTGGTGTGCCCGTCTTTGCGCTTCCGCTTGAGCGCTTCGCACTGGCTTACGCAAAATTTGCGGCGGCCACGGTAACCGCCGAGACCTCACAAGAGGCGGCGATGGCCAGAATTGCCAATGCCATGATGAGCCATCCCGAGATGGTTGCAGGTACGGACCGTCTTTGCACCGATTTAATGGCAGCTGCACCAGGCAAGATTTTGGCTAAAGCAGGTGCAGAAGGTGTGTATTGCGTGGGCTTGCCAGCGCATGGTCTTGGAATTTGTGTCAAAATCGACGACGGGAACGGGCGCGCGGCTGGTCCGGTCATTGTCGAGGTACTCTCGCAACTTCGAGTATTGGACGACGAAGTTTTATCCCAATTATCAAAGTGGCATCGTCCCACATTACAAAACCATGCGGGGACCCATGTGGGCGAGTTGCGTCCCGTCTTTCAATTGGAGCGCGCATGACTTTTGGATTTGGAGAACACTCGGCTAGAATGGATGTTGACTACCATAGAGTCGGGTTGTTCACCTCGACTTCTGTTAGGAGTGTGTTTGTTTGATGATCAATGAAACGGAGCAATCGAGGCCAGAGATGATGAAGCGCCTTCGCCTCGGTTTGCGCCACCATCCGATTGCACGGTGGGCTATGATTTTATACATGGCCTATCCCCTCGTGGATTATACATTACGATTGCCATACATCCATCCGATCGGAGTCATCTGGGACGGTATCGTGCTCATCATTCTCTTTGTTGTTGCGGTGCGCCGATGGTTGAGTGGGGTTCGACCTTCGTGGTTTATGTGGCAAAAATTCGCTGGATGGTATATCGCCTTTGGTTTTGCAATGATGTTTGCAAATTTGGGACAACCCATTCTGGCAGTGCAAGGACTGCGCGATGACATTTACTACATGCTGTACACGTTCCTCATGCCTTTTGTCATCGACGAAGAAGATGTCCCACAACTGCTCCACGTTTTGGGGTCGCTTGCGGTTCTGGTTGGGGTTAACGGCATTTACCAGTACGTGACGAAAGCACCTATTCCTGTGGATTTCGTGGATACGAACGAGCATGTCCGCACCCGAGTTTTTTCGATATTGCAGAGCCCCAATGAGTTGGGGGCTTTTATGGAATTGACGATACCTCTACTCATCGGACTCTTTATGCGAGAACGAGATCATCGGTTGCGAAAGTTGTTCTATGGATTTGGGGTAGTGGTGTGTCTCGCTACGCTTTTGTTCACGTTTACGCGAGGAGCATGGCTCGCTTTCGCGTTGGCGATGGTCATCTCGGCACTGTTATTTGACCGCAGATTGTTCTTAATTGTACTCGTGGTTGCGGTAGTTGGTTTTTTCTTGCCGCCCATTCACCATCGTGTCGCAGACTTGTTCTCGCCAGTATATCTTTTGAAGTCTGCGGAGGCGGGGCGCATTTCTCGGTGGTTGACGGCGTTTGACAAAATGGCGGCAAATCCGCTTTTTGGAGCCGGGTTGGGAAGATACGGAGGACAGGTTGCGGCTTTCTATCGTCATGGCATTTATTCGGACAACTATTACGCCAAAACCCTTGGCGAATCGGGCTTGGTTGGCTTGGTTCTATTCGCTGGAATTCAAGTCAGTCTGTTGTTTGAAATCTATCGCAAAGTTGTTCGGAAAGCATTGGGAAGGGACAGATTCTTGGCCATCGGTTTGTTTGCTGGGGTTTTGGCCGTAGCCATGCACGATTTTGTAGAAAATGTATGGGAGTATAATCCAATGGTCGCCTTGTATTACGCAGTGGTTATCTTGGCTCTGATTTGGGGCACGCGAAAGTTTGGCAAAGGGGGGCAACAGGATGAATCCGTCAAAGACTAGTCGACGCTGGATGTGGTTGGTATACCTGTTGTGGGCTCTCTTTGTCAATGGGTTTAACATGTGGGTTATCGGCCCACTGGTTAAGGATTTGGCGTTGCTTGGGGTCATTGCTGTTCTGCTCATCATTTTGTTGTGGCTGACGAGCATTCCTGCTTATGCTCGAAAAAAGTGGATCACGTTTACGGTCTTTGCTCTGTTATTAGGACAAGGGCTGTCGAGTGTCGCGTTTTACCCGACCGATTCTCGCATTATTTACAGCGTGATCATGCTTTTGGGTTTGTTCTTTCTGGCGCTCTTCATTACCAAAGCTGGCTGGCGAAACATTCTGGTCAGCACGCTCGGCATTCTCGTCGCCACGATTTGGCTCCCTGTTTCCGAATGGCCGTTTTTGACGCACTTCACCATTGCTAAAGAGGGACGCATGAGTCTGATTCCCGCCGATATCCCGGCGCTACCCTGGGCGGTCATCAATGGTAAGAACGGGCAGAGCTTGGTGACGTTGAGTCTCGCCGTTCCCACCAAAGCACAATTGAAGGAATTGGCCAGCGAATCAACTCACTCAAAAAATTCCCTCTACAATTTGTTGCAGTCAGCGGACCATGAGTATGAATTGGTACAGATTCGACATGTCGGCGGACACACAGAAGTTCGTCCATTACCTCCCAGAGATATGGGGAAGATACAGCCATGGGATCTCATTTCATCGACTTTTCCATTTGCCATCTCGCATTGGAAAGTGGTTGACAATCACGTCATTACCTATTTGAGTCCCACGCTAGATGCTGAGAGTGCGACGAGTTTAGGTCTCGAGCCAGTCAGTTATCCGGGGAATTTTCTTGCGCTGTCCCAGCAGGCATGGGATACCGATATGTCCGAGTGGCAGGAAGCGGTCACAACTGCTGGTTCATCTATGGTTTTGCCCGCATTGGAAATACATCATAACGTCTTGGAAGGCGAGTGGCATGGGGCCCCGATACACGTGCCTGTGAAAGGGCAGATTGTTCTTAGTGAAGGTTCCTTCACCAGCCGCGGAGCGCATCAAGTATTGGTGGAGGGTGCAGATATTCTCCAAGTGGTTGACTTGAATTCACAACAAGTGGTCGGCACGTATCATGCGACGCTGACTCGCGGCTTGCCACATAATATTGTCACGGGTCCATTGCGTCAGGGTGGACGGGATGCCATTTTTGTCAATGCGACGCCAGCGTATATTTTGACGGTCCAAAAGGATGGTCAATTCCATCTTGTGTATACCGCTCCGAATGACTCGCTGCGTTTTGAAGCCGTCTTGCAGTCGAAGCCCAGTGACCCGCCGGAAATCATCACGAACGACCCAAGTGCCCTTCGGGATGTTCCAACGCGATACTTTACATCCTATACGTATCGGCAGGGTCAACTGTACCGGAATTGGCGTGTTTACGAAACCAACGTTGTCAATGTGCAGCCGATTCAATGGGTGGGCGGTCGAGAAGACCTTGCCGTCTCGATTTACGGATCCGGTGAATATCTAATTCTCCGGCGTTCTTATTTGCCTGTTCTACCTGCGACGGCGGTTGCGTTCGTTTTGATTTGCCTGGTAGGTTTTGGGCTGCGCATTCGGGAGAGGAGGTCGTCGCGTGTCCAGTCATCGTAAAGTATGGAAACGCGCTTCCGCATGGGGGATCGCGCTGCTTGGTTGCACCTTCCTCGTGGGGTGTTCGCCAAGTATTCAACAGCCGTTGGCGGGGATGACCCCTGTCTCGTTTCAAAAAATTGCTCCAAATGGCTGGTCGGCCATTCTTGCGTCAGTGCAAAAAGGCACACAGTTGAAGAAGTATCAAATCAAGTCAAAGGTAGAGGTTGTGGACAACTCTTTGCATCCTTATTACGCCACCTATGGTTCGATTCAAAAGCCGGACAAGGTGTCGATGAGCGTTCATGAAGGGGACTTTAACATTGACTTCTTTCAACAAGGGAAGTCGGCATTTTCCTTCATCAACGGTCATTGGTCTGTGGCCACGCCGCTGTCAAACCCAGATGTCTTTCCGACTTATCTACAAATTCTTGAAGGTGCAGCCAAGACAGGTGCGCCGGTCTACTTAGAACCAACACAGTACATTGTCGACGAGTACTGCACGGTCTATGCGGTAAAAGTCCCTGCCGCAGCGGTGGAACAATTAGCGGAGTGGGACGGAGGCGAAGTGTTTTCGTCGAGTTCCCCAGTGTTGATGACTTTGATGATTGGAAAGCGAAATGATGAATTGCGGGAGGTCCAAACGACATCGGTTGGTTCCTTGCCAAACATTGGGCCGATTGAATTGACTTCGACCACGGTGCTATTCAATATGAACAAAAAGTATGCGGATGTTACAGTCCCCGCTTCACTCGTTAAGCAAATGAAGGATTGACAAGTAGCCTACGGCTGATGGTTTTGTTCTTCCGTACCCAACTCTCTGCGGGACGGATTCCGGGTGGCAGGAGTGGCTATGTTCATTCCTGCCACCCGTTGTTTGAGAAAAAGTGTGGCATCCATACTGGAAATGATGTATACTGAGGATGTTCTATCGCTGAATTCCATGAGAAGCGGAGAAACCAATCTTTTGGGGTGAATCGCGCAAGTAGCGTAGGGAAGCCTGCTCCCAAACCCGTCAGCTAACTCCGTAAGCGTTGTAGGTGGTGTTACCCGTGTGACGCGCTATCATGCTTAATGAGGCCTATGTGGCGAGCATGTACGTCCACAGAAAACTTCATGGAATCCGCGGTAGGCACAAACTTGCCTCCGAGGAGATGATTGGATTGAAAATGCAAGCTGAGTTGCCACAGTGGGAACGAGACCAAGAAATCATGTACAGTTTGCAGAAGTTACTTCCCTCGTCTCGTGCCGACTCCATGTCTTCGCAAGAGGATGTTCCTTCCTTGAAACAGCCAACTGACGCTCCCAAATCTCATTGACGGATGTCTCGCAAGGTGTCTGCCTAGGAACGATAGTCTCATATGCTTTGGGCGTCACACTGAGTTATTTTCAGGTGGCGCCTTCGTCAGCGTTAGGACTTGTTGGTCGCATGGTGGCGAGCTCTAAAATGGGAAAGTTGCAATGCGATGCCGTACTGTGGTATGCTACGGCGCGTGACTACGGCGGTCCTCTGTCAGTCGGCTGAACTGGCACGAACGCGGCTGTGAAAGGAGGAATTCCTTATGAACTTATTGCAATTGGTGGCCCGTGAACAACTTCGCTCTGATATTCCGAGTTTTCGTCCTGGAGATACAGTGCGCGTTCACGTGAAAGTACGAGAAGGTCAACGAGAACGCATTCAGGTGTTTGAAGGACTGGTCATACGTCGTCGTGGCAGTGCCATTAGTGCCACCTATACTGTACGGAAAATTTCCTACGGTGTTGGCGTAGAACGGACTTTCCCACTTCATTCTCCCAAAGTTGACAAAATTGAAGTGATGCGGCGCGGTAAAGTACGTCGAGCCAAACTATACTATCTTCGAGGCTTGTCTGGGAAAGCTGCACGTATCAAAGAAATCCGGTAGTAAAGTTGCATAAAAATTACACTGGCATGGTTGGCTGTCTGGCTCCATGCGTGAAGAACGGGAGGCCATGGTCTCCCGTTCTTGTCGTCGGTAAAAGGGCTGTTGGATTTGACCATAATCCCGGCGCGGACTCCCGTGGCAAACAGGCGGCATTTCCTGCTGGTTAAATCGATTCTGCATGAAGGTCGCTATGGACTGTTGAGAGGACGGAGTACATTGCAAAACATACAGTGGTTTCCTGGTCACATGGCCAAAGCTCGAAGAGAAATGACGGCCGCGATGAAGGCTGTCGATGCGGTGGTAGAGTTGGTGGATGCAAGGTTGCCATTATCGAGCGCTAATCCGATGCTGAGTGATATCATTGGAGCCCGCCCCCGTGTCATGGTTTTGACGCGCGCGGACATGGCAGACAGGATTCAAACAGAACGTTGGCTCTCTCATTACCGAAAACTCGGGATGGCTGCGATTGCTGTCGATGCGAAGTCGGGCGAAGGCATCAAACAGATTGTGCCGGCTTTGGAAGCGGCGGCTACTTTGAAGCGTGAGCGCGATGCGCGCAGAGGCATTCGCCCAAGACCGCTTAGGACGATGGTGGTCGGCATTCCAAACGTCGGTAAATCATCGCTCATTAATCGATTGGCGCAGCGGGCTGTGACGAAGACGGGAGATCGGCCTGGAATCACTAAAGCACAGCAATGGATACGAATTGGCCCTGTCGATCTACTGGATACGCCAGGAGTCTTGTGGCCCAAATTTGACACGGCGGAATCTGGTTACATTTTAGCTATGAGTGGGGCAATTAAGCCGGAAATCCTGGACACGGTCGATTTAGCGATGCATTTAGTGGTTTTTTTGGCAAGGTCGTACCCACAGATTGTGGAAGATCGGCTTGGTCTCACGCCGTCTTCCTTAGCAACCGTGGACTTTCAGTCGACGGACGATGTGGGTCTGGTCGATGGCGAACTGTCCAATTTGGCCATCCGCCGTGGAATGTTGATGTCCGCAGCACGGCCAGACGTGGAGCGTTTGTCCGAAGCCTTAGTGCGAGAAACACAAACTGGGAAACTTGGTCGCATTACCTTTGAATGGTGTTCGTGAAATTTGATGTCGTGAACCGATTCACTTCAACATTCTTCTATGGTGGCTGTTCAAGAATACCTAGTTCAAGGTAGACTGGCGACAAGGTGTTCGTATGATGGGATTGCACAGAATGGAGACAGCGAGTGAATGGGTAGGCGAGACTTATCGTCACGAAGTATGTTTGAAGATTGGCTCACCGGCGGGATGTCCACCATTGCTGGGGTGGATGAAGTAGGGCGAGGTTGTCTTGCTGGTCCCGTAGTTGCGGCCGCAGTCGTTCTGCCGCGGGAGTTTGCGGCCTTAGGCAGTCTTGATTCCAAGAAATTGACCAGTCAGGCGCGAGAGAGGACGGCGGCAGCGATTCGAGAAGTCGCAGTCACGGTTGCTGTTGGTCAAGCCACAGTAGAGGAAATTGACCAACATAATATCCAACGTGCGTCCTTATTGGCCATGTATCGAGCGGTCGCTCAATTAGATTCAAAGGTCGACATCATTTTGGTCGACGGTGTGACAAATCTTCGGTCACTGGTAGAGGATACGCCGTCGCTCGCAGTCATTCGAGGCGACGAGCGTTGCCCGTCCATCGCAGCTGCTTCAATCGTCGCAAAAGTATGGCGGGATCATTATATGCGAACGTTGAATTTAAAATTTCCCGATTATGCGTTTGACCAACATATGGGGTATGGCACAAAGAGGCACTTGGATTGCCTTCAAAGATTTGGACCCACTGAACATCACCGCTACAGTTTCGCACCAGTGCAAAGGTTAGCGGGTTTGAGAAAAGGGTGAATGTTTCGATGGAATCGATACCGCCAGCCGTCAATACGTCAACGGTCAATACCTCAACTGTTCCGACTGCAACGAGCGGTTCTTCGAAAACGCGCTCAGCATCGGTGGATAAGCCAGAAACGCAGGATGTAACTTCTTCGCCCTCTCGCAGCGACGAGGTCACATCCCGAGACCTAACCGAAGGGTCTTCAGTCTACGCTGAGTTTGAAGCTCGGTTACCGACCTCCATTCTCTCGAGCCAAGAAATGATGGACACTGAGTGGGCCTGGCGTTCGATGCTGAGTCAATCGATGGTGCAGGCAGGGGTAAAGGAAGATTCGAATGCTGTGACGGTGAGTCCGGAAGATGCATTGCAAAACTTTTGGCGTATGTTGGATGAACTCGCTGTAGACAGTTCGTCGGAATTGGTTGGGTTGGACAAGGGACCTTCGGGAAACCCTCTTGTTTCGTTCAGTACGTTGCAGGTAAGTGACATTCCGGCACTTCGGGCGAGTGGTCTGTTGGCACCAGTCCTCCTCGACCGGCTTACGGCGGCTACCGTCATAGATCCTTATGAGCGGTCGGGAAGAGGGCTGTTCTTGACTGCAGAGCGCTCACGGGGCAAATCCCGCGCGGTGCGCTGGCAAGCCAATCGACAAACGAAGTTAGGGACGGCTGGTAGGATTGTTCACCGCATTGACCTCAAACTGAGCTTGGCGAGCGGTTCCGTCTCGTTGCAAGTGACGGCGATGCAACCTTTTTTGTTTGTCCACCTCTCGTCAGGAGATGTGATGACCCTGCGCGATTTTGAGTCCAACGAATCGGCTGCGAGACTCGCCCTGCGTCAATGCGGCTGGGAGTTGCGGCAGTGGACGACCGGACTGGAGGAGATTTTGGAATGACTACGAGGCGAGCTATTGCGCTCCGTTACGAACATCAGTCTGAAGCGGCTCCGCGCGTGGTTGCCAAAGGAACGGGCGAGGTCGCCGCAACCATCGTCCGCTTAGCGGGTGAACATCGTGTTCCATTGCACGAGAGTGAAGAACTGGCGGAAGCTTTGATGCGAGTTGAGGTAGATTCTGTCATTCCTCAAGAACTTTACGAACCGGTCGCACAGATACTGGCGTTTCTCTTCCAAAAGCGTGAAGAACACTCATGAACTCGGCAAGATGGGAGAGAGCTTCGCGGCAGAGTATGTGGAGCGGACCATGGGTTGGACGATATTGGAGCGCAATTGGCGATGCCAGTTTGGTGAGTTGGACATTGTGGCACGACATAATGACTGTATCGTCGCCATTGAAGTGAAAACGCGCGACCAAAGACAGTCTTTCGGTACTGGCGCGGAGTCGGTGGATGCCCGCAAGCGGGCACGTCTTTGTCGATTGTTAGGCGTTTATTTGGATAGGCATATTGAAAGCAGTGTTTGCGAGGCGCGGGTAGACGTGATCGATATAGTGACAAAACGAGGAGTCGTCGTGGATTTTCTCCATGTTTTCAATGCCGCAGAGTGGTGATACAGAAGACGTGCCATGTCCATGAACGTCGCAGGCTCGTGTCTATCGGATTTGCGGATTTCGATACTGAAGTGCCTCCAGTAACTGAGGTTCTCCAGGAACTTCGATTCCGTCGAGAACCGCAATACAATTGGCAATGTGGCGGACACTTTCCAGTCCGCGCCGAGATATTCCCAATGCTGCGGCAATCTCGGCCGACCGAACTAAGAATGACGGATTTGCGAGTCGAGAACGGGTCGAAGACAGAGACAACCTCGTTTGTGCCGACAGCGCTGCCTTGGCTTCGCTCACGCGTGATCTTATGAATTGGGATTTTTCCGGCATAGACACGGGGAATTTCTGAATCGACGAACTCTGATGTACGGCAATGACGAGGTCGAAGCGGTCCATCAGCGGGCCAGCAATTTTGCTCCAATATCGATTTCGCTCACTCTCCAAGCATCGACACACGCCAAAACCATATTGACCACATGGGCACGGATTGCTCGTGGCTATGAGGATAAAGTCGGCCGGAAGAAGAACCGACTGTCCGGCGCGCGAAATTCGGATTTGTCTCTCCATCAACGGCTCGCGCAAAGATTGCAAAGCAGAGCGGTTAAATTCTAGGAGTTCGTCAAGAAGCAGTACACCTCGGTGGGCGAATGTGGCCTCACCGGGGTATATCGGATGTCCGCCTCCCGTGAGTCCTGTGCTCGAAATGGAATGGTGAGGGGCGCGCACAGGCGGCGTTGCCGAGCACCAATCGACATTGCTGAAGGAGTGCAGCAGCGATACGACTTCGCGTGCGTGGGTGGGAGGCAAAGATGGAAGTAGAGTGACAAACCGTTCGGCCAACATCGTCTTTCCGCTACCTGGTGGGCCGACGAGGAGGGTATGAAGTCCGCCAACGGCCGCGATTTCGAGACCACGCTTGGCAAAGGTCAGATTTTCGACTTCACACATGTCGCATGCTTCGTGCCGTTTGAGTTTCGGAGGCAGGGGTCGATGCGTTGTTAGTTGACCCAATCCATTCAACCAGTCCGAAACTTCTAGCAAGGTGGTGGCGTTTTGCCACGTAGCTTGGTTCAAAAGCCACTCTCCGTCCCTCTGTAAGTGTGAGACGACGACATTCGGTAAACTCTTTTCCGCACAGGCGTCGGTTAAGCGCAGTGCTTCGGGGAGCGGCAATAACTCACCTGTCAGTGCCAGTTCGGCGAGAAAAGCAGCATTCTCCGGTCGTGGAGCGAGTTGGCGCCCAGCGCGCAGGATGGCAATGGCGATAGCGAGGTCTAACCCTACGCCGCGTTTTCGAATGCCCGCAGGGCTTAAATTGACGGTAATGCGACCGCGCGGGAATTCAAGTCCACTGTTACGAATGGCGGAGCGAATGCGAGCTTTGGACTCATTGACAGATGAGTCTGGTAAACCGACTACGGTGAACTGAGGCAGGCCTGCACTGACATCGGCCTCTACTCGCACCACTTTGCCCTCCATGCCATCGAGCACCGCTCCATACGATGTTCCAATCACCTAATTTCCTCTCCCTGTGAAAAGAATGTGTTTTTCGGTCGACTCGTGTCGCTGTCAACTTTTCGGTATATGAACATATAACAAGATCATCTTAGATTCCGCCATGATGCCGAGAAAAATTGCAAAATGCGCACGAACATGTATTGCACCAATATCGCTCGAAAGTTACGATCAGTACCATGACATACTTGATGGTGAGATGAGGTGCATTCCATGCAGGAACCGAAAAAGCGCCCAGAGCGTCCCAGGCGTCCGGTTGCCAGAGGCGAGCGAGTGGTGGATCTCAAGTCGTTTCGGTCGCGTCGCAGGGCTGCGGAATGGCGTCAATCGCACGTCAATCTCCAGGCGATACTGTTCTTCTGTGCGTATACACTCGGTGCGCTATCCTTGGTCTTTGTGGGCATCGGCTACCTTTCCCAAAAATTTGCTCCGAGTTCGATGATTGTGGCCATGTTTCTGGCAACCGTGGGTTTCGTCCCTGCGCTCGCCTTGGCGGCTATGCGCAATCCGCGCGCGACCAAGCCGCTCGGAGTATTGGCGGTCTGTCTCTTAGTGGCTTACGTCGCTTCCCTGACCAAAACCGGATTTTTCTAAGAAGACCTTTGTATCCCTTCCTTGAGAGCATGCTCTTGTGCGTTTTTAAGAGTGGATGAGTTCGTTTGACGTCAGACTTTCATAGTTTTGTCGATTCGACTAGGGCAAGGTAACCTGGTCGTTTTCCCTTGTCAGGAATTCCGCCTCATTGTTTAAAGAGATTGTTTAAAAAGTTTGTTTAAAAAGATTTGCCATACGTGGCGAAAAGGGGATATTGTGCAAGTTGTAAATGGGGGTCCACTGTTCTATGCTATGAGAGGATAAAACCGAATGGTATTTTGGTCTATCCGAACGGTTGTAGAGACATTGTCAAAGCAACACTTGAGGGAGGCTATGGAGAGTGAACATTCACGAGTATCAAGCGAAAGCCGTGCTCGCCCAGTATGGCGTTGCCGTTCCGCAGGGAAAGGTCGCGTTCACGGTCGAAGAGGCGGTAGAAGTAGCGCGTGAGTTAGGTGGAAAGGCAGTTGTCAAAGCGCAGATTCACGCTGGTGGCAGAGGCAAAGCAGGTGGCGTCAAGTTAGCGCGTTCGCTCGAAGAAGTGGAAGAGAGTTCTCGAGCACTGTTGGGGAAAGTCTTGGTTACGCATCAGACTGGACCCGCCGGGAAAGTCGTCAAGCGGCTTCTGATTGAACAGTTGACCGACATTAAAAAGGAATACTACATAGGTCTGGTGCTCGATCGCGCTATTGGACGGATCGTCATGATGGCCTCGGCTGAAGGTGGCATGGAAATTGAAGAAGTGGCTGCCAAAACGCCGGAAAAAATATTTCGCGAACAGATTGACCCCGCGACAGGCCTGATTCCTTTTCAAGCCCGCAATTTGGCGTTTCAGATTGGAATTCCAAGTGAATTGGTGAACAAGGCCGTGAAATTTATGATGGCGCTTTACGCGGCGTTTGTTGACAAAGACTGCTCGATTGCCGAGATCAACCCACTCGTCGTAACGGGTGACGGCAATGTGCTGGCTCTTGACGCGAAACTGAACTTTGACGACAACTCGTTATATCGTCAGCCGCAGATACAAGAGTTGCGAGATTTGGACGAAGAAGACCCGAAAGAGACAGAAGCGACAAAATTTGGTCTGACCTACATTGCCTTAGATGGCAATATTGGTTGCATGGTCAATGGTGCAGGTTTGGCCATGGCGACGATGGACACCATCAAGTATTACGGTGGAGAGCCAGCCAATTTTCTGGATGTTGGCGGGGGAGCTACTGAAGAGAAGGTTACAGAAGCATTTAAAATTATTTTATCCGATAAAAACGTTAAAGGCATTCTGGTCAACATCTTCGGCGGCATTATGAAGTGCGACATCATTGCCAATGGTGTCATCGCTGCAGCGCGTCAGATTGGCCTAGACAAGCCTCTTGTCGTTCGTTTGGAAGGCACGAATGTAGACTTGGGTAAGAAGATATTGAATGAGTCCGAATTGAACATCGTCGCCGCAGATTCTTTGGCAGATGCTGCTCAAAAAATGGTCGCTTTGGTGTAAGGAGGAGAAATCGTGAGCATTCTTGTCAATCGACATACGCGGGTCATTACGCAGGGAATCACTGGGTCGCAGGGTCTTTTCCACACAAAACAAGCTATTGAATATGGCACTCAGATGGTCGGAGGAGTTACACCTGGAAAAGGTGGAACAACCGTCGAAGGGGTTCCGGTCTTCAATACGGTAGCAGATGCTGTTCGCGAGACGGGAGCCAATGCTTCTGTCATTTATGTTCCCCCCGCTTTTGCCGCCGACGCTATTATGGAAGCGGTCGATGCCGAACTGGATTTGGTCATCTGTATTACCGAAGGAATTCCCGTCTTGGATATGGTTAAGGTCAAACGCTACATGCAGGGACGTCACACTCGTCTGATTGGACCGAACTGTCCCGGTGTCATCACTCCCGCAGAGTGCAAAATTGGCATCATGCCTGGCTATATTCATACTCCTGGAAAGGTCGGCGTGGTCTCCCGCAGTGGAACCTTGACGTATGAAGCGGTGTATCAATTGACGGTCCGCGACATTGGTCAATCGACTGCCGTTGGCATTGGTGGAGACCCAGTCAACGGTACAAACTTTGTAGATGTTCTCAAGCAGTTCCAGGACGATCCCGATACAGAAGCGGTCATCATGATTGGTGAAATTGGGGGTACGGCGGAAGAGCAGGCTGCGGAGTATGTACGCGACCATATGACGAAACCTGTAGTGGGCTTTATCGCAGGAGCGACCGCACCTCCGGGACGTCGCATGGGCCATGCAGGTGCCATCATTTCTGGTGGAAGTGGCACAGCCGAATCAAAAATTAAGACCATGGAGTCTTGCGGAATTCGCGTGGCGCCGACCCCGTCAGAAATGGGCTCGACACTGTATTCCGTGCTGGAGCAAAAAGGTTTGTTGGAGCGTTGTAAGATTTCGAAATAATGGGTGGCGTCTCACGCCGTTACTTCCGTTGCGTTGCAAAATTAAGTGTTGATTTTGGGGAGAATCTTGCTGCCGATAGCAGGATTCTCCTTTAATTTGTCGACATCGTGCGACGAATCCGTCATATTCGATGAGACTCTATCGTCGAGGGGCAGATTTGTTGTGGAAGAAGATATCTTAAAGTTGTTGATGCTGGCACCTGCTTTGGCACCAAGTTTAGCACGGAGACTGGTCCGCGAATACGGTTGTGGGCTAGCTGTCTGGACAGCGGAGGAAACGGACTTGGTAGACAACCACCGAGTTATGAAAGATGTGGCCAAGCACTTTGTGCATTGGCGACGACAGGCGGACCTGAGCGACTGGGTGGACCCACTTGCGAATTGGGGCGTACGCATGCTGACGCTGTTGGATGACGATTATCCTCAAGCTTTGCGAGAACTACCGGATCGGCCTATTGGTCTGTTTGTGCGTGGAAATTGCCGTTTGGGGAGAAATCCGGTTGTAAGTGTCGTTGGGACAAGGCGAGCATCGCCCTACGGTATGGAGGCTGCGCGCTGGATTGGCTCGACACTCGCTCAAAATAGCGTGGATGTGGTGTCAGGGATGGCGCTAGGGATTGACGGCGCCGCGCATCGGGCAGCTTTGGAGTCGGGCGGGTACACCGTCGCGGTTCTCGGAACATGCATTCAGGAGGCGTATCCGCCGTCGCATCGTGTGTTGTACGAGAGTATCTGTGCCTCTGGCTGCTGTGTCAGCGAATATGGACCTAATCGCCGAACAAAGCCGTATTATTTTTTGGAAAGAAATCGCCTTATTGCGGCTCTCTGTCAGTCGCTGATTTTGGTTCAAGCTGGGGACAAGTCGGGAGCATTGACGACGACTGAGTATGCACTTGGTATGGGAAAGGAGATTTACGTGGTACCCGGACCGATTACCAGCGCACACTTTCGTGGGTCGAATCAATTGCTCTACGATGGCGCCCGACCCTTGGTTGACCCGCAGGACTTATTGAAAGATCTGGGTATTGACAACTCATGGTCTATGCGTTCTAGGCGTACTCTCCCTGAAAGTTGGGAGGCGTTGCTCGGCGCCTGCGTTGAACCACTTGGGGCGGAAGACCTTGCTGCGATACTTGATTGGCCTGTGCAAAATGTCTACGCAATTCTTCTTGAGGCGGAATTGGCTGGATATGTTCAGAGATTACCGGGAGCAAGGTACTGCCGCAACTCCGAAAAAGTGTGAAGTCTGTGTCACAATCGCGTCTGTCGCAGGCGTAATTAAATGGATAGGTTTGCAAACGTTTTTCCCGAGGTGATAATATGGGTGAACCACAGCGCGCTTTTCTACAGAGCGAGGAGGAAGCGGTTTGGCGGATTATCTGGTGATTGTTGAATCGCCTGCTAAAGCCAAGACCATCGGCAAATATCTTGGCAAAAAGTATACTGTGAAAGCATCCATGGGCCACATCCGAGACTTGCCGAAAAGTCAACTCGGGGTAGATGTGGACCATGATTTTGAACCTCATTATATTACCATTCGGGGTAAGGGAGACGTCATCAAGAGTCTGCGCGAGGCGCGGAAAAAGGCTAAGAAAGTGTATCTGGCGGCTGACCCCGACCGCGAAGGTGAGGCAATTGCTTGGCACCTTCAAAACATATTGGATATTCCTGAGAATGAGCAATGTCGAGTGGTGTTCCACGAAATTACGAAAGATGCGGTCAAGGCCGCGTTTGACGCTCCGCGACAACTCAATATGGACCTGATCGACGCACAGCAGACGCGAAGAATCCTCGACCGATTGGTGGGTTATCGTTTAAGTCCGCTGCTGTGGAGAAAAGTCAAGAAAGGCTTGTCTGCTGGCCGAGTTCAATCTGTCGCCGTGCGGTTGATTGTTGATCGTGAGCGAGAGATTCGAGCATTTCAACCAGAGGAATATTGGACAGTCGATGCAAAATTAATGGCGATGAAACAAAAATTTACGGCACGATTTCACGGGTATGGCCAAGATAGAACACCTTTGAACAGTCGCGAAGATGTGGAGCGACTGTTAGAGTGCGTTAACGGTCATGACTTAGTGGTCTCGAAAGTGAAGAAATCGGAGCGCAGGAGAAATCCTAGTCCCCCGTTCATCACCAGTTCTCTGCAACAAGAAGCAGCTCGGAAACTGGGTTTTCGTGCTTATCGCACGATGGCGGTGGCCCAACAATTATACGAGGGTTTGGAAATACGCGGGGAAGGGACCGTCGGTCTCATCACCTACATGCGGACGGACTCCACTCGTGTTGCGGAGACAGCTCAAGCGGAAGCTTCCGACTATATTCGCAACCGTTACGGTGCTGACTATGTGCCGGGCAAGCCGCGCCAGTATGCGACGAAAGGTGGAGCCCAAGATGCGCACGAGGCGGTTCGGCCGACCTCTGTTCTGCGCAGCCCGGACGCGATGAAGTCGGACCTCAGTAAGGACCAGTGGAAATTGTACAAATTGATATGGGAGAGGTTCATTGCAAGTCAAATGACCCAGGCGATTTTAGACACCACCTCAGTAGATTTGACGGCGAATGGGGCACTTTTTCGAAGCACTGGGTCGATTGTTCGATTTCCAGGTTTCATGGCCGTCTATACTGAGGGACAAGACGATGCTTCGTTGACCGACGAAGATGCAAAAACACTCCCTCCTTTGGCAGAAGGAGATGTCTTCAAAAGTCCTGAGTACGAATCGGAGCAGCACTTTACGCAGCCACCGCCGCGATATTCCGAGTCCAGTTTGGTCAAAGCGATGGAGGAATTGGGAATCGGTCGTCCGAGTACCTATGCTCCCACGATGGACACCATTCTTAAGCGTGGTTATGTGCTGCTCGAGAGCAAGCGGTTTGTCCCTACGGAATTAGGGGAAGTTGTGGTCGACTTGCTGACACAAAATTTCCATCAACTCATTGACGTGGACTTCACGGCTCAGATGGAAGGAGATTTAGATCAAGTCGAAGAAGGGCGAATTGAGGGAAATCAATTATTGTCTCGTTTTTACGAAACGTTTGAACACGACTTGGAACAGGCAGAAAAATCTTTAGAACATGTACACCTGACGGAAGAAGTATCGGACGTCATTTGTGAAAAGTGTGGTAAAAACATGGTTGTGAAAACGGGTCGATACGGAAAGTTTTTAGCCTGTCCAGGTTTTCCCGAGTGTCGAAACACAAAGGCAATTACCAAAGAAACTGGCGCAAACTGCCCGAAGTGTGGCAAGGTCATTGTGGAGCGCAAGGGAAAGAAAAGAAAAGTCTTTTATGGGTGTAGCGGATATCCCGATTGCGACTATGTGATTTGGAACAAACCAACGGGACAAAGTTGTCCAGTGTGTGGGCATCCGATGGTAGAAAAGACATCAAAGGGAAAAACGTGGGTTACTTGTAGCAATGAGGCTGCCCATGAGACGGCCGGATCGACCATGATGGTTCGTTCGTGATTCTCTGATGGGAGCCTGTATCGTCACTCCGAGCTGAGAGGGGGTTACTGTATGCGCGTGGTTGTGGTCGGGGCAGGGCTTGCAGGCTCTGAGGCTGCTTGGCAGTTGGCTCGGCGCGGAGTCGACGTTGACTTGTATGAAATGCGGCCCGTCAAGCAAACTCCAGCACACCATACGGATGGTTTTGCCGAGTTGGTCTGTAGCAATTCTCTGCGCTCGAATCAATTGACCAATGCAGTTGGGTTGCTGAAAGAGGAAATGCGCCGCTTAGATTCACTGATCATCGCGGCTGCGGACGCCCACGCTGTGCCCGCAGGTGGAGCATTGGCGGTCGACCGTGAAGGTTTTTCTCGCCACGTGACCTGCGCCCTAACGGAGCATCCGAGGATTCACGTGCACCGCGAAGAATGGGTGCAAATTCCGAACGAAGAGATCTGTGTTTTGGCCACTGGCCCGCTGACGTCGGAGATACTGTCCCGCCGCATCTCTGAGTTGTTGGGCGAGGAGTACTTGTATTTTTTTGACGCTGCAGCACCGATTGTGACGAAAGAGTCGCTGGATATGGATAAATTGTTTTATCAATCCCGTTATGACAAAGGCGACGCGGACTATTTGAATTGTCCGATGACGGAGATTCAGTTTGAGCAGTTTTATGATGCTCTGATTCACGCGGAAACCGCAGACTTAAAAGATTTTGAAGAAGAACGGTACTTTGAGGGTTGCATGCCTGTCGAAGTGATGGCGTCGAGGGGGCCAAAGACGCTCTTGTTCGGCCCGATGAAGCCTGTTGGGTTGACTGATCCGCAAAGTGGGAAGAGACCTTTCGCCGTGGTTCAACTCCGCCAAGACAATGCGGCCGCAACTCTGCTCAATATGGTGGGGTTTCAGACTCATCTAAAGTGGGGCGAACAGAGCCGCGTTTTTCGTCTCATTCCTGGATTGGAACAGGTGGAGATTGTGCGCTATGGCGTTATGCATCGGAATACTTACATCAATAGTCCGCATATCCTGTTGCCATCTTATCAGTGTAAGCGGTCGCCTAACCTCTTCTTTGCTGGACAGATGACTGGTGTGGAAGGATACGTTGAGTCTGCTGCATCAGGTCTGGTTGCGGGCATGAACGCTGCACGTCTAGCGACTTTGCAGGATGTGCTGGAGTTTCCTGAGACGACAGCCATCGGTAGCCTCGCGCATTACATAACTCATGCAGACACGCGCTATTTTCAACCGATGAACGCGACTTTTGGACTGCTACCGTCGCTGTCCGAAAAAGTTCGCGACAAGCGGGAGCGTGCGGCAAAAATGGCGGATCGAGCATTGGCTGAACTCGACGCGTTCCTAGACCGTTTTCAAGTGCGTGCTTGTCAGTGAAAATGTGTTGTCGGTCTAGTGCATCACAGTAAAAAGGTCATCGCGGCGGCTGCGGGCCGCACGAGAGGAGAGAGTGCCGATGGAATTGCATGCCACGACGATATTCGCCATTCTGAAAAATGGAGTAGGGGCCATGGCTGGAGACGGACAGGTGACTTTCGGGAATTCCATGGTGATGAAGCGCGGGGCGCGCAAAGTCAGACGTTTGTATCACGGAACTGTAGTTGCTGGGTTTGCTGGGTCTGTGGCAGATGCCTTCACGCTGTTTGAAAAATTTGAAGCGCGGTTGGAGGAGTATCACGGGAACATGTCTCGTTCTGTGGTAGAACTCGCCAAAGAATGGCGCTCTGACAAGGTTCTCCAAAAACTAGAGGCGATGTTGCTGACCATGAATTCAGAAAATCTGTACATTGTCTCCGGTGGTGGAGAAGTTATTGAGCCGGATGATGGAATTTGTGCTATCGGATCGGGCGGCCCTTATGCTCTCGCCGCAGGCCGAGCATTGGCTCGTTCGACGGATATGGAACCGGCCGAAATTGCACACCAAGCTCTGACTATCGCTTCGGAAATTTGCGTCTTTACGAACGACCACCTGGTCATCGAAAAGGTTGGAGCGGACCAGAGTATCGCGAACTGACTGAGCGGGGGGATGGGCAAAATGGAACGAGATTTGACACCAAAGCAAATTGTCGCTGAATTGGACCGGTACATCGTAGGTCAACGCGCTGCCAAGCGAGCGGTAGCGGTCGCTTTGCGCAATCGCTTTCGCCGTGCTCAGTTGGACTCGGAGTGGCAGGATGAGATTACGCCGAAAAACATTCTCATGATTGGGCCGACTGGTGTAGGGAAGACCGAGATTGCCCGAAGGCTTAGCAAATTAGTGGGTGCGCCGTTTATTAAGGTGGAGGCTACGAAATTCACGGAGGTTGGCTACGTTGGCCGAGACGTCGAGGGGATGATTCGCGATTTGGTCGAGACGGCCATTCGCATGGTCAAGCTTGAACACATGGACAGAGTGCGAGATGAGGCGCGGCGGCGGGCCGAGGAGAGAATTGTCGAGACTTTAGTTCCGGACCCCAGTGCGCGTAAGTCCGTTTCCAATCCACTCGAAATGCTGTTTGGTGGGGGGGGGAACAACACCACCCACAGTCAGCCTTCCGAGTCGATTCGTACAGAGCGGATGCGCGTGCAGCGGCAACTGGATATGGGCAACCTCGAGACGCAGATGATCGAAGTGGAGGTGGAGGAGCAAAGTCAGATGCCTCTCGGACTGATGCCTGGCATGGGGGCCGAAGGTCTCGGAAACCTGCAGGAAGCCCTCGGGAGTCTCCTTCCGAAGAGTCGCAAAAAGCGCAGAATGACCGTTCAAGAAGCGCGAGAAGTACTCATGCAAGAGGAAGCTCAGAAGCTAATTGACATGGATTCTGTCACTACAGAGGCCGTTCATAGGGCAGAAAATCGCGGCATTATTTTCATTGATGAAATGGACAAAATCGCTGGAAAAGAGTCTCGGGGTCAAGATGTATCGCGCGAGGGGGTGCAGCGTGATATTCTGCCCATCGTCGAAGGGTCGACGGTGGTCACGAAGCACGGTGCGGTCAAAACGGATTACATCTTGTTCATCGGAGCGGGTGCCTTTCACATGGCTAAACCTTCGGACCTAATTCCCGAATTGCAAGGGAGGTTCCCAATTCGCGTAGAACTAGAACCGTTGACGGCGGCCGAGTTCGTGAGAATTCTGAAAGAGCCCGAGCACTCGCTGATCAAGCAATACATTGCGTTGCTCGATACTGAGGGAATTCGTGTGCAATTTACGGAAGCGGGCATTCAACGGATTGCGGAAATGGCGCAAAAGGTGAATCAAGAGACTGAAAACATTGGCGCCCGAAGGTTGCATACGTTACTGGAACGCGTGTTGGAGGATCTCTCGTTTGAGGCGCCGGAGATTCACCTGGCTGAGATATCGATTACTCCGGAGTATGTGGATGAAAAGTTAGCGGGAATCGTTCTGAACCGGGACTTGAGTCAGTACATTCTTTGACCAGTACTCTCATATCTTTAAACTTTCTGCGAGGTCTGTATCTGTGCATTTGCCTGACCGACTCGATGGGAGTCGGTTTTTTTGTTGGGGAACATACGCGTTTTGTCGAAGGATGTCTGTTCATGCAGGAATTACGTTGTTCTTGACGAATATGCAACTACGACAAGTCCTAAATGGATTGAGATGTTCACCGACGCGCCACGTTTTCTGCATTCTCCTGAATTCGTCGGTGCGCAGTCTGACGCGCGAGGGGTGATGGTGTGTCGTTAGATGGTCTAACTATGGATGTTTTGGAGCGGGCGCTTCAGGTGGCTGATTTGCGTCAGCAGGTTTATTCCACGAATATTGCCAACGCGAATACCCCTGGTTACAAGGCTGAACACGTTTCGTTCGAAGTGACTCTGCGCTCTGCAGTTTCAAAGCCCAATGGTGGCACTGCCTTTGGAGCTTCTCATATTCCTATCTCCGTTTCCGGCTCTGGAATTGTTTCCTCTGCTTCGCAGTGGTTAGGTCAAACGCCGGCAATCACTGCATCAAGCGATACCTCGGTAGAGAATGATGGTAACAACGTCAACCTAGACAGCCAGATGGCGAAGATGGCTGCAAATCAGATTCGTTACAATGCGTTGGTACAAGACATGCAATTGCGGTTTCAGAGATTGGAAACTGCCATCGTAGGGGGCTGAACATAATGAGCGACTGGCTTGGTGGTCTGTCCATCAGTGCATCTGGGCTGACAGCGCAGCGGCTGGTAATGGATGTGATTGCAAACAACATTGCGAATGCTGACACCACCCGCACTCCAGAAGGTGGTCCGTATCGGGAGGAAATTCCGGTCCTATCTCCGATTTCGATGTCTTCTTCCTTTGCGAGTTATCTTCAACAGGCTGGCGTTTCTGGCATTTCATCCGCAACTGCTGGTGTGCAAGTATCAGGGATAATGCAGAACCCGAGTCCTTTTCGCCTTGTCTATGACCCATCGAGCCCTGATGCTGTGAATGGCTATGTACAAATGCCGAATGTTGATATTAGCACCCAAATGGCAGATCTCATGTCTGCTAGCCGAGCGTACGAAGCGAATGTAACAGCGTTTGACGCAACAAAGAGTATGGACATGGACGCGATTAACCTAGGAAAGTAAGCGTAGTCAAAAGACAACATTATTGGAGTGAGTATTGATGAGCGCGATTCTACCGTTCAGCCTGTCCACGAGTCTTTCCTCGACTGCACTGACTACGCGACATTCGTCAAATTCGTCAGCGGGAAATTCGTTTTTGCAGTATCTCCAGAACTCTCTCTCGCAAGTTAACCAGCTGTCTCAAAAAGCAGATAAGGCAGCCATGAGTTATGCGATGGGTGGTCCCGTATCCATCGACCAAGTGATGGTTGCCGAACAAAAGGCAACCCTTGCGCTCGACACTATGGTCCAAGTCAGAAATCGCGTGGTTTCGGCGTATGACTCCATTATGAATATGCAAATGTGAGCTTTGTTTTGGTACAGGTGATTTTGGACAGTCCTCTTTTCTGCCTCAAATCCAGGGTTTTCGGTACGCTTTTATACAACTGAGATGATGACTAAACAGCTCGCGCCAGAGTGAGAAACATTGCGCGCGTGCAAAAGGGCAAGGTGGAACGACTTTGGGTGATACTTTCAATCGGGTCTGGGGTAGGGTAAAGGGAAGATGGATGGCATTTTCGCCTACTCAGCGGCGAAATCTCTTGATTGCTGTCGTCGCTATTCTTGCGGCCTTCTTTGCAATCCTCTGGATCGCGCTTCGACCGAATTATGTGACGATTATGAGCGGCTTGGACAATAAGTCTCTCGGTCAAGTCCAAACGCAACTGGAGACGCTAAAAATCCCGTCGCAAATTGAAGGTTCGGCAGTCCTAGTGCCGAAGGCAGATGCCAATACTGCACGGATCCAACTGGCAATGGCGGGACTACCGAAGTCGGGTTACATTGGTTACAGTTCCGTGAAAAGTTCCTTTGGAATGACCGAAGACCAATTTAATTTACAAGTTCTCAATGCTCTTCAAGAGAGTCTGAATGGCACCATTGAAAGCATCAATGGCGTCGAGAGTGCGCAGGTGCACATTGTGATGCCCCAACAGCAAATCTTTATTTCGCAACCAGAGACAGGAGCCAAAGCTTCGGTCTTTGTGGAATTAGGGCCAGGCGTTCAGCTGTCGTCGGTGCAAGTGGCTGGGATTCAGCAATTGGTTGCGCACTCCGTCACCGGATTGACCCCGTCTCAAGTGACTGTGACTGACCAGGATGGTGTCACGTTGTCCTCACAATCTTCCGGGGTTGCCCTCAGTCCTACGACTTCGTCCGAAATTGCTCTCCGCAATCAAATTAATCAGACCATGACGCAGCAACTGCAGCAAGGATTAGATCAATTGGTCGGTCAGGGAAACGCCGTGGTCATAGTCCACGCGGATGTCACTTTTAATCAAGTCCAGAGTAAATCCCACATTTTGCAGACGTTGCCTGGGCAGACGACAGGGCTCCCGACGAGCAGTCAGGTCACACGCAGTTCTTCAACCAACGGAGCCAATACGGCCGGTGGGCCGGCGGGGCAAGCCGCGACCAATCCAAACTTACCGACGTATGCAGGCAAGGGGTCTAGTACTGGGCCATCGAGTTCGACGAGTTCTCAGACCACGACCAATTACACAAATAGCTATATCAATACGACGACGGTGAAAGACCCGGTACAAATCAAAGGGTATTCTGTCGCAGTGTTTTTGAATGGAACTACCCGAACCATTCCAGCATCTACATTGAGTCAGATCAAGACGTTTGTTAGTAACTCTGTTGGTCAAGGCGCGCCGGGCAAAGTCAATACCGTGTCTGTGTCACTCATGCCCTTCCATGTGACACCGAGTCAACCGGTTTCGTCGCACACTCATACGCTGCTTTATGAGCTGCTCGGCTTGTTGGCAGTTATGGCGATGGCTGGCGGCGGATATGCCATGTATCGTCGGCGCCAACGTGCTGCGGATGCACAGGCTGAACCGATTTTTGCGCAGACATCAGCCGTCGACGACATGGAAGGGGTTCCGCTTACGGATGATGAACGTATGCGTGAACAACTGGCTAATTTAGCCAACAAAAAGCCGGAAGAATTCGCGAGTCTGTTAAGAACCTGGCTGACCGAGTAAAGCGACGTGAGAAGAAAGGGGGATGGAACTCATTGCAACGGTCGCGACAGGGGATGTCGGGAAGACAAAAGGCTGCGGTACTTTTAATTTCGCTTGGACAAGATGTTGCTGCAAAAGTGTATCGACAACTTTCGAGCGATGAAGTCGAGCAACTGACCTTTGAAATTGCGAATTTGAGCAAAGTCGACCTCGAACAGCGTGAGAGTGTTTTAAAAGAGTTTCGGGACATTGCAATGGCCAAAGAGTACATCTCCACGGGGGGCATTGCGTTTGCTCGGGAAGCGCTGGAGAAGGCGCTTGGTAGCTCGGAGGCGGAAAGTATCTTGCTGAAATTGACGTCGAGTTTACAAGTGAGGCCATTTCATTTTGCCCGTAAAGCTGACCCTACGCAATTGCTCACTTTTTTGCAGGACGAGCATCCACAAACGATGGCTCTTGTTCTGTCTTACTTGGAACCAACTCAAGCGGCTTTGATTATCTCGGCGTTGCCGCATCCCATGCAAGCGGATGTGGCGAGGCGGATTGCTCTCATGACCGGTACTTCACCGGATGTGATATCGCACGTTGAAGAAGTGCTCGAAGAGAAATTGTCGACCATGGCATCTTTCGATAGTACCCAAACAGGTGGGGTTGACGCGGTCGTGAAGATATTGAATGGCGTGGACCGCAGTACCGAAAAAGCGATTCTTGAAACGCTCGAGTTGGAAAATCCTGAACTAGCGGATGAAATTAAGAAAAAAATGTTTGTCTTCGAAGACATTGTGCTTCTCGACGGTCGCTCGATTCAACGCGTCATACGCGATGTGGATCCCAAAGATTTACAATTATCTCTCAAGGTGTCAAGCGAGGAAGTGCAGCGTATCGTTTTTGAAAATATGTCGAAGCGTATGGTCGAGACGTTCAAGGAAGACATGGAGTTTATGGGTCCCGTTCGTCTGCGTGATGTTGAGGATGCTCAACAGCGAATTGTCGGTGTGATTCGCAGGCTCGAAGAGTCCGGCGAAATCATCGTCGCTCGTGGAGGAGGTGACGATATCATTGTCTAAAGTCTTGAAAGGATTCGAGGTACTCACGGACAGCGCGAAGATAGCCATGATACCGTCGTTCGACGATTCTCAGTGGCTGCCACTTCCGAGCATCTTCCCAGATACAGCAGAGGAGTGTTTCGTTTCGGAAGAAGTGTGGAACCAGGCATGGCGGGAGAATATCCATCGAGATGTGGAAAACGCTCATCGCCAAGCCGCAGAAGTGCGCGCGGCAGCTGTGGAGGAGGCAGCAGTCATCCGCCAACAGGCGACCGTAGATGGCTATCAGGCAGGATTCCAGGCGGGGCAGACGACCGCTCGACAAGAGTTCATGGATGAGTATCTGCCTCTAATAGACCAGATGCGGTTGTTGGTTCAAGATGTTGGGAGGTTGCGTGGCGAACTTTATGCAAAGTTGGCCAATCCTCTGCGTGATGCAGTGATTTCCATGACGGAGCGCCTCTTGCAGCGTGAGTTGCTCACTGGTGCTCCTAATGTTGAGAAAATGGTCGGCGAGTTGCTGGACTATGTCTTAGGTGCTTCGCGGGTTGAAATTCGCGTTCATCCCGATGACTTTGCCGCGGCAGCAGATGCTCATGGGTTCTGGCAACAGCGGAAGTTTGGTGAGTGGGATGTGGTCATTGTTCCAGACGCCAGTCTGAGTCGCGGCGGCTGCGAGATTCGTTCTGAAGTTGGCAGGGTGGATGCGCGCAAGGAGACACGCTTTTCTCTGCTCGAACCGCTTATCCGCGAGCTCATAGAACGGAGTCTGAGCGCCGATGACTAACACGCTGTGGTTTGATGAAAAATTGCAGCAGATGCGACTTTTTCGGCTCTATGGCCGAGTCGTTAAAGTGGTCGGGATGACGATTGAATCGATGGGACCCAAGGCGACGATTGGAGATATCTGTTCGATTCAATCGGACGGCGGCGCGGAATGTACTGCAGAGGTTGTTGGTTTTCGAGAAGACCGTCTCATTTTGATGCCACTCGGCGAAATTAAGTCCGTGTCTCCGGGGGCGGACGTGACAGCACTTGGCTCTTCGCTCGCAGTTCCGTGCGGTCCGAACTTGCGGGGGCGGATTCTCGACGGACTCGGGCAACCGATGGACGGGCTTGGCCCAGTGCAAGGTGCGGAATTACGCCTGATGGACGGAGCTTCTCCACATCCCTTGGAGCGACAGCGGATCGCCCAGCCAATGCCAACGGGGGTACGCGTCATTGACAGCCTGCTCACGGTTGGGCGAGGTCAGCGCATGGGCATTTTTGCTGGTAGTGGCGTCGGTAAGTCGACTCTCTTGTCTATGATTGCGCGGCACTCTCAAGCGGATGTGAACGTTATCGGGTTAATCGGGGAGCGTGGCCGCGAAGTTCGCGAGTTTCTTGAAAACGACTTGGGGACTGAGGGCTTGGGGCAGAGCGTCGTGATTGTCGCCACGTCCGATCAACCGGCACTCATTCGGATTAAAGCAGCGATGGTAGCGACCACAGTCGCGGAGTACTTTCGGGATGAAGGATATCATGTGAACTTCATGTTGGACTCCATCACGCGCTTTGCCATGGCCCAGCGAGAAATTGGGCTCGCAGTTGGGGAACCACCTACCAGTCGCGGATATACTCCATCGGTTTTTGCGATGCTCCCGCGTCTCTTGGAACGGTCCGGCGCTGGAAAAAATGGAACCATCACGGCTTTCTATACGGTTTTGGTCGATGGCGATGACATGAACGATCCGATTGCAGATGCGGTGCGAGGTATTCTTGACGGGCACATGGTGTTGTCGCGTACGATTGCAAATGCTGGGCACTTTCCCGCAGTAGACGTGTTGGCGAGTTTGAGCCGACTGTTCCCCTCGCTGGCCACTCCGGTACAAGCAACTGCTGCGCGGCAAGTGCGGAGTTGGATGCAGCGCTATCGAGAAGTTGAAGACTTGGTGAGGATTGGTGCTTATCAACCAGGGGCCGATCCCGATGCGGACATGGCCATTCGCAAATTGCCGGAGATCCATGCTTTGGTGCGTCAGCATCGGGACGAAGCCGCTACGTGGGAAGACACCTTGAGGCAGCTGGAGTGCGTGTCGGGGGTGGTCGTGTGAATGACTTTCGACGTTTCGCCAAACGGTACCATGCGATTCAGGAGAATTTAGAAACGGCAGCGCAGCGACAATTCGCGCTATCGCAAAGGCAACTTCAGGAGTTGGAAGAGACAATGGCCGAACTGCAGGCGGCAATGGCGGAAGCTGTGCGGCAAAGATCGCTTCATTTAGAGGTTTCTCACTGGCAAGTGTGGAACAATCACCTGTGCCTCTTGCAAAGTCAGTGGAGTCAGTTGGAGCGACTGCGCGCAGAAGTGTCGTTGGATGTCGCGAGGAAGCGAGAGTCGCTGATGATGGCCCATCGCACCGAGAGACAGTGGCATGAAGTGGTGGGGCATCAAGACAGACTCGCCGTGACAGAGATGGAAACATTGTTGCAGCGCGTCGCCGATGATGACGCCGTTCTCCGCCACGGAAGGAGAGAGGTCGGTGGCTAATACGACCACTGTATCAACAGAGCGCTCTCCGTCTCTGTTCAAACGTTTGTTGATTTGGATTTTGCTGGCGGTGGTTGGGTTATTGGCGGCGGCAGGCATCATTGGCGGCGCCTTGGAATATGTGGGTGTTCCGGTCATTAAGACGGTAACGGACTGGGTGATGCCTCTGCCGAAGAAACATGAGGCCAATGGAACCGCCAGTAGCCAGAATGCGTTATCGAGTCAGATGGCGGTGCAAGTTGCAGAAAATCACTCACTGGAGAACCAACTGAGTCTCGATACACAAAAACTGCAGGCGCTAAAGGCGGAAGTCAAGAAGCTGGAAGCCGAACAGGGGGTCCAGGTGACGGATCATGCTGCAGCCGAAACGGAAGCGAATATCTTGGTTCAGATGGATCCGCAAAAAGCGGCGGCTGTCCTTGAAAACATGAAATTTACCGCGGCTGCGAGAACGATTGCTGTTATGCAGGCTTCCGATTCGGGACAAATCTTGGCGGATGTACCGCCACAATTGGCGAGCAAGTTGATCGCTGCGGCGGCCTTAGATGAAAAACTGACGGTCTCCGCGAACACGAATTCCGCAACATCGTGAGATGACCGTTAGCAACTCGATGAAAGGAGGTGATAAACATGAACATGCAAAGTGGGTTGCCCGGCCTGTTGGCAGGCGGTGCAACGAGATCGACCCGTGTTACTGGTACCCCTCAGCCTGCTGGAGTGGCCGGAAAAGCGGAAGTTGAGTCGGGTGCAGGCGGGCAACAGGCGTTTCACAAGATTTTAAACAATCGCCGCGGCAGTTCTGATAGTAAGCAGGATGCTCGCTCCTCGAGACTTTCCAAGGTTCCGGAGACTATCGCTGAAACATCTCGTCAGAAAACTTCTCGCCAGAAGCAGCATGAGCACAAAACCGAGGCAGACGCGCACGAACCATTACTTGTTTTGGCTCCAGATAGTTCTCTGGCAGGGAGGCAACTGGTGAATACGGAGCAGGTCAAGACACTGGCTTCGACTCGCTTGACTCGCTTTGTCGGAAGCGCGTCACTATCTGCCGGTCAAGGGCCTTTAAAGACTGGTACGGAAGAGTCATCGGGAGTCGGACCTAAGACGAACGAGTCGGCTGCGAAAAAAGTGGCGTTGGGGGGCATCTCGAGGAACGGTTTGACCCGTTCAGCACGGGTGCATCGTGGTGTTCTGAAGGCGTTCGATGCGAAACCAGGTGGTAGCGACGGCAAAGCCACGAACCGTCGAATGCAGACGGAGCGAGTCGTCGCGGAGCAAGCTTCAAGAGACGGGACTACGGCGGGATTCAATGCGGATGGAGCGGACGGCGAGGCGCTGTTGACAATTAAGCCTCGAAAATCACTGCCCGCATCTTCCGAATCGAGAAAGTCCGACAAAACCGCTGCCTTGAATGGCACGGGTACCGCTAATGAGAAGAAATTTTTGCTGAGTACTGTGAAGAGCCCTATACGTCGAGTTGGCGTTCGGTTCTCGAGTCAACGCATGCGGTCTTCTTTGCCAACGTCCGAAAAAAGTCTCCGCCGAGTGGGTGGTGAAACAACCGTCGAAGGCTCGACCGGACATTCGGCGAACCCCTCTGCAATGCCATCGATGATGACGCCGCCACCAACAAGCGCCAAAGTCATCTGGCCAGGTGTAGTCCATTTGGCAAACCAGGCAGAGTCGGTCCAAAGCCATAACCAGTCGCTTACACAATTGACACAACTCGCGCAGTCTCAACAGCATCTTGGCGTTCAGTCTCTCCAAGTGAAATTGCACCCTGCAGGCCTCGGTGAGTTGTCCATTCTCGTGATGAAAGCAGAGGACGGCGTACAGGTGCAAATTGCGGCTAACCAAAGCGCGACGTTGCAGTGGTTGAATAACAACCTCGCGGACCTCTCACGGACGATGCAACAAAATGGTGTCGCTCTCAGTGGACTGGAAATTTCGTGGCTCGGGGCGAATGCCCAGGGAGGGGACGGGCATGGTCGACGCGAATCTCATCATCGAACGAATGATTCGAACTGGTCCAAGGTGACTTCGGTGGAGTCCCTAGATTCTATGGTACAAGGCCCATCTGCGATGGCTCGTTCAGAGGGTCCATCCAGGCAGATTAATGTGCGCGTCTAAAGGGGGTGACAACGTGTCTATGAATGCTTCGTCTCTCGCATCCAGCGGTGAATTAAGTCAAAGCTCGTTTATGCAATTGTTAGTGCAACAGCTCAAATATCAAGACCCGATGAGCCCGATGTCCAATACGCAGTTTCTGGCGCAGTTGGCGCAGTTCACTGCGTTACAGCAGGCCACGGCGACGACTCAGACAGAAGGAGAAATTCTCACCGCAGTGCAGAGTCTATCCACGGAAATGAACGCATCCCTTGCGCATCAGTTGATTGGAGCGAAGGTGTCGATTGCGAGTGATGGAAAGACGGTCAGTGGCACCGTGAGTTCTGTTCAACTCTCATCAAAGGGCGAACCGCAAGTTACGGTCAACGGAATTTCGTACAGCCTCTCTGATGTCACGGCGATAGGGAGTGCTTGAAGGTGAACGACTTTTTGATAAACATACCACCTCCCGCGAGCCAGATGACACGAAAGCCGGATACTGGCCAGGAGACATCCAAAGAAAAACCAACGCCTGTGACTAAAGATGTACCTTTTGCAGCCCTGTTGGACCAAGTGCGGACAAGCAAAAAGTCTATGGGTCAGTTTTCTCACGAAAACGGTGTGCGGGTGAGCGGTCACGCGGAGTTGAGACTAACGGAAGGCAATGTGCATCTGTCGCCCAAACAGTGGGGAGCCATTGGAGGCGCCATTGACGCTGCAGCGAATAAAGGGGCGAAAGACGCGTTTCTGGTTCTTGGACAGGTGGGGTTGGTGGTTCATGTGCCGAGCCGCACGGTGGTGACCGCTTTTTCCGACTCAGGAGGGAAAGTGGTGACTAATGTGGACAGCGTTGTCGTGATTCCACAGTTGGACCGATAGGAGACTGTGTGGGGGCGGGGAATGACTGAACTGCTTCCGGGAGAGCGACTGGTGCTTACGAATTGCGTCAGCGCTGTCAAAGTCGGGTTTTCATCGAGTTAGATCTTACAAATGTTAAGGAGGATCCGATGATATGTTGAGATCTCTAGGTTCGGCAGTGTCTGGGATGGACGCATTTCAAACAGATTTAGACGTAGTCGGGAATAACATTGCCAATGTCAATACTATCGGTTATAAATCGGCAAGTACTGTATTTTCAGATATGCTCAGCCAGACCGTGGCTAGTGCCAGTGCGCCGAGTGCGTCAGGAACGAATGGCGGACTTGGTGGCATCAATAGTCAGCAAGTCGGATTGGGCACACAAATTGCAGCCATCACGAATGAGTGGACTCAAGGTGCGGACCAGACGACTGGTAATCCACTGGATGTCGCCATCAACGGGGCTGGGGTGTTTGTCGCATCTCCAATGAGTTCCAACGGCAATTATCAGTACTCATACAGCCGAGCGGGAGATTTTAATTTGGATTCAGCATCCAACTTGGTGTTGCCGAATGGAATGGTTGTAATGGGGTACGGAGTGAACAGCACCGGCGATTACTATAGCACTCCAGGTGGGGCTGCTTCATCGACTGCACCCACGAACGCCCCCGGAGTTCCCATGAACATTACGGCCCTGACTCAGGGAGCAGGTGGAGCGGTGACCGGAGCCACAAACAATCCCGCAAATACCACTTGGACACTTGCGGCCAATCCGAATGTTTCCATTAGTTCGACGGGTGCCATTACGGTGACGGATACACAGGGAAATGTTCACACCATCGGGAATCTGGCATTAGCCACATTTCCGAACTACAGCGGATTGCAGAAGATCGGAGATTCTATGTGGCAAACGTCTTCCAATTCAGGTGCGGCCAGTTATCAGATTCCATCGACCACGAGCGGAACGTTGCAGTCCGGTGCCGTGGAGCAGTCGAATGTCGACTTGACCAAACAATTTGCGGACATGATTGTGGCTCAAAACGGCTATGCTGCGAATTCCCAGGTCATCGCGACGGATAAACAAATTCTGCAGACGCTGATGAACAACGTCTGATGCAGCGCTATGGAACGGAGCCGCGGTCCACTGAGGGCCGCGGCGGGGAGGTCAGTGGGGTGATCGCGTTGAAACGCATAAATGGGTCGGATATCTGGCTGAATCCAATGCTCATCGAATCTGTAGAGAGGACCCCGGACTCCATCGTGACTTTGACCAATGGTCACAAGTATGTTATTCGCGAGAGTCCAGAAGAAATTATCACCAAGGTACAGGATTTTATGAAGCAAGTGGGTCTTTTGGGCTTGGTGTCACGAAGGGGGGACATGGTGTGAAGAAACCCCTTATGTGGCTGTTCATTATTCTACTCGTCATCGCTATCTTATCTGTTGGTGGAGTTGGGATTTATGTCTTTACTTCAAAGAAGGACGGCCCTGCGGCGAAACCCGTTCTGACCGCGCAACAACAGGAACAGTTGCAGATTTCCTTTCCGGAGATGACCACTAATCTGGGGTCGGACGGATTGATTCAGTTCACGATGACACTGCAAGCAAACTCTACATCAACAAAAAACGAGATTAAGTCCATGATGCCGGAAATTGAAAACTCCGTGAATGGCCTTATGCGTCGGTTTACTGGAACACAGTTAAAGCAGGTCAGCGGTTTCAATGCGCTCCGAACTGCGATTCAGACCACGGTCAATCAAGAGTTGCAAAAAGGCAGTGTCACGAAGGTCTATCTTTCACAAATTGTCGTTCAGTGACAAAGGAGGCGATGCGAATGGCCGAGGTACTGTCTCAGTCGGAAATCGATGCACTCCTTTCTGCCTTGACACGAGGTGAAGTCAAGGCAGATGACATTCGCGATGCACCCTCCGGGAGTAAGGTCAGGACTTACGATTTTCGCCGCGCGATGCGTTTTTCGAAGGACCACATCCGCATTATTTCGAGAATTCATGAGCACTTTGCGCGCCTGATGACGACGTATCTGTCGGGCCAATTGCGCAGTGTCGTGCAAATTCAAGTGGAGTCGGTGGACCAAGTCCCGTACGAGGAATTCGTTCGCTCGGTGCCTATGTTGACCGTCATCGAGCTTGTCGCCTTTTCTCCTTTTAGTGGACAGATTGTAATGGAGGTTAACCCGCAAATCATATTTGCCATGCTCGACCGAATGATGGGTGGAACGATTCGAGGCCCATACCGTGAACGCGAGTTGACGGAAATTGAAGAGTCGCTCTTGCGGCCGTTTTTTGAGCAGACGGAAGTCTTTTTTAAAGACGCCTGGCACAATGTGGTCGATCTTCAGCCGCAGTTTTTGTCGATTGAGAGCAATCCGCAATTTTTGCAGTTATCTACGCCGAATGAGACGGTCTTAGTCATCACGCTCAGCGCCAGAGTGGGTTCCACAACCGGCCTCATCAATTTGTGCATACCGCATGTGACCCTCGAGCCCATCATGCCCAACCTGACCACGCAATACTTCATGGATGGCGTCAAGACAAAGTCGGAGCACCAAGTGGAGGGTGGCAAGCTGTCGTCGCATGTGAAAGATCTCGTCGCACAGATATCGGTTACACTCGGTGAGACGGAATTGAGTGTACAAGACGTCCTTGATTTGCAAATTGGTGACGTCATTCCTCTTCAACAGCGCATTGCCGAAACGGTCACTGTCGCTGTCGACGACATTCCGACATTTGTTGGCCGCGTCGGCAGGCGAAAAGACAAAATGGCGGTTCGAATCTTGAGAGAGTGGAAGGAGGAGATGACTGATGACCGACCGTCAAGCATTGTCTCAGGAGGAAATTGACTCTTTGTTTCAGATGGACAAAACATCTATAGGTCCAACATTAACGCCAGCACAGGCGGATGCACTTGGTGAAATTGGAAATATTTCATTCGGATCCGCTGCGACTGCATTATCTACCCTGCTTCAGCATCGAGTCGAGATTACCACACCCAGTGTATCGGTCGTCGATGCCGCTGGCATTCAGGAACAGTTTCCGAAGCCGTATGTCTTAGTGTCCGTAGAGTACACGGAGGGGCTGAAAGGGTCTAATGCACTGGCAATTGAGCTCAGTGATGCAAAGACTATTGCGGATTTGATGCTCGGTGGAGATGGCACCAATACGCTCGATGAACTCAATGACCTGCATTTGAGCGCGGTTGGCGAAGCGATGAATCAAATGATGGGCGGTGCCGCCACTTCGATGTCTCAAATCTTTGGCCAGAGAATCGATATCTCTCCCCCTAAGGTGCAGGTGGTCGACCTGTCGAGTAAAGAACAGGTCAATTTAGGGTTTGAGGGACCGATTGTCAATGTCGAATTCTCGATAAAGGTCGATCACCTCATTGATTCGAAAATTATGCAGTTGATGCCGTATCCGTTTGCCAACGTCATCTTGGGACAGTTGGGGGTTGGCGGCGCAGATGCTACAGTCCATTCCCAGTCGACCGAAACTGCGCCGTCACGGTCACCTTCGACTGCGGAGAGTACTCGTAGCCCAGAACATAGAACGGTGGTCACAGAAGGTTCTGCAGCGGCAAGCCACGCCTCGATGCAATCCGTACCACCAGCGCCGCCAGCGAATGCACTTGCAGCTTCGTTCAAACGACCTGAAGCCGTGATACAACAGCCCGAGTTTTCCGATTTTGATGGGTTAGAGGTTACTTCCGTGGGTTCTTCGCGCAACCTTTCTTTGTTGTTCGATGTCCCACTGAGCATCACGGTCGAACTGGGTAGGACCAAGAGATTGATTCGCGACATTTTGGACTTGGCCCCAGGCTCCATTGTGGAGTTGGATAAGTTGGCTGGCGAACCGGTAGACATTCTCGTCAACAATAAAAAAATTGCAACAGGAGAAGTAGTGGTGATTGACGAAAACTTTGGAGTGCGCTTGACGGATATCATTAGTCCATCTGAGCGTGTCCGCAGCTTGTAAATGCTGGTTGTCGATGGTCGGTTTCTCGCAGTAGGGAAAAAGCAGAAGCGTATCTCTCAGGATTGAATCAACTCCACAGTTGGGTCAATAGATATGTCATCAAAGAATGAGAAGGAGCGATGGGCCCGTGGCAAATCGGATTCTAGTGGTAGATGATGCTGCATTTATGCGAATGATGATTAAGGACATCTTGGGTAAAAACGATTTTGAAGTCATAGGTGAAGCTGCAGACGGAGCACAAGCTGTAGAAAAATTTCAAGAGCTATCTCCGGACTTAGTCACTTTGGATATTACCATGCCAGAAATGGACGGCATTGAGGCGTTAAAGAAGATTCGCGAAATTGACCCAAATGCACGGGTTATCATGTGTTCGGCGATGGGTCAGCAGGCGATGGTGATTGACGCAATTCAAGCCGGTGCCAAGGATTTCATTGTCAAGCCGTTTCAAGCAGATAGGGTTGTCGAAGCGGTCCGCAAGGCACTGGCGTGATTTCATGAAGGCGCGCCTGAGTCAAAGGGGTCTCGCGCTCCTAACCGTTATCGCCATTCTCCGAGTGGCGGGATGTCGCTTGGTGCTTGCAGCGACGTCTCCAGAAAAGACGGCGCCATTGCCTAACGTTGGGTCTACCTATGAAAATATCGTTCAAGCCGTCGTCGCGTTTGTTATTGTCATTGTCCTTATTCTCGTCGTCATCCGTTTCTTGGCAAGAAGGGCTAATATTACACAGCGGGGCGATATTAGAGTTGTCGCAGCGCGACAACTGGCCCCTAACCGTTCCGTTCAAGTGGTCGACGTCCATGGACGAAAATTTCTTCTCGGAGTGGGCAACGATATCACCTTGTTGGCCGACGTGACGGATGAGATGGGCGACAGCATGACGAATCCGGAAGTCGAGCTTGGTTTTGCTTCTTCGCTGTCGTCTGCTGTCGAACAAATTCGAAAAAAGTATCGAACCGAGGGGGATAGTGCTGACAAATCATGAGGCGTCGGAGCATTTACCCCATCGGTTTTGCCATCGCATTTCTGAGTGTATTTCTGTTGTGTGGGGGAGACATCGTTCAGGCAGCGACTCCGGCTGGTCTGATTCCGGGCTTGCATTTGTCCTTAGGCACGTCGTCTTCTCCCAAGTCGGTCGACAGTACGGTACAAATTGTTTTGTTGTTGACGGTGTTGTCCATCGCCCCAGCGATTCTCTTGCTTATGACATGCTTTACGCGCATCATCGTTGTACTTTCCTTCGTCCGCAGTGCGTTAGCACTTCAGAATTCACCGCCAAATCAAGTCCTGATTGGCCTCGCGTTGTTCATCACTTTTTTCATCATGGGACCCACGTTTCACCAGGTGAATGTCCATGCGTTGCAACCCTATTTGGCTGGCAAGTTGTCTGAGTCTGCAGCGTTGCAGCAAGCCGAGATTCCGTTTAAACAATTTATGGCGAAGCAAACGCGCCCTTCGGACCTGCAGTTGTTTCTCCAGTTTCGCCACATTCCGTTGCCGAAGTCTGTCAACAAAATTCCGATTACTGCCCTAGTTCCGGCATACACAATCAGCGAGTTAAAGACAGCGTTTCAAATTGGATTTATGATTTACCTACCGTTTTTGGTGATTGACTTGGTTGTGTCGACAACGCTGATGTCGATGGGAATGATGATGCTGCCTCCAGTCATCATTTCACTTCCATTTAAAATTTTGTTGTTTGTCATGGTAGATGGTTGGCATCTTGTCGTTCAGTCTCTGCTGGCAGGTTATAGCTAGGGAGGGCATTGTTTTGAATGCATCATTTATTGTCGGGTTGGGTGCGCAAGTGATGTGGCTGGTCGTAAAACTCGTCGGGCCGCTGCTCGGTTTTGGACTGGCCGTTGGTCTGCTTGTCGCTGTGTTTCAGGCGACCACCCAAATCCAAGAGCAGAGTTTGGCATACATTCCGAAAATCGCGGCTGTGATGGTGGCACTGTTGATTTTTGGCCCTTGGATGCTGACGACGATGGTCGACTTTACGCAGTCAATTCTGGGCCATCTCATGCAATACGTTCAGTGATAAGTGATGTTGGCCTATACGCTTACTCATTACCCATTGTTGCTCCTGGTCATTTTGAGAATTGCAGGCATGATCGGCGCGTCGCCGATTTTTTCGACCAAGTCGTTTCCAACAGTCGCTAAAGTGGGGCTCGTTGTCATGATGTCTCTGTGGACAGTTGGATTAGTCCACGCATCGGTTCCGTCGCCCATTTCAAAACCAGGAGCGTTTATCGTCTTAGCTGTGGTTGAATCGGTCACCGGACTTTTCTTTGGATTCATTGCAACGATGATATTCTCTGTACTGACGGTCGCCGGACAGCTGATTGACGTTCAGATTGGCTTCTCTTCTGCCGAACTTTTTAATCCGCAAATGTCGTTTGTCACAGGACTCTCAGGAACCTTCTTCAATCTGCTTTTTACGCTCTATTTTCTAGGTGAAAACGGATTGGATGGACTGGCACTCACCGCCATTGATAGTTATCATCTCATTCCAATCGGAGCTTTTCACTTTCCAGCGTCCTTTGCCAGTGCTTTGTCTTCGTTAATGGATGTGGTCATGGCTGATGCAGTGCAGTTGGCAGCGCCTGTCATGGTGGCGTTGCTTTTGACCAACATCACTTTTGCCTTATTGACGAGGGTTGTGCCGCAGATGAACGTCTACATCACTGGATTGCCCGTGCAGTTGTTTGTGGGTCTGGCTATTTTTGCAATTGCCATGCCCGGGATGGTGGAACTGTTTGGACACATTTTTAATACCCTCTTTGCCGATTTGAGTATCTTCATGCACTATACAGGCTGAGTGAAGAGGAGAGAATGGCTTGCTTTCAATTCAACTGCAGCGCTTTGCAGGTAGTTCGAGCTCCGGAGAAAAAACGGAACGTGCGACTCCGCGTCGACGACAAGAGGCACGGCGAGAAGGAAATGTGCCGAAAAGTGTCGAACTATCTGCGGCAATCGGTCTCTTGGGTGCGATGGTGGTTTTGCGCATCGTCGGAGGCAAAGTATGGGGAGCATGGATGGAGATGTTTCGCCACGACATCGCCAACGCAGCGGCGGTGCATATGACGGTCGAAGCGGTCATCGAGATGCTCTCGAGTCAAGTGGGTTATGTCATTGGCGGCCTGTTGCCGGTGGTTTTGGTCGCCTTTGGTCTAAGTATTTTGGCCGGATTCGTGCAAGTTGGTCCACTCTTTGTACCGAAGTTGTTGCTGCCGAAGTTAAACAGAATTTCCCCAATATCTGGTGTGCAAAAACTATTTACGGCTCGTACCTTGGTCGAGAGCTTGAAGTCCATCTTAAAACTGGCCATTGTGGTCGGCGTTGCTTACTACTTCATTCACAAAGTGATAGAAAGTATAGCGGTATTGCCGAATACTTCGGTTTCGGTGCTGGTTCCTGCGGTTGGGGGCATTGTTTTTCAGCTTGGTTTGGCCGTCAGCCTATTGATGCTCGGACTGGCGGGTCTGGACTTCTTCTTTCAACGCTATGAGTACGAGAAAAATTTGCGTATGACTAAGCAGGAAGTGAAAGACGAATATCGGCAAATGGAAGGTGACTCACGTGTCAAAGCGAGTATTCGTCGTCGCGGACGGGCTTTGGCGCTGCGGCGGATGATGCAGGAAGTTCCCAAGGCGGATGTCGTTATCACGAATCCGACGCACTACGCCGTCGCGCTGAGGTACGAGGTCGAAAAGATGTCGGCACCGCGTGTTGTCGCTAAAGGGCAAGACCATCTTGCGTTGCGAATTCGCGAAATTGCGGCTGCCAGTGAGGTTCCGATTGTGGAAAACCGACCGCTCGCGCGAACTCTGTACACCAGTGTCGAATTGGGAGATGCTATTCCTCCAGAACTCTATCAAGCGGTGGCAGAGATTCTAGCTTACGTATATGCCTTGAAGCAACCTAGAGAGACTGAGCTGTTGAATGATGAGGTGAACATGTGAAAAAGTCTGATTTGGGTGTCATGGCAGCGATTATATGGATTATCGTGATGATGGTCATCCCAATGAGCCGTCCCGTCTTGGACGTGCTTCTCATCGTCAACATTTTTGTTTCTTTGACTATCCTGTTGGTCGCCATGGGCACAAAGGAACCTTTAGATTTCTCAGTGTTTCCATCCATTTTGCTGATGACGACACTCTATCGATTATCTCTCAATATTTCTACGACACGACTTATTTTGGGCCAAGCCAATGCCGGTGCCGTCATTGAAACCTTTGGTTCATTTGTCATTGGTGACAATCCGGTGGTCGGATTTATAGTATTTCTAATTATTGTCATTGTTCAATTCATTGTCATCACACGCGGAGCGGAGCGGGTGGCAGAAGTAGCGGCGCGTTTCACTCTGGATGCGATGCCCGGGAAGCAAATTGCGATTGATGCAGATTTGAATGCGGGCTTGATTGATGAAGCGCAGGCCCGGAAGCGTCGGCATGACATCGAGCGAGAAGCTGATTTTTACGGAGCGATGGACGGAGCGTCCAAATTCGTAAAAGGCGATGCCATCGCCTCCATGCTCATCGTCGCGGTCAACATCGTCGGCGGTTTTATCATCGGTATGGTGATGCATCACATGTCTTTTAGCCAAGCATTGCACACATATACGTTGCTGTCTGTCGGCGACGGCCTGGTAAGCCAGATTCCAGCCTTGCTGCTTTCGACAGCCACCGGTCTTATGGTCACCAGAGCTGCATCTGAGTCAAACTTGGGCAGCGATGTCATCGGCCAAATCTTTCAATATCCGCGGACGCTCTACTTGGTTGGCGGCGCCATTTTCTTTCTGGGCTTGTTCACTCCTATCGGCATTTTGCCGGTGCTTCCTGTCTCCATCATCGCGTTTGTCACGGGTTGGAGAGTACAGGTCAATGCCAATCGCCTAGTTCAACGGGACAAGGAACAGGCATTGCGAACTCGCAAGGAAGACACGAAAAGGCCGGAAAATGCTCTGTCTCTCATTCACGTGGAACCTATTGAGTTTGAATTCGGCTACGCACTCGTCCCTTTGGTGGATGCCAAGCAGGGAGGAGATATGTTGGATCGCGTGGTGATGATCCGCCGTCAATTAGCTTTGGAATTAGGTCTTGTCATTCCCGTCATCCGGCTTCGTGACAACATTCAACTGAAACCGACAGAATATGTTATCAAGATGCGAGGGATTGACGTTGCTGGCGGTGAAATTCTCATCGGACATTGGCTGGCCATCTCCCCAGGTCATGACGATCCATCGGTCATTGGCGTGCCGACGAAGGAACCGACATTCGGCTTACCAGCACTGTGGGTCACCGGGGATATGAAGACACAGGCCGAAATGGTTGGCTATACCGTGGTCGATCCGCCTTCGGTTCTCGCTACGCACCTTACCGAGGTGCTGCGCAAACACGCTCATGAGTTGCTCAGTCGCCAAGAGACGAAAGCTCTTTTGGACCATGTCAAAAGTACAGCGCCTGCGGTTGTCGACGATGTTTTGAATGGGAACTTGTCATTAGGACAAGTCCAGAGAGTGCTTGCCAACTTACTCAAAGAGCGGGTGTCGATTCGCGACTTAGTCACGATTCTTGAAACTCTAGGAGACTATGGAAAGGCTACGAAAGATATCGATGTGCTGACAGAACATGTGCGACGCGCTTTAGGCAGGCAAATTTCTCATCAATTCCGGAATCCTGGTCAGCCATTGACGGTTCTGACGTTCGCCCCCACGGTGGAAGAGAGAGTTCAGGAGTCTCTCGTCCATCAGGACGACGGAGCTATTGTGGGGATGGAGCCGACCATCGCCCAACAAATATATCGCCGCTTAAAGGACGAGTCGTCGAGACTGTCAGGTCAGGGCAAAACTCCGGTTTTGTTGGTTCACCCACATCTTCGTTTGGCAGTCTATCGGTGGTTGACTCGGTACCTGCCAGACTTGGTTGTGCTGTCCTACAATGAGCTTGATCCTACGGTGGAAGTTGAAAGTGGCGGGGTGGTGAGTCTCTGATGATGATACGAAAGTATGTGGTGCGAGACATGCCCGAAGCGCTGATCAGAATTCGCGGAGAACTTGGCAAAGATGCGATTATTCTAGGTAGCAAACGGGTACGCGTGCGCAAGTGGTTCCTGTGGTCCTCGAAGCGAATCGAAGTCACGGCTGCCGTCGCTGGAGACGTACCGGTTCGGTTGGTGGACGAAAGCCGCAATTCACAACAGACTGCTGTTTCATGGGCAGACGCCAGCAACACTGGAGTAGGTGGATCGACTGCACCAAGTTCGGTCCGTCCACAGGCTAACGCCTCAATGTCACCGGCCTCAGTGCAAGCGGCCCATCTTGCGAACATCGCTGCCAGCGCGAGTGAGAGCTTTGCCGACAGCAGTCAGACGGAGGTTGGAGTAGAGTCCGACCAACGGCTTCAAGCAGCCTTAGAGCCGATTTTGTCAGAAATGAAGAGTCTCAAAACATGGATACAGACGTTGGATGGGCAACATCGACAAACTGGCACGGCGCTCTTTGTCAATGAACTCAAGGAGGCGGGGGTTTCTGAAGCGGTGGCGGGCATGTGGTGGGATGAATTCACACAATCTCATCCAGACCCGGCAACTTGGAATCAGACTCTCTATCGAGGCTGGTTGAAAGACTGTGTCTTAAACGTCATGCCATCGGCGGGAATTTCCGACTCTTCCAAAGTCGTCGCGTTTGTTGGCCCCACAGGCGTCGGGAAGACGACCACCATCGCAAAACTGGCAGCACTGCACGTTCTGTCTGGACGTCGCAAAGTGGCTCTAGTGACGGCGGACACGTATCGCATTGCAGCTGCGGAGCAATTGCGCACGTACGCCACCATTCTCAACATTCCTATGGTTGTGGCGGATCCACAAAAAGGACTGGATGACGCAGTCCGAGAACTTGACGGCGCTGACCTGATTTTGGTGGATACTGCTGGTCGCAATTATATCGTGCCGAAGATGGTTGACGAAATGCAACGGCTTTTGGCGACCACCACAGTGGATGAGACGTATCTCGTGTTGGCCATGACGTCGAAAGTGTGCGACTTGGCCAATCTCTGTGCGGCGTTTGAACCAGTTGGTGTGGACAAGCTGCTGTTCACGAAATTGGACGAAACTTCATCCCACGGCGCAGCACTGGAACTTTCCTGGAAAATGAAGATTCCCTTATCTTATGTGACCACTGGACAGAATGTCCCGGACGATCTCGCTCTCGCATCGACATTCCCTTTTCTCGATGAGGCGTTCAAGGGGGAATTGCCATGACAGACCAGGCGGAGTCCTTGCGTCGCCGCATGGTTGAAGTCGCGCCACCGGCATTGGAAGGAGAGTTCGTGCCGAGAGTGATTGTGGTAGCCAGCGGAAAAGGAGGGGTCGGTAAATCGAACTTCTGCGTCAACTTTTCGCTCTCTTTGAGTCAACAGGGATACCGCCCGGTGGTGGTGGACAGCGATGTCGGTTTTGCCAACGTGGAATTGCTGTTAGACGCGCGTCCCACGGCAACCGTGTTGGATTTGTGTGGCACGGCTGACGTCTGGGACGTGGTCCAATACAGCAAGCACGGATTGCCTTTTCTGTCGGGTGGTAGCAGTCTCTCGAGCGTCAATCAGTTAGACGGAGAAGGTGTGCAGCGCCTTCACTCACAACTCGGAAGACTGGGTGAACGCTTCAACGTTGTTGTGTTCGATCTCGGTGCGGGCATTGGTCCTCAGTTCTCGACTTTAGTCGCGGAAGCGGATGAGATGGTGGTCGTCACCACTCCTGAACCGACTGCGCTGTCCGATGCCTATGCTCTCATCAAGTATGTGCAAGAGAATGGCCATCGTCCGCATTGGCGACTGGTCATCAATCGCGCGCGCCGCTTGGTTGATGCGAAGGATGCGGCGGAAAAGCTATCCGCAACCGTGCGGCGGTTTTTGGATTTGGATGTGCAGGTGTTGGGGTACGTCCTGGAGGATGAGGATGTGCAAAAGGCAGTCATGCGTCAAACTCCGTGGGTATTGTCTCATCCGAACAGCACCGCGACTCGTTGTATGGAGCAAATTGTCCAAAATTATCTTCGGGCAGACAGACCCAGTCGAGGGGGCTGGACAAGATTTTTGTCACGTCTTTTGGGGCGAACGGGGGATTCGGGAGGAGATAAGAATTCTGGACACTCTGCATAAAACTTCGCCTACCAAATTGCTGGTGGTCGGTGCATCGACAGGTGGGCCAAAGGCACTGGAGATCGTATTTCGGGACTTCCCCGCTCTCAGCGGAGTGACTTGTCTCATCGTACAGCACATGCCGATTGGCTTTACGCGCCGCTTTGCTAACCGTTTAAACGACGTGTCTCAGTGGCGGATTGAAGAGGCTATCCATGGTTCGCAGTTGCAGAGTTCGACGGCCCTTGTCATTCCGGCGGGAAAGCACGGTCTGTTTCGGGCCGATGGTCCCGACTGGTATGTGGATTTGACCGACGGAGATTTGGTCCATTTCCAGAGACCTGCGGTGGATCTGTTAATGCAGTCTATTCCAGCGGACATTCTGCCGCACACGGTGGGCTGTCTGCTGACTGGAATGGGTAAAGATGGAGCGCGTGGGATGCTCTCCATTCGAGAAGGGGGAGGTTGGACCATCGCTGAGTCGGCGGAGACCTGCACTGTCTATGGCATGCCTCGTGCCGCCGTCGAATTGAAGGCGGTATGCGAATTGTTGGCAGTGCAGGAGATACCGCCGGCCTTGACGCGACGGCTGGCTCCGAGGGATAAATTCTGAACGTTGTCTCGCAGTTCGTCGACTTCTGGCGTTGAAGTATTCGCTTGTGACCTTGTCAGGAATGTCCGGAGACCCATGGTGGAAGAGGTGCCACTCGTGCAAAATGAAGAGTATTTGCAAGCTTTTCTGGAAGAGTCCCAAGAAAATGTTCAGACTATGGGTGACTTGTGTTTGCGTTTAGAGCAGCAAGGTCCGTCCGACGATCTGTTTGCTGCCATGTTTCGCGCGGCCCACACTTTAAAAGGGATGAGCGCGAGCATGGGGTTTACAAGAATGGCCACGTTGACGCATCGACTGGAGGACTTGTTGGGCGTACTTCGTTCCCATCCATCAAAGTTGACAGCGGCTGTGACGGATGCACTGTTTGAGGGGATCGATCATCTCAGTGTTCTTTTGAATCAAATTATTTCTACGCATTCGGACGAAGGGACAGCGGATGAAGAGCCTATCGCACAATTGACCGTATGGCATGCGCGCTTGACGGAAGCCAACGCAAACTCGCTAGAATCGACACATGTTGCGGCCACATCGCCACATCAGACGTCAGGTCGCGGAGTGCTGGAAGACTTTCCTGAGGAATCGATGACCGTCGCGATGGCTGCCCAGGCCGAGGGCCTTTTGGTAGGTGTTCTGACGGTTTGTATCCATCCATCTTGTCCCATGAAAGCAGTGCGTGCTCTGCTGGTGTTGCGCGAATTAGAGCAAATGGCAGACTGTCTCGGCTGCGTTCCCAGTGCAAACGACATACAGGAAGGCAAATACGACTCCGAACTGCGATGGTTGGTAGCGTTAACTGGGCAAGACGAGGCACCCGTTCTCCGAGCGATCGAGAATATCTCCGAAGTGACAGCGGTACGCTTTGACGTCTGGGATGGGGAGGCGTCTGGGGGCAAGAACGACACTGGTTCACCACTCCTCGAAAAGGTTGAGAAAACGGCGCCAGTGGAAGCAGACCATCCGGGAATCCCTCCCAAAAGACAATCGGGACCAGTTTCGGCCGACGGTGAATCCGTGCGTCTTGAGAGGACCATTCGTGTTCCGGTCGAACGCATGGACGTGTTGTTGAACTTACTCAGCGAGTTCGTCATTGCTCGCACCAGTATGGAGACGCTCGCGCTGGCTCGAGACGACGCCGAGTTGACAGAGCGCGTGTCCCAGTTGACGAGAATCTCTGGAGACATCCAGTCGGGACTGATGTCCTTGCGGATGGTTCCGGTGGACACCCTCTTTCAGCGGTTTCCTCGATTGGTGCGGGACTTATCCAAATCTCTGAAAAAAGATATCCGCCTGGAACTTTCCGGCGGGGATACCGAGTTAGACAGAACCGTCATAGACGAGATGGGGGAGGCACTCGTTCATCTCATTCGAAATGCGGCGGATCACGGCATTGAATCGGCGGAACAACGTCTCGCGAAGGGGAAGTCGGCACATGGGACCATGCGACTGGTCGCCTATTCATCCGGTCAGAACGTGTATCTCGAAGTCAGTGATGATGGTGCTGGCATCAATGCGGAGACAGTGTTGGCCAAAGGCGTGGAACGAGGATTGGTAGATGCGGAGACGGCAAAGACGTGGAAACCTGGGCAAATTTATGGTTTGTTATTTGCGTCAGGGTTTTCCACGGCTGCACAAGTGACCGATATCTCTGGCCGAGGAGTTGGATTAGACGCAGTCAAGGCCAAGGTAGAGTCTCTTTCAGGCCGAATTTCTATTGACTCGGAACTCGGGCGAGGAACGACTTTTCGCATCCAGCTTCCGTTGACCTTGGCGGTGCTGCCGGCCTTGTTGTTTACCGTCCAGAAGGACCAGTTTGCGGTTCCTCTGGGCAGCGTGGACGAGGTAATTTACGTGGAAAAGTCGGACTTGGATTCGATTCGCGGCGAGAGAATGTTGAAGTATCGAGAAAAAGTACTGCCTCTTGTCGACTTGTCATTTGAATTCTACGGTGAGCGTACCTCACAAGCCTTTCCTTGGCCAGTTCTCATTTGCCGGGAGGGCAATCGCGCTGTGGGGCTGATTGTGGAAAACCTGATGGGTGAACAAGAGATTGTCAATAAACCGCTCGGCTCTTATTTAAAGCACGTTGAAGGTTTTTCGGGAGCTACCATACTCGGAGATGGGTCGATGGGACTCATTCTCGACCTGCATCAATGGGCTGTATAGTTGTCTCGAGAGTCATAGTGCAGAGTCAGAGTAGTTTACATGAGGCGTGCCGAAGGGGACGATTGTACAAAGTAGGATGAAGGGAGTGGACCATCCGTGGGAATTCGAGAACAGCAATACGTGGTGATGGCGGTCGGAGTGGAGCGCTATGGGGCGCCCGTGGAGCAAGTACTTTCCATTGAAAAGAGATTGGAAGTGACCAGGGTTCCAAAGACCTTGCCGTTCATCAAAGGAATCATGAATCTACGCGGTGCGGTGGTGCCGGTCATCGATTTAGCAGAGCGCATTGGACTTACCAGTGGCGCCAGTGGGGAGGACTCGAGAATTGTTGTGGTAGACGTAGACAGTATGCTTGTTGGAATGACCGTCGATGCAGTAACGGACGTGGTGACTTTGGACGAGTCCATGGTCGAACCTGCGCCATCTATCGTTGGGGGACTTCGTGCAGAATATTTGAAAGGAGTTGCGAAGTTGGACGACCGCTTGCTGATTCTTCTTAATCTGTCTCGACTATTGAGTGACGTGGAGGAAAGGCAGTTGCGAGCAGTGGAAAAGAGTCTACAAGGATGACGTCCGAGAATTCATCACTCAGTGAGCAGCAACAGGACGTACTGCGCGAATTGGGGAATGTAGGCGCTGGCCATGCAGCTACTGCGCTCTCCGTTCTGCTCGGTCAAACCGTTCGGATGTCTGTGACAGCAGCCCGCCTCTGCGAATTTGACGAAATTTCGGAGGTCGTCGGTGGCGCGGAGGTGCCCGTTGTTGGCATTTTTCTGCAGTTGAATGGAGGTCTTCATGGAAGCATGTTTCTGCTCTTGCCGCTCTCCAGTGCTCGTCAACTGCTGCGTCATCTGCATCTTCCCGTGGACAGCGAAGAAGGCCTCAGTGATCTGGAGATGTCTGCATTGGCCGAGGTCGGAAACATCCTTTCGGGGAGTTATTTGACGGCGATTGCGGAAATGTCTTCCTTAGTCTTGCAGTTGTCGGTTCCTGCGGTTGCATTGGATATGGCCGGGGCCATTTTGGATGTTGGGTTCATGTTGTCAGGGGACGTGGCGGATCGAGCGATTTTAATCAATACCTCCATCTGGCAAGGGGACCGCAGCGTGGATGGCCATTTTTTTATGCTGCCGCATCCTGAGTCGATGGCGCCACTTTTTGCGGCATTGGGGTGTAGTCTATGATGTCTACCATTCCAGTGTCCTCTGAGGTTGTTCGTGTCGGTATTGCGCAAGGGAATGTGGTTCGAGCGCCGCAGAGAATTTCCACCACAGGACTTGGCTCTTGTGTCGGCCTCGTTCTTTACGATGAGGGTCAGAAACTCGCCGGACTAGTTCACATTATGTTGCCCTCGGCACCTAGAGAGAACGTTACCAACGTCTGTAAATACGCGGACACTGGAACGGACTGGCTGGTGTCTGAGTTAACGGCACAGGGCGTCTCTCTGGCATCGATACGAGCAAAGATGGCTGGCGGTGCGCAGATGTTTGCCGCTACTGGACAGGCTTCGGAAGTCATGAGAGTCGGTCCTCGCAATGTGGAGGCGGTGCGCGAAGCCTTAGCGCGGCACGGTATCCCGCTGTTCGGGTCGGATGTTGGAGGCAATGCTGGCCGGACCATCGAGTTTGATGTGCGGACAGAGACGATGTCGGTACGCACGGCCTTGAGTGGAACGTATTGTTTCTGAGCGAGGCGTGTCGCGCAAAGCTACGACGTCTGGCGACTGAAAGACAGTAAGGGGAGGGAATCGGGTGGGATTGACCATCTTAATGGGCTTATTGTCGATTGCTCTCATCATCGTTCTCTATACAATCACTGGCGGTTGGCGACAGTATGGTGGGTTATTGGGGATATTTCGGTGGATTCGTAGCGGCGCGTTGTCGGACCCAACGTTGCCGTCAAAGCGCTCTGCGAGTGGGAGTAGCACCATGGATGAAGAGGTTGCGGCCATTCTCGAAGACTTGTATGCAGACTTGAAAGGGGATGTGGAGCAACTACGCCTTCAGATGGAAGAGCGATTGTCTCGATTAGAGTCGATGTTAGGCCAGACGTCGCTTCAGGAGGGTTTGTCGAACATGCCTAGAACGCGTTTTTCCGGAGAATCGGACGCGCATGCTACAACAGGTGGTGCTCGAGCAGGCTATGAGGAGAGTCGTGATGCTGTAGGTGGAAATAGACCTCTTTTCGCCGAAGGGACAGCACTCGGCCATCAAGGCGCAGAGGAGAACCACGCGAATGGACCAGATAGCCATGCCTTAGAAAACGAGGTTTTTTCCGAAAAATACTTTGATATTCTCGACCTGCTATCGCAAGGCTATACGAGCGTGCAGGTCAGTCATCGATTGGATGTAACGGAAGCGGCAGTTCAGAGAGTTCAGTACATCATGTCTTCTCCCGTGCTGTCAGTGTCGGAGCCAAACTGAAGACGAACAAGGATATCAACAGTTCCACCTGTTTCCTCGTTTGACGAGAACACCATTGTACACATTGCCTGGACTCACGCTGTGTGGTATATTTGAGAACGGTGCATCACCCACGAAAGTGTGGAGTACTCACGCCAAAGGACGAAGAGCTTGGTCCCTTGAGGAAGCTTTTCGGATGATGGTGGCGGCGGACAAACCAAATGAGGAGGATTTACATTGGCTATTATTTCAATGAAGCAACTACTGGAGGCCGGAGTTCACTTCGGTCATCAGACGCGGCGCTGGAATCCGAAAATGGCACGGTACATTTTCACGGAGCGCAACGGGATTTATATTATTGACCTTCAAAAGACGGTCCGGAAAGTAGAAGAAGCGTACAATTTTGTTCGTGAATTGGCGCAAAACGGAGAGACGATTTTGTTCGTCGGTACCAAAAAGCAAGCACAAGAAGCGGTAAAAGATGAGGCCGAGCGTTGCGGTATGTATTATGTCAACCAACGCTGGCTTGGTGGTACACTGACGAACTTCAATACGATTCAGAAGCGTATTCAACGCCTTCTCGACTTAGAACGAATGGAAGAGGACGGAACGTTCGATGTGCTTCCCAAGAAAGAAGTTATTCTACTGCGCAAAGAGGCGGAGCGTCTGGAACGGTTCTTGGGCGGCATCAAGACAATGAAAAAAATCCCGAGTGCCATGTATGTCATTGACCCCCGCAAGGAGCGAATCGCGGTCGCTGAAGCTCGGAAGTTGGGTATTCCCATCGTTGCTATCGTCGACACGAATTGTGACCCTGACGAGATTGACCACGTCATCCCAGGCAACGACGATGCGATTCGTGCTGTGAAGCTCTTGACAGCGAAGTTGGCGGATGCGGTGTTGGAAGGAACGCAGGGCGAAGAGACGACCGCTTGATTTAGGTCGGCGGGTGACGGGGGTATCTTCAGCTCGTCACCTTTTTTGTGCAGTGCGTTGAGTTACGATAAGGAGGACTTAATCGAATGGAAATTACGGCAGGAATGGTCAAAGAGTTGCGTGAGAAGACGGGGGCTGGCATGATGGATTGCAAGCGGGCCCTAGCCGAAGCGGAAGGGAATATGGAACGCGCGCAAGAAGTTCTTCGGGAGCGCGGATTGGCTTCCGCAGCCAAGAAGGCTGGACGAGTCGCTGCTGAAGGCTTGGTGGAGGCCTATATTCATGGTGGAGGAAGAATCGGCGTTTTGCTAGAGGTTAACTGTGAAACTGATTTTGTAGCCAAAAACGATGATTTCCGTCAGATGGTCAAAGATATTGCCATGCATATTGCTGCTTCCAACCCCCAGTTTGTTCGCCGCGAGGAAGTCTCGGATGACGTCATCGCTAAAGAACGCGAAATTTTGAGGGCACAGACTTTGAATGAGGGTAAACCAGAAGCCATCGTCGACAAGATTGTTGACGGACGAATTGAGAAGTTTTTGAAAGAAATTTGTTTGCTCGATCAACCTTTTGTGAAAGATCCAGACAAAACCGTCGAAATGCTCGTCCGCGAAAAAATTGCTCAGATTGGCGAGAATATTTCCATTCGGAGATTTACTCGTTTTGTTGTCGGGGAAGGAATCGAGAAAGAGCAGACCAATTTTGCGGATGAAGTGATGGCACAGGTTCGCGCTTAGGTGGGAATGGACAGGTCAAACGAGGGAGCACGGTGCGTGTTCCCTCGTCGTCTAGGCAAAGGAGGCGAGGTGAGCCGGTGTTTGCGTCAGGTAAACCGAAGTATCAGCGGATTATACTCAAAGTGAGCGGGGAAGCCTTGGCCGGAGCGCAAGGCTATGGTATTGACGCCGAGATGATGGCGAACATCGCACAACAAGTAGCCGAAGTTGCGGAACTTGGAGTGCAGACGGCCATTGTCGTAGGTGGGGGGAACATCTGGAGAGGCGTAGCTGCAAGTGCGCGCGGTATGGATCGAGCGACTGCGGATTATGTGGGCATGCTCGCGACCGTGATGAATTCGCTATCCCTTCAGGATTTCTTGGAAAAGCTCGGAGTTCACACTCGGGTGCAAACCTCGGTTGAGATGAGACAAGTAGCAGAACCGTATATTCGCCGCCGTGCGATACGCCATTTAGAAAAAGGGCGCGTGGTGATTTTTGCAGGAGGTACGGGGAATCCATATTTCTCAACCGATACGACTGCGGCTTTGCGCGCAGCCGAAATCGAGGCGGAAGTCATTCTTATGGCGAAGAATGGTGTCGACGGAGTCTACTCTGCCGACCCGCAGAAAAATCCTGAGGCCATTAAATACGATGAACTGGAGTTTATGGATGTCCTTAATCAAGGACTTGGCGTGATGGACTCCACTGCTACTTCACTCTGTATGGATAATAACATTCCCCTCTTGGTATTCGCACTTGGAGAGTCTGGAAACATCTGTCGCGCTGTCATGGGCGAGCCCATTGGTACCATGGTAAGGAGGATGAAATCGTGACAGAATCGATTGTGAAGGACGCAGAGATCCGAATGGAAAAGGCGGTCTCGGCAATGAAACGAGAGTTGGCCTCAGTGCGCGCGGGCAGAGCGACTCCAGCGATGTTGGACAAGGTGATGGTCTCTTACTACGGCAGCCCGATGCCAGTCAATCAAGTGGCCAGTGTCACGTCTCCAGAGCCAAGGCTGCTCATAATCTCCCCATGGGAGAAAACGATGTTAGCAGAGATTGAAAAAGCGATTCAAAAGTCAGATTTGGGGCTGAATCCGTCGAACGACGGCTCGGTGATTCGAATCGCCGTTCCGGCGTTGACGGAACAACGCCGGCAAGAGTTGGCGAAGCAAGTGAAGAAAATTGCTGAAGAAGGGCGCGTGGCAGTCCGCAATGTTCGGCGCGACGCCAATGACGAGTTGAAAAAGTCTGAGAAGTCCGGAGAGGTATCGGAAGACGAAATTCGCCGCTTGATGGACCAGGTCCAGCAGCGGACCGACAAAGCCATTGCCGAAATCGACCATGCTCTGTCCGCGAAAGAACAGGAACTCCTTGAAGTCTGATGGAAGCTGGCGTGAACTCGGTGAATCATAGGGGGCAGCTTTCTCTCTGCGTCGAAGTGTTGTAAGGTGGATGGGTCGAGGGGGGCGTTGTTGTGCAGTGGGGATTTAGAAGCCGCCCTCGCTTGCGGTCCGAGGAATTGGAGCAGGTTGCCGATTGGAATCTCCCTCAACATCTTGGCATTATCATGGATGGGAATGGACGCTGGGCGAAGCGGCGAGGGTTGCCCCGTATGGCAGGTCATCATGCTGGGATGAACGCAATGAAAGAAGCGATTCGGGCCTGTGACGACTGCGGGATATCTTGTGTTACTTTGTATGCGTTTTCCACCGAGAATTGGAAACGTCCGGAGAACGAAGTGGAATATTTGATGAAGTTGCCGGACCAATTCTTTCGTTCCGAAATGGACGAGTTGGTTCAACGTGGTGTACGTCTCAAATTCATAGGCGAAACGCATCGCTTGCCGACTTACACTCAGGAGACGGTGCGACTATCGCTTGAGCGAACGGCCCACAATACGGGGATGATTGTTACTTTTGCGCTCAATTATGGAGGGCGGCGCGATATTGTCGAGGCGACAAAGCGCTTGTTGCAAGATGTGGAGCAAGGCCTGTTATCGGTCGACGACATTGATGAAAGTGCCATCGCAGCGAGGCTCTCAACACGAGAATTAGTCGACCCGGACTTGATTATTCGGACCAGCGGAGAATTACGCTTGAGCAATTTTCTAGTGTGGCAGTCGGCATATTCCGAACTGTGGTTTACGGATACGCTGTGGCCAGACTTTACGAAATCAGATTTACTCGCAGCGTTACACGCATTTCATCATCGTAAACGACGTTTCGGTGACGTAAAGTAGGTGAAATAATGTGCTGAGGCAGCGAGTTCTGACTGCAGCAATTGGGATTATAACAATTTTTGTGATTTTGATTTTCCCTACCTCGATTCCTTGGGCCGTACTGGTGTTTTTGGTCACTGGTCTTGGCGTCATGGAGTTTGCGCAAATGTACGGAGCCACGTATCGAAGTCCGATTGCGTACGCCGCAGTCCTGGCAACAGCCTACATCGAGTTTTCGGCCGACTGGTATCGGCCGTTGTCACTGTTTCTGATGGTTGCTATCGCCCTGCTCTGGCCAGTAGCGACGAAGAACAGACAAGAATTAGGGAAAACTTCTCCGATATTCATAGGTGCCCTGTATGTTGGCATCGGTGGCATGAGTCTTATGTCTTTGCGGAGTTTAGCCCACGGCCCTCTGTTGGTCTGGGCTTTGCTCATTTCTGTCTTTATGAGTGATACGTGTGCTTTTTTTGTTGGCAGGTGGTTAAAGGGACCGCTCATGTGGCCCGAAATTTCCCCAAAGAAAACATGGAGCGGCGCTATCGGCGGTATTTTGGGAGCAGGAATGGCTGCCTGGATATTTGGTATGGTCGTCGGTAACGGGGTCAGTGGAGGCATCGGCTATTTTATTCTTGGTGTGTGCCTGTCGATTCTCTCTCAACTGGGAGACTTAATTGAATCTGCTTATAAGCGGTCTACTGGAGTGAAGGACTCTGGATGGCTACTGCCTGGACACGGCGGTGTTCTGGACCGAATTGATAGCTTGTTGTTTGCAGCTCCCTTGATGCTCTGGTTTGCTACTTCTGGAGTCATGAATTGGCTGCACATCGCGTATTGACATACACAGACTACCCACTGGAGGCGAGTCATTCTTGAAACGAGTGTCTATTTTCGGTTCGACTGGCGTCGTCGGTAAGCTGGGCCTCGCCGTTGTCTCTGACCTTTCCTCTGAGTGGCAGGTAGCAACTCTGTCTGCTGGGCAACAGATGGACGTGCTGGCCGAACAAATCCGAATATATCATCCGGAGTATGTTTCGGTTGGAGATGAGGCGGCTTATCGTCGTCTGCTGGAGGAGTTCGATGGCGCACTCCCCTGTGACGTCGGCATCGGTGATGATGGGCTCGTCGCTGCGGCCAATGTTTCGTCTGATTTAGTGTTAACTGCGATTGTTGGCGCCAAGGGATTAATTCCCACCTGGACCGCGATGGCTCGCGGTGCGCGAATTGGGCTGGCGAATAAGGAGACGTTGGTAGCAGCCGGGCATCTGGTCATGGAACACGCGCGACGCCATAAAGCGGAAATCATCCCTGTGGACAGTGAGCACTCGGCCGTCTTTCAGTCCTTATTAGCGGGCCGGAGACAGGATGTGGCATCTTTTTGGGTGACGGCTTCTGGTGGACCATTCCGGGAATGGCCTAAAGTTCAAATTGAGCAGGCATCGAGAGCAGAGGCGCTCCGGCATCCAAATTGGAAGATGGGCGAGAAAATAACAGTAGACAGTGCCTCCATGATGAACAAAGGATTCGAAGTCATTGAAGCTCATCATTTGTTTGGTGCTCCATATGATAAAATTAAAGTACTGGTTCACCCGCAGAGCATTGTCCATTCTCTAGTAGAGTATGAAGATGGGGCCGTACTTGCGGAGTTAGCCACACACGACATGCGTATTCCTGTGCAGTATGCTTTTACGTATCCGGAACGCCGCGAAAACAGAGCGCGCCGACTCACTTTGCAGGACATGTCGTGTTTGACCTTTGAAGAGCCTGACATGGAGCGTTTCCCGTGCCTTCGTCTCGCCTATCAAGCTGGCGTAGCGGGTGATTTTGCAACCTGTGTTGTTAACGCTGCCAATGAAATTGTAGTAGCAGCGTTTTTGGCAGGCCGAGTTCGGTTCGGGCGAATACCAGAAGTGATTGAAGAGGTGTTGTCCGTGGCAGAATGTTATCGGCCACAGTCTCTAGACGATATTCTCTACATCGATGCCAATGCGCGCGCACTCGCAAGTCGTGTTTTGGATTCTTAACGGAAGGGTGTGTGTAACACGATGTGGTTGATTTCCTTGTTGCACATCCTTCGGTCAGCCATTGCGATTATTTTGGTGTTTGTCGTATGCATCGTTTTGCATGAATTTGGTCACTTTTATGTGGCGAAAAAGTCTGGAGTGGCTGTTCCTGTCTTTGCACTCGGTATGGGTCCGAAGCTGTTTGCGTTTCAACGCGGTGGTACGGAGTATTCCATTCGCCTATTTCCGATCGGCGGATTTGTTCAACTCGCTGGAGAGATGCCGCAAGACGCTTATTTTCGCATTGGGGAGTCGGTTGCCTATCGACTGAATGACCATGGGCAAATCAGTGTCTTAGCGGAGCCTGATACTATTCCGGATGCGCCAGTGGGAGTGGTTCGCGCCCTCGACTTAATGCAAAAGTTGACTGTGACTTTAGAGACGGCCGACGGTACCTTGCGGACATTTCCTGTGCAACCACACGCTCGTGTGATGACGGGTCCACGGTCGTCCATCCCCATTGTTGAAAAGCGGGAACAGTTGATTGGAAAGCCTCTCTCCCAACGAGCAGCGATTATTCTTGCAGGTCCAGTGATGAATTTTCTGTTGGCGGGTGTGCTCTTTTCCTTAGCGTTCATTCACTTTGGCATGCCGTCTGGACAACCCGTGGTTGGTGGGGTGATATCGGGTACGCCGGCTGCTGCAGCCCATCTGGAAACGGGTGACCGTATTGTTCAAGCTGGACAGCGACCGATTGATTCTTGGGGACAATTGGTTCAGGCAATTCATTCCGACAATACAAATCCACCTCGTCCCGTGAAATTAGTGGTCATGCATGGTAGTCAGCGCAAGGTAGTTGAGGTTAAACCAGAGTTGGGGCCAAACGGAGTGCCCTTGCTCGGGATTGATAGTGCTCTGACGCACAATCCAGCCAAAGCTTTTGTACACGGATTTGCTTCGGTTTATACGAACAGCGTGAGTGCCATTCATCTTTACGGCCAAGTGATTGAGCGGCATCAATTTCGAGATCTTTCTGGACCCGTTGGAATTGCGGATGTTATTTCTCAGCAGGCACAAACGGGTATTTGGCAAGTGGTCTACATCACGGCTCTGCTGTCGCTTAATCTTGGGCTCTTTAATCTGATTCCTATTCCAGCTTTGGACGGCGGCCGACTGCTCTTTATGGTCATCGAGCTCATCCGGGGTAAGGCGGTTGATCCTCGGAAAGAAGGTTTGGTCCATCTCGTTGGATTTGGCCTGTTGATGGTGTTGACAGTGGTCATTACGTATCGAGATGTCGTCCGGTTTTTCTGAACGCATAGAAGAGCGGATGGAAGCCTATGTCAACAGACGAACAAGCTCGGACTGCTGGAGGAGTGAATAGTTTCTTGAATTCTGGAATCGACAAGACGCTTTCCCATGCGATGGAGAGCAATGGGGCGGTACCGTCCACTCCCGGCGTGGTGCAAACCTATCAAGATGCTGCGGACTGGACCACCCGAATTCGTCGCTGCGTTTCTAAAGTTATGGTCGATAGAGAAGCTCTTAGCGTCACTGTTCTTTTTTGCCCGCCGAAAGATGTATTCCTAGACGCCGGTACTTTTTCCATGCGAGATGACTTGGGCGATGAGGGCGCAGTTGAACCCCTCCCCGTACAGGCGCTGGCCGACTGGCTGACAGTGGCGGTGGAAGTGCGTGCAGAGGTTGAGCGGACATTAACCCCGCTCGTTCGCGATGTGCGCTTTCAATGTGCGCACTCATGGCAACTCCGGTCGGGGAATGCCTATGCGCGTATTTTCCAAGCTCTCGCTCATACGTGGCTGTGTCAAGAGCCGGTAGCTGCCCGTTGGTTGCTGACGGCCGAGTGGGAGGTGCTGAGCAGAAGCGAAGGATTCTCCGATGAAGTGTCGTGGGTGGTCTTAGCACGGCTTCAAAATCCCTCAGAAGTGGAAATACTTCAAAAGAAGTCGGTTACGTCGTGGATGGAGCGAGCGGTACTCGAGTTTTTCGGGATATCCGTCCAATTGAGACTAGAGACGCAAGAATGTTTTTCAGAGCGTCAGGCGGATTTTCGCTCGCAATTGAAAAAGATGGAACAAGAACACGTTGCCAGCATTTTAGAAGAAGAAGCCAAACAAGAAACAGCAGCAGCCCGAGAGGCCGCCACAAACGCCGTGACTTCACGGGGGATGGGACGGCGTGGACGCGCAGAAGAGGAGTCGTCGGCCCCGCTGACCCTGGGTCGGCCCATGTCTTCCGAAGACGTCATTTCTATCCGGCTGATTGAGGATGAGATGCGTCGGGCTGTTGTTGAAGGTCGCGTGTTTAGCGTCGACAAGCGCACTCTGCCGAGCGGGAGGACTTTGGTTCAGTTTAATATCACCGACAATACGAGTTCCATTACAGCCAAGTGTTTTGTGCGCGATGAACGCCAAAAAGAGTCGTTTTCCGATTTAGTAGATGGCGTTACACTGCGCATTGGCGGGCAGGTGCAATTTGACACGTACAGCAAAGAAATCGTGTTCATGGTTCAAGACATGCAGCCGACCGAACCCAAACTTCGAGTGGATGGAGCAGACGCGCCGCGTATTGAGCTGCACGCACATACCAACATGTCTTCCTTGGATGGAATTATTCCGCCTTCCGAACTCATCGCGGAAGTCGCGCGGTTGGGGCATCCTGCCGTTGCAATAACGGATCACGGGGGAGTCCAGGCATTTCCCGATGCATACAGTGCAGGGAAAAAACACGGGGTCAAGGTGCTTCTTGGAGTGGAAGCATATGTTATCGATAATGCCGCAAAAGTGGTCATTCACCCAGTGACGCGACGTCTGTCCGACGAGACTGAATACGTCGTGTTTGACACGGAGACGACGGGACTCAACGCGCGTCAAGATGCACTGATTGAGATTGCTGCAGTGCGGATGCGGGGAGGGCAATTGCTTGACCACTTTACCTCTCTGATTGACCCAGAACGCGGTTACTCTCCGAAGATTGCGGAACTGACGGGGATTACACCGGACATGTTAGTCGGACAGCCTCATCTAGAAGATGTCTTGCCGAAATTTCGCGAATTCGTGGGCGATGCGGTACTGGTTGCGCACAATGCAGAATTTGATAGCGGTTTTTTGCAACAGTCGATGGAACGTTTAGGTATGGATGTGTGGACGCCCCCAATCGTGGACACGTTGGCGTTGGCGCGTATTCTTTATCCGGGTGAGAAAAATTATCGACTCAAGACACTCACCCAAAAGTTTGATGTGGAATTGGTCAATCACCATCGCGCACTGGCCGACACTGAGGCCACGGCCAAAGTGTTTTCGAGAATGCTCGCGTCTCTGTCTGAGATCGGGATTGATAACCTTGACCAATTGAACGACTTGTCAAATTCTGCTGATGTCAGCAAAGTTCGTCCTTTTCACGCGACAGTGATTGTCCAGTCGCAAGCAGGGTTGCGCAATTTGTATGAGTTGGTGTCGCTGGCGCACACGACGCATTTGTATCGAACCCCAAGGATTCCTAAAACGGAATTAGCGCGTTTGCGAGACGGGTTGCTCATCGGGACGGCCTGTCAACAAGGCGAGCTGATTGAAGCGTTTATTCGCGGAAAGTCCATGGAGGAGATAGAAGAAATCTGTTCGTTCTACGATTACTTGGAAATTCAGCCTCCGAGCCACTACGACAACCTAATTCGTGAAGAGATTCTCCATGTAGGAGAAATCAAACAGCTACATGCTCAAATTGTCGACCTCGGCAAACGACTGAACAAACCCGTGGTCGCCACCGGCGATGTCCATTTTTTGAATCCTGAGGACGGGGTGTTTCGCGAAGTTTTTTTGCAGTCGCAGAATGCTTCTGCAGCCATGCATCAACCGCCGCTCTATCTCCGTACCACTGATGAGATGCTGAAGGAGTTTGAGTATTTGGGCGAAGCAGCCATGGCCGTCGTGGTCGACCATCCTAAGGCCATTGCGGACTCGGTCGAAGACGTGCGCCCCATCCCCACGGAGTTGTTTACGCCAGTCATTGAAGGGGCTGAAGACGATGTACGTCGTCTTGCATATGCCCGTGCTGAAGAGTTGTATGGGAAAGAGCTCCCAGAAATCGTATCAAAACGCTTAGAAAAAGAGTTGCATTCCATTATTTCGAATGGCTTTGCGGTGATCTATCTGATTGCCCATAAGTTGGTGACCAAATCCCTGTCCGATGGTTATCTCGTCGGCAGTCGTGGTTCGGTGGGCAGTTCGTTGGTGGCGACCATGCTTGATATCACTGAGGTCAATCCGCTCGCCCCACACTATCGCTGTCCGAACTGCAAATATAGCGAATTTATGGAAGATGGTCACTATGGGTCCGGGTTTGATCTTCCCGCAAAAATGTGCCCCAACTGTCAAAGTGCTCTCGCACGCGACGGTCAAGACATTCCCTTTGAAACATTTCTCGGGTTTGAAGGAGATAAAGTTCCGGATATTGATTTGAACTTTTCCGGAGAGTACCAACCGCGAGCACATCGGTATACTGAAGAACTGTTTGGGCGCGATCACGTTTTTCGTGCCGGAACCATCTCGGTGGTCGCGGAAAAGACGGCGTATGGATATGTCCGGAAATATGCGGAGGAGCGCGGTCTGGTTCTCCGGGAAGCCGAGATGGACCGATTAGTCAAAGGATGTACGGGCGTTAAACGAACGACTGGGCAACATCCGGGTGGCCAGGTCGTGGTGCCAAACGATGTCTCCATTTATGATTTCTCGCCAGTACAATATCCTGCCGACGACAAAAACGCTGGTACCTTAACGACTCACTTTGACTATCATTCCGGCTTGGAAAACTGTCTTTTGAAGCTGGATATTCTTGGTCATGACGATCCGACGGTCATTCGCATGTTACAGGACTTGACGGGAGTCGACCCAAAAAGCATTCCTTTTGACGATCCCGCTGTGCTTCAACTGTTCCGCAGCACGGAGTCCATAGGGGTTACGCCTGAGAGCATTCGCTCAAATACGGGAACTTACGCCATTCCCGAATTCGGGACCAAGTTTGTTCGTCAAATGCTCGAGGACACAAACCCAACGACATTCTCCGAGTTGGTGAGAATTTCCGGGTTGTCTCATGGGACGGACGTCTGGTTAAACAATGCTCAAACGTTGATTCGCAACAAGGTTGCAACGCTGTCTGAAGTCATCTGCGCGCGCGACGACATCATGGTCTATCTCATTTATAAAGGTCTGGAGCCAAGTCGAGCGTTTAAAATCATGGAGTCTATCCGCAAGGGGAAAGGTTTAAAACCTGATGAGGAAAGTTATATGCGAGAATTTCAGGTTCCTGACTGGTATATTGAATCGGGTAAGAAAATCAAGTATATGTTCCCAAAGGCTCACGCAGCCGCGTACGTCATCATGGCTGTTCGCATAGCGTGGTTTAAAGTGTATCATCCGTTGGCGTTTTACTGCGCTTACTTTACCGTGCGAGCAGACGACTTTGACGTGGAACTGATGACGAAGGGTTCCAGCGCTATCAGAAAGAGGATTGAGGACATAGAGGAAAAGGGGAATTCGGCTTTACCAAAGGAAAAAAGTTTGCTGACAGTGTTAGAAGTCGCCCTGGAGATGGTGGAACGAGGTTTTCGATTTGCTCCCATCTCTTTGTACGAGTCGGATGCGACGAAATTTCATATGCACGAGGATCAACAAGCGCTGATCCCGCCCTTTGCTGCCATTGCTGGGGTGGGCGAAGCGGCCGCAAGAAATTTGGCGGACGCCCGGTCGAGTGGTCCTTTTTTGTCCATCGAGGACTTGCAAGATAGGAGTCGTATTTCCAAGTCGGTCGTTGAAGTGTTGCTTGGACTTGGCTGTTTGGGTGGACTTCCCGAATCCAATCAGCTAACGCTCTTTAGCTTTTGAAGGGAGTGAGAGAGGTTGGCCAGTTTGAAACCCCCGCACACGGTCTATTACCTCGGGCCCGCCGGAACACACTCAGATGTGGCGACGCAGCATTTGGCTGCGCTGTTAAGTTGGAAGGATGTTCAGGCGGTTCCACTCGCAAGTATTTCCGAAGTGATTCAGGCGATAGAATCTGAGGCGCCCGGAGAGAGCATGGCTTGTGTGCCCCTGGAAAACAGCGTGCAAGGTTCTGTTACCTTGACCTGGGACCGCTTGATGAGGAAAACAGTGCATAGTCTTGCGGGTAGTCGTGCGGATGGCCGGAAAAGTCCGGACCAATGGGTGCTGTCTGAACTCCTCAGAGCCATCGATCAACGAGAAGAGTTGCCGCTACCGATGTTGGTCGCGGCGTTAAGGGAGCCGATACATCATCATCTGTTGACTCTTCCCGGAGCCGATTTGAAGAAGATTGCGAAAATCTACTCCCATCCGCAAGTTCTTGCACAGTGCAAAAATTTTTTGGAGCGTGAATTTCCGAAAGTGGAGACGGTGGCCCTCAGCAGCTCGGCAGAGGCCGCAAAGTTGGTGCGCGATGAGAGGAATTTTTCTTATGGAGCACTCGGCAATGCGGCTGCGGCGACTTTGTATGAGCTTGAGATGGCATGGAGTGATGTTGAGGATGACTGCGATAATGTGACACGTTTTGGGCTTCTCAGTAAAATCGGGATTCCCTGTCAGAATACGAACGACTGTGCGGTGAAGACTCTCTCTCTCTGCCTGACTGGCGTTGGAAATCGGCCTGGTGGCTTGTTGACGGCGTTGACCCCGTTCCAATATTACGGATTAAATTTGTCACGGATTGAGTCCCGACCGGTTGGCGGCATGTTCGGTTACTACGACTTTTTTGTGGACGTGGTCACGGCACATCATGAGGCCGTGGATGTGGGTCGAATCGTGGACATTGTTGTCAGTATGTTGGAATGGCAAGACATTTCCGTTCTACCACTCGGGTACTATTACGATATCGATCCCGCTCGTCAAAACTCATCAACGCCTGCTCCGTCGGACGGATAAGTGATGAGGGGTCGAGCGGAGCAGCGGTTCGTGGTGCAAAAACCCGCTAAAGAGAAAAAGTATTTCTCCTTAGCGGGGGCTAGCCAGGCATTACCGGACGGAGGCAATCAGGGTTTCTAGTGCAGTTGTAAGGAGCCTTCGTGCAGCGTACGACAAGATGTTTTTTCCTGGTTTGCTATGACAAAACTTCTCTTTCTTGCTCTCTCTGACGAAACTTCTCTTTTCTGCTCGTTATGACAGGACTTCTTTTCCTCGCTTTGCCGCACGCTCTCTCTCACCCTTATCGAGGTAGCGCTTGCGCAAGCGGATGTTGGTTGGCGTAATCTCACACAGTTCGTCGTCCTCGATGTAGGTCATAGCCTGCTCTAAAGTGAGGAGCCGTGGAGTTTTGAGACGCACTGTCTCATCCTTTGTGGCGGAGCGTACGTTCGTTACGTGTTTCGCTTTCGTGACGTTCACGGTTAAGTCGTTTTCACGAGTGTGTTCGCCGACAATCATGCCCTCATAAACTTCGGTTCCAGGCGTAACGAACAGAATGCCGCGGTCCTCAAGATTTTGGATGCTATAGCTCGTCGCCGTACCACTTTCACTGGCAACGAGTACTCCTTGACGGCGCGTCACCACATCGCCTTTCCATTCGGAGTATTGAAGGAAACTGTGGTGCATCGTGCCATAGCCTCGAGTCATGGTCAAAAACTCTGTCCGAAATCCGATGAGACCTCGTGCGGGTACGTGAAATTCGAGTCGGGTGGAACCGCCCGACGGTGCAGGCATCATGTTAACCATTTCGCCTTTGCGCAGACCGAGAGCTTCAATGACCGCGCCGATATTGTCACTCGGGACATCAGCAATCAGGTGCTCCACTGGTTCCTCCACTTTTCCGGCCTTCTCGCGCAAAATGACACGTGGTTTGGAGACCTGAAGCTCGTAACCCTCTCGACGCATGGTCTCAATCAAGATGGACAGATGAAGCTCTCCGCGACTCGAGACAAGGAATGCATCCGTATCTTCTGTGTCTTCTACGCGCAGAGACACGTCCGATTCTAATTCTGCATAGAGGCGCTCACGCAGCTTCCGAGAAGTGACAAACTGGCCTTCCCGCCCGGCGAACGGTGAGTCGTTGACCCGAAATGTCATCTGCAACGTGGGTTCGTCAATGTGAATCGTCGGCAGTCCATCTGGAGCGTCGACAGGACACACTGTTTCGCCAACCGTCAAGTCAGCGATGCCTGCGACGGCCACGATGTCTCCGACAGCTGCAGAGGGTACTTCAATTCGCTTCAGGCCTTGAAACGCAAACAACTTGACAATGCGAGCCCGAGAGATACTGCCGTCCCGCCGCACTACGCTGACTGCGTCCCCGACACTCATCGTGCCGCGCGTGATGCGCCCGATTCCGATGCGCCCGAGAAATTCATTGTAGTCAAGCATGGTCACTTGCCATTGCAAAGGGGCGGACACATCTCCCGTCGGAGCAGGGATGTGTTTGACAATCGCCTCAAAGAGCGGACGCATGTCGGTTCCTGGCACTTCCATGTCAAGCGTAGCCACGCCTTGCAGAGCCGAAGCGTAGACCACCGGGAAGTCACATTGTTCCTCAGATGCACCGAGATCGATAAACAAGTCTAAGACCTCGTCAATGACTTCATCAGGTCGGGAATTTTCTCGGTCAATTTTGTTGACGACGACAATGGGTACCAGCCCCACTTCAAGCGCCTTTTGCAGTACGAACTTGGTTTGTGGCATGACACCTTCAAACGCGTCTACAACGAGCAGGACACCGTCCACCATCTTGACGATGCGCTCTACTTCTCCGCTGAAATCCGCGTGCCCCGGAGTATCCACGATGTTGATGCGGAGTCCAGCGTAAGGAATGGATGTATTTTTTGCAAGAATTGTGATTCCGCGCTCCCGCTCAATATCTCCCGAGTCCATGGCGCGGTCCGCCACGTGCTCATTGGACCGAAACAGACCTGACTGACGAAGCAGTTGGTCGACGAGTGAAGTTTTTCCATGGTCGACGTGGGCGACGATAGCAACATTGCGGAGTTGACTCAAAGTTTCTATAGACATAGTTTCCTCATTCTCTCCATCGATTTATCTCTCTATTTGTTTGTGGAGTGGATTTGTGCTCCGCCCCTCACCATACCATGGTAAGACCTCTGGCGCAACGTACCTATGTTGCACTTCTCCGCCTCGGAATGGTATAATCACTCCGTTAGACTTCGTATAGGTTATCGCGCGAAGAGTGGGTCCTGCCCACTCTTCGATTTATGCAACCAGCAAGATGTCGGTTTTGTGGTCGACAGCGACCGGAGGAGGAAGTGGCGTGGCGAATGAACGCGTGACCGAGATTGTGGAGCGATTGGCGCTGCCGATTGCGGAGCATGCGGGGGTTGAGCTCGTGGAAGTGGAGTATAAAAAGGAAGGGGCCAATTGGTTTTTGCGGGTGTTTATCGACAAACCCGGTGGAGTCGACATTGACGACTGCAGCCGCGTCAGTGAGCAGTTGTCTGATGCGCTGGACGTGGCGGATCCAATTGCGACATCGTATTTTTTAGAAGTGTCGTCGCCTGGTGCGGAACGCCCTTTGAAAAAACTGGCCGACTTCGAGCGAGCTCTTGGAGAACGCATTCACATTCGCCTCTACGAACCATTCGACGGTCACAAAGCTTTTGAAGGTGTCTTGTTGCGTTGCGATGGAACGTCCCTCGAGATGGAGTACGCAGAGAAATCCGTGCAGCGTCATGTCTGTTTGCCGCTCGACAAGATTGCGGCGGCGCGCTTATCGGTGTGGACCTAAGCTCGTTTGGACGGGGATGAAAGGAGGAGTTAAACGGAGCATGAACGTCGAATTTATTGAAGCACTGAACCAGTTGGCGAAGGAAAAGGGAATTGACCGCGAAACGTTGCTTGAGGCGATTGAAGCTGCGCTTATCTCGGGCTACAAGCGCAATTTTAATTCTGCCCCGAATGCCCATGTGGACATTCATCGTGAACTTGGCACCGTGCGCGTGTTTGCTCGCAAAGATGTGGTGGAGGAGCCGACCGACACTCGCCTGGAAATATCCTTAGATGCGGCTCGCGACATGAACCCAAATTATCAGATTGGGGACGTGGTGGAAATTGAAGTCACGCCGCGAGATTTCGGTCGAATTGCAGCACAGACGGCGAAGCAAGTGGTGACACAGCGCATTCGCGAGGCAGAACGTTCTGTCATTTATGGAAAATTTGCCGATAAGGAAGAAGAAATTGTGAGCGGCATCGTTCAGCGCCAAGATGGTCGGAACGTCTATGTAGACCTTGGCGAGACGGAAGCCGTGTTACCTCTGTCAGAAGTGATGCCGACGGATGTGTTGAAACCCGGGGACCGTATCCGAGCCTTCATCGCGAAAGTCGAACGAACCACCAAAGGGCCGCAGATTGTTCTTTCTCGAGTCAATCCTGGTCTTCTCAAGCGGCTGTTTGAGTTAGAGGTGCCGGAAATCTTCGAAGGTGTGGTGGAAATTCGAGCCGTGTCCCGCGAAGCTGGGCATCGTTCCAAAATAGCCGTGCATTCCCGCAATCCGGAGGTCGATCCGGTGGGTGCCTGCGTGGGTTCGCGTGGTTCACGAGTTCAAGCGGTGGTCAACGAACTGCGCGGAGAGAAGGTCGACATTGTCAAGTGGAGTGAAGATCCGGCAGAGTTTGTGGCGAATGCGCTGTCTCCGGCGAAAGTAGTCGAGGTTCAAATACTTGAGGACGAAAAGATTGCTCGAACCATTGTTCCCGACTATCAGCTGTCGTTGGCGATTGGCAAGGAAGGGCAAAATGCGCGGTTGGCCGCCAAGTTGACAGGGTGGAAGATTGATATCAAGAGCGAGCGGCAAGCGGGTGGGCTTGATTTGTTTGAGGAGTTTCCAGAAGAAGATGCTGAAGAAGTGGCGACGCTTTCGTCCGACTGGCTGAATGAGCCATAAACGGCGCGGTCTATGCCCCTGCTTCAGGTCTAGTTCAGGAAGCGAGGTGCGGATTTCCCAGTGAAGGTGCGGAAAGTTCCTCTGCGCAAATGTGTCGGTTGTCAAGAAATGTTTCCTAAGATGCAGTTGTTGCGAGTGGTGCTGACTCCGGAGGAGAAGATTCTGCTTGACCTGCGTGGTCGCCAGAACGGGCGAGGCGCTTACTTGTGCAAGAACGTGGAGTGTCTGCGTCAAGCAAGGAAGAAAAAATCGCTCGAAAGAGCTTTGAAAACGGCGATACCGCCGGTCATGTACGACGATTTAGAACAGATGATGGTGAGGGAGGCGATGGACGTTGGACACGGCGACACCTAAACGGTTGGCTGGCTTGCAGAGCCTGGGAATGGCGCGTCGAGCGCGCCGCGCGGCTACTGGGACGGATGCGGCGATAGCCGCAATCGCGAGTGGCCAGGCGGCGTGCGTGCTGTTAGCCACCGATGCTGGTGACAATGTGACAAAGAAGATACGGGACAAATGTGAGTCTTATCGGACGAGTTGCTTGAGAATTTACACCAAGGAAGAGATGGGGCGAGCCGTGGGACGGTCGGTGATGGCCGTTATCGCGGTCACAGACCCCGGATTTGCAAAGCCCTTCAAGACCTTGGCGGGGGAAATCAGCGGAGGTGTATTGTTTGACGAAACTGAGAGTATATGAATACGCGAAGCAATTAAATATGTCCAGCAAAGAAATTTTGACGATTCTGTCGCGCGTGGGAGAGCCTGTGGCCAACCATATGAGCGTTCTTGATGAAAGTATGGTGCAAAAAGTGGAGCAGTTCTTTTCGGATGTAAAGCAGCGTGCCGCGAAGCGTCATGCTACGGAAGTGGAAAAAGAGTGGAAGGAAAAGCAGCGGCAGCAGCGTGAAAATGGGGCGGATCGGCCAGCGTCAGAACGCATCGCCGCGGATGGGCCAACAGGTCACTCCGAGCAGGCTTTGGCAGCGAAGTCGGGCAACGCATCGGTGCAGCGCACGGCCGCACTGGCTTCATCCGCAGAAGGAGAGGCGTCAACCGCGCCGCTTCGTGCAGCCAGTTCGCCAGAAGTAAGGACAAATTCCACAGTTCGCATGGATGCAGCCAGTGCGGACAACCCATCCGCTCCGCCTACGTCGACGGCTGCTGGGGGACAGCAGACTGAGGTGGCGGCGAACGGCGCGTCGCAGACTGAGCGAAGTGACAAAGAAGATACGGGACAAATGTGAGTCTTATCGGACGAGTTGCTTGAGAATTTACACCAAGGAAGAGATGGG
>NZ_JAMCCX010000013.1 GCF_024706985.1 Alicyclobacillus sp. SP_1 | reverse complement strand
AACCGAATCCCGCCTCCAATCGTATCATGTTTTTCGGGCTACGTCCAGCGGAAATTTACTGCGTTGTAGTGTTAAATCGAATTCAAGAATGGGATATTTGCATTTCACAAAAGACACCCTTTCTAGAGCTTGCTCTCTAAACCGCACCCCGCCAACGTCCGTCCGATAGAGTCTTATTGCTCGCCGCCTCTATGTTCTTTCGTACTTTCCCTCATTCTAGCTCATTCAGAGTATTCACGCTTGACCTGACGGTCCGATCCGTTGGCAATCTTACTGGCAACCTTTATGTAAATATATGACTTAGATTCTTATCGAAGACCGAGCTGTCTCTCTTAACCCCCACTCGTCCTTCTCAAATAAACGTCCTCTTCGGCGTCTCTTACCATGGCGCCTAGCGCCAAGGGTTGAATTCCACCCCTCTGCGGACTATACTGATTAATGGTAATTGCAAATAACTAATTGCCCAAGGAAAGCGGTACAACTTGTTGATGAAGAGGTGCTTCGACAGGTTTCACGCTGCTATTGCACATATTTAAAAATTTAAGGTAACTATTTGACTTAAGACGATATGTGAAAACGGTATGTGAGCACACATAAATTCCGCCCCAGTGGGCCGCTGTGCATGCATCCTATGTCTCACTCGCCTTAAGGCCAGCGATGCTCTTGGTTCCTGTCGAAACACATCCGAGACAAGGCTACATGAACCTAGAGGAGGGTCACTCGTGAGAAAAAAAGCTGCTACTTTCACCGCTGCAGGAGTTGTCGCCACCGCCTTGCTCGTCACGGGTTGCGGGACTGCCAGTGCATCCACGTCCAGCAGTTCGTCGCCAGCTACTTCGACAACCAGCGCCAAGCCCCGCACTGGTGTAGTCGACTTGACGTTTTGGAGTTGGGTGCCTGGCATGGCCGGCCCAGTGAAAGCGTTCAACAAGACGCATCCACATATTCACGTGAAACTGGACATGGTGTCGACCGGAAGCAATGGCACCTATGCAAAAATGTTCACCGCCATCAAGGCCGGAAATCCGCCTGATGTAGGTCAGATTGAATTCGACGTACTGCCTTCCTTCGTTCGGACAGGTGGCCTTCTAAACCTCGATCAATATGGATTTGCATCCGACAAATCCAAATTTCAACCTTGGGCCTGGCGCGAAGTCAACTTTAACCACGCTGCCTATGCGGTCCCACAAGCAGGCGGCCCGGTTGGCTACTTTTACAATGAAAAAATCTTTAAGAAATACCATCTATCCGTTCCAACCACTTGGGCCGAAGTAGCTCAAGACGCGAAAACTTTGCACGAAAAGAACCCCAACATCTACTTCACAGAGTTTCCGCCGAGCACAACGTTGCTCGCTTCAGAGGTTTGGCAGGACGGTGGACATTGGTTCAAGATAAAAAACAATTCCTGGGAAGTGAATATTGACGGACCAACGACCAAGAAAATTGCCGACTACTGGCAGTCCATGGTCAATGCTCATGAAGTATACACTGGAAAAGCATTCGTGACTTCTTGGTACAAAGACTTAGATACCGGAAAAATCGCTAGTCTTATCAGCGCACAGTGGTTTGACGCCATTTTGCGAGACGACGCACCACACACCAAAGGCGACTGGAGAGTTGCAGAGACACCACAATGGACCGCCGGAGTGAATGATGAGGCGCAATATGGCGGATCGACCACTGCGGTTTTCAAAGACACCAAACATCCGCGCGCGGCATTGACTTTCGCCAAGTGGATTAACATGAATCCGCAGGCTATCAAACTCGATGTGAAAGCCGGATATGGCTGGCCGGCAACCATCAAGGGACCGAATACTCCCGCTCTCGAAGGGCCGAGAAAATACTTTGGTGGAGAACACGTTGAGAAAATTTTCCGCAAGGATGCGACCGCAACGAAAGAAGACTGGCAGTGGGGACCGAATATGCCAGCGGTGATTAGCAATCTGGACAATCTTTTGTCCAAAGCCTTGACGGGCCACGGGACCATCTGGCAAGCCATTCAAAAAGAGCAAAAAGCAGAAGTAGCCACCTTGAAATCTAAAGGAATCTCGGTGTCCACGAAATGAGCGCAGTGACATCGACTCCTTCCAGGACACAGTCGAATCCACCGTCGCGTCCGCGACGCTTTCGCAAATCTCGCCAAAATTCTGCCGGGGTGGCCCTATTGGCCCCCTTCGGCATTGGCTTTCTGCTTTTTGTCATCGTTCCGCTCGTCTACGCCATCTACGAGAGTTTCTTTCATTCGGTCACCAATGGGCTTGGTTTTGGGCCGGCAAAAGTGACCTTCGATGGCCTCGTCAATTACATTCACGTGGTCACGAGTGGTACATTTGGCCAAGGCGTTTTGCATATCCTCCTCTTTGGCATTATCAATGTGCCGCTGACGCTTGGTCTCGCCCTAATCCTCGCACTGTTGCTGGACATGAAAACAACGCCCTTTCGAGGATTTTTTCGGCTGATATACTTTTTGCCCTACGCAATTCCAGGCGTGGTGGGTGCCATCCTCTGGTCGTTTCTGTACGAACCTCAGTTGAGTCCGTACACGCATATTTTGGCCAGTATGGGTGCGGGAAGAGTGAACTTTCTGTCCACACAAATGATTCTCTGGTCGCTTGTCAACATTGTCACGTGGGAGTGGACTGGGTACAACATGCTCATCATGACCGCATCGCTCAACGCCATTCCACAAGACCAATTTGAAGCCGCACGCGTGGACGGCTGTGGCCGATTCCGCGAAGCATGGTTCATTAAGATACCGCAGTTGGTCCCCGCACTCATCATGACAGGCGTATTCTCGATTATTGGGACACTGCAGCTGTTCAACGAACCCTTCGTCTTGCACGCTATTACGGATACCGTGTCAAGCAATTACACCCCCAACATGTATGCGTACACGGAGGCATTTACAGCCAATAACTACTACTATGCTGCAGCGATTTCGGTATTTTTAGCCATCGTGACAGTCATCTTGTCATTCGGATTCCTGCGCATTGTTCAACGGAGGTCAGGCCTATGAGCACGAACGCAGTGTCAGACACATCGCGGAGCTTACACGGTCGCGGCACTCTCGCAGGGGATGGTGGCAACAAGAATCCTCGTCGGTCGCGGCACCCAGTTATTTTATCGGGAGGCGAACGTCCACTATCGCCCTGGCAACGGACTGGTTTATTAGCCGTGCTGTTTCTGATGGGCCTTTATTTTTTATTGCCCGTATGGTGGCTGCTCGTCTCATCCACGAAAAACTCCGGCGAACTCTTTTCCAGTTTTGGTTTTTGGTTTGGCAACCACGTGAATTTTATGGAGAATCTTCGTCAACTGTTCAGCTATGATAACGACGTGTTCATGCGTTGGATTGTCAACACTCTTCTATACGCAGGAGTCGGCGCAGCGATTGCCACACTGTTCGCAGCGGCTGCCGGCTATACGTTTGCGAAGTTCGACTTCTTCGGCAAGCGCTTGGCGTTTTCTTTAGTTCTTGGCGGAATGATGATCCCGGTGACCGCTCTCGCTCTCCCTCTCTACCTGACGTTCAACTCGATCCATGCGACCAACACCTATTGGTCCGTCTTTTTGCCCAGCCTTGTCAGTCCCTTCGGAGTCTATCTAGCCCGTATTTATGCATCGACTGGCGTTCCGAATGAACTCCTGGACGCGGCAAGAATTGACGGCGCCCGCGAGTGGCGCGTCTTCACGTCTGTCGGTTTGCGCCTCATGGGTCCATCGTTAGTTACCATCATGCTGTTTCAATTCGTCACCATTTGGAACAACTTTTTCTTACCACTTGTCATGCTTTCAAACGACAGACTTTATCCGGTCACACTCGGACTCTACCAACTCGACTCCGTCTCGACCTATGGAGGGGCACCTCCAGATGTTTTTGGAATGTTGGTGATGGGCGTACTCATCTCGGTGGTACCTCTCATTGTCGCCTTCCTCCTTCTCCAGCGATTTTGGCGCGGAGGAGTCAGTGCGGGTGGACTACAATAGCAACTCATTCGGCGGGGGTGGACCTACCCCCTGCTCCCTTGCGTGTTCCGTGCTAGGTTCGTCGCTTCCTCAGCGCGCTAAAGCGCCATTCCCCTCACGTTCTCTGTTCTTAACACGAAAGCCCTTTCCTGGATACCCACGTATCTCTGCTCAAAGTAGCGCAACCGTCCACTTCTCAACACAAAAACGCGCGTTCAAGATTGCTCACAATTCGTAGTATGATAGGATCAGCATATTCTGCGCATCTTCGACAAGGATGCGCACTCCACAGGCGTAACCTAGTCTATTCGCCTATTGGGCCGTTTCAGCTTTTGGCAAGTTGTTTACTTGAAGGAGACCCGAACGTTGATGAACATACATTTCAAAACTTGGCGCACAAAAAAACTGGGATGGACATTGCTCGTCCTTCTCCCGTTTGTGACGTCGTGTTCGACCATGCCCGTTTCCGGCAGCCCTGCGGCATCCGGTACGCCAAATCTATCCAAGTCCTCTGCGACAACTGGCGATACCACCTCAACAGGTGCATCTCCTGCGTCGAAGTCAGCTCTTTCCCCGCCAAAATCCGGCACCGGGACTTCCACACAGTCAAGTGCTGGTTCGAGTGCGAAGGACAATTCGGCAAGCGCGAACGGCGAGGGCCCAGCTTCTTCCCAAACGACAACACATGCGGACAGCCATGCGCTCTCCGCCCTCGTGTCCGGTCCCCCTACGGCGCGTCCCAGCAAAAACTACAGCCTAGGCGTCCCCAAACCGCACCATATTCACGGGATTTATTTGACCGCGTATACCGCTGGAAACCCAAATACCTTTGACTATTTAGTCAACATGGTCCGTCACTCTTCGCTCAACAGCATGGTCATCGATGTGAAAATCGATGACGGGGATATTACATTTCCAACGAACAACCCCAAACTAAAGCCGTTTAGTCGACCCATCATTCCTCATCCCAGAGAGATGATGGCCACGTTAAAAGCGAATCACATTTATCCCATTGCACGACTTTGCGTCTTTGAAGATACGCTCTATGCACAGGCCCATCCGAAAGATTCCTACCGGATCAACGGGAAATTGTGGTATGGATTGCAAGGAGAAGCATACACCAACCCATTTGTTCCAGCAGTCTGGAAGTACAACGTGGAGGTTGCAGAACAGGCGGCAAAACTCGGTTTTGAGCAAATCCAATTTGACTTTGTCCGCTTCCCAGCAGCGTTTCCGAGCATGCTTGGCCAGCTTCAATACAGCATGGGGCCTTTTCAGGGGAGAGAACCTCGAGATGAGAAAGTCGCAACGCAGGCTTATCGTCGTCAGCTTGCAGCCTATGACACTCGTTTGCGCACTTTGAAACAACGTCAAAGCGAACTCGAGCGTGCCCTCCAGACAGAGAGCATCGCGTCGACTGCCAAAAGTTCTGGACGACCTCTGCGGACACTGTCTCAGGCCATGGCATTTAAGCGCAGTGAGCGTCAATTAGCTGCGATTTCAAGAACTCTACGTGAGCTGGCAACGCAAAAGCCACAAGCACCCCAGTTTTCTTCGTCACAAATTCTAGGGGGCTTGCGTGTGGATGCCGTGACCGACTTCATTAAGTATGCGCGCAGACAATTGCAACCTTATCACGTGCAGGTCGCGGTCGACATCCTCGGATACACTGCGACTATCCATGAGTCGACCAGTGTCGGACAGAGCTATCGGCGAATTAGCAAAAATGTCGATGTCATCTCACCGATGATCTACCCTTCTCTCTGGGGCTACGGCTACTTCGGCATTTCACGGCCTGACTTGCACCCCTATCAGGTGGTCATGGACTTCGAGCGGGCCGAGAAAAAGAGTCTCGCTGGACTCGCCCATCCGCCGGTGCAAATCCCATGGATTCAGGATTACACCGCTAGTTACCTCGGCGCAGGAAACTACCAATATTACAACACCGCCCAAGTTCAGCAGCAAATTGAGGCGCTGAGGGAAAACGGCATTGACCAGTATTTCATCTGGAACCCGGCGAATGTCTATTCGCCGGGCATTTAACCGAGAATCCTAGTGTCCACAGGCGACAGCCAACTCACACCTGCCGCCGAGCGCACTCATGGCATCAATTTCCACTGGCATACCAGGTATCCGTCCAGGACGTGCTTGACGCGAGCGATCCAGCGGCGGACAACAGTTGCCCACCAGAACTGTACATGTCGATCGCGTTATTCGTCACATCCCCGACATTATCCCAGTTGCCTGTGTAAGCGTTGTAAGCCTGAGCTCCAGTCCACGTCTGCGTGCCGTAATCGGCGAGTTGCGAGAGACTGCTGCCGATTTCAGGCCGCTCGTTGATCCACTCCGCAGTCGTCCCGTCATAATAGTCGCTGCCCAGGTCGACCGTGGCCGATTGAGACGTACCGTTCGTCTCGTCCTCCACGTAAAAGTAGGCTTGTCCATTGTTCGGGTCATACGAAACAAAGGTGTAGATTTGGTCCCCAGGATTGACCGTGATGGAGTTGAAGTTGATTTCTGGAACACCTGCTCCACCATTGCCAAGATACTCATACCAGGCTCCATATTGGCCCGCGTTCATCTGCGTACCATCCTGAATCAGCGCCCCCGAATTCACTCCACCGAGGCCAACCCAGCCGGACTCATATTTGTTGGGCGAACTAGAATAGTCGGTAGGTTGTATGAACGAGCCTTGCGCGGCATCCCACCGATTGTAACTGGAATCCGTATAGTACCCTGACCAGTTGGAAGACTCCGTAGTTCCATTGACAATCCTTTGCGACGGCGTATGCGCTACAGAGTGGCTGAACAGCATGCGGTTGTAAATGTCGGTGACCGTAACCGTTGGACGCGGGCTTGACTTCCAGTGCGCCATAGCCTTCTGCCACATCCGCAATTGTCCAGGCGCCGTGGGCCGCAGAGGAAATCCGTACTTCTGCAACTCGGCGTTGGTCGCCGTCAAAGGATGAAAGGACGCAGGAGCTGTCGTCATGATGTTCAGTTTGCCGCCAATGAGGAATTCATACTGATGAACACCGCCCGGAAGCACCTTCACCGTGAGTGGGGCGACGGTATGCGTGGGCGCCGTGCCGTGCATCGGTCCACCACCGGATGTACCGCCCGGCGATGGCATGCCTGGAACTTGAGACACTGGGGTCGATCCCGCTGCACCCGCTCCGCTACTCTGGGGCGGGGCGGCAGCTCCCATCAGTACCATACCGACACCAACGGCCACGGAAGCAAACGCAGCACCTTGCAGTTGCCGGCGACGACGACGTCTGGTCGGGATGCGGCTCGACGCCCCCTCAGACGGTCTCGACGGCTTGTTCTCTCGCTTCTTGTTCTTGGACACTCTGTCTACCATGTCACGACTCCTCCTCGAAAATGATGGATAGGGATGGATTGGCGCCGGAGCGCCTCGATGGAACTTTCGACGCGTTGCGCGTCGGCCTTGAATTCACAATATCAGAATTGATAGAATGAATAGTAAAGAATGGTTTACACGCTGAAGCTCCAGACCTTGGTTTACATGCCCTGAAGACCCTTCAGACATCAGAGAGATGGAAGACATGGCAGCAGCGGCGGCACCAACCGAGCCTCGGTCTCTGACTGCAACATCGGTCGCGGCGCGATAGCGACTCATACCGTCGCAACTCGTATCCCCGCAACTCGCCCTACGCGGGAGTATTCGTCGCCCTTGGCATGTGCCGCAATCGGCGGTGAACGCGCGCGACCACTCGTCGACCGGGTTCACTGCGAGAGTCGGTGCGGCTGTCGCCACACCTGACGCGAACTCAGGTTACACAGGGATACTCATTCTTTTGAGAAATGTACGCTTTACCGTCGCCTTCGCTCTAAAAAACTGGATGGGCGGCCATCTGAGCCCGCATGAGTTTGGCTCCGCAGAGCTTTGAGTGGGCGCTGCATGGGTTTCGCGGCCCATGGAGTGAGCGTTGTTCGATGGACTTGGTCTTCGTGTAGGCTCTTCATCGTGGTGGATATGCGGTTGTCCTAGCGATAGAGGGGCTGGTTCGTTGAGTTCATTCGGGGAAATTCTCAGACAACTTCGCACAGAACGAAACTTGAAGCAAAGCGATTTGGCGACCGTGGGGATATCGAGATCGCACATCGCATTGCTGGAAGCCAACAAGCGCATGCCAAGTTACGAAATGCTGCAGCATTTTGCAAGCAAATTGCAAGTTTCCCCTGCCGTTTTCTTTTCTGGGCAAGAGGACGAGGAGATTCAGCGGATTTCCACCACTTTAGTGCAGCAGGCGGAACTCGCGGAGTCTCAAAAAAACTGGCAGAATGCACACGATTGCTGGGTTACCGTGCAGGTCGTGGGCAAGTCCAACCACATTCCGTCACTGGTCACCCTGGCGCGGTGGCATCAAGCGATGGCACTCACTCACCTCGCACGCTGGCAAGAGGCCTTGAACTTGCTGTTGCCTCTGTTTGTGGCAGAAGACTTTCCCGGCCAACACGCATCCACCTACGAACTGCTGAGCATTCTCGCCCGTTGTTTCCGTGAATTGGGCCAAGTGGACCAATTTATTACGTTTACGCAACTTGCCGGGCATTCCGTGAGTACATCGGATGCACGTTGGGCCCGCAGCCAAGTCAATCTAGGAACCGGATATCTGATGCTTGGCGACCTGCCTCGCGCCGACGAATGCTATCGCTCTGCCATCGAAGCCTCTTCAGAGAGCGGCGACGGCGTGGTGGAAGCATGGGCGCGTGTTGGCTGGATTGCGACTCAGTTCGATCGCGCTTTGACCGAGGGAGTCCCGGCGGTAATGCAGCGGATCGAACACCTGAATAGCCTGCTTCATCCCGACGGCTTGATGGAGGCGCTTCGCCACATTCGGATTGTTCTCCACCGACTCTCCGGAGAATATCAGGCTGCTAAAGAATTGCTGCTCGAGTATGGCGACTGCCCTCATCGCCCAGAGTTGGCCGCTCGCCTCCTCGAGGAACACATATTACTTGCGGCGGCCCTGCGTGACGAAGCGTTCGGCCAGGAGGCTTTAGACAAGATTGACTTGCTCCCTTTGAACGGTCCCCTTCGAATACGGCTATGGACAGGCGTTGCAGAGTATTATATAGTATTCAAAAGATTCGATTTAGCGCGGCATGCTGTTCACCGTGCTTACGCCGAGTCGCAGACCATTCATTACCGCGACTTCACTCGGCTCATGAATCTGATGGAAGTGGTTTCTGTGAAAAATCCATCTGTGGAGAGGAGGCATGTGGAATGAAAAAACTGTCCAAGTGGTTCTGGGTGGCTAGTTCTGCGTTCCTGTTGGTGGCCGTGATAGCTCCGTTGCTTGGAGGACCGCTTCCACCCACACTCTAGCGTCTAGCTTTTCAGACCGCTTCGGTGCAACACGGTACTCATTCCGGTCATGAGACATGTCAGGCGGAGTCGATTCTCTCAGTAACAACCAAAAAGTACAGCCTGAGTCGCCTCATTCCAACATTTCTGCCCGCCCACTTTGGTGCGGGCATTCGTTTGCCCCGCTAACCCGTTCTTCCCGAATTGACCGTGCGCTCCAATACGGTGCAAATTTGATGGCGAAAAAAATGTCAAGAAGTTGTCTGAAAAAATATGGCGTGATATAGTATCTCTATCCAACATCCCTGAGGGCAAACCAGGCTGAAAAGCGGGGGCGCAAAACTACAGGTCTACGGTCGACAAAAAGACATGTCCTACACAGCGACGGACTACGATGGCTGAGTTGCACGGGATCGGTCGGAAATCGAACCGATAAGGGGTAGAGGGGCAATGTTGGGAAATTATGTTTCAATAAGGAGCAATGAGGTTTCTGCAAACACAGCGCCAGCCGATGAATGGGAAGCCATTATTGCACAGGCGCGAGATTGGGGCTTTACGAAGGACGAGATTCGCACGTTTCTCGCTTCTGACCTCCATCGCTCGACACTCGAAGGTTAATCGCGGTCAATTCCGCCGCGAAACCCTGACAGTTATCTGACAAGGAGTAGGCAGGGAATGCGGTGATTGGAAAACGAATTCAGACGTTGCGCAAGCTTCGGGGTTGGTCGCTCACCGAACTATCAGACAGGGCTGGCATTGCGAAATCATACCTTAGCATGATTGAACGCGACAAGCAGCACAACCCATCCATCCAAGTTCTGGAGAAGCTTTCTGCGGTGCTTGACGTACCCATGGTCGACCTTCTTCCTGATGAAGCGCGCGGTCTTACCTCGTCTCCCAACGCCAATCCTTTTGGATTGGATGAAGACTGGTTGCAAATTGCGCGCGAAGCGAAACAGTCCGGCATAGACAAGGAAGAGTTTCGACAGTTTCTCGAATACCAGCGGTGGAGAAGAAGTCAGCAAAACAACTGATATCGCTTTTGGGGTCATGGCCAGAACAGACGACATCATGAGGCCACTCCCGGTTGTTCGTGAAGCGGGGGTGCCAAACATCCGGCGCTGGTACATCCCCATCCCGCGCATGTTGCACCGGCCAACTCTGATTTTTGTCACGGACGTTAGCCGTAGCAAGCGGTTACGCTAAGTTGCACTCGCAGTCTTGGGAATCGCAAGCCGAGCATGGAGAATTGCACGCCACCCGTTGTCCGGGAGCGTGCATTTTGTTTTTGAAGAGAATCTCGCGCTAAAACGCGCAGTATATAGGAACTAAGAGACAAGGCGTTGCCCAGGTGTTTCCTATATCCAAGATGCTATGTGGATTTCATCAACACATCTATGAAGGCAGGCATCGCATTGAATATGTGCCCCACCATGAATGCTCGTTTTATCCGTGAATATGTGCCCCACCATGAATGCGTATTTCATACGTGAATATCGGCTTCACCATAAATGCGCACTTTATCCGTGAGCGCCCCCAATCACCAAAGCGCTCCTCTGCCGCAGGAATCTGAGTCGGCCAACGCACATCCGTCGCACCGATTAACGCTTCAGCAACGACTCGACTCGGGGTGACGCGGTACGATACACCGTCAATTGGCCTTTGCGATCATGCTTTGACTGATGAAGAGCTTCGTTTGAAGTCATGACCAAATCTTCAAGACTCGCCACTTGCACGGGATAACAGGCAGCCCCGACGCTCACGCCACCGTCCACCGTGACTCCCGCAATCGTATACGTCCCGCTCAACGCACGCACCAGACGTTGACCTACAAGATGACATTCCTCCAAGCCATGGACTCGGCACAAGACGATGAATTCATCTCCTCCATGACGCACCACGACATCGCGCTGACGCACCGTCCCTCGTAGACGCCCAGCGAATTGAATGAGGAAAGCGTCTCCGGCATCATGACCGTACCGGTCGTTCACCGATTTAAAATTGTCGCAATCAATATAAAACATAGCATAGGTAGCGCGAGACTTACGCAGAAGTCGCAAGCAACGGTCCAAATACCGACGGTTATGTAAATTCGTCAAAGCGTCCCTATAGGCGGCGCGCTTCAATTTCTTCTCGTACCGTTTGCGGGCAGAAATATCACGCACGGTCAACAACAAATAGCGATGTTGAGGAAAGCGCGCTGTCAGCAAGTCAAATGCGACTTCTCCACTCCACGACCCGAAGTTGACATCCACTACTTCGCGCTCTGCGCCGAAGGCTGCTTCCCGAGCGTGGCCCAACAGTCGCTCCAATACGTGCACATCATGAACATCTTCTAAATATTGCCCCACCAAACCGTGCCAGCCGCCCAGCCGAATTTGTGCTGCAGGATTGGCCAGCACATAGCGAAAGCGGCCATCGGGTTCTTGGCGAAGTACCGCCATCGGGTCTGCGGCCGAGCGAAACGCGTCGGACAGAATATCCATGTGCTCGTAGAGCAGAATGTCCGCTTGGACGCCAGGTCCCATTCCAGAACCTGCGCGGTCCGCGCTCATCGGTTTCGTCGTAGGCGCGAATCGTTCTCTCGTCTCTTCGCCGCCCTCCTCACGCAAAGCTACTCTACGCGCATCCGTCTCCGTACGTTCTTCGCTAGCCCTCTCGGCCCCTCCTGCCAATTCGCCGGAACCCATCCGGGGGCTCCCTAGAGACGAAGAACTACCACGCGCCAGAGAAACCCCAGCGGGTACGTTCAACAACATGTTTTCCTGTGAATTCCCATCGGTAGGCTCGTCCACGCTAAGCACCGGCTCTCGACGCGACGGAGGCCACTCGCGCGGCCTTCCGTCTACAGAATTCAGTGTATGTTTTGCTTTCGGGATTTTCACTAGGTCCACTCGTATCCCTCCGACACCATTCGACAGCCCGATCCACAGGATTGTTGCTCTCTATTCTACCTGCTCACTTCGCTGTTAACAACAGGTAGATTCCTTAGATGGGACGTTTATCTTGGCTTTTTCCGGCGAAATGCAAGCCAGAGCGTGAATGCACCGAGTCCCATCATCGTGATAGACTCTCCCAGCATAGTGAAAAACGGTAGACCAGTAACCGGCTTGGTCGCGCCAACCACATTCCCCTTACCAGGCTCCGAAATCGTGATCGTCTTCGTAGGCGGAGTCGTTGGAGGACTCTTCGGAGTTTTCGGCGTGACCGATCCGCTCGGTGGCGGTGTATTGCTCTTCGGCGGCGGTGTGGAGTGCGACGGTGGTGGATTATTCGGCGGCGGGGACAGCGGATTCCCCGGTGGACTGTTGGGATGCTTCGGCGGCGGGACCGGATAATTGGGGTCTTCAACCGCCTTCACAAACACCTGCATCTGTCCTGTTGCTCCCTGGTAGTCGTTATGCGCCACCAGTGGCCAATCCAAGGTATAATTGATGACCAAAGTTCCCTCGGACGGTACGACGAACGTTCCCGACTTGACCGTGGATGAAAAAGGACCCTGACTTTGCGTGGTGCCCGCTTGGTCTCCTAAAACATACGCCGTATCGTACAGTTCCGGTGGATGGTCATCGTATTCATACGTGGGATTGTCGCCCGTGCCTGCGTAGTCCTTGGAGATGTAAGTGGAAGAAATGGTCGTTCCGGTCGTTCCGGTCGTTCCGTTGTTCGCAAACAACGCCCCGCCAACCACGGTCTTAAACGTGATGTACTCGGCATCCGGAGTTTGATTGACCACACTGACTGTGCCGCTTCGGGTATCTCCTGGCACGAGATTGGTGACATCCGTAAAGATATTGGTTCCGTCCTTGTAATTCCTAAATGCGACTCCGCCTTGAAACGTCTGGCTGGCTCCAAGGGTCGACGCAAGCGCAGTCATGCGGAACAGACCGTCCGAGAGCAAGAACACTCCGAGTACCGCACCGCTAAACATAATGAGCAACCGCTTATCGCCTAGGTTCGGCTTCCACATTGTCATGCCGTTATTCTCCTTTGGCCGTGACATTCAAATTGGACGGCCCATTTTCGTGCTGCACCGCATTGGCCCAAGTTGTGAATTGTCCTTGAGGCGCCTGGCATGGCGGATTGAGCGAGTTTCTCGTATAGAAGAGCGAATAGAGTACATAGGCTGCCTGCCCTGGCTTCAATTCAAACCAATCTGTTCTACCAATTTGGCCGTTGGCAGGGAACGTGGAAGTTCCCCAACTTCCGAACGGACTATCGAGAGGAAATGGCCGGTCGCTGTCCAGCAACGAGTTGGTTCCAGTCCAAGGAGCGAAATGCATGCGTCCCTCGTTGACGTTGCAATCAGAAGTTCCCTGTGCCTGATAGCCAGACTGGCAATAACGCAGTCCCACATTGCCTGCATCGTCAATGAGCTTCTTCGCGCAGTCTGTCCAATCGATGTCGTGCTGCTCTCTCGTACCCTGAGAAAAATCGATGTTGCAATGGCTTAGCCACTGTTGATAAACGTCTTCAGTAAATTGGGAACGTTGATTTCCCGACTGATCAGCGAGGGAGCGGAACCACCGAAAATTCTCATGCACATTCGGGTTGGACAAGCAATTTTGCAGCCAGTCCCCAAAGTTTTGCTTGCACTGAGTCGCCTGTTGATTGGGGTCGTTTGAAAACCGCTCTGCCGCAGATTGCTGACAAGAGTTATAGTGGTCTTTCAAATCCTGTGCCAATCCATCAATCTCGGATGCACTTGGCGATGAAGTCGCCTGATTCTCGGTCAAAATATAATAATTTCCAGTCAATTGATCTTTGATGGACGCAGAATCGTACTGATATTCATAATCAAGGGAAACCCATTCATTGACCGATCCGCTATTGGTCACTTCATACACCGCCATATTCGAGAGAAGAAGGAATCGTGGATTGGCGAAGCGCATTCCGTTGTTCAGCCGGACACCATCCATGGGGCCAGCAAGCAACGGTCGTTGGCTGCTTTTGTCGTTTTGGCTACTTTCCGGCAGCTCAGACTCAAAGGCATTCGGTGCACAAGATGGAGTTTGGAGGTTTACCCCCACCGTGCCAGCCGCGAAATTCGCGGTCTGGCTCGATGCGGAACCTGTGAAGAGAGCATAGCTCCCCGTGACGCCAAGCGGTATCATCGCCGAGAGACTGGTCAACGCCACATAATACAGGGCTTTCTTCTTCATCAGGCTAACCTCCAAACAAAATTAGGTAGAGCGCTTAGAATGCTGTGTGTCCACTGAAATTTTACGAAATCTCCGTGACACAGCGGCACAAGTATTTAGCCGTCCATCTCCTGCTGAGAGACCGACCGCGTTAACACATGCCCTTCAATTACGCCGTGAATGTGCTACTAGGTTGGATTGTCCCAGCGTTCTGATTGACATCAGTCGGATTCTGACTGTCCGTATGGTTATTCTCCCATTGTGCTGCATCGATGCCGATTCTCAGTTGACCCCATGTGTCTTGATAGTCATTTCCTGCAAGCAGTGGCAGGTGACCGGTGTATTCAATCACCAAGTACTGACCAGGCTTGAGCACGATGCCCTGGACAGAAGACTTTCCGGAGAACTCCTCGGTTGAGAACGAAGGTGCCTCATTCCCGATTGTTCCTTTATTTCCAGAAAATCCTGTACCGTTTTGATAACCGGCCGGAGTATAGGTATAGGTAATGTCATTGGTTGCATTCCCGACGGTCTTAATGTCACTGCTAGACGCCAGCGTGCCCCCGGTAACGTTGAAAGTAGGTGCCTTCGTTACACCATTTGTGTTCGCATTGGGGGTCATGGTCACGGTCGGAGCAGTACCATTGGCATACACGCTGAAAGTTTCCGTATACCAAGCAGGGTGGTCATCTGTGTATGTCGTTGTTCGACCTTCCGCATAGTCGTACGACTCGTACCCGCTGTTTTTTGTACTCCAACGGGGCTGTTGCAATGTGCGTGGTTGCCAATAGTCCGGGCCATATGTTTTTTGCGCCACCGAGTCCGCCATAGACGCTGGCTCCGCAAACGTAAATCCGTCGGGGAACACTCCCGTACCCTCTTTGTACCCATTCAGCATTGTCGCTTCGCCATTATTAATGCCATCCGGCCAGAAGATTGGAGAGTGTTGCCCTTTTCCGTTGGGGTGAGTATGCGTGTTGATTTTCAATACCTCGTCTACACTGCCAGTGTTCTCAACGACAAGAGCACCGCCAACGTAGTCACCTGGCACTAGATTGTGCATGGAGATGGTCTTTAGGTTAGAAAAAGCTTGTGGTGTTGTAGAATTCACCGCAATGTCCACCGTGCCTGCAGCAAAGCTCTGCGTAGGCGTAGATGCATGCGCCGTGAACAATGCAAAGCTTCCTGCGCCCATCATTGCCAATCCGGCCAGCGATGTCGCTGCCGCCATGCCCAACTTCGACGTCATCTTCATTCCCATCTTAGAATCCCTCCGAATACTGTTTTTTTATATTTGATCCTTCTTCCTTAGCGCTACGGAGGAAAATCACCCTTTACCCCGCAAGGCTCTTTACAGAAGGTTCAAACCAACACGAAACTGTCCACGGGCCCACCTGGAAGCGTGATGCAAAATTCAGCTTATGGTCAGAGAAAATAATCATGCTTTATCTGTCTTACCAATGCTTTCGGTGAGAGATCGCTCCCGTTAGATGTGTAATCAAAAGTCAGCATAACACCGGGACTATCACTGCCAGTTGTATAAGTACCCGCAGTAACATTGCTCATGTATCCCTTATCGATATAGTTGCTGTAGTAGCTTTGGAAATCCGAAAGTGTGGTGCTCTCACTTGGCTTGACACCATCTGGACCAAAGACCTTTACGAAAAAGGCATCTCCCGATTCAGAACTAGAATACGTTGGAAGTGTCTGCAAATGCCCTTCACCGGTGCCTCCATTTGCGGACGGATTCGGCGTGTGGTTATTCTCCCATTGAGCTGCATCGATGCCGACCCGAACGTTTCCCCACGCATCCTGATAGTCATTTCCGGCTACTAACGGAAGCTTTCCAGTATATTCAAGAACCATGTACTGGCCTGGTGCCAAGACGATTCCGTCGACTTCCGTATTCCCGCTAAAACCTTTCAGCCCGATTGGTTCTGTAACCGCGCCAGATCCAGACTCTGTGAAGTTCGTCGATGCAGAGGCGTTCGCTTGTTTCTGATCTGGAAGCGTCCAACCCGCTTCGGTATAGGTCGCTGTTAGCTGGTTGCTCACAATGGGCGACGAAACCGGAGAAAGGGGCTGTCCACTCGTGGAATCAATGGTGAAGCTAGGCATTGTCGTCATCCCATTGGCCCCAGGGGTACCTGGCTGCATGCTAACCACCGGTTTCTGGTCATATATCCCATAACTGATGTCGTAGTATGCCGGATTGTTATCCGAATAGGTGCTGCTATCGCCGTTCCGGTAGTCATACGATTCGAATCCCCCATCTGATGCTGCGTAAGAGTAATGAGCATTCGGATGTGGTAGCAAACGTGGTTGCCAATAGTTGTATACTGTCTGCCCCTTGGAGTTCGCGAAGTGACCATAGGTAGTGTCGTCGGTTGTCAGGTACCCAAAAAGCTTTGAATTTGTGTCCTGTAACGCGCTCTCGCTAATGCTCGGCACCCCGTTCGCTGATGAGTAATAGCTCTCAGTGGTAATCTTTCCGTTGTTGAGACCGTCCATCCAAAATATAGGACCGTGTGCATGGGTATTAACGTCGATGACCTCGTTGACACTCCCCGAGTTCTTGACCACTACGTAAGACCCAACCGTGTCGCCAGGGACCATATTGGTCATATTGATCGGTGCCAAATCGGAGAATGCTTGAGCGCCCGCCTTAACGTCTACATCCACGGTCCCAGCGGCAACGGACGTTGTTCCAGTACTCGCATGCGCCGTGAACAATGCAAAGCTTCCTGCGCCCATCATGGCTAAACCGACCAGAGACGTTGCTGCTGCCATGCCGAACTTCCCGCTGATGCCAACTTTCATACCTATCTACCCTCCTACTTGATAGATTCAATTTATCTATTTGATCCCTCTGGCCAAGCTTTTTCGGAGGAATGACAACCCTTTACCCCGACTTGCTCGCTCGCGAAGGTTCAAACCATGAGATGGTTAAGACGGAAGACGACGTGCTGCCCTACTGCGGAAGGTTTTCACCTTCGCTGGTCACTGCCGCTGGCTTTGACGCCCGGCGTTGTAGAGAGAGAACTTCTCGGAACAGAGTAATCATGCTGGAAATCACCAAGAATGCTCCCGGAATAATCAGCAACAAGCCGTCGCCCCAGCGTCCATGAATGAAGTTGAGATAGTAGCCGACGTAAGGGATGGTAAAGTTGTCATATTGTGCCACGATGTTCTGCGGTTTCACCACCCAGGGGTCGACAGACGGATTGGCATCGCCCTTGGTTTGAAACTCAATCTGACCGTTCTCGTGAAAAACGCGCTCAATTCTGTGTGTCACGAGTACTCCCGTCATGCCGTTGAAACCAGAGTTCTTCGGTAGATGGAACGTGATGATGTCACCTTTATGCAACGCGTTGATGTTGACGTGGGGGTTGTCAAAAATGACGGATCCCGTATCGAAAGTCGGCTCCATCGACCCAGACAGCACCTCGTACATCGTCTGTCCAGCCACGGTCGGATTGCCGTTGTTGGCTCTAGAAGAGATGGTCAGGTACAGCGTGGAAGCGAAGACGATAACCAACAGGGTGACAATGATGGCGTTAAAAATATTCAGCGTGCGTTTGACGATGGTCATTCAAAGTCCTCCTCTACCTTGGTGCATTGCTGCATTGGCGCGTTTTTTCACTTGCTATTTGTAGCAGTGCCAACGTAGGTTCCTTTGGGCACCCCGTAGGTCACTCCTGTCGTCGTTTGAGAAATCTTACCGTTGGTTGAATCAGCGGTCTGCGATGGCAACGAATTGCCCGAGTTAGCGCTTGAATTTTCATGGGTCGCATCGTTCGAGCTTGGTGACGAGCCGACCGTCGCTTCAGTGGTTGGCTCGGCTACTTTGTCAGACCTCACTCCGCTTGTTTGAGACTTTTGCAATGCCTCAAGCTCAGACTCGATAGAATCTCTCATCTTGTTCAGGCGATTCTGCTCCGTGGTCAGCCAAACGGGCTCTGGATGCAAAGCCGCTTCGTCGGAATCAATCGCTTGTTGAATCGTGCCAATCTTCTTCAACGCGGCAGTCAGTCTGGTCTCGAGCTCAGTCGCGGCTTCATGAGTAACACTGGGCGTAACAACCTCTGCTTCTTTGACATCACTCGCGGCTGGGGAGGTGATACGCATCATCCCACCGTTTTGCACATTCGAATTCGACAAACGTTCAAAAAACGAGATTTCGTTAAACTGAGTTTCAAACCAATCCTGAGACGTGAAGACTTCGAAATTGCTGGTCTGTACCGATGAAACGCCGGTCATGAGGGCAAAGGATGTGCGCACCTGTGGAATCCCCGCCAGGCTACCGAGCATGAGACCCGCAGCCACTGCGGACGAACTGGCCACAATTCGCATCATTCGACGACGACTCTGCCGATTCGACCATTCGCGGCGAAGCTTACGCGTAATCCCGCCCTCAACCGGGCGCCAGCCGCTGGAATTCCTACTCATACCTACCACCCGTTTCGGTTGCAGAATTCCGCCAAATTTTCTTAAGCGAATGTGTTTCGTTATAATGAACAGTCGGGGCACACGTAGACTGCCGGATCGACCGGGTCACAGGGGCGCCCGAAAAAAATCGTCCGGAAACTTACATTGTTCGTTGCGCGTCTTATTCTATCTGTTCTCTCTATCTCTTTGTGATGTCTGGTGGTCTTCTCAATGAAGAACACCTCGATTGAAGCAATGCAGGTTCTGCGGTGCGCCTTAGAGTATGTGGTTGTCCGGTGTCTATTTGTATGGGGTCCCTTAACCTCTTGCCGGACGAATGCTACATGAGTGAGCGCTATATCTTTAGAACCCGAGATGTTCGCTAGAGACAACTTTCATTCTCATTATCGAACACCCAAGCACAGTGTACTTTGCCATTGAATGGACATCAATGTTCATTTTGGCTAAAAATCCGGTACAAATGAATAGTTATCTCGTGATTACATCGAATTTCGCCAAATTACACCCTATATCATTTTCATGCGTATCTATTTTTTATTGCTAGTCTCAGCGGGGCTTTCCGATGAATTGGCCAATGCTCTTGGACAGACTCTCCGTCGGAACGTTGCAAAGGAGGCCTCACCCTAAGGTGAGGCCTCCTTTCGATTTCTGGAGTTCATTTCATCTTCTTTAGGGCTGTTTGCAGCGACGAATAGTATGCATTCGACTTCGGCACGACTTTCAGTGCTTCGACCGCATATGATTTGGCGGCACTGTTGTGTCCCAGTGTCCCTTCTACGTCAACCAGATTCAGCCACGCTACGCCTTCTTTAGGATTGATTTTGACGGCTTTTTGATAGTAGGGAAGTGCTTTCGCCGGCAACTTCATGGCCCGGTAATAAACATTCCCAATATTGTTGACTGGCGTAGCCGCGGATGGCTTGAGCTTCGCCGCTTTTTCGTAATAGTGAATCGCGAGTGTCAATTTGCCATTGTCAAATGCACTCACTCCGGCATCCAACTGGGCTTTGTAGTCTGTTGAGTGTGCCTTCGCCTGTTTCTCGAATTTGTCCAAGTTGCCAAGACCAGAATACCCGCTGGCCCCAACCATAACGGTATGGTCTGGTGTCGTCGTCTTGGTCGATTGGGTCGACGCTGTGTTCGACGTATTCGCACTGCTATTTCCCGTCGAGGTGGCATGATTGGCGGAACCGCACCCGGTCGCCAACAACATACTCGCGGCAACTGCTGCAATCAGAAGTCCTTGCTTCACATTCATCACCTCATCCTGAGTTCGTTACCCCCACCCCAAACGCATGTCCACTATACAGGACAAGTCGTCCCTTGACAATCCAATTCATGGCATGCGGTAGACAAATTACAGCAAATTTCGATGCTCCCCGAGCGTGGCCATGCTAGAATACTAATGTTCGGAGTTGGCTCCCAAGAGAAGCCATGAATCCATTCGCCGAGTAAATACGCAAGACGCGAACCACGAACGGATACACGATGGATTGATTATTCATTTGGAGGAGTTGTCACTTGACACGTACATCCACTTCACGTCTGTGGACCAACATCGCCTGGATTCTCTTTGCCGGGCTCATCAGTTGGTTGCCGTTTTATAACAACGGAGTCTTCTTCCCACACGGACAAACGATTGCCGACCTCATCTTACTGTCACTCCTTGCTTTTTACGCGATTGTCCGCGCCATCACCGTATTCACGGCGCGCTCGGCGGACAGGACTACGCAGACACCTGTGGCCTCTTTTGCAGCACCTACCGCCGCGTCCACGGCCGATGCGTCTGAGGCCGATGAGATGGACCGAGGCATGCCGACCGCTGGAGGAGACGTTTCCTCCATCCCATCTCGTCTGCTGGCCGAATTCACATGGTTTGATGCAGCGTTTTCCGTTTATGTCATCTTGTACGCCTTGTCCCTGTTTTATGCGGCGAGTTTACCGCTTGCCGTGGAAGGAGCGCTCAACACCGTCGCCCTGCTCTTCCCGTTCGGGATCGTCCGCCTTTACGGCACAAGCTCGGACGGTCTTTTCTGGGTCGTCTTAGGCCTCGCTGCCTCGTCGCTGTACATGACCGCCATCGGCGTGGCCAATGGCTGGGGGCAGCTGACCTTCCCAAGTGCCATCGTAACCTCACCGCACATCCAAGTCTCTTCCGTGTTCCAATATCACAACGCCTATGCCGCTTACGCCGCTGCCATCACCATCGGCATGCTAGTATTCGTCAGCCTCTACCCCCGCTGGCCTGTGTTGCGCGCGCTGCTCACGGGCGTAGCAGGGTTGAACATGGCTGGGTTGTTTTTATCGGGATCTCGCGGGGCATTGCTTTTTTGGGTGGTCGTCCTCGTGCTCGTGATGATTGGGCTGCGCGGACACGTCCCAACGGGTCACGAGTCGGTGCCGGGTGCGGTAGAAACGTCCTCCGGGGAGCATAGCCAGCCTGCCTCGTGGAACAGCCCCTATGCTTCGCGTAGTCGCTTTCTACTCTACTTCGGGGCGGCTGCAATTGGCGCTGCCTTTTCCTATTTATTGTTGCATCTCGCCATCGTCAATCATTCCGCAACCACCGGCTGGGCTGGTTTTGCTCTCGGATTTCTAATCCCTACAGTGGCCGTCTTGGCACTGTCTCTATCGTTTGGTAGCGTCGCTCCCGTTTTCTTCGGCGCACGGCGCACGTTTCCTACCCTCCTCATCGTCTATGCCATACTGTTCTTGCTCGCTGCTCTCGCCAAATCGCACAGCCTGCTCGCCAAGTTACACAGCTACCACATTCACCAAATGTCGGTCATTCAGCGCTTCATCTTCTGGCTCGACGGCCTTCGAATTGTGGCCCGCAACCCCGTCACCGGGAACGGATTTGGCGCTTGGGCTGCCATGTTTAAGAAAATCGAATCGTATCCTTACTACAGTACTCAAGTTCACTCATTCTTGGTGGATACGTTGATGGACATCGGCATCCTCGGTACCATCGCCTTGCTTCTCATGGTTTGGCCCATGGTTCGCAGCGTGGTGTGGCCATGGAAGTCGATTCTCACGCCAAACCCGCGCTACGCCACTTTGCGAAGCGTGGCCGCTTTTGGCCTGATGCTGTTTGCGCACTCTCTGATGGACTGGGACTTTGCCTTTTTAGCTCTGCTCATCCTCTTTTTCGTGGGTATGGGCAGCGGCTTTGCGCTGCGCAAAGAGGCCCTCTGGCAATCGGCTCAGGCAAAAGCCGCCGCCAGCATATCCGAGGACACAGACACTCCGGCTGTAGGCAATGCTCGCGAACCCCTCGACGCAACCACCGTCGACCGTCCGCGTAAAATCGAGCGGGTCGATCCCGCTGTCGTCCACGCACCTTTCCTGCGCCCGTCGGTGCTGACGCGCGTAGTCCTTGCGGCAACCGTGGTGACGTCCCTAGCTGCGCTCTACTTCGATGCGAATGCCGTTCGCGGCGAGCGTATCGTTGCTGCCGCCAATGCGACCTCGTCGTTCTCTACTCGACTAGCCTTGTTCAAAGAGGCGCACCAAGTGGTGCCGTACAATCCGAATTATTTGGTGGACGAAGCCAACACCGTACTCGACAGCCCGAGCGGTAACGCAAAAGAACACTTTGACCAAGGCGTGCACCTCTTGCAGCAAGCCATCGCGCTCGACCCATACAACGCCACTCTAGAAGCGCAAATGGCCACCATTGCGTTTGATGCCAGCCGGTATCATCTCGCTTACGTGACGGCCCTCGAGGCTTATCACAATGCACCTTACTTCCCAACAAATTTGAGCCTCGCCATCAATGCAGCCGTCATTGACGGAATGCAGACGGCAAAGACCAACTCCGCCACGGCGGTGAGCAAGTTCAAGCGTGTACTCCGCCTATACGCGGACTATCAACAGCGGTTGAAAGTGGTGCATAGCTTGCCATCCTACTTGCCGCCCATCGGCCCATATAAGCTGCAAGCCTTTTGCTACGATTCCGTCGCGACCGCAGAACTCGCGCTCGGCCACAACGCCAAGGCAGAACAGTTTGCGGGCACCGTGCTGAACAATCCGAACGCCCACACAGCGCAAGTCGCGAAGATGCTGACTCTCATCGCCAAGGATGGAGGATTGTCAGCACTGTCTGCCGCAAACGTTCGACAGTACGTGTCCTCGCATCCATCAGTGGGTAGCAGCTACCAGCTGTTGCTCAACTTGCAGAACCTAACTTAGCACTACAACGTAGTTTGGTCTTGAAAGCAATTAGCTTAAGCAGCATTTTTCAGGCGTCGTTTCTTGTGTGAACGATAAGCCTTGGCATTGGATTTTTGGTAGTATGCGACGTTCCGCACGGCTCTTTGGATAGTGTAAGGTTGTGGTGGCATTGCGGCTTTGATCAAAATGAGTGCTTGGGGCATTGTTAGGACGGCAGTACGATCTCCGCGTTCGTTTTTTTTTGAAATCGAAGTCGAACTTCCAAAACGAACAGGTGCGAGACCATCACGAGTAGCATGTGCCGACGCCATCCTATGTAAGAGCGGGTTTCATAGTCGGCCATACCCAGGAAACTCTTACACTCTTGAAAACTTTGCTCGATGGGCCAACGCAAAGTGGCTGCATGATGAAGGTCTTGGATGTCAGCGCTCCCCGGCGCGTTGCTCACCGCATATTTGATCCGGCCATCTTCATATTTGCGGATGTAAAGCCACACTTCGTCTCCATCGCGGTCACCCTGCTGTTCCACGACACGGCAATTCTTCACCATGGTGTGCACGGGCCCCTTGGAACCGTCCATTAACCGGAAGTTCACTGAGCGTTGAGCCCTTGATGCCTTGAATGACAGGGCATCAAGGGTGTTTTCTACCATATTTTGTAGCCACTAAAATATTATTTGTAGAGAAGGACTTTTGTTATGAATGTCGAATATGAATGCTATGAAAACTCACTCAAAAGCAATGCACGTAGCCATAACCAATCGAACCTATAAAGGCAAGACCTACTCCTCCACCCTCCTGCGCCAAACCTACCGCGAAGACGGTAAGGTGAAGCACCGGACTTTGGCCAATTTGTCTGCTCTTCCTGAGGATGTTGTTGACATCATTCGACGGGCACTGAAAGGGGAAGCCTTCATCTCCGCTACGGACGTGTTGAAAATTACATCGTCTAAGTCTCACGGCGCTGTGTGTGCGATACTTTCCGTGATCCGTAAGATTGGTTTAGATAAAATGCTTGGCGGTGATGCGTTGTGGCGTTCCATCGTACTTGGGATGATGACAGCCCGTTTGGTTGAACCAGGTTCAAAACGATTTACTGCCGCGTATTGGCAACAGACGACCCTTGGCTCCCTGCTATCACTGCCGGAATCTATATCTCCCAATGCCTTGTATGAAGCCATGGATACACTGTTTGCTCGCCAATCAATCCTTGAGAAAAAGCTGGCGAAGAAACATCTGGAAGAAGGCGCGTTGGTTCTGTATGATTTATCGTCGTCTTACCTGGAAGGTACACACTGTCCCCTCGCGGCCTTTGGATACAGCAGGGACAAGAAGCGCAGTAAGAAGCAATTCACATATGGACTGATGACGAATAAAGACGGATGCCCAGTTGCTGTCGAAGTCTTTCCGGGGAATCGTACGGATGCAAAAACCCTGGAAGACCAGATGACTCGCCTGCGTGAGAAGTACGGGCTGCGCAGGGTGGTATTGGTCGGCGACCGAGGAATGATCACCAAGACTCGAATCATTGACCTGAAGAATGTGGGCTACGACTGGATTACGGCACTTCGGGCCAGGGACATCCAACATCTATATGAGGATGGCGCGTTTCAGTTGTCGCTGTTTGATGAGCGGGATGTTGCTGAAATTGAGCATCCTGATTACGAGGGAGAACGGTTGGTGCTCAATCGCAATCCACTGATGACAGAGGAACGACGTCGTAACCGTCAAGACCTCCTGTTGGCCACGGAGCGAAACTTGGAAAAGATCCGCGTTCGCGTTGAGACTGGTAAGTTGGTTACTGCCGATAAAATCGGACTGGCGGTTGGCAAGGTCATTGACAAGCACAAAATGGCGAAACACTTCATCCTGGAAATCTCAGACGGGACATTCCAATACAGACGAGACGAAGCACGAATCGAGAAAGAATCACGACTGGATGGGATCTACATCGTCCGCACGGATGTTCCTCACGAGGAGATGTCCATGGACGAAGTGGTGAAAACCTACAAAGGGTTGCAACAAGTGGAGCAGGCATTTCGGAATATGAAGAGTCTGCAATTGGAGTTGCGTCCGGTGTTTCATCGCCTGGAAGATCGGGTTCGAGCGCATGTATTCTTGTGCATGTTGGCGTATTACGTGCAATGGCATATGGTAAGGAGTCTCCGTACATTGAAGGAACAGGATGCAGAAACATACGGTAGTTTCCGGCTGGTGATGGAGCGTTTAAAATCGCTCCAGCGGAACACCGTGGAATGTGCGGGGAAAACATTTGAACAAGTCACACAGCCGGACGCGTACCAGCAAAAAATCTTGGATGCACTGGGTGTGGTTTTGTAAAGTAGCCAGAATCGCTTTGTTCCACAGGGACCAAAACCCTTGCTGGGACTGCGATCCTGGCTGTTTTTAAACAGTGAACTTCCGATTAACACAATTTCTTCCCACGGTGCAGATTCGTCCTCTGCGATTGCGGACACCGGCTCAGCTGGAACAGAAGGTACCATCTTGGTTGGTCGTCGGCCACGCCCCTTTCGTTCTGGCAGTATCCAATTGGGGCGTTCCCGGAAGACACGTTGAGTACTATGGACATCCGCGAAGAATAACAAAGATTCAGGTAGACCCTTGCGGAATTCTGCGTCACAACCAAATGCGCCGTCGCAGCCGACCCATTTGAACCGAAAATCGTGCTCTCTGACGACTTCCTGAATCATCTCGAGCGCCAACTGTGGTTTGGTGCGAAATTCCGTGGTTTCGGGAATGTCGCATTTCGGCCAGAGTTCTTTGTGCTCCTCGTCGAACCATACTTGGGGAAGATAGAGTTTGGAATCCAGCAATCCGTAACCACTCGCTCCGGCGTAACCAATGAATACGCCCGCCTGGCAGTTTTCAACCTTCCCTTTACTTCCGCAATACTGGCGGTGAACGCCGGCAGAGTTTTTTCCCTTCTTTGCAAAATCGGAGCCGTCTACCGTAATCATGCCATTTGGATCATTGGCCAGCATGCGAACCCGGTTCTGATAGCACTGTTTCATCTGCTGTTCATCCCACGGCGCATCTTTCAGAAAGAGTTGCATCGTACGAACTGCCTTTTCGTCCCGATACCGCAGGGCAATTGGTTCGATACTCTTGCGATCCAAATCGCAAAGCAATCCCTTGATATACGTTTCACCGTTTTCTTGCTGTTCACTACGAGAATAACAGGACGAATAGGTGTTCAGGTAATCAGCCAGAGCGGGCCCCAGTTCGGCAACGGATTGCTCATTCAATCCAATTTCGTCAAACAATTCTGGACTCCAGTCCGGTGCGCTAAGCATCATATCCCATGACCTCACACGAACCAAATTGGGATTCGGTCGCTCTGGTTTTGGGAGTCGGGAAATCATCCGTAGCAGCTTACGGTTCAATATGTAAAGAAATACGCCCTTGCGGTTTCCATGGTACACAAAGACTTTTCCAACCTTACCAAATCCGCGGGTCTCGCCGAGATAGCTCCAGTTGGCAGCTGTATAGCAAATCCCCTGATAACGATTGAAATCTACGAAGGTCTCAACCGCATATGGCTCTACATCGTACAGTCTGGTCCAATCGTTCTTGAGCATTCGAAGGGACTTCGCCAAAATATGAGAAGCCAGGTTCTTGATGCGAACCCATGGCAAAATGAGAAATCGGTTGTTATTGACCACATGGGGAAGGAGTTCTTTCCTACCTTCTTCCTGCCATTCTAACCAAGCATCCCGCACACCTACACGAAATGCGGCCCGGTTAAAGCTGATAGCAGCAATAGGAACGTTTCGAGAATACACCAAATATTTTAGCCTTTGACCAATCATCCTGTCGTAGCCAAGATAATGCCACGTGCGAACCATATGATCCCAAACCCCTTCATCTTTGGTGCCATTCACCAAGACAAAAGAAAGAGGTTGGAAGTCGCTTAAGGTGCCGACAAAAGACTGGTCAGTCCATAAGACGTCCATTCGATGCTCATCCTATCTCCCAAAAGTGCCCAACAACCGAATCCCACCTTCACTGTACCACGACTTTTCGTCCACGTCCAGCGTTATTTTATACTACGTTGTAGTGTTAGTCGAGACCAGAGATTTCGTTACTTCACCCGCAAGGATGCCTAGGTTCGGCTGGACGAGTCTTCTCAACTAGCCAACCTTGGCACCTTTCACGGACGCCCGAAATCCGGATGTGTGTCCTACAGCCACGTCCACTCAACCAGCCAACCTTGCCCCATTCTGCCCGGGAAAGAGACCTTCATTCGTCAACGGGTTGGACTCTTCGGCCTCCTACTCACCCACGCTTTCCAAACATTGGCGGCCAGCAGTCCAATGAGCAGGTACGAAAGTCCCCCGTGGACAGCGAAGAAAGTAACACCCACCGCGGCCGCAAAGAAACCAAAGAACACCTGGTGGCGAAGAGTGGGGGGAGACGTCGGCGGATCGGTCAACATAAAAAACGCGAGGTAGAGCGCCGAATTCACAAACGGAGCGCGCAGTGCATCGCCGGGTGAATCGGACGGCAAGCCAATGTGCAGCATTGCAAAGAGAAGCAACAGCGTGAAGTAGGTACCTAGGAATGCGAGTGTCTGCGGCACCTTCTTTACACGCTGAGCCACTAACAGCCCCCCAACTAGAAGAAAGATAGCGCACCACCAAGGAAGCATGGACAAACTTCCCCACCAACTCTGACCGCTATGAAAAAGCATTAATGCAAATAACAATCCAACAGCCGCCGGATTGAAAATCGGCTTACGACCCACTTTCAGGACATGTTTCGAGGTGAGCGCCAGTGCAGTGATGACCACAACCTCGTACCACGCCGTGTTCGAGTTGAGAATATCGGCCACGAGCAACCCTGTGACAAGACCGCCGTCCGAGAACCACTTCTTTCTCCGCTGGAGTATGGCGACCGTGCCGTCCACCACCACAGCGGTGCCCATACCTATCAACACATTGCGCAGTCCACCAGCGTCTTGACGATGCAGCATGGCGAGCAAAGTCAAGACAGACAATACAGCAAAGACATATCTCTTTGGCGTCTTCAGATAGGAAAATTTAAGGGGTCTGGTAGTCGTTCTTTTGTCGATCCGCTGCCGAAACTGCACGCCCATGTTCGATTCTCTCCTTCATTGCCTCAGTCCATTGAAGAGTTCCTGTCTCACTGACGAGAATGCCCGGTATACCCTGTTCCCCAAGCAAGCGCGTTCCGTCGGCCATACCGAGCAGCAAGGCCGCCGTGGAAAACGCATCCGACATCATGCAGTACGGACTGAGCACGGTACTGCTCACCACTTCCGAGCAACATTCTCGTCGATGCCCGTGAACCAGATGATGCCCTCTGGGATGGACGGGGCTACGCCGTTCGTACGTGCCCGAGGTGCACATGGACTCGTCGTGTAGCTGCACCGTGAACAGGGGTCCGCCCGCGGGGTCAAAGGGATTTCGCACGCCTACCCGCCACGGTTTTCCACAGGCATTTTGCCCCAACGCAGCGATGTCCCCGCCCGCATTGACGAGAACGCCCGGAAGCGACCTCAACTCGCGCAAGGCCAAATCCACCGCGAGCCCTTTCGCCACTGCCCCGAGGTCGAGCAGCAGCGGCTTGTGGAGCCGCACCGATTGCGCTTCATGGTCCAACTCCACATCTCGATAGGTCGCACAATCCACCGATGCGTCGGATGCGTCGATGGAAGCGCACATCCCGCCGAATGGCCGGCCTTCATCCATGGAACCCGCGAGCCCCGAGGGTTGACACGCATTCTCTCCGAGACTTTCGCCGTGTGAATCTCGCTCGAGGCGCACGTCTTGACCCGTCAGATAATGCGTAGTGAAGCCTAGTTGCTCTAAGGTCTGGCCCACGGTCGGATCGAACACGCCATCCGTGGCCATGGCCATCTCCAAAGCGAAGTGGAGCGCACTAAACAGCAGGGGGGAAACGCGCACAGAGTCTCCCACGCGATGCGTCAGTTGAGAGAGCTCACTTTTTGCATCAAATCGACTGCACGCGCGCTCCACATCTCGGATGGCCTGCCAGGCACTGAGCATGCGCTCCTTCGTCGCACGCGACGATGCGTCCGTGACCACTGTCAGGGTGACCATCGTCCCCATCGCCAACTCCGACTGCACCATCGTCCTTTGCATCCTCGTCTTCCTCTCTTCCCGTTAGGCGACCGTCGCAGCTTGCAAAGCTTGGTAAACGGCCATAGCAAAGTCCATCGAACTTTCGGTCGCGCCGGACACCGCGTCGATTTGATAACTTTGGAGAGAGAGGACTTCGTTTGGCAAGACCGGATCGATAAACGATTGTGGATAATGCGTAGAGCACTGTGTGATTTGAACAGAAGTAATTTTGCCGCGCACGATGGTCAACTGAACCGCCACGGTGCCGAAGGCATTCGTACCATATCCATGGAACGTCCCATCTTTATATTTTTGCTGGGCTGTGGTTGATGATTTTGCCGTTTGTGGTGCGGACGTGAAACCGGATGGTTTCGAGGAAGTGGATGGCTTTGTCTGGTGGAGCGTGCTGTTCTTTGCAACGGCATTCGCGGCCGCAGAATGGGTCTGTGGCGCCAATGGGTTGTTGGATGAGGCTGCCTGTGCAGAGACTTCCGGCCGGGTGACCGCATATCCGGCCGCATAGATCATTCCGATGGCAACACTGCAGAGTGCCACCCAGTGTTGATTGCGTTTCGCAGACACCGTCAGTCTCCTCTCTCGCGTGGAACTAGAGAGATTGTACTGATGAGTGGAGCCTGAGACGTCAATGTTTCATGTAGACATTGTGGCAAAGTGGTGGAGACGAGAGTGGATTCCCGAGGCACCGAATATCGGGTGGGAACCCACGCCTCATCGCCGACGCACAAAGCGGGCAATGAGGTAGAAGATAGCCGCGCCGAAGAGAGCGAGGAGGACCAGAGCGAGAATCAGCGGATCGAACCCGCCTTCCGGGCGCATCCAAGCGCGCAGTTCCGGGGATGCTTCGGCAAATTGGAGCACCAGACTGATGGGCAAAAAGACCAACGTGATGAAACTGAACAGGGCCATATTTCGATTGTCGCGAGCAAGGGAGGCGTTTCGCAATTCGCGCTCGCGCGCACGCTCGACGTCAGCCAAATAGTTGTCGATGTCATGGACTTCTTCTTTTAACTCATTGTACATCTGGGTGATATTGAAGGCGCTCTGCCAGCGGCGGTAGAGTCTGTCGCGCTCCTCGCTGACCGATGCTTGGCTGAAGTAGCAGCGGGACGTGAAGTCGTAAATCTCTTCCCGCAGTTGGCGCAACATGGCACCGCGCGTCTCGGCCAAGGCAGCGTCTGCAGCCTCCATGGCATAGCGCAAAATACTCGTTCGCTGATGATACGGGATGAGCATCATGTAAAAATAATTGGTCCGAAACGAGTCCATGGACGGTGGATGTTCACCGGAAAAGTGACGCAAGCCGTTGTCATACGCCAAGACAAAGCCGCCATCTAAAGACTGGGTGTGAATGACGTTGTGATACGGCATGTAATGATGCTCCATGTCATTGAGGTGAATCTGCGAAAAGTGGCTGATGTTGTTCGGAGTGAACGTTTTCCGCAGAATCGTCAAATGACTTTGGGCAAACTGAAAAAACTCTTCGTCCATCGCCTCCATGGAATCCCGTTCCGGCACGTTCTGGTCTTTTGCACGTAGAAGAATCGCCCCGTAGACTGGAAGAAACCGGTCTACCATAGGAATATACGTCGGACAGCTGGTGCAATTCTGGAGGGGGCTGAGAATTTCTTTCAACATCTCCCCAACCGTCTGCCGACGACCTCGGGGCCCCACGAAAATCTCCCCCCGCGACAGCGAGGCGACTCTCGAATTGAGTCGTTCGATGTCTTCCACGGTCCACTCTGCCGGGGATACGCTCGAAGTCACAGCCGCAGCGTGGGGCGAGCCGTCCGACAAAACGGAGGACGATGGTGGGCGGACTTCAATCGAGACAAATCCGACGCCATTAAAGAACAGATACAGTTCTATGCTCGACATAGAAAAACGGATGGTCTCTGTCTCGGATTCGCAATCAGCTTCAAAGAAAAAGACATCGTCTGGAGCTACCACGCGGGCATCCAAAACAAAGCGGCTATGATTGCTTGGTAACCGCAAGTACTGCTTGACGTAGGGGAGCATGTTGTCCAGTTCATGCGCCTCAAACGCTTTCTCCACCCATGGCTGATGCTCTCCTTGATTTCGAACCAAATATTCAATCAATTTGTTGTACTGCGCTTGACAGCTTTCTGCTGGATTCGCCGGGAAAATAAACGGGTACACAAACTTGGACCACGTTTTCGCTATTGTCCACTCCATCGCCGCATGCCCTCCCCGACTTCACTAAGCTACAACAAATCAGACCGCCCGGCAAGCAAGGAATCATCGAGCAACGCCGACGCCGGTAGGTCCGAGAGAGAGCGAAGGCGAATCAGAGCAGGTGGAAAAGTAAGAGAACGGGTCACCTCATTCGGTGCCACGACACAACGCAGACCAGCGGCAATCGCCGCTTGGGCTCCATTCGGAGAGTCCTCGATGGCCATCGCCTCGTGTGCAGACACCTGCAAACACGCCACAGTCTTCTCGTAGAGTTCCGGACTCGGTTTGACGCGAGCGACGTCTTCGGATGTCCGAATGCACTCAAACTCTTGCAACAAGCCGGCCTGCTTTAGGTGCTTTTCAACCCATGCACGATTTGAACTAGAGGCGACTCCAAGTTTTAGTCCTCTTTTCTTCGCCTCACAGAGAAGCGGCACCACGCCGGCGCGAATTTCCACATGGTTCATGAGTTCTGCGTGGCGCGCCGCAACGCTCTGCCGGAGTTCCTCGAGATTTATCGCCGACTGTAACTTATTCACCAAATACTCGTACGGATGAAACACCCGCCAATCTGTGCCGATACACTCGGCATATTGTTCGAGTGTCAACTCTACTCCATACTTGGCGTAAACTTCACGAAAAGCTGTGTACCAAGCGGTCTCCGTATCGAGAATCGTACCATCAAAATCAAAGACAAGTGCTTTAAACATGCAGAAAGTTCTCCTTTCACTGGCTGCCAATCCACTCTTACCACAAAAACATCGACAATGAAATCAAATACCTTGGGACGGAAGCCTCGAATCCGTCTTTTGTGAAAATTGTGGACGGACCGTTCCGACTGGTAAAAGCTGTACCGTATCAATCTTGGACGCTTGTGCCCAACAAGAATTACGACGGTCATAAAAGCACTTTGAAAAAAATCGTGTTTGACTATGAGTCGTCCAACGCGTCGGAGTTTGCCGGGCTAAAGACAGGGGCTATCAATGTGGGCTACCTTGACTTGAGCCAATACACTGCGAGAAGCGAGTTGACGTCTATGGGAGACACCATCACGCCCGAATATGCCTTTGGGTATTCGGATACGCAGTTGAACATGTTTCCTGGGGCCAAAACCGCAAAAATATTCGACCACTTGTATGTCCGCCAAGCAATGCAAATGGGAATCGATGAAGACGCTATCAACAAAGACATCTACCACGGATATGCACCACCAACTTATGGTCCCATCCCGACCGTGCCCGCCACACAATTTCTCGACCCTGAGTTGTCCAAGCCTATCTATCCTTACAATCCGTCGAAAGGCTTGGCGCTCATGGAATCTCACGGATGGAAGATGCAGAATGGCATTCTCGTCAAAGGATCGGAAAAAATGAAATTCGTCATGCTCTACGTCAGTGGCGTGCAGGCGGGACAAGACGAGGCGGAACTGATGAAACAAGACTGGGCCGCCGAAGGCATATCCGTGACGTTGAAACCGATGCCCATCAGCACGTTTATCACCATTACGAGCAATCCGAAACAGCCGAACTCCTGGCAAATGGCGACGGGACTCGGGTGGGACTACAACGGTCCAGGATACTACCCAACCGGAGGCGAATTGTTCGGGACGGGTGCACCTTCCGGCTTTGGATACAGCAACTCGGAGGAAGATAAACTCATCGCGGCTACGCACCAGCCCTACACGAGTGATACTGCCAACTTGCACGCTTTCTGGAGATACGAAAATTTCACCGCAGAACATTTGCCCGTGCTATGGAACAACAATGCGGCCACGCTCATCGTCAACTCGGCCAATGTTCATGGCGTGGCCAAGAATTATGATGGTCCGGACGGCAATGTGGACATGCAGTACTGGAGTCTCGCTAAGTAGCCACTCACAGCGGTTTCTCGGCAGTTAGCAACTCCTGCCGGGGGGCGGTCCATACGATGGGGTATCTTGGATTCACGAAGATCCTTGAAAGCTAGCGTTGCGTGCCCCAGGTCTCGACCCGTCAGGGGATTTCTGGGGCTTCTCTTGGCACAATCTCGAGGTCATTTTTGCCCTTGGACTTAACTCGGTACATTGCGGCATCCGCCATGCGCATCCACTTGCCGAATTGGCGCAAGGGACCCCCCGCAACTCCTACGGAAAATTGCAGCGGTCGGCGCGGAAACCTGGCCAACTGCGATGCTACGCGAGCGACGGAGGTGCGAATCGCCACTTCATCAGCCTCGTCGGTCAGCACACAGAACTCATCTCCGCCGAGCCGCAACACTAACTGTCCAGCGTATTCGTCTGTCAGCGTATGCCCAATCCAGGCAATGGCTTCATCCCCCGCTTCGTGTCCAAAGTCGTCATTGACCGACTTGAAGTCATCAATGTCGTAGAGAATGAGCGTGTATTCGCGGTCATCCGACCAGTGCTCGAGCAGTATGTGGAGAAAATTGCGGTTGTAACAAGCGGACGTCTCATCGCGGATAGCCAACTCTTCCATTTGAAGAAAACGCGATAGAAGGCCAGCAAAGCTCTTCAACGCCGACTCCGTCTCAACACCAAATTGTCCCGGCTGCGAGTGGACTGCGCAGATGGTTCCACTCACTGCCCCATCCATGAGCGATAGCGGAGCCCCGACATACGAGCGAACCGCACCTTTCTGCGTTGCGGGCAAGGCGCTGAAATAAGGATGTTTCGCGGAGTCTGGCAGGCTCAGAATATCCAATCCGGGACGGTCATAGAGGTACTTGCAGTAACTCTCTTCGGCTGGAATGCCAGAACGAGCAACCGCCAAGGGACTGTTTTCATCACTGACTTGCCACATTCGAAACCAGTCATCATCAATGCTTGCGATGAAAATGAGCTCGGCGTGAGGAATGAGCCTCTTGGCCAACTCCATCACATCTGCCAAATGCTTGTGGTCGTGCATCCGCCACCAATAGAGTTCATTCAGCCCAATCGACTTCTGAAATCCCACCGTGTCACCTCAACTTATATGGGTTTAACCGAGTGCTAAATCATCCAGTGCAGCTGCCGCATGCACCCGGAAGAAGGTACTCGCCTCGACTGGACGGCCAAGCAGGTATCCTTGGAAACCATCACATCCTTGTTGCTTCAACCACTCCAATTGTTGCTCTGTTTCCACGCCTTCTGCAACGGTCTGAATGTGCAGACATTTTGCTAACTGTATCAACGATGCGACAATTTGCGGATTGCTCACCTGTGCCGGGTCTGGCAGTATGCTCGAATCACTCGGCAATTTATGGGTTGATGGGCTCCGGGCCGATCCGCTGATAAAAGACTTATCAATCTTCACGACATGAGGGGCGATGTCCTGGAGATACTGCAGCGAGGAATATCCCGTTCCAAAGTCGTCAATGGCGATGTGCATGCCGAGGTCCTTGAGTCTCGACAACACCGGCAGATGACGCCATCGGTCCAGCATGACCGTTTCGGTGACTTCCACCTTCAAACACTCCGGACTCACATCGGTACGACGTAAGATATCCACCATACGCTCGACGACGCCATCGCGCCCAAGTTCATGAACCGACATGTTGACCATCAGCTTAAAGTCATATCCTGGCCATCGTTTGAGCCAGGCGGAAAACTCGGCGCACGCGTGACGCAGGACGTATTCGCCGACTAAGTGAATCGTACCCGTCTGCTCAGCCATCGGAATAAACACATCTGGGGGGATGAAGCCGTCCGCTATCGGCCAGCGCAACAACGCCTCGGCGCCAAACAGCCGATTGTCTGCCGCAAACAGAGGTTGATAGACGAGCTTCAGTTTCTCGTGTTCTAAGGCATCGAGAAATTCGCTGTAGAGCCGCTGTCTATCGCGCACTGCATCAGCGATTTGTGGCGTGTAATAGTGTTCCTCCAAAGTATTTGCTTTCTCCGCTGCATGGAGGGCAATAAAGGCCGCCTCTACCGCCTCAGCCGATCCGTTCTCTTTCAACCACTTCCTTGTGGCCTCGTGTACGCCGAGATGGCCGCGCAGGCGCAGCAGTCCGTGGTCTGCCACCATGGCTCGATTTAAGATATTGCGAACCGTGTGGAGAGATTGTGCAGACAAATGCTGCTCGCAGACTGGCAAGACCATCAACATCTCATCCCGGTCGGTCTGCCCAATCCAAGCGTTCGGGACCTCTAGTTGAATGCGGCGTAACGTCTTGAACATCACTCTTTGCGCAATCTCTGAGCCGTAGGAATCGGAAATGACATAGTAATTTTCAATCGACGCTGCAATCAGCAGCAGCATCTCTCCTTCTTTGAGAGAGGACGCGAGTCGGTCTGCGTGCCGACGAATCCAGCACTCGTTTGGAAACCCCGTGTTAGCCTCAAAATTCGCTTGCACATAGAGCCTACGTTCGTAACATTTTCGTTCCGTGATGTCGCGACAAATGGACATCACATAACGCAACGCGCCAAACTCAACGGCTCGCATGGACACTTCAAATGGAATGGGTGGGCCAGATTTCGGTTGATGCAGAGACTCAAACGTCACAGCCTGTCCGCCTCTCAAGGCGGCGTACCATTCCTCGACGCGACGGTGCATCGACTTGTCCACAATGTCGAGCATCGTGCACTGGAGCAACTCTTCCCGAGTATATCCGAGTTTCTGGCACGCCGTCTCGTTGACATCCTCGACCTTGCCTGGGTATCCATGCTCGTCCAACGGGTATATGTAGATAGCGTCTTGCGCTTCGTGGAACAGATGGGCCAACCTCGCGTCACAGGCGTGTCGGTCAAACCAAGATGAAGTCGTCGCCAAGCAGTCCATCTCCTTCGGCGAATGCGGAAATATCGTTTCTCTTCATGCCTCTCGTCAATTCCATCTCGGCTGAGAAGCTCCGCAGAAAATCCGCCATCTTTCGACAAATTTCAACTTCTCTTGATTATACGAGTTTTCATGATTTGTACAAGGTTTTTCCTGATGTTGCACTTGTGTTTTCTGCAGGCCGAACGCTCGTTTGCATGACACAGACATGCAAAGTCAGGCGGATTGGCGGGAACTTTCGCCAACCAGCCTAACTTTTGTCCACTACGAGCCCACGAGCACAGCCTCGACCCCGCTCACCTGAAGCCGAGACGCGCTCGAGAACAGCGATTCAAGCCACTAATCGATCGTCTTGCTGCTGATAGCGTAATTCTTCGTACTCCAGTGAAACCAGCGAATGCTGATACTTTTTGCAACACCATCCGAAGGATTGTCGACAATGAACCGAGATGGCACAGGGGTGTTGCCTATCTCAATGACCGTTTCCGCCGGATTGGTTGTATAAAACGTCAACCCTCGGACGTCCGACAACTTCGGTTTATACGTGCCATCCACCGAGTCGTGAATGTTTTCAATATGAATGTACGCCTTGCCATTCTGATAGGTGGTCGTGTAATGCACGTATTGCTGCGTCACATTGTAGTTGAGAAGTTGACTGGTGGTCGCTACCAATATCTTTTTTTGGCGATACTGCTCTGCTAGAAGCTGCAGGGCGTTTATGGCGTTGGGCGGTAACGGATACTTGTCATTCAGCGCCTCTAAGTGCTGCGCCACAATACTGTAGTCGTGATGCCTTTCCAGCCAGAGGAGATGCGCACGGTTGATTTGCATGCCGAGGTCTCCCACCGTCCAGTCCCACTCGGTATAACCCCGTTTTGATACCCCCACACTCGTATACCGCCAAAATCCCCAAACCTTGTCTCCATTCGGAAGCTTCAAAGGATAAATCATGGACGGCAAGCCCACAGAAGAATCCGGTTTGTCCGACCAAACGAAACGGACTCCGTATGGGATAGTGATGTTGGCGTGATAGTACTTCGACCAAGGATTGGCGCCTTGTTGATACCAGAAAAATGGCTTGGTTCCGTACGAGCCCATATCATCCACATTCGATTGATTCCCATGGTCCGTCCACACGGTCAGGTAATCTCCATCCGCCTCCAAAGCCCGCACGCCTTGTTCCGCCAACTGTCTGCGAAACTTTGTCTTATACGGGTCCTTTCCCGTAAAATCCCCCCAAGAGTGCAGTGTGTCAATCCAGCCTACGTGGATATAGTGATTGAGAATGGCCGCAGCGTAAGGTACCTGGCTCGTCCCTTTAAACCAGCTTAATTCATGTGGCTTGCGGACCCCCCCGGCATCAATCAGTTTGTCTGTATTACTGCCGTTATACATAAAAAACGAGTCTGCAAACGGTAAGCCCACACCGTAATATCCAGAAGGCGTTAATTGCTCTGTATTGATAAACTGATGAACGAGATTAAACTTTCGCAATGTTTCATGATCTGCATCCGAAGAGAGCGCAAGCATCGCTTCGTAGGGGTAAGGAAACTTGCGCAGGCCAAGCACTCGAGGCACTACGTAAAATTGCGGTTTGGCTGTCGAAGAAAGCGAACTGCTGTTATTTGACCAATGAACCGACGAATCCCCCGTACCGGACACAACTTCTTTTTGCTGGGTAGGAGACAGTTCTCCTCTGTGACTTCCCAGTCGTGCATGCAATCCATAGGCACCCGCACCCACGACGATCACGGCTGCAACCCCAAGCCACCGCTTCCATACTTTTCTCCCCTGATTCAATCAGCGACCCTCCTGGACTCCCATGCCCCTTGGCAACGCAAATATAGCCTCTAGTATCTCGTAACAATGGCGCCATTTCCCAAGCGCAACTGAAGCTTATCATGCCCTCATCGGTCTTACAATAACGCAAAAGATAAACTTTCTCTTAAAGAAATGCCTTTAAGAAATTGACACGAATCGACCTCTCCTGCTACAGTTTGACTTAGAAATAAGCAAACTGCCATTGTAACCTTTTTGACGTTCCTCTACCAAATCAAACACTTACCGCTCGTGGACTCCTTGACGCTCCCTTATACAGGTGGAATTCCTCCCTGATTCAATCTACCACGGCCGTTTGAGCCGTTTCATGAAGCCTTTGGGGAGAACTCCGATAAAGACTCTCGCGACACTTGCGGGTAAGGAAGTAGCGCGAGAAGGGACAAGCTTCGGGCGGGACACTCACCCTCGTCCTGTCCGATAGCCGCAATCACCTTACCGGAGGTTGGTTATGAAAAAATCCAGCGTATTGATGGCTTTACCGATTCTCGTCTCTCTCACCGCCTCGCCGACCGTGGCGCTCGCAGCATCTCCACCAGCCAAGACTGCGTCGGCGGCCATTTCGTCGCACCTAAAGCCGATTTACTATAACGGCAAGCTGACGCTACGCGTGTACAGCGTGGTTCATGATGGCACCACCTACATGCCAGTCTGGTACATTCAACAAATCCTCAAAGGCCTAGGCGTGACGTCCACGTGGCGCCCTGGGATATGGCGCTTGACGGTTCCCGCACTGGTACCGGTCAGTTACAGCGGCTTGCCCAGTGCCCCTAAGAAGGCCAGCAAGGGCACCGTATCCATCTCCATCAATGGGACCGCCGTGGAATATGCCCCTGGGATAACCCGTGTCAATCCGCTGGCAGGTCCGCACGCCATGACCGAATTCCTGCCCATCTGGTATGTGCAACAAGTGTTGGCGCGGTTCGGCGTTCAAGGAAAGTGGACAGGAGACGCGTGGCATCTAACCGATGGTAAAGCAGGCGAAAGCGCCTCCAGTGGGAGCGGCGTTACCGTCAGCACAGTCAAAGGGTCCTCGTCCCAAGGAAGCTCCACCACAACGAGCGGTGCCGGTACCTCGGCCAAAACTTCGTCTCATACAAGCACCGCCTCCACTTCAACCTCCGGCAAAACCGGGTCCGTGACGGTGACCGCAAGTTCATCAGGAAATGCATCGACGAGTACAGCAAAATCCTCCACTTCGACTCAGACCGCAGCGAGTTCGAGTGGCGCAAAAGGAAGCAGCAAGGGCAACGGTCAAACTACCGTGGCCGCTGCGGATGTGGTGACCATGTCCAAGAAAACCATCTTGGTCAACGGCAGGGCTACCAATCTAAAACCCTATGGATTTGTCCTGCACGCAACGACCTACATGTCCCTGTGGTACGTAGAGCAGGCTCTCTTGCAAGTCGGCATTGGTACAGTGTGGCGTCCGGGAAGTTGGATGTTGACTGCGCCCAAAGCAAGCACGGTCGATTACAGCAACCTACCTGCCATGCGTTACGACCCACCAAAAGACTTTGCCAATGTGACCTTGGATGGCCACTTAGTGGCACAGGTGCCAACCTCCGTGCAAGTTGACCCAGATTCCAATCAACCGACGGTCTTCATTCCCATTTGGTATGTTCAACAAGTCCTGCTACGCATGGGAGTTCAATCCACCTGGAACGGAACCACCTGGAACTTGCAATTCACTCCACCGTCCGCCTCGAGCACATCGACGCCTACAACGACAAGCAGTACATCGGCGGGAAGTACGTCAGGCAGTTCCGGGAGCTCAGGCACCACTGGCAGCACCAGTTCCAGTTCTGGTAGCAGCGGAACGAGCAGCGCCAGCGGAGACGGCGGCAGTTCCAGTTCTGGCAGCACGACCAGTGACGGCAGTTCCGGAGCGACATCCGGTACTGGTTCCAGCGCTTCGAGCAGCGGCTCTGGCAGCAGCGGAACCAGTAGCGCTAGCGGAGGCGGCGGCAACTCGAGCGGATCGACCAGTTCCAGTGCGGCAACTCAACCTTCCTCCCCCCCGATTGCAGAGTACGGAGACACGGGTGAGTCCGTCGCGCTCTTGGAGAATGACCTCAATATAGTGGGAGATCCGGTAGGTAGTGCAGACGGTATCTTCGGCCCGATGACCTTGGCGGGTGTAAAAGAATTCCAACAACAAGAGGGACTCCCGGTCACGGGTGTGGTCGACCAGACCACGTGGACGGACCTTCAGGAAGCCACGTTGCAAGTGGAAGAGAAGTCCGGATTCCAACTGGCCAGCCAAGGAGCACCACCGAGTGGTCAGTCGAGTTCCTCAGGGCAGACCGGGTCTTCTTCAGGGACCGCCAACAACTCCGGTTCCTCTGGCAGTCAATCGTCCGTGCCGTCCGGGCCGAGTTTCACAAACGTCGATTTGCGCTTCCCGGCACCGAGCGACATCAACGCGTCGTCCATCGACTCGTACTTATCGGCCAATTCTTCGCCGCTGACCGGGCTCGGGTCCGTGTTCATGCAAGCCCAAAGCACGTACGGAGTGGACGCCAACTACTTGGTCTCCCACGCTATTCTCGAGAGCTACTGGGGCAAGAGTCAGATTGCACTAGAGAAAAACAATCTCTACGGTTATGGTGCGTACAACAGCAACCCCGGAAACGATGCCGGCATGTACCCCAGTGACGCCTACGCCATCCGCTTCCAGGCTTGGGAAGTGCGCAATAATTATCTCGATCCGTCCGGTTCCCTGTACGTCTCTCCAACGCTGACGGGCATGAACGTCAACTATGCCACGGACCCCAACTGGGCGACCGATATCGGCGGGCTGATGAACCAGTTTGCGACGTCTGTCGGCGGATCGGTCAGTCAATATCAGCAGTACACGCCGAACGACTCGCCGCCGCAACCGGAATCCACCAACGAACCAGTGTTCTTGATGGATGGAGCGACGGGTGTCATCACACAGAATTCAGACTACAATGGACTCCCTTACTATCCAACGGCGGGAGACGGGATGTCCGAGATGTTCTTCGGCACTCTGCAGAACGGTTCCATCGGGTCGAACGTCGCGGCCGTTCAGGCGTACTTAAACCAAGTGGACAACGCCAATCTGGCCGTCGATGGGCAATACGGACCAGATACGGAAGCGGCCGTGAAGCAGTTCCAGCAACAGAACAATCTTCCAGTCACAGGCGAATGGACGTATCAGATGTGGCAAAAATTTAATCCGTCTCCAGCTCAGTTACTTCCCGCTGGTACGGGTGTAGAAATTGATGAAATGATGCAAGGCATGGCGGGTGGATTGGTCGTCGAGTGGTATCACTTGGTTGGATACGGGTGGGTGGATTCGCAATATGTGCAGATGACGAATGTCTATCGGGTTACGGTGCCGGATCCAACGTCGACGGACACCACAGTGAACGTATACAGTCCGTCCAATCCGTCACAAGTCTTGACAACCCTTCACGCCGGGAATTTTGTGGTATCGACGAGTCCCAATGGGCAGAATGGGATGATTCCAATTCAGTTTATGGACCAAACCACTGGCCAGCCGGTGGATGGTCTGATATCGAGCACACAAGCGACCTTGACGCAACAACAGTAGGTCAAGTGCCAGCGCTGCAAGATAGAACATCGGGCGGATGCGCACGGTGTCAATAAGGGAAGGCAACGTAGGGAACCGTGTGCTGGTTCCCTGTTTCTTTACGATGGACCGCCGGGCCGCAGGCTATCTTCCGCCACATGCAGTGCAAATCGAATGCCTCCGGCTACCCCCAACACGCCTGCGGACCACAACATCCACCGAACGTCGTGACGCCCCATGGAATTCAGGACTATCCACAGAGTAAAGAGAGCAGAGCCAGCTCCAAGTGTGGCCAAGGTGGTCTGTAACGAAAGCGGGCGGGGGCTTGCTTTAGGTGCCTTGTTGTCGGGTACGGATGCAGCAGCCCACGAGCGACCGGAAACAGGTTGCTGGTCTTTTTCTTCGTGCTGAGGCGTCCACGAAGAACTCCCTGAGGTGTTCTCCGATGCATGGGCACGAGACTTCCCTAGGGGCGCCAGCGACTCGTCGTAGCGTCCACGGGAGACGGGATTGGAGAGAATTTGATAAGCTCGCAGGAGACGCTGAAAGTCTGCATCGGCAGTCTTTTCGCCTCTTCGCTTGTCTGGATGCCAAATGAGGATTTGCCGACGATAAGCGCGCTTCAACTGTTCTGGGGTGACGTCTGGCGCCACTTCGAACAGGGTGTACAGTGTGTCCGTCAGCGGCGCCTTGCACTGGCCACAGTGAGCAGAGTCCATCTCTCCCGCTTGCAGTCGATTGCGGGCACCGCAGTATATGCAATTTGTATAGACATCCGCTTCGGCTATCGCCATCGCTTCTATCCACTCCGTCCTTTGCATAAAACACGGCTCAACATTTCTCTATCACTGTAACACAGGTACCGCATCTTGCCACCTAGGCAGGCGCGAAATCAATTGGGTACACGAGACATTCCTGGTGTCGGGAGAAGGGGCGGCCCGCACGATGCTACTCCCGATGTTCCCCTTTCGATCCGCTCCTTTTCTCTGCCATCGAGCGCAGTGCCGCGCGGTAAAACGAGTCGCCCGTTTCCGCTCCATAAGGGGTGCGACTGTTCGTTTGCGGACGGTCATCCCTCAGACCATTTTGCCGCATGGTGAGGTCCACATCCGCTTTATCAGCCGTATCGGCTTCATCGGTCCCAATGGTGCGGTCCACATCCGCTTTATCAGCCGTATCGGCTTCATCGGTCCCATCGGATTCGACCGCGACATCCGTCGATGGACTCCTCAATTTTGAATTTGAGTGACCGTCACTTGGTAAGGAACCGGACTTGCCGTTTGCCAACCGCTCTACGTCCTCTGGCACGTACCCTAAATCAAGCAGCGTCTCCTCGACAAACGCTTTTTCGGCCTCGCGGGTAATCAGAGACGCGGTCGAAGACGGACGAGAGGTCGTTTTAACCGTCGACGATGAGCTGCCTTCCGCCGCGTGCGACGCGAGTGCGTCTTCTAAAGGACGGGTGGAATGCCCTGTCTCCGCTCGGTCTACAATCTCCTCCGTGATGTGCGTCACGCTCCCGTGGCGGCTGTCTTCCACTCTCGAAACCGCCTCGCCGCGCGCTCCTTCAGGTCCTGGCAAAACAGTGGAAGTCGACGGCGGTGGACTTCCCGAATGGCTATCTTCCTTCGGAAGCGCCCGCATGTTAATAAAAATGAGCAAAGTCCCCACCACCACTACGGCGAGAATGAAAATGACCAAAAATCCCACGATGACGTCTCCTCCCTAGCCGTTCCAATGCGCCCCTGCTAAACGCTCAGTTTACCGGCCACATCCGCAACGCGACGGCCTAAAGCGCGACCCAAGGCAAGGTGTTCTGCGCTCGGCATGTTGAGTGGGGCTGTAGCGTCCAATTCCACAGGACACGTCACGCCAACCCCATAGTAACTTCCATAGAGCACGTTCTCGGGGACATTTCCCGGAAGGCCGACGATAATCATCCCATTGTGGAGCATCGGTGTAATGAGATTCCACAATGTCATTTCGATCCCGCCGTGCACGGTAGCAGTCGTACAGAATGCGGCGCCAACTTTGCCGACGAGTTTCCCAGTCGCCCAAAGGTATCCGAGTTGGTCAATCCACGACTTGAGTCCTGAGGAAATGGTGCCAAAGTGTCCGGGGCAGCCCCAGATGATGGCGTCCATGGCCACTAAGTCGCGTGGATTGGCGTCCTGCACATGATGCAAAAAGACTTCTGCACCCTCATGGTTTCTGGCGCCTTCCGCCACGGACTTGGCAAGCATCTCTGTATGTCCGTTCTCGCTATCATAGACGATGTAAACTTTCACCGTAGACCCCCTCCTGCATCAGAACGTCCATGTCCTCGCAGCTCTCCGTCATTTTTGACTATGTTTCATCGGTGAATATTTTATCATCCTAAAGTGTTTCATTCTACCGTTCCTCAAATTGTCACACAGTATGCGGAACAACAGACGCCAGCAGAAAACCGCGTGACCAGTCCTGCCGTATAATCAAGTGTACGGGAGGAAAGGTGGGTCAGTATGCGGATTCAATGGTTTCGCCACGGCAAGTGGCCTAAATTCCTAGTCACCTTGCACTACTACACCATTGTCTCCTTCATCTTACTTGTCATCACAGGTGTAGCACTCTTTTGGGCACCAGTCCACACGGTTCTTATCCCCTATTTGCCTTGGATATTGCGAATTCACATTTTACTCGGCATTGTCTTCACAGTCACTTTGCTCGCACCTTTGACGAAATTATTGCCAAAAGGCAAACCTATCTCGCGCCTTGATTGGTGGTTTCCGACAGTCATTGGCAGCGCCATTGTCCTCACGGGCATCTTACTTTGGGGCGTCTCCATTTTTCCCGACAGTTGGCGTGCCCCAGCATTTCGTTGGCATGGATGGTTCACCATCATTCTCGGGTCGTGGTTGATTGTGCACGCATTTTACAAGACGCTTGGCCTCCGCTACCCATCTGGCAGTCTCACACGCAGGTACGAACCTGAGCGGCGTCAATTTTTGCGTTGGCTCGGCGCCGGGGTGGGAGTCACCGCGCTTGTGACGGTGGTCGATCCGCTCGCTATCCTCCGTTCTCTCGTCTCTGACTCGCCAGGCATCAAACCTGGTGAAGTCGCAAAGGGCATTCCACAATTCGCAGAATACTACACGGTCACGGGTCAATACCCGGCCATGAAAGCGGAAGACTATCGACTCCGCGTAGAAGGTGAAGTGAATGCTCCTCAGACCTTGACGCTCGCCCAACTGGAACAGGTCTCCAAAACGAGCGAGACGGTCAATTTTCAATGTGTCACGGGCTGGAGCGTGCACAATGTCCGCTGGTCTGGTGTACGCATCCGCGACTTAGCCCGCCACGTTGGCATGCAATCGACGGCCAAGTACGTGCACTTCTACTCGTTCGATGGAGTCTATACCGAGTGTCTGACTCTGGCTCAGGCAGACTTTCCCGAAGTCTTGCTGGCTACGCATATTGATGGCTATCCACTTCCAGTTCCGCAAGGTTATCCAGTGAGATTGGTCGTGCCCGACATGTACGGATACAAATCCATTAAGTGGGTTTCACGCGTCGTGTTTTCAAGCAAACCCATCACCGGATACTGGGAACAACGTGGATATCCGACGAATGCGTATTTTTCGTGAGCAAACACTTGGACCTTCCGCCTTCCTGATGTACACTTGTAAGAAGGCGTGTTGCGCAATTTTCTAGAAAGGGGTAACCATATGCTATCGAACATTGGTCTGTCCGGCATCATCTTCATCCTCGTTATGGTTTTGATAGTTTTCGGTCCCAAAAAACTGCCGGAAATCGGTCGTTCTATTGGCAAGTCACTTCGCGAATTCCGGGACGCCACCAACCACCCTGGGGATTCGGTCATGCATCAAAGTACGCCGAGCGACACTTCTCCCATGACAAACCACGTGAGCCAAGTGAATGTTGTCCCCGCGCAGACAGAGCCCGTTCCTCCGGTCGATGCTTCCTATACGGTCGCAGAACACTCTGAGGGCCCTCGTCAAGGTAACTAATTCATGTGGTGGATGAGCCATCTCACCGCTCTTCGGGTTCGCCTTGTGCGAACCCTTGTCGTCTTCGGAATTCTGCTGATTGCCAGCCTTGTTTTTGTGTCAAAAATCTTTCATTACCTGACTTCCCCGTTGAAGTCGATGCACGTACACCTAATCGCGACGAGTCCAGGCGAGATTGTGTTAGTCTACATGACCCTCGGAGCAGCAGTCGCCATTGGATTGACCATCCCTTACGCAATGTATGAAGTTTGGGCATTTGTGTCGCCGGGGCTGACTTCATTTGAGCGACGTCTCGCGATATCCATGCTACCGGGCATCGTGTTGACGTTCATCGCAGGCGTGGTGTTCGCTTGGTTTGTGACCTTCCCGCTTGTGGTTCACTTTCTCATTCGCCTGACAGAGTCTCAAGGTCTGCTCGTGTTACTTCAGGCCAATTCCTATTTTTCGTTTTTGGCACTCATCTGCCTGCCTTTTGGGCTCGCCTGCGAACTCCCTGTGGTGGTTTTTGCGTTGGCGCGAATCGGCCTCGTGACAGCAAAAGCGATGCGGCGAGTGCGCAAATATGCATACTTGATTATCGTTATCGTCGGAGTCCTCATCAGCCCGCCTGAACTCATTTCGCACTTGAGTGTGACCGTGCCCATTATGCTGATTTACGAAGGAAGCATCGGTCTTGCTTGGGTCGCAGAAAAACGGCGAAAAGCGCGCCGCTCTGCAGATGATGCCGCCAACCACCTCAGTTAACGTAACACACATCAGGTCGATGCGCGGCAAAGACTAAAGGCTCAGGTCCGAACAGCGTGACGAAGATTTCGTACGTGAGAGAGACGAATGCCCTATGCCAGCGAACGCCATCTGACACAGCAAAAAATAACCAGAAAACCTAAGTGCGCACGCTCAGGATTCGCTTGGCAATCCATCAACCTCTTCAAATTCTAAGGAATACCCATCAGGGTCGGCAACGACGAAGGTCCGCTCGCCGTGCGGTCTCATCTTGGGTGCCCCTGTGATGGGTATACCCGACATTTTCAGTGTCTCGAAGAGCGCATCTAAATTGGCCGATTCCAGCTCCAAGTGAAAGCCGCGATGCGAGCCTGTTTGGAGTAATCCGAGTCGTGCTTGGCCCATTCGAAGGATGGAAATGCGCCCAGGAATGAACACCTCTTCGACTACCCCAGGAATGGTTTTGTAGAATTCACGAGAAACCTCTAAGTCAGTTACCTGAATGGTGATACCTCCCAACGATACGCCCATCATTCAAGCTCCCTTCCCGATACCTTAGCCAAGCCCAGTTTATCGTATCCGCTGAACGTAATCATTTGCTGATGGGGACCCACCAAAATGTTTTTTCCCGCACGCTTCCCAATGTACATTCGCTCGTCGGCCAGCCGATAACAGTCCCCAAAATTTGCGCACTCCTTTGGAACCAACACCGCTCCCATGGTCCAGCACAGCCCCGTGAGTTGTAAGGGTACGGCCGACAGCGTCTGAGCGATGCGCCGGACGAACGCATCATTCCATGGGCGATCCGGTAAAAACAGCATAAACTCATCTCCGCCGATTCGTGCAACCCAGTCTCCGGGGCGAAGGGTGCGGTGCAAATATTGTACCAAGGAGCGCAGAATGTCATCTCCACGCTGATGGCCGTAGGAGTCGTTGAAGGATTTGAAATTATCGAGATCTGCCATCATAAAGATGGAATCCTGGATGAGCCCGCGCTCCCGAATCTCCTCCATGCGCCGCTCCATACCGTAGCGGTTCAGCGCTCCGGTCAGGAGGTCTCGTTCGAGTTGGTCCGCCATCTGACTCCTCTGCTCAATCACCCGAAAGGCGAGGGAGAAAGAGTGCAGCATGGAGGGAATGGTCCGCTCGAGCGCCGTCACGTCGGCATGAGCATAAAGGGTGATGGCTGCAAGTGGATTGCCATCGTCTGCAATGAGGTAGAACAGTCCACGGATATCGGTCGGCGCCGGTTGCACGTACGGTGGTAGCGGATTGACTCCCGCTGGAGTCCAGAGCAATCGCTGTCCGCGGGCAAGCATGCGCGGCGCGCGTGTATCCATCCAGAGCGGGAGGTCTTCAGCAATTTGCCGCGAATACGGCTCGACTAGCTCTCCGAAGACATCTTGAACCAGCCAGCGCCCGTCCACCCGCACACAGTAGGTTCCACCGCGCACGCCGCCTTCTTGAATGAGGAGATTGCGATAAGTCTGCCAGAGACTTTCCATGTCCGTGCCAAAAAGGTGGTCGTCGGTCCACTCCTGCACCACCCTCAGTGCTTGATTTTCCGAGTCCAGCGCCTCGAGAAGGGACTGTCGCTGAAGCATTGCGGCCACAATCGGCGCAACCATCTCCACCACCTCAATCGCCACACTATCACCCTTTGCAGGTCCGTCGGCACAGAGAATGGCCCCCCACGCAGTACCCGCGTAGATGAGCGGCACCGCAAAGATGGTGTCAATGTTCAGATGGCGGACCCACTGACGGGACAGGTGGCCCAGTCCATGAGCGGCTTCCCCAGAGGCCTGGTCCAAGCGAACACTTTTCTTGGCGACGAAAGCTCGCGTCGCCATGGTGTCATCCTTCTTTATTGAGAACGATACCGAACCCCCAGCAACTTCGCCATAACCTTTGATGGCGACGGAGTTCAATCTCTGGCCGTCTGCTGTCACCCGATAAATTCCTACAACTCGCCAGGGCAACAACTCAACGAGGTGTCTTCCCATCTCTTCGAATGTGGCGTCTTCTTGAAGCGCCTGTATCCATTCGAGCGCTTTCGCGCTACAATCGCGTGGATGAGCAGCCATCTGCATGCGCCCCTATCTCTCTTAATCCCATTGTCCAAGAGATTATCACGTTTTGCGGCGTCTGTGTTAAAAATTTGCCGACGAATCTGAGGCTCTGGACAAACAACGAGCACCGGCCTCGTTGGGAGGTCATCGGTGCTCCATTCTTCTGCCCTTCGCTTGGCACCCACGGATACGCGGCGGGAGCCATGCCGTTGATTCGTTGCATCATGCAATGTTGGGTGCTGTCTCGCATTCCGAGTCACACTAATGGGTCGACTTGCCTGGTTTGTCTTGAAAGACCCCAGATTTGATGGTGAAATTCATCAAGGCTGCCACGAGAAAGAAGCTACCTGCGCCTTCCCACAAGGTGGAGTCGGGGATGGCTCCAACAAACGTGATGAGCAAGAGACCCCAGGGTCCCATCCTCACGCCGCGCCAACTGAGAATGCCAAAGACCAACCCTCCGAGGGCGATGGCTGCTGTCAGCGACGGCCAACCAAAGTGAACGCCTTGGCCAAATTCACCATACTGCAAATACGCGCAGAGCAAGCCTACGATGCTACCTGCCGCTGCAATGCCGAGTGCAATGTGCCGCATCCTCTCGTCTCCTTTATCGGTTCGTGTGGTTCGTATAGCCAATTTGTCAACGCACCCTTGAGGACTCGGGTCCTAGACGCCTCAAACTGCGCTCGATGCTAGAGAACACTGACCAAGGCGGCCAAAGTGAAAATGGCGGTCAAAAAGAGCAATGAAAAGAAAAACGAACGCCGAGCCCAGACGAAGACATGGTCCTGTTCTCGGAGGGCTCGCCAGAGAAAGAACAGAAACACTGCGCAGAGAAGTCCGGCAATGGGTAGGAAAAGAGCCGTATTGTGCAGCTGAAAGCCAAGCCACACGACACATGCAGTCAGCAACCATGCATACGAAAAGCTTTGCCATTTCGTTGATCTCGCTCCGCGCACGGTGGGCATCATCGGAATGTTGGCGGCTTGGTAGTCCGAGTTTCGATACAGCGCCAGAGACCAAAAGTGCGGCGGCGTCCACAAAAAGACAGTCAAGAAGAGAAGTATCGCGGACACAGGGATGTATCCAACCACCGCAGCCGCACCAATCAGAGGCGGAAATGCTCCTGCACCACCACCTATGACAATATTTTGAGGTGTTTTTCGCTTCAGCCAAAATGTGTAGATGACCACGTAGTAGACCGCACCGAGGAACGTTAGGAAGCAGGTCAGTGGGTTGACCAAGACGTACAATCCAACGCACCCAATCACGATGAGCGAAATACCAAAAATCAATGCTGAACGAGGGTGCACTAAGCCCATCGGCAAGGGACGACGCTTGGTCCGTTGCATGAGAACGTCAATGTCACGGTCATACCACATGTTTAATGCCGCAGACCCACCCGTGGTCAGCGCCAACAAGACGATGCACTCCACCGCTTTCACGAAAGGAGGTAAGTGACCCAGCGCTACCATCATCCCGCAAAGAGCCGTGAAGACCAGCATGACGAGAATGCGAGGCTTGGTCAGGTCTACATAGGCTCGCACGCGGGTCCAAGCACTGACAGACGACAGTGCAAGTTCTGATGCGGCGCTCGTCTCCAGGCTGCTTTCCAATTGATCAAAAGCCACTCCATTCACCCCTTTGCTTTCGTTGACTGTGCAGAATGGTGTTCCGACTTGAGAAGTTCACCACGCCAAATAAAGAGACCGAGAATAAAGAGTAGCGGCGGCGTGCCAACGTCTGTACTGAGACCGGTAAAGATTCCGCCAAACGCGAAGGCAAACCACCAAGTCCAGAGCAGTATGGCTGCAAATATATAGAAGGAAAAGATCCGTCTGCGATAGAGGACACATCCGCCCGCGAGGAGCAGCAACAAAATCAAGAGCACATTCGCGAATACGGGATGTAACCCAGCCCATTCACCATATGCGGCAATTGGATTGCTAAGAATCGTCGGCAGAGAAGAATAGACTGTGTTGCCGTAAATATTCTGTTGACCTACAACTGTCCAGTAGCCTGTACCAGGAAGCATCTGGAGGACAGCCATAGAGCCGAAATAAGCGATGAGGAGCCAAGCTACACCTTGCTGGAGCATGGCCACTGGCTTCTTGGACAGCAGAAGATAGCTGAGAATGGCATAGAACGGGGCGCCGCCTGGAAACGCCGCATAATAGGTCGTACCTTGTAGAGACAGGAGTCCTCCTCCACCTTCGCCAAAAACCCAGATGGCCACCGAGAGCACAAAGCTCACCCAGAGGGTAGTCCTAGTCAGGCGGCACGAGGTAGAAAAACCGAGAGATAAGGCCAACAGCAGTTCCACACACACCAGCGAACCGTTCGCTGCATACGGCGCACGATTCCAAAGACTCTGCATCATCGCGACCGCCACACGGAATACGCCATGTGACGATTCGAGAGTCTCTGTCAGCATGCTCGGCATGAGCGTGTGGGGCAGGTGACCATAGAAGGCTTTGCTCCAAACACCAGGCATGGCTTCCAAAACCGCGTCCGCTAACCACAACCAAGCGAGCCAGAGACGCAGCGCGCGCATTTTCGGATGCATCGCCACGCGCCGCGGTTCTCTGACCAAAGCCACCTTTGTCGACATTATTAGACGTCGATGGACCGACCGCCATCGGTCGTCGTCTTTTTCTTTTCATGCGGTTTTGTCTTACCGTCGAGATTCAGTTCCCGGTCCACCCGGAGTGCCCAACGAGTGACAATCCAGAGCAAAGTGGACATAATGGCAATTTGGAAAATCCACCACAAGATACTCCACCAGAGCGGCAGACCTTGAGACGTTGGGATGATATAGGGAAGTGTGGGCCAGAAATGTTCCATTGTCTGTGCTCCCTCCTTTACGTTTGCCAATCTGCTCTAAAAGCGCTTGCTTCCATCCTTCACCCGCATGTGTAAAGTGAACACGCTCGCGCATGTGTCGCCTATTCCGTCTGGTTGTGCACCGACGGAGCGCTCCCCCGTCGATGCACGCCACGTACTATAGCCAGTATATCAGTAAATAGAGCAGAGCCCAGAATACGCAGACGTACCAGACAAAAGCGTTGGTTGCAGAAGCGCCCCAATAATTCTTGATGCTCCCGGCCAACCTCTTCACGCGCCCGCGCAGTGCCAGTACCGCAATGATGGTAGTGAGAATATAGAAAGCACCGGTACCCTGGCAGACGAAGAACATCTCACCAAAGTGACTGATGGGATTGATGGTACGGTCGCACACCTGCCAACCGACCAAAACCATCGCCGCAAGGGCAAACCAGAACGCCCAACCCGTCTGAATGAGGATGGCTCGCTGGTTGTGTCTCTTTGCAGAACGAACGGCGGCGCTCGTCAGCAACCCAGCTATCACCATAGCGACGAGACCAAGCAACCCGAGCAGCCAGTTGGCGTTCGGGGCAACGTATTTCCCCGAAATAACATAGCGCAGCTCGTACAGAAGGACCATAGGAATACTCATGCTGATGAGCCACAAGGTCAGTCCGCCGCGCAGACGCATCTGTTCCTCTTTGTCCAACTCATATTGCATAGGATACAAGACGCGTTCGGTTGGGTTTTCGAAATTTGGCTCGATGTTCGTGCTCATTGATTCTCCTCCTTTCCTCAGAAGCGTGGCTTATGACTCCGTAGAAACGCCATCACTGTAATCGTAGAATCCCTCGGTAACCGTGGGAATTTCTTCGAAACTAATGTCCGCTGGCGGGGATGAAGTCGTCCATTCCAGCGTCTTCGACTGCCACGGATTTTCGTCGACTTTCTCTCCTCTACGCCATACATAGATGATGTAGATGATATTGTAGAGAAAGCCAAACCCTAATAGGAAAGCAAAGATTGAGACTTCGAAGTTCTGAGCGCGCAGGTAAGCCGGATAAACTGGCACCCAACGGTTCATACCACGAAGTCCGAGGATAAAGAATTGGAAGAACGTCGCGTTGAACGCGAGGAAAATCCAATATACCCCCAACTGCGCCCACTTCTCGTTGTACATGCGGCCCGAGAACTTCGGTAGATAGTAGTACATCGCTGCAAACGAGGAGAACACCATGCCGCCGATGATTGTGTAGTGGAAGTGACCCACTACGAAAAACGTGTCGTGAAGTTGCATGTTGACAGCGGGATCCGCCAAGAACACGCCCGTCAATCCACCAATTAAGAAGTTGAACATGCTCATCATGATAAGAATGGATGGCGTGTTCAGTCGCATCTTCGACTTCCACATGGTTCCGATAGACACCATGAACGCAAATCCGGTCGGAATGGAAATCATCTCGGTAAAGAAGGAGAACGGGAGAATGGTCGCATTTTGCTGCGTCGGGAATAAGTGATGCGCCCAAACCATACCGGATAAGAGCATGACGAACACCAAGCCAATGACGCCCCACTGACGAGCAAAGAGCGTCTTTCTGCCCATGACTGGAATGATTTCCATCCACAGAGCTAGTGCTGGAACAACGACAATGTAGACCTCCGGATGACCAAAGAGCCAAAACATCTGGAGATAGACCAGCGGGCTACCCGTCGATTGAAACATCGGCAAGGGGACTATCTTATCCAGTAGTGCCATGACGAACGTCATCATGATTTCGGGAATCCAGATGAGGTTCAAGAACGAGACAGCCAACATGCCCCATGCGTACATCGGCAAGCGGTTCCAGGTGAGTCCTGGGGCTCGACGAAAGACGATGGTGGCAACAAGATTCGCCGCCACAATCAAGGACGACATGAGGAGAATGAAGACTCCGAGATAGTAGTAGATGATGCCTGACCCATCCTGAGACGCGAGTGGTTCATACCCACGCCAGCCAGTCGTCCATGCACCGAGGAGAGGGCTGAAGGCGACCGTCAAGATACCAGCCGGGACAAACCAGACACTGACTCCCGACAGGCGAGAGAACGCGCTCGTATTGGAGCCGACCATCATGGGGATAAGGTAGTTGCCAAGTCCACCGACCATGAACACGGTGGCCACTGAGAACATCATGATGGTACCGTGAATACCAACTGTCACCAAGTAGTATTTACTGTAGGGGAAGAACCACATGCGGTCGTCCATGAGCTGCAAGCGCATGAGCATGGCTGCGGTTCCGGCAATGATGAAACCGCCGAGCGAAGACACCATGTACTGAATGCCGATGACCTTGTGATTCGTACTGTACTCAAAATACCGCCGCCAGCCAACCGTTTCTTTCCATTTCATTGGATATCCGAAAGCAGGACGGACGACAGACTCCCATGTACCGATTCCTAGTGTCCAACCAACCACGCCACCAACCCAGGCGAATGTCAGAGAAACTAAGTTGAATAGGCTGTGTGTCGGGCCTGGATCGAGAAATGCAACAATCATGTCCACGACCATGTAGCCAATCAGCGCCCACAACAATCCGCGCAGGACCGGGGCCATTCTTTTGTATCGGCGCGTCAGCGGTCGACCCGTATCAACGCCCGTTTGGGGAATGGAACTCAACGAATTTCCCTCCAATCTCTACAGTGAAGTAAGCGGCAAGTGTCAGGATGAAGACTGCAGTTTTTTCTGTTTCTGAATCCAGGCGCTGAACTGCGATGCTGTAACCACTTTCATCCCGGTGTACATATACGGGTGACCTGGCCCACAGACTTCTGCGCACTGCACGCGGAACATTTGATTCTCTGCGGTGCTTCCTAGTTCCGTTGGATACGCGTACTCGTAGCGAGTTTCGCCAGGAATAACGTCCGTCTTCCAGCCAAAGGCAGGAATCCAGAAGGAGTGGATAACATCCGCTTCCACGTCGTAATAATGATTGAAGTCATAGGAGCGAAGTACAAACTGGACAGGGCGGTCAACAGGCAAAACCAATTCGCCGTTGCCAGCACTGTTCACTGCATTCGCGATGCCGTACTGTGGATAAGAGTACATCCACTGCCATTGCCGCGCGTAAACATCGACTACGAGAAGATTCGGGCTCTTTTGATACTCGACGGATTGATTCCAATAGTTCTCCATAGCAGAAGCCGTCGGATGAACAAACAGAAAGAGGTTGACGACGAGCGACACACCAATCCAAATCCCTACAAAGGCACGATTGGTCCGGAACTGGTGCGGGCTATTACCGCCTTTGTCGTTGCGGCGCCGACGAAACTGCGTAAAGCCAAAAATCAGCATCAGTACCACGAAAGCAAAGATGGGTGTCACTACGTAGAAAATGAAATCTGCGGCGTGTTGTCCATCGACGGCTTGTATCGTTGCTGTGGTATAGAACATGTGCCGAACGAGATAGACGCACCATTCTAAAATGGCACTCAAAATAACCCAGATAACTCCGAATTTCACGGCGTCTTTCACAATTCCGCCCTCCTTTACGCCTCACAAATTAGCAATACCGCTCTGCGACGAAATTCATGTGGAAGGCGATTTATGCAGGCAGAATGTGAATCGTGCCTTTCATGCCTTCCTCGTAATGAATATAGCCTTGCACGAAGCATCCATAGTGCCAGATACCCGGCTTGTCAGGAACGGTGAATTCATACATCACCCAGCCGCCCGGCTCCAAGGTTGGGCTGAAATTACCTAAACCAGGTCCCGTCAAAAGCCACGGATGAGGTGATACATCACATTTGACGATAGCGTGGTGAGTTACTAAATTATCGACTGCGTGTGCATCGAGAATGGTCACGTGAACACCATCCCAGAAGTCGGTCTTGAACTGCTGCCGCTGCGTGCCGAGCAAGGTTTGAACGGAATCAAATCCGCGGCCAATTTGCATCTCGTGATAACGAGAGACGCTCTCATTGTGCTGCTTGATGGTAATGCGGTCGCCGACTCGCCAAGTCATTTTGTTCGGTAAGAAGTAAAAGTCCGCTTCATGAACATGAATCAAGCCTTTTTGCACTGCTGGCATCGAGAGGTTGTAAAAAAATCGACCGATATGCGAGTTGACCGCTAACGCCGCTGCGCCTACCGCCAATGCTCCTCCCGCACCTATCAAAAACTGTCGGCGACTCCAATCCTCTACTTCCGGGTCTTCAGGTTGGTTCACAAGATTATCTGACATTGCGAGTCCTCCTTTCTCACGACACCGAGATACTCGGCGTAGCGCCGTTGACGACTTTCAGCGTGGCCCACATCCCCAAATCGTCGTAAGGATGAGTTTGGAACATTTGGTATCTACTTAGATAATTCGCGATTTTGAACGTGCCGGACCGGTCTGCCGTAAACTTGATGTTCTCCGATGTTCCCGGAGCGATGGCCGACGGAATAGAATCCGGGTTGAGCATGATGTCTCGAATCGAATCTCCGGCCTTGGCAAATGCCAATTTTCCGTATTTCGACCCGTATACCCCAATATCAACCGGGATGCCGGCATTGTTGTAGTAGTCAAAGTTCACCTTGTATCCGGTTGGAACGGTGACCACCAACTGACCATGCGCAAACCCGTCAAAATTGAGATAGTCGTTTTCCGGCGTGTATCCGGCAATCAGTTCGACGTTCACTGTGTGAGCACTGGTATTGACGGTCAAAAACTTCGACAGCGTGTTCGGGTTAGTTGTGGAACACCCGGTCGCCAGTGCACTCACGCCAAGGGCCACAACCATGACCCCGGCAACATTCAATCTGGAACGCCATGTCATCGACTCTTCACCCCCTAACAATCTTTCACCCTGTCAGCGATGGCTGGGACACAAAAAAGGCACACCGCCCCACCACCATGCATCCGACGCAAAAAACGCAGACTTCATGTACTGTAAGTGGAAAGTGGCTGCTCCGAAAGAAAAGCAGTCGCTGAAGGGCCAACGGCCAACAAACCAGAAGGGGTAAAGCCTTGTACGTAGACAATGCGAGAGAAAATTAATAGTGAAGCTATGTACAGCACTTCTCTCTCGATAGTGGGACACAAAAAACGCATCTCTAGTGTATCGTCTTTGCCACGAATGTCAAATGTTCGACATACATTTGTGTCTCAAATGTGAACACACATTGGCTTTTTGACCGTTATGATTGGATTGTAATTCATGAGGGAGCATGATATACCGAAGAGTAAATGCTAGCCGTTGGCACTAACAGAAAGATTGGGTGAAACAGTGTGTCAGAATCTAAAGGACTAAAAGAGTGGAGTCTTCCTGTCATCAGCGTCGTTCTCGGTATAGGCATAATCTATGGACTATACCACACCTTTTCTGAGTCTGCTCCTTCTACCGTAGCGATAGCTCCCGCACCAGCGGGTACAGCATCCATCGCCATGGATGCAGGGACCAAATTAAACAACCAACCAGCTCCAGCCTTCCAGTTGCACAATCAACTGCATCAAATGGTCGGTCCGAGCCAGTGGCAGGGGAAAGTCGTTCTCTTGACATTCGTCAATCCAGACGACACCACAGCCACCCCTTTGCTCTTAAACGAGATGTCCCACGCCGTGAAGCTACTGAATCCATCCGCACGAAGCCAGGTTGTACTTGCTGCTGTCACCGCCAATCCAACCCAACAAGCAAACCAGGTTCTCATGCACTACCAGACGTCTCATCAGTTGCAAGGTAACTGGGAGATGCTTAGTGGGCCAGACCAAACCCTCAAGACGGTCTGGCGCAAGTACGGAGTGGCAACCTCCATTCGTACTGGCGAAGTAGAAGAGTCGCCAGTGGTCTACGTGCTCAACGAAAAAGGCCAGGAAACTCGCAAATACACGGTAGCACCCGACTACGTCACAGGTCAGTCGCAGACGGACGAATTTGCTGAGAGTTTAGTGCAACTTTTGCCCAGTGCGTCGCTGAAAAGTTCCGTGGCAGTGACTCCGCCCACCGCCGGACCACCTCCATCCAAGTTGCCAGTGTACGAAAACGGGAGACCTATGGGAGAACTGGCTTACCAGAGCGGCAAGCCCCAAATTGATGTTTTCCTCGCATCATGGGCGACCGGCCTTGGAGCGGAAATGCGCACTCTGGAGAAACTACACCAAAACGACCCGACATTACCCATCCGGCTCATTGACGTACTGCCTGTTGAGTCAAGTCTCAAACATGTTGCTACCTGGGACGCAAAAAAACTCCCGGCCAAGTGGCCACTCTTCGTCGACACCAAAGGAGAGGTCAGTGAAGCATACGCTGTCAACAGTGTTCCCACAGTTGCCATCATTGACGAAGAAGGCGACGTAGCGTGGTCGCGAAATTCATTTACCCCCTATAAAACACTACAAAAAGCCATTCGCACCCAACTTGGATGAGCGTTCTCCAAGTTGGAATGTGGATGGAGAACCTCAAATCACTTTAACCCATTTTATGTAGACTCAACATGACGTCAACGAGGCACGATGATATGTCCGGGTATGCGAGGCAGGGGACGGAACATACACCCCCCTTGCCCGCAGACCCCGCAATACCGGGTGAAATAAAGTGGACCGTTTGTTGATTCTTGAGCCGAGAACACTTCTGCAGTCAGCTCAGGAAGATTTTTTGACAGACATCAATCGGACCAAAGCGGCAGGAGTTTGCCCCGGTTGGCACTGCGCCAGCTTGTTGCCCCCCGCGGTCGTGTCAATTTGCAGTTCACCGCTCGGTAGCGAAGCAATCGGCACACTGCCAGGGACAATGTTGGGTCCCCCAAATTCTTTCGGATTGACATCATTTTTTTGCAAGACCCGAAGGAGGGCCGCACTGTAGGCCACCGGACTTTCAGCAAACGGATGAAACGGACGTGGAGCATTGTTACTTGTTCCGAGCAGATAAGACAACTCCGAGGGATTGGCCTGTTCCGCCCAGCGAATCGACTGAACGCTGTCGGTCGGAGTCACCCACTCCGTCGCACTCACGTGCTGACTGAAGTCGGCCGGATTTTCAGTTCCGAGCGTGATGTTGGCGTATGTCCCATTGTTGTAGAGCAACTCAAAGGTTGTCCGATGAGATGCAGGGCGATAGGCTCCACGCCAGCCAATCACCACATGGTCGGTGACACCTTGTCCCAGAGACGTCTGCATCGGCACCATATAGGCCCCAACAAGCAACAGAACCGCAACGCCTACAACAAATACCATCGACCGAGTCGATGACCGACGTTTGCCGGGCTTACCACTGACACTCATGAAAATATCCTCCAGTACTCAAATCAGTTCTATCGCTATTCTAGCGAAAGTTCAGGACGTGTGCACGTAAACAACACACCCTCCTAGTGAATGTGGTGGAATTGCTCGTATTTGTGGACTTCGTACCGATTGGGTCCGTAGAGCGTGTGTGCAGGCACGGTAGGTTTTACGAGTGCTATCGTCCCCGATGTCACAAAAATAAACGTCACTCCCGCCATGACGAGATGTGTTGCGATGAGATGCTGACGCATTCCCTTCCGTTTGGCATCAAAACGAATGAAGAACGTCAGGCCAGTTATGTACGTGGCTAGCAGCACAACATCGGCAAAAAGAATCAGCAATCGAAATCCAAAGCTGACCGATGGGTGCAAGAATACCTGGATAGTAGAGAGAGTATAGAGGACGACCGTGACTGAGGCCAGCGCCACATGCAAACTCACCAGCGTCAGTGGATACTGAATGCGAATGCGAAACGTATACCCGACAAACAGAATGAGTCCAAACACTGAAGTGACTGCCAAGCTCAAAAAAGAAACCTGCCACAACGACAAAACCCCACCACCTTCAGATTATTTGTTTTACTCTCTACGGACCGTCACCCGACCGATACAACAGCGGTCCATCGAACAGTCCATCGAACGGCAAAGCAAGCGCCCCGCTCTGAGCTGCAAACACACCAAGCTAAGGACAGCCTATGCGCATTTTGACATTAAATTAGAGACTGGTAAAGTGTAAGAGCACGGACTGCGAATGACCGCCACTCTCTGTTTCTAGATGGCGGGAACTTTTTGAGGAGGTATACGAGTGGCTGAAATCACGAGCTTGACGAGTTGCACCACGCTCAACAACGGCGTAAAGATGCCCTGGGTAGGACTCGGTGTATGGGAATCAAAAGAAGGCGGAGAAGTTGAACACGCCGTCCGTTCTGCGATTGAACTGGGTTATCGCCACATTGATACCGCAGCGGCTTACGGCAATGAGCGCGGTGTTGGACAAGCCATCAAAGAGAGCGGCGTGCGTCGAGAAGACTTATTTCTGACCACGAAACTTTGGAACAACAGCAACGGCTATGAACCAGCCCTGCGCGCCTTTGAGGAAAGCCGCAAGAAGCTAGGAGTAGACTACATCGACCTCTATCTCATCCACTGGGTGATTGGTGAAAAATATCTTGAGTCCTGGCGCGCTTTTGAAAAATTACTGCACGATGGATACGTGCGCGCCATCGGCGTCAGCAACTTTGAACCACACCATCTGCAGCGCATTATCGACCAGTTTGAAACCAAGCCTGCTGTCAATCAGATTGAGTTCCACCCCTACTTGACGCAGCGCGAATTGTATCAGTACTGCCGCAGCCATCAAATACAAGTGGAGGCTTGGTCCCCGCTGATGCGTGGAGCTATGCTCACGGAGCCAACCATTCATCGCATGGCAGAGAAGTACGGCAAAACTCCCGCGCAAGTCATTTTACGGTGGGATCTCGACCAAGAAGTCGTGACCATACCAAAGTCTGTGCATCGGGATCGGATTGAGGAAAATTCCAAAGTATTCGACTTTCATCTGACGGAAGACGAAATCGCGCAAATCAACGGACTGCATCGGAATCAGCGGAGTTTCTCGTACGACCCGAACCACGTAGATTGGGGTTTGAACTAAAACCCATGGAACCCACCCGAGGACAGGAACAAGGCGCAGCACGTTACCACTGCTGCGCCACCTGTAAACACTTTCGAGTCCGCCGCACAGACAGCGGAGTCCATGCCCAATGTGCAAGACTCGGATACGAGACGAAGGCAAGCTATCGATTCAACTGTTGGGACCCCCGACCGGACATACGAGAACGCATTGAAAAGGATGGTGAGCGGCGCTCCTAACACTGGCGCCGACCATGCCAATGAGGCCAAGATGTGAACGAGGCTCTCCTGCCGATGGAGACGGAGCAGACGAAGACGGCCTCGGCGCGGTGCCATGGGCAACTGCTACCTCTCTCTTGTCGCCGTCCGCCACGCTCAATGCACCTCCTGTGCTTCGAAAACGCCTCTCGGGGCAGTTTGGGCCGAGTTCACCGAGACATGCGTGAGTTGCTGACGCGCCTCTTTGACCGATGATGCCACATTCCCGAGACAACATGCCCCTTGCGGATTATTCACTTCGCACGCGCAACGGCCCGCTTTGATGTGCGCAGAAATCGATGCAGCTGCTGTGCTGGTTCCTGTGGAGGACAGTTCTTCGCGAATGCGAGCCCGCGTCCAACCGAAACAATAGCAGACAGGTACGCTCGGGCGAGTGTCTTTTTGGAAGACGGGTATCGACATATCCTCTATCAAAAACTGCTGGCCCGTGTGGCCGAAATAGACCACTTTGCAAGCAGGATGTGAGCAAAACCGAAAGCGTTGGCTGATGTCGAGAGTCGCCAGAGCTGATGGCGTGAGCATGCTTTTGACGGTCAACACATCGACCTCGCGTCCTTTTTGACCACAAGAGGCACAAAGCGCCGCGTCTGCATCAGAAGAGGTCGATACCACTCCCGGCGCAACACCCAAACTTTCCTGCCCTGTATCCGCACACGAAGCGTCTAGTGTTTGCTGTGTCGAACAACACGAAGACATATTCCCACCTCGCAATTCTCATTTTGTTTTTATGTTAAGCTGATGGACCACCACCGATAACACGGGTGCGAAGACCCCATATCCCTTTGTATCGAATATCGATGGCGGGTTAGATGAGCTTCCCAACAATCAACGTGTAGTACATGACGTAGAGACCTGCGGCGATAATAATGACTGCGCTGGCCTTCGTCACAAACGGCATAATCTGGCGCAATTTGGCTGTCACCAACGCTCTCGACATCATGGCGAGCATGGATATCGCTATCACCACAAGGCCCATGCCCAGCGCGTAAGCGATAAAGTTCAGCACGCCTACGACATACTGCCCAAACAACATGGCCTGCGAGACCAACATAAGGAAAATAGGCAACGTACAACCGAGTGAGACAATCGCGTAAAAAACACCATAGACAAACATCGACGACTTGGAGTCCACGCGAATCCACTTCGTTAGACGATGGGCGTATCGCGAAGTGTTCCATTCCAACGACTTACCCGCCAACATCCGACCTCCTAAGATGACGAGCAGGAGGCCGATGGCCACGGACAAATAGGGAACGAACGCCTCAAGCGCTTGGCCAGTTCCGGTGAGGCCTATTCCAATCACCACAAATACGGCGAGAAAACCGAGCGTCATCCAAAGACCGACTGCGGCACCGCGCATGCCGTTTTCCACAAACGAGCGACTTTCCGCGGCAGTACCCTCGGGACCCTCATCGGATCCGCCGACTAGATATGAGACATAGGATGGTAACATGGCAACGCCGCAAGGATTGAACGCTGCAGCAACACCCGCAACAAAGACGAGACTCAAGTCCGCGAAATTCATTCAGGCTCCCCCGTCACTTCGTCACCACATACCCGGAAGCTTGAAGGACTTCATTGGAAATCACGTTCGGGTTGGTCGCGGCCGCATTGTACCAAATGGACAAATTCACATCGTCCGTGGCAGAACTCGCTGCGGCAGGCGCCGCCTCAACTTTCGTAACTCCCGGCAATTTCTCAAGAAAACTTGCAAACGTCGACGCTGGAATCAAGCCACAACAAGCAGCACCCGGTTTGAGATGAAGCGAAGTCTCTTGTACATTCTCATTAGACGCCGCAACCACGCCACTCCCGGTGGTGCTGTCGCCCGTCGATGCGGCACCCAACGATGTTGAAGCAGATGCAGCCGCCGGAACCGTTGCAGATGTAGATGTGGACGCAGGAACCGAAGCAGACGTGGACGCAGATGCGGCCGCCGTCCCACACCCGGTCACCAGAAGCGCACTGAGAACCACCCATCCAACGATCCTCTTCTTCATGACTGTCCCCCTTCACAAAGCTCCCTCCGACGTCTCATGAGAGAGACGGGGAGTGGATGACTCAATAACATATTTAAATTATATGATATGAAATGGCTCTGTCAAGCCCCCAATGCCCATGAGAGCGCCCGGCTCCACTTCTTTGTGAAGAAGGCAACCGTGACGCTCTCATTCAAGTTTTCATTCAAAACCTTGCACACCGACGAGACTCCGTTGTCTGTGCTGCATCCAATGCCGCTGGTGCGCTACATCTCCAAATGAGGACCGGAGTCTCCTTGGGGAATGGAGGAACTCGTCGTTCGACCGCCAAAACGGCGCCGAAAACGGGAAATCCAGTTGTCCGAAATGACGTATATGACCGGTACAAGCACCAGCGTGACCAACGTGGAGAACAGGAGGCCAAACGCGATGACCGTCGCCATCGAAGTGAGCGTCGACGCACCCTGTCCAAAGCCGATGACCAACGGGAGCATGGCGAGCACCGTCGTCAAAGTGGACATTAAGATGGGGCGCAATCGAATCGGTCCGGCTTGCAGCAACGCCTCGCGGAGAGGTAATCCTTTGCGGCGCAGTTGATTCGTGTAGTCAACCAAGACAATGGCATTGTTGGCGATTAGACCCATGACCATGATGACACCAATAGCCGAGTCGATGTTGAGACTGCGATGCGTCAGAAACAACCCCAGCGCACTTCCGACAAACGTCGGCGGCAAGCAGAACATGATGACAAACGGCGTCAACAAGTTCTCAAACAGGCTCGCCATCACCATGTAGAGCAAGACGATGGAGAACAGAACGGCGAGTCCCAAGTCCTTGAACGCGGACGAGAGGAACTTCCCATTTTGACCAAATCCAATTGTGTAGCCCGCAGGAATGCGCAAATCTTTGAACTCGGAGGTCAATTGAGACTCAATTCGGCCCGACGTCACCCCGTAAGGCGTGGCCGACACCGTGACGTCGCGAACACCGTTGATGTGTTGGATTTGGGGCGGATCGACCGATGTCGTCAACGACGCCACCTCCGTTACAGGAACAAACGTACCACGCGCATTCTCGATGGTGATTTGCGATAAATTATCGAGGTTTTGCGTGAACGACTGCGGCAACTGAACCATGATGGGATACTTGGCGGTGCCCCGATAGAGCGTGGAGGCTTTAGTCCCGCCAAAGGCCGTTCCCAGCGCATTTTCGACCTCTTGCTCAGTCAACCCGTACTGTGCGAGCGCCGTCTGTGAAATGTTCAAATCGTAGCTCGGAGTGCCTGTGGACGCTTGGTTGTCCACATACTCCAGCCCGGGCGTCTTGTTCATCAAATCGGCAACTTGAGCGGCCAAAATTTGCAAGGTGCGTCCGTCCGGACCTTGAATTTGCACACTGACGGAATTCCCGCCGATCCCGCTGCCATTCGCGCTACCTGGTGTGGCGATAATCTCGGCTCCTGGGATATCGGCCGTGACGTACTGAAACTCGTGTGCATATTTGCTGATAGTCGTGGGGCTCGTCTGCTTGTTGAACGTCAGCGTCAACGACGATTTATTGGTGCTACCACCGCCACCACCACCTGAGCTTCCACCAATCTGCGCATCCACTTCGGAGATGCCCGGCATGTGCGACTTGGCGAGTTGAATGATTTCCTGGGTGACCGCGTTCGTCCGCGCTAAGTCCGTGCCGTCCGCCAGAGTAACGGCGACCGACATCTGCTGGTTGGGTACGTTCGGGACCAATTCAAAACCAATCACGGGAACCAAGAAGAGCGAGAGCAGCATCAACACCGTCGAAGATAGAACGATGGTCTTGCGATGATTCATGCTCCAGTTCAATACCCGGCGATAAGCGTTGTTGAGGTCATGCATGCCCCGACCAAACCAGTCGAAGGGCGCATACCAACGAAGCGGCGCATCCACACCGGGGATGGTCTCTTCCATTTCAAAACGACGGCCGCGAAGGAAGCGGGACGCCAGCATCGGTGTAAACGTCAGCGCCACGAATAGAGCAGCAATGTGTGAAAAGGACACAGTCAAAGAGATTGGCCGGAAAAATTGCCCGGCGATGCCTGGAACGAAAATAGACGGTGCAAAGACGCAAATCTGCGCGAGCGCAGCCACGACCACGGCCAGTCCAACTTCTTTTGTCCCTTGAGACGCGGCCTCGCGAGCGGGCAAGCCGCTGATGCGAGCGCGAAAAATGCTTTCCAGAACAACAATGGAAAAGTCGACGAGACTACCTAACCCGACCGCCAAACTACCGAGTGTCGTCGTATTCAAAGAGATTCCGGCCAAGTACATCAACAAAAAGGTCGACAAAACGGCAATCGGGATGGCGACCGCAATGACGAAGGTGGTGCGGACGCTGCGCAACAACAAGAGGATAATCAGCACGCCGAAAATGAATCCGAGCACCGTATGCGTGACAACTGTGCTGAGCGTGCTGGTAATCGTGTTGGCACTGTCTGACTCGACGATAAGTCGTACTCCTGCCGGAAGTTGGGACTGGAGGCTAGTGACTTCGCCCTTAACCTCATTGGAAACAGCTACGGTATTTGCACCTGTCGCCTCCGTGATGGAGAACGAGACGGCTGGCTCTCCATTGACGGTGGAGATGAGCGTGACGTCGGCAAAACCGTTATCGACCTTCGCCACTTCTGACAGCGGAATGGTTCCGCCGCTACTCAGAGGTATGGGAATTTGCTCAATTTGAGACGGTGACGTGAATTGTCCGTCCACATGCAAGGGGACAAGCAGACTACCTTTTTGCACTTGACCCGCATCAGCAGACAGATTATTGGTCTCGATAGCCTGCATCACTTGCGTGATGGACAGATGATAGAGGGCGAGTTTCGTCGGCGACACATTGACGGTGATTTGGCGACTCAATGCGCCAGAGGTGTCAGCAGCCGCCACGCCATTCAAATGCGCCAGCGCGGGTTGGACCACATTCTTGGCTAAATCCGAAAGTTGCGCCTGCGTCTCTTTTCCATAGAGAGACAGATGCATAATAGGTTCTTCATTCGGATTGAACTGTTCCACTGCCGGGCGACTCGCTGCGCTAGGCAGTTGATTCGCCACTTGAGAGACATCACTTCGCATCTGATTGATTTCTTGGTCGATGTTCGTACCATAGTTGAACTCGACGATGACCAGAGAAGCGCCGGCAGTGGACGTGGAATCAATTTCTGAGACACCCGGCAGACTCTGCAATTCCTGCTCAATAGGAGAAGTGACCTGTTGTTCAACTTCTTCGGGCGTCGAGTTTGTCCACGAGGTCGTGACCGCCGCAACAGGCAAATTGAGTGTTGGAAACAAGTCTTCAGGCAACTGCAGGACAGCGAACAATCCGACCAAAACCACTGCCACCATGACCATCGTGATAGTGACCGGCCGCCGAATGGACAAATCAGTGATTTTCACCGTCAAAGCTCCTTTCTGGAGAGCGTACGTCGCGTTTTTGCCGCACTGCCTTCATCACGACACCACCTTGACGGTCTCCCCGTTCGACAGCAAATTTTGCCCTTCGACGACGATTTTCTGGCCTACCGACAGCCCGCTCGTGATTTGGATGTCATTGCTTGACACACTGCCGATTTCGACCATCTGACTGTGGACTTTGTCCCCTTGCAGAACAAAGACTTCGTTCGCACCACTCTGAAGACTGAGCACCGCATCTGCGGGCACGAGAATGACCGGCTTGGACGCCGTGTTGACCATTTTGGCCTCGACCTCGAGACCGGGTAGCAGACCGGATGTCCCGAGCGAGTCTGGCTTTGAAAAGACCAGATTGACCGGGTACTCTTCAGTGGTCGAATCAAGCTTCGGCTGGATGGAGAGCACATGGGCGGTCATCGTGCGGTCGAGCGATGGCACATAGACCCGCATGGTGGCACCTGGCCGCACTTTCGCAACATCTCCCACAGGCACGTCGACCGTCGCCATCACTGGCGACGAACTCGCCACGGTCACGAGCGAAGTCTGTGGCCCAACCTGTTCACCGACCTGTGCGCCGACCGCCTGAACCATGCCGCTGATGGGCGAAATAATCTCCCCGTCCCGAATCTGCATTTGCAGCGAAGCCGATGCGGCGCTGGCACTCGCCTCATCGGCGTGCAGTGCATTGGCCGCCTGAGTCAAGGAAGCCTGCGCCGTGGTCCGGTCAGCCGCCGACGCCTCGGCCAGTTTCAAACTCTCTTGTGCCGCCTGTAACTGCACCTCCGATTGGTGCACCGCATCTTTCGCTGATTCCACACCAGCCTGAATCTGCATGGCCGCATTGCTGCCCGGTGCTGGGACACTGTCAGTCATGTCTTTCTCCGCATTGGCGAGCGACGCCTCATCTCCAGCCACCTGCGCTTTGGCCGCCGACACTTCACTGGCGACGGATGTTACCGTCTGCTCCGCCTGTTGCAGCGTCTGATAGCCACTGGAGAGCCCTTGATAAATACTGTCATCCTCTTCCACCACGGCAGAGTACGGATTTTGCCCCGTGTACCCGCCTTGCTGCCAGGATTGTTCGTAGGAGAGTTCAGTTTGATAATTTTGAGCCGCCGTCTGAACCTGCGCCTCGGTAATGGTTCCAAATTGAGCTTTTGCTTGGCTGAGCGCCGCACTGTCTGTGGCATACGTCTGCTCATCCGCGGCGAGTTCCGCTTTGGCCGCCTTCAGAGCCGTCTCCTGCGCCGCCACAGCGCTTTTCAGCGCAGCCACGCCCGATTGACCGCCTCCATCGAGAGAGGCCGTCGCACTCAACTCTGCCTTTTGCAAATTCGCTTGAGCCGAAAGCAACGCTGCTTTCTCCTCTGCCACCTGAGATTGAGCGCTTTCCACCTGCTGCTCGGACGATAGACGGTCATTGTATACGTTTAATTCATTTTGATACGCCGCCTCTGCGCCAGCCAGCGCCACAGACGCTTGATTGGCGGAATTTTCAGCAGGCACACTGACGGACGAACTGAGCCTTGCCAAAACTTCTCCTTTCGTCACCGTCTGACCCACGCGGACCGCCAGAGACGCCAACCGGCCGCTCGCCCCCGGTGCCAGCGTGGAGGTCACATAAGGCGTAATTTGCCCCAAGTAACGGTTGCCAATCGACTGCTCCGTCAAACGCACGGTCTGCACTTGCACCGCCTCTGGCGGCAGCGGTTTTGAAGCCGCTGCTGGTTTCAAACTGCAACCAACCACCGCCCCAGCGCCGAGTACCCCCGTCAATGCATACAGGGACGATTTAACCCATCGCCTTGTTGCCATTCCTATTGCCCCTCCCCCAAAATCTCCGTTCACTTCATCTCCTGCAAATTCTTCACCAAAGGCCGCAAAGCGACCACCAACTGCAGTTTTTCCGCCTCCGACAACCCACTCACCGCCCGCAGGAAGACCGACTCAAGTGCCGGCCGCACGCGCGACTCCATGAGTTCTCGCGCACCGGGTGCAATGTGGAGTTGAATCACGCGCCGATCCCGCTCGTCCACACGCCGCTCCACATGTCCGAGCCGCTCGTAGCGCTTAATCATGCTCGACACGCTCGTCTGCGTCAGGCCCAAAGCGGCGGCGAGCTCTGTGATGGAAATTCCTGGCCTGCGACCAATCGTCATCAGCGCTACCCCATCGATGGGCTTGAAATCAAACTCTCCTAACTGGTCGTGCAGCGTGTGTTGCACCAAGCGGCGCAAGTGCCGCTGAACGTTGCCGAGCAGTTCCGGCAACGCATCCAAATCCGCCTCTTCACGAGACTTCTCCTCATCCAACATGGCATCATGGCACCTTTCCCTGAGGCGGCTGAGTCCAACAAGTATCACATTACTACGATTTCGTTATATTTGCGACCCGCGGACACGACTCTTGGAGTACTGTTGTGACCAATTTGTGAACAGCGGCTCCCGGTCGCTTCCTGCGTCACGGAGAGAGGGATGTTTGAACACCAGCGGGATCGCCAAACTTAGGAAGCCCCGCTTGATTCACCCAGTCTTCGATATGGCGGTCAAAATGGCTCAGGAGCATCCCCTCAGCCTGTGCCGACAGGGCGCCGGACTGCGTCAATCGGTGCAGATGTTGGCGATAACTCGAACGCAGCGCTGCAATCAAGCGCGTCTTGGTCACATGCTGCTCCGTCGCCAAGGAAGCGAGTGATGCACCAGCGCGCACTTTCGCCAAGACGGTGGGTGCGGACAGGTGCAGAGTGGCCGCAATGGAAGCGTAGAGTGCCGCTGGGCCAAAATCGGCCGAGGTCGTGGAGGAGGAGCGCAACCCAGCCGATTTTTTTGAGCCATGTGCCTCACTACCATTCGCCTCACTGCCATGCCCTTTGTGAGCATGAACAGGCGCGACGGTCGAGATGGGCTGGCTGTGCGCGGCAGAGGTATGCGGCGGAAACGGAATGGACTGGCCACTGGCGGAACTGCCACAACCCGCCGCGAGGGCGGTGGACAAAACCGAGATGGCGACCACGGTGAACAGCTTCGTAGGCACAAACAGACCTCCTTCCGGCGGGCCCACACGGCTGCGTGGACGAACGAGACAACCCGACCTCCAGACGTCGCCCTGGTGCGACGTGTCTGCGATTCTGATGATGCATCTAGGATGCAATACGAAGCTTTAAATTCCCTTGAAGAGCGACGTGGTGAATCCTGGCGCGGACAGGAAATGACCGGATGAACTGCCGCGCGAGAACCCATTCATCCCGCCATCACTTGCGGAACCAATGCCGCCAAGGCTCGTCTGGGCTTGCCGATGCCGATGCCATCGAGCGATGCGTGAACGTCGCCAGCGCCACCTCATGATGGTAGTCTCGCGCATAATGTTGCCCATTGCCTGCGATGTCTCGAACCGCACCAATCATCGTGTCGATGTCAGTGAGCGTCATCGTGGGATGGAGCGACATCCGCACCCATCCTGGCTTATCCGCCAAATTCCCATAGCCAATTTTACTGACGATGGAGCGCGAAGTGTCCGCATCAATGCCGAGCAAAAAATGTCCATACGTGCCCGCGCAGGAACACCCCCCACGCGTTTGAATGCCGTACAAGTCATTAAGCAACTGCACCACCAAATGATAATGCAGGTCCTCGATGTAAAATGAAACAATACCGAGCCGGTCCGTCTGTTCTCCTGCCAGGACGTGCACGCCAGAGAGAGCAGAAAGTCCCGTCAAAAGACGCTCGGTCAGCACGGATTCGCGACGGTGTATCGCCTCCACGCCCATCGTCTCTTTCAACTGAACCGCCAGAGCGGCCCGAATCAACTGGAGAAATCCGGGCGTACCGCCATCTTCGCGAACGGAGATTTCTGAAATGTAGCTGCGGCCACCCCAGGGGTTGGTCCAATCGACCGTACCACCGCCTGGCTCATCCGGCACGCGATTGTGGTAGAGATCTTTACGGAAGACTAAAACTCCGGCCGATCCCGGTCCGCCGAGAAACTTATGTGGCGAAAAGAAAATAGCATCCAAAGCCTGGTCACCGTTGGATGGGTGCATAACGATGGGATCGTAAGGGGCAGAGGCCGCAAAATCAACGAAGCACACACCGCCATGCCGATGCATAATCTCCGCCAAAAGCGGGTACGGAGAACGAATTCCAGTGACATTGGAACAGGCTGTAAAACTTCCGATTTTGACGGGACGGTGCTCATAGCGAACGAGCTCTGCTTCGAGGTGCGCAGGGTCAACCAGCCCATCCTCTCCCGGCGGAACGACGATGACCTCAGCAACCGTTTCCAACCACGAAATATGATTGGAATGATGCTCCATGTGCGTCACAAAGACCACGGGTCGCTCGGTCTCGGGAATGTTGGCGACCGATTGCCAGCGCTCGGGCAGACGGAGTCCGAGCATTCTCTGCAATTTGTTGATAGCCCCGGTTGCGCCCGTCCCGCACGCGAGCAGCACATCGTCTTCATTGGCACCCACATGCTGGCGGATGACGGCAGATGCGTAGTGGTAGGCGCGCGTCATCCACCGCCCCGTCGTGCTGGACTCACTGTGCGTATTGGCGACATAAGGCCCAATTTCCTCGACCATGCGCGACTCGATGTCTCGGTAGAGTCGCCCAGACGCTGTCCAATCCGCATAAAGTAACGGCTTGATACCATAAGGCGTCTCCAGAGTGGCGTCATAACCGATGGTTTGCTCGCGAATCGCTTGAAAGCGGCGCTCCACGTCCAATTCCCCAACATTCGCCGTAGACTGCGAAAGCATATAAATCATCTCCTCGACATTCGGCAAAGCACCCACGCCTGACCGAGTAGCCTATCTTTCGACATTTTATCAGACCCCCGCCCATCGGTGCGGGTGAAGTCGTCTTCCTCTTCAAGGGAATTTCGAGATTCGTCCGTTACGATACTCCCATGCCAGCGACGGTGCGGCGATTCGCCCGGCGCGGCTGGATGAATGGAATTGGCAACCCCAACAACCCCCTAACCCCTTTTCTTGCCGCTGCAGAGATGTGGCGGCACTTTTTTGCTCGAATGGGATGGAGTCGAGACGACCGTTGTTCCCATGGTAGAATAGACTGGACAAGGAGTGAATCCAATGAGCTCATTTTTTCAAAATATCTGGGTGACAGGTGGCATCGGTGTGGTGGTCGGCGCACTGATCGTCGGTGGCATCTGGGATGTGCATGCACAAAGTGGCGGTGCGAGTAGCGGCATTGTGGCGAAAGTCGGTTCCACCACCATCTCTGCCAGCGATTTTTCGAAGCGAGTCGAGAAACTGTCCGGTCAGCAGACACTGGAACAGATGATTTCCGACGATTTGATTCAAGACGGCGCGAAAGAGTACGGCCTGACGGCCAGTAAAAAAGAACTGGCTGGTGCACTACAGAGTTTCGAGCAACAAAACAATGTAACCAACAGTTCCGCCCTTTCCAACCTGCTCTCACAAAACGGCATGACCATGGCCGACCTTCAAGACACGCTGAAGATGGACGTTCTCGAACAGAAGCTGGCAGAACGAAACGTCACCGTGACCAAAGCCGAGGTCGAGGCATACTACAAACAGAACGCCAGCCAATTCAAAATGAGCACGGGCAAAGTGGCTCCATTAAAAACGGTCGAACCGCTCATTGAAGAGGAATTGAAGCAGTCGAAAGCCATGACTCCACAACAGCTATTTGCAAGCCTCGCCAAAAAGTACCCCGTGACTGTCGTCGACACGAAATACTCGGGAGTCAAGCAAGCCATTCTCGGTTAAATGGGACTCCCATCATCCCGCCCCTGACGCCCCTGAGCACGCATCCTGCCCCTGAGCACGCTTGAAGTGCCTGCTCAGGGATGCCCTACGGGCCCACTCATGTCAGTCCCGAACCACGCACCGCACTACTTCCCGGAAAACCGGCTGAGCGGGATGGCCCGCACATAGGCCTGAGGGGAGCCAGACGCAGACCTCGATGCCATGGGGACAAAAAGGACCCCGTTGCAATAGACCGGATCGGCATTCAAAAAAATCTGCCCCTGATAAGACTTCATTCCAATAGGAAAGCCCGTGAGTTGGTCAAGCGCGTACAGATTCCCCTGAACGTCCCCAATCAGCACGTTGTTGGTGGTCAAAACGGGTGTCTCATTGGCAGCACTACTGAGCTGATAATTCCAGAGCAACTGCCCATTTGAGGCGCTGATGGCGTACAACTGCTTGTGAAATGAACTCCCAAAATACAAAATCCCTTTATTGTAGACGGGCGCCGCAGCTTCGTAGTCTTGTGGCGTCTGTTTTACCCCATACGGTTCGTAATAAGTCCAGACCACATGCCCATTGGTCGCATTGATGGCCGTCAGATTTTGCCGATATTCGGTTTTCGATCCCGCTTTACGCTCGACCCACTGCTGATACACTTTTCCATCGCCGTAGACGATGGATGCGTCATCCACTGCGGCTACGGCTTTCGGAAACGGTGTCTGGAACGCGAGTCGATGCGTCTCCAAGTTCACGGCAACCGTCCGATAAGGAGAAGACATCCCCGCAAACAACAGATGGTGCACGATGACGGGCGAAGACATGCTGTCCACTCCGCCAAGCGACAGCGTCCACAGCACCTGACCACTACTCGGGCGCAAAGCGCGCAGTACCCCGTCACCGCCAAGGGCATAAAGAACGTTTTGGTGGACGATAAAAGTAGGCATGTCCTCCCCGCTCGTCTTCACCGTCCAAAGAATACGTCCGGTCTTCTCCGACAGCGCGACGATTTCATTCACGCCTGTGCCGCGAATGAGATGCCCTGGTTGAAACTGATTGTTGCCAACCCCCACAAACACTCTTCCTTGATATACCAAAGGAACCGTCATGATGTTATTGTCGGCAACGTGCGTGACCCACCTAGCCTTCCCCGTGGTGACCTGAATAGCCGTCACGTCTCCGCTGTTGTCGCCAATAAAGTAAGTTCCATCGACGATGGAACCACCCCCGTGGCTCTCGCCTTTAAGCGTATATATCCAGTTCTCGTGTTCCGTGGAATGATACCAACTCGATGTGTGGTGAGCGTTCAATCCGTACTGCTGCCACTGCCGCGGATATGCGTTCAGAAGCGGCGAATTAAGAATCTCATTTCGCAATGAAATCAGCGCAATGAGGACTGCGGCCACGACCGCCGCAAGAAGAATCCACCATTTTTTCGCCTTCGATTTCTTGCTCGGCCCGTCCGGAGGACCGCTTCCAAAGAAATCAAAATCCATATCGGTCGTCAACTGTCTATCCGCTCCCAAGTGGCCACAGCCGTTCTATCTACTTAGTCCAAAGTATAAGGCCGTTCCAGGCAGTCGTACAAACGTTCTTGCCTTCCGAAACATACGAGTGTATCACAGTTCGAAAATTGTCCACGAACCCACTCGGCAACTCCGTCCCCGAGAGAGCGAAGCTCGCGCAATCTCTACACGACACAAGCAGTACACAAGAGGGCTGTCGTCATCCCTGGAAGTGGAGTCATTCTGTCGGGAGATCCCGTTGAAGGAGGGTTATTCATGACCTTCGGAGCCTATTGTTCGCTCCCTAATTCTGGTTCCATATCTGCGTACTACGACGATACTTCTGCCGTTTGCACGCCCACTCTCGCGTCCTATTATGCCAACGCCGGAGACAACCCAACCGCGCGCATGCGTGACCATTTAGTCGGCGCAGCATCGCAGTTCCAGCTCCCATCGCGGATTCTGTTGGCCCAATCGGTGCAGGAGAACGGCGGTCCATTTGGAAATTGGCTGCAGATGGAGGATGCGGATTGCCAGGCGTTCCTTGACGAATTTGTGACTCCGCGAAACACCACGGGCCAAAATCTGTCTATCGCCACCGTACAACATGCGGACGCCATCAACGCAGCAGCGGCCGCTTGGTATCTACAAACGCAATGTTTGCCTGTCCTTCGCTATGGAAGCCGTTGGGAAACGTTGTCTGCGGCACTGTCCGTATACAATGCCGGATTTTCGAATACGGGTGACAACGAAGGATACGGCCTGTCCGTGCTGTTTCTCGCCTACGGCGACGCTTATTCCCAATTGAGCCACCTCCATTACGATGGCCCACAGGTAGCCACTGGACCCACGGGCACCCAGTCTCGCTTCAATACGGGTCCAACATACGGGCCTATTGCTACACCAGGGTTTTCCGTGACGTCTGAAGCAGCGTATCTGCCTTTTGGCACCAATGCTGCTGGGCGGCGCATCCTTCTCTTCGTGGGAGATGAGCGGGACTATGTGAATGGACTCATCCTGCAACAGTACCTGTACGCAGAACCCACATATATTCAGGCATATCTGACGGCGGATCCGCTCGTAGCCGCTACCTCTGCTAACGCTGGTGGGGATTTTTGCGTCATTGCCATCGGGGGTGCGGCAGTGTCTAAGTTGGAGGCAGCCGCTCAAAGGCACGGCGATACATTAGAGGAGTTCCTCAACTTTTCTTCGTGGGATTCCTCGCCAAACAACGGATATATTGACGCATCTTCCTCCACCTATGCGGGCAATTTCCAAAAAGCACTCAAAGCGGTTGAAGACGCATCACAGGCCGGCTGGAGCTAAGCCAAAAAAGGCGAGAAAAGACGAGGGACGAGAGGAATCGCGCAATCCGCGTAACCTCTCGCCCGCTGCCTTCGCTCATTTCTTGAGGGACACCGTCATAGCAATAACTTTTTGATGCGAACGGCTATGCGGTTCGGTCGGCGCAAAACCCAATTGCAAAAGCGAATGGCCCTTGGGAGACGTGGCCGTTAAATTGGCATAGCCGTTTTTGTAATGCACGGTAAACGGGACAGACTCTCCGTGCAGAATGGATTTGACTTGGTTGAGCGTATCCCCCAAACCAATGCCATCGCGCAGCGTCACGCCAGGAGAATTCACCTCGAAGGACTCTAGAACCGTGTTGGTCCGATTGAAGCGCAAAGTCAAGCCTTTGCTGAAATACCCCCAGACATCCTCGACGCTACCATAATAATCGCTACTCGGCTTGCCAAGATGTTTAGCGACAATCATCTTCGTGGAACGGAGATATACGCCTGGGAGGGACGACTGAAAACCTTGGAAGGTCAAGGTCGGCGACGCTTCGTTATTCGCTTGAACCGATGTTGGTTGCTGTGCCGCGCTGACCGTCCCACACCCGGCGACCATCGTCAACAAAGCGGCGGTACACGCGGTCATCCCGAACATCTTCGTCACAGTCTTCATGGATAACGCCTCCTCAGTGCAATTCCTAGTCTATATATAGACTATCGAAGTAGCGCCGCCATGACAACTAAGCGCCCAGGGGTGGGCCAGAAGGTGTATGATAAGAAGGTGCAAACATTTCTGATGACGGTGGCGATTCGGACATTCGCACAGAAGGACTCGAATCTGCAGCGAGACGGTCCAAACACCGCCAACATCGGGTCAGGAGGTTCGCGATGAGTGTACGATTGACGGACGACACAGCGATTACACCAGAGATGATGGAGCGTTTCCAAGCTAGTTTCCGGTCTCTTCCGCAACACCGTGTCTTGATGAATGCCATTAAGAAAAACGGTATCCAGTCCGTGGCGATGAACCAAGATGTCTTAGTGGAAATGCAATATACATTTTCCACGGAGTTGGAAACAGGGGACATAACCAACCAGAAAAATAGTGGCCGTTGCTGGATGTTTGCCGGATTGAACGTACTGCGCGGACATGTGGCGAAAAAGTGTCAATTAAAATCCTTCGAACTATCGCAGAGCTACCAGATGTTCTGGGATAAATTCGAGAAATCGAATTACTTTCTGGAAAGCATCCTGGAGACTCTTGACGAACCAACGGACGGACGCCTCATCTCGTGGCTGCTCATGCAACCCGTGAATGACGGCGGGCAATGGGATATGTTCGTCAACCTGGTCGAAAAATACGGTGTGGTACCAAAGCACGTCATGCCGGAGACGCACCACAGCAGCAAGTCGCGCGAGATGAATCGCCTCATCACGCGCAAACTGCGCGAGTACGCCGTCACTTTGAGACACGCTTATCAGACCAAACAGAGCACGGCAGAATCCCTCAGGGCCGAGAAACAGAGCATGCTCGGCGAGATTTATCGCATGCTCTGTTTCTTCCTCGGTGAGCCACCGAAGACGTTTGACTTCGAGTACCGCAACGAAGAGAAAGAATTTCACCGCGACGAACACCTGACACCACAAGATTTCTATAAAAAGTACGTGGATGTGAACTTGGACGACTATGTCAGCGTGATTCATGCGCCAACCGCCGACAAACCGTTTGGCCACACCTATACCGTCCAATATTTAGGCAATGTCAAAGGCGGCAAAGCAGTCAAGTATCTGAATGTGGAGATGAGCACGTTCCGCTCGCTCGCCCTCCAGCAACTGGAAGCAGGAGAACCTGTGTGGTTTGGCTGCGACGTTGGGCAGATGTTGGACCGAGACGCTGGCATCATGGACATGAATCTGTACGACTACGAAAGTGCGCTGTCCGTAACGTTTCAAATGAGCAAGGAAGACCGGCTCAATTATGGCGAAAGTCTCATGACGCACGCCATGGTCTTCACAGGCGTCAATGTGGTAGACGGCCAGCCGAATCGTTGGAAAGTAGAAAACAGTTGGGGACCAGAACCGGGCAACAAGGGATTTTTCATCATGAGTGACGAATGGTTTGACGAATACATGTACCAAATCGTCGTGCGCCGCGACTATTTGTCCGCAGAGCTTCAAGCCGCTTTGGACACTCCGCCGATGGAATTGAAACCGTGGGACCCGATGGGTTCTCTGGCAACACTGCGGTAAACCGTCACAAGCCGAGAAACAGCACCTCTAGGCCGCGAAAGCTAAGCGCCTAAAGGTGCTGTTTTGTTGCCACGCATGCAGTTGACACATAGCGAAGCCTACGGATAGCATCCCAATAGCAGACCGATAGAAACAAGACGTGCTGAGCTGCGACTACCGGGCCAACCAACCACCGTCCACGGCGAGCACATGCCCGGTTACGTAGTTCGACGCAGCGGACGCCAAAAAGACTGTGGCCCCTTGAAGGTCGGCTGGCTGCCCCCAACGCCCTGCCGGAATGCGCTCCGTGATAGCGCGGTTGCGGTCAGGGTGGTGACGCAGTGCTTCCGTGTTGTCCGTCTCAATGTACCCCGGCGCAATGGCATTGACTTGCACCCCAAACGGAGCCCACTCATTGGCGAGTGCTTTCGTCAATTGCGCAATCCCACCCTTGCTGGCAGCGTACCCCGGCACCTGAATCAATGCTGTCAACTTAAGCGATCCGAATTCAATTTGGGACAAAAAGGAAGATTGATGAGCATTGTCCGTCTGCCTTT